>JAHAKU010000002.1:0-211057 GCA_018371535.1 Campylobacter concisus
GCACGCTTCATAGTTCCACTACTAGTCATACGATCCCAGATTAAATTTAAATTGTAGTAGCCTATTAAGAGACGAATTTTTGTTGAGTTTACGGCCATATTTATTAGGTTTTTCTTTGATTTTCTCAATGCTTTAACTCGGTCTTTTAAATTTGTTGCCTCTTTAAGAAATTTATCTACGTCTTTAGTACCTTTTACAGTAAACATCTGTCTTACTATATTAAGTATACCAATCTCATCAAGAAACTCTTTTTTAAATTCTTTTTTATTTGGGCTAAAGATGAAAGAACTAAGGCTTTCAAATACCTTAGTTACACCATCCTCGCTAACAAATTCTGCCAAAGGAAAGACACCTTCTATTGCAGTTTTTACTATAAGAGATGTTACTTCTTTGTCCAAATTTCTACTATCGTCATAGGTACGATTTTGCTCTTTTAACGCCTCTTTCAAGATAGCATTATCTTTAGCCCAGTTAGCCTTTATCTCTTTTTCTTGTTTATCAAGTAGCTCTTCTATAAATTTTATCTGTTCTGGATCTATCTTCTCATTTTTCTTAGCATTTTTATCGTTTGAAGTGCTCTCTTTTTTTGTCTCTACTTCTTCTTCGATACCATCATTTTCCGTCAAAAGCTCTTCTATACTAGTTATTTTGTCAACTTTTGCTTTATCCATATATTTTACGATATCTTCTATGCATAGATACTCGCCGCTTTTTAAGCCACTATTTTTTGCTGTATCTTTATAGAAAAATAGCTTCAATGATTTATCGCCTAGCTTTACTGAAGATCCCAAATGTAAAGCTCTTATATTTTCTTCTGATATCTCTATATACTCTCCATCATATTTGCTACTTTGCTTGACCAAATTTCCAGAGAAGCTCTTTGTTATTATGAAATAAGCCACAGCAAGAGAGAGTACTTCTATTAAAGAGTAGTTATAAGGGTGATCAAGAGCTGTTTTTTCTCTGATTTCTTCTTGTAAAGACGAGATGTTTTCATCGCTTATTTTAGCATTTGATATCTGGTGTTTTAGCTGGTTAAGTTCTAATTCATCATTATATTTTTTTATAAATTTTCTTTGCTCAGAACCATGATTTACCTTATTAAAAACAACCCTGAAAGTCGCAATTGCCTTTTTCATATAGGTCTCTTCATTCTTCTTAATCTTTTCCATATCATTTGGCTGTTTGGCATAAGCATTTACGTGAGCGACATTTACTTCGAGAATTTCTTCATATTTATCATGATTACTGAGATACTCAATGTTTTTACTATTATCAAGTTCTTTATATTCCTCTACTTTTTCTTTGATGTTGTCTATGTAGCTTTTACTTATCCTAGCAAATGGGGATAAATTTAAAACAAGAGTTGATTTGTTGTTGCCTTTGTTGATATCTATACTATATTTACTATAGTCTTTAACAGGCTCTAGGGT
The DNA here is from genome assembly GCA_018371535.1 of Campylobacter concisus. Lineage (GTDB taxonomy): Bacteria > Campylobacterota > Campylobacteria > Campylobacterales > Campylobacteraceae > Campylobacter_A > Campylobacter_A concisus_BO. Next base: position 1,434 of record JAHAKU010000002.1, read on the forward strand.
CTTTATGTCGGTGAATTTTTGTTTTACTAGGTTGGATTTGCTGGATCTATTTAGCTCATCTTTTATCTCTTGATCTAAGCTCTTGCTTACAACCTCTTCTCTTAGCCCAGCGCTTGATCTAAAAGGTGAGTTTGAAAGAACGATGTAGTTTTTGTTTAAATTTGAAAAGTCCTTGCTGTTCATCTCATCATTTGTAGATTTGCCGTTTTTATCAGATTTATCTGATATTAGATTGGCTAGTTTTACAGAGTTGAAATTTGTAGCACAGATAAAATTTAGATTTGCATTTAGTCCTTTTATCTCTTTTTTAAGCTTATCAAAAAGAGTATCATCGCCAGAGCCAAAGCCTAAATTTTTATTTACCACGTCATATTCGATTTGTGCTTTAGTGTAGTCAAACACCCTTGTATCATCCAAGTACCCATAGATACTACAACCTTCATCTGTATTATAGTTCATTTCGTTTAGATTATTTGGGTTTGTAAAAAAACGATAGCCAAAATCTAGATGAGTAATATCTATAAAATATCCAGCCCTATCATCTTTGCCCTTTTTAAATACTAGTACATTACAGCTAGAGTTTACATTTATAGTATTTATAATAGAAGCAAATCTAGATGCAAAAAAGTTAAGTATAGGCAAGGATACTCCATAAAGTGCTCTATTGGTTTCGTATTCATATAACTTAAGGTTTAATTTTATAAATTCATAAAGCCCTGAGCCAGCCGAAGCTAACATCTTACCTATCCCTTTTTCGCCACTCAAATCAGCTAGGCTAAGGATAAAAAGCACTACTTGTTTTATAAGAAATTGACCGCTATCATTATTTAGCTTGCTTAAATTTTTGTCTAGCTCATCGAAACACTCTTCTATGCTTCTTTCAAATTTAGCCCCATCTAGTCCCTCACTAGAGATCAAGGATCTAGCGTCACTTAGCAGATCTTGCTTCAACGTATTTAAACAATCTCTTATAATATCCTTACAGTCATCATAATACGTAACCGCAAGATCAAACATATCATAAAAACTTAAAGGCGCTTTGCCTGTTATTTTTGTTGGCTCTTCGTTTTCGCCAAGCTTTCTTAATAGGTTTCTTTCTTTCTCATCTTGAGCAGCTTCTATCACATATTCATCATTTTTTTTATTTCTTATAGGCTCTATCTTCTCTTTTAAATTTATAAAAAATTTATCGATCGCACTCTTTTTATGAACTACTTTTACAGGTATACCCCTATATTCAAATTCTCTTGCTCTGCCAAGATCACTATCAGTAAAGCTCTCTTTATCTATATAAAAATCAGTTACTATTGATGCTTCTTTGCCGTCCTGCCTTGAAAAATTAGCTATCAAGTTAAGTATTGAATTGACCATCATGGTATTTCTTGACGTAAAATAATTAAAACTAGACGTATAAAGAGTTACGCTCTTTGCATCAGCCATATACTCTTTCATCTTTTTTAATGTCTCTTCGCAAGAGTAGGTTATTTTTATTTCGTTGTTTTGCATATTAAGCCACCACTACTGTTTTAGTTGTATTTATATCATCATTATATTTGCTATCAAGTCCGCAAGCAAATTTTATATCCACCGTCTTAGCCTTGCTTGGTGTAACATAGATAAGGTTACTCTCATCGCTTATATCATCCACAAACTGAAAAAATCCTATACCACTTTTTGGAAGTGTTGTATTTTTGTAAATAGATTCTATATATTTAGGTGTTATAAAGATGAAATTCTTATCCATGAGCGAGTATTTGAAGTTAAATGATGAGATACTAAATTTATCCTCTCTAAAGCGAGAGCTTAGATGTTCTTTTAGCTTCTTATCTTTTACATCACCACCCTCATCTAAATTTAGCTCCATCTCTTTAAATCCCTCTTGGTTTTTATGCTCCACATCATTTAGCTTATATATGCAAACAGCAAGGTTGTCTGCTTGATTAAGGGCTGATTTTACATGAAGTCTTATGTGAGCACTATTTAAATTTGGATTTAGCACCGCTGCATTATTGTTTTCAGATGCAGGACTACCTATACTATGAGCTAGCTTTATCCTATTTTCTTTTTTGATACATCTTAGCGGTGAGCTAGTGTTGCTTAGGCACGCTGACACTAGGTCTTGCATAACAGCATAGTGGTTATTCATACTTTTTAGACTAAGAGCCGCTCTTGGTACGTATGCTACCCTTGTGCAAGGATTATGTGCTGAGCAGCCAACTATGGGTGAGTTGATAAAGTCAACATCAAGTATCACACCTTGATCGTCCGATCTTATGCTTTTGCCTGCTCTACTTTTTAATATCACATGGCCACCATGTGGGCAAACTACCACGTCATCTTCTATTATTGGATTAGCAAAGGCAGTGCCGCCAGCACTTAGCGCACTACTTTTCTTTTCTAAATTTAGCCTCTCATTTGCCCGCTCAAGCGACTCTTTGGTCTCTTTGTTTGTTGGTTTTAGATCTATGTTTAGGCTCTTGTTTAGTAAAGAGTAGTTTAGTATGCTAGCCTGTGAATTTTTATAGCTAACACTTAGTCTTCCTTTATCTTTTTCCTCATCCCTTGGCTGATGATTGAAGCTTAGTAGGTTAGAATTTGACTCCTCCCCGTCCTCTTCTTTTTTAAAGTATAGTGGATAGTCTGATTGCTCAGTGGCGGTGTTTAGTGGCTTATCTATGATATAAACCTGCGTTTTTAGCTTTGTAAAGTCTATATCCAGATCAGAGCCAACTTGATTGATATCAAATATACTCTTATCTCTTAAAAGTATATCCACCTTGCCCTCACTGATATGCATTAGCTCGTTTGGCTCTAGCCTTATCACATTTAGGTACTCTTTTGCCACATCGTTTTTAGCGTCTTTTGCCACATTGTCTATTAGCTTAAAGTTATGCGTTAGCACTATGCCTCTTGTTATCTTCTTATCAGTATTTGTCTTGGCTATTACCACATAGTGTTTGTTATCGTCCGCATATTTAAAGCTCTCAAATTTTAGCTCATAAGCACTTCTATAAATTTCTAGCCTTGTGTTTATATACTGCTCTAGCTCTTTTTCGTTTGAGTTAGAATTTGCATGCGAGCTTGCTATCTTAAAAAAGTCAGATATATAGCTCATACGGTCCTTAAATGCCTTCAGATCAGCCTTTTTGCTTAGCATAAAGTATCTGACCGAGTAGATAGCAAAGAAAAGATTTAGATCGCCGCTTTTTACCTTGCTAGCTATCTCTTTAGCATCTAGCGCCTTTACCTCCTCTCTATCTATCATATCTACAAATTTATCTTTCTCTTTGTAGTACAAGAGCGAGCTTACAGGGTCTTCTAAATTTGGCGCTTCATTTTCATCCTCAAAACCAAGAGAATTTACATATAAAGCCACAGGATATATCACACTCTCAAGTATGCTAAGCCTTTTTTTATCCTCGCTGCCTAGCTTTGGTAGATAGCCTAGAGAAATTTTATAAAAATAGACGTTAAAGCTTAGGCTTTGTATATAGTCATTTAGATAGTCTAGAGCGGCTGGCACATCTTTGTCTTTTATCTTTGCCTCATTTTTTTCATTACTTAGCAGATACTCCATCAAGTACAGGCTCTCAACTATCTGTTTCATAAAGTGCGAGGCGACTAGTATATTTATAAGATGAAGTTTTTTTGTATTTTTATAGTCATATTCTGCCAAATGTCCATCTAAACTTTCAGCCCCTAGCCCATATCTAAATCCAAGGTCAGATATCACAGAAGTGCTTGGCTCATAAAGTTGGTTCCACTCTCTTTTAAGGCTATCCTCGTCACTATCATCACTAGCATCAAAGAGCCCCTCATCATTTTTATCATAAATTTTATGTCTGACGCTATCGCAGTGATGTATCTCTACTTCAGAGCTTCCTTTGCTAGATTTGTTGATATTAGAGCTTACCTTTTTATCTCCTACTTCCTTGCAAGCCTTTTCGTTATTTTGAACTACATTTACACAATCTTTTAGTGTGCTCTTGTCGTCTTTAAAGCCAAACATATTTTTTATCTTGTTAAAGACTGAGCTTGCTATCTTTCCTACAAAGCCATTTGGGTCAAGTAGTCTTGCTATCCACCTTACGCCTTTCATTATTGCCTTAGCTATAAAGCTTACAAATCTTAAAGATATAGTGACTAAACTAGCAAATGCACCGCCAAATCCAGGGGCGTTAAAAGTATATAGCTCTTTTACATCTTTGGTATATAAAAAGGCAAATGACTGAGCCAAGTGGCCGCCTAGTGAGTGACCTGATAAGACTAGGTTAGAAATTTCGCTTGTATCGTTTGAATTTGCCTTGTGCTCTTTTATAGCGTCATACATATCGCTCTTTAGCATAGCCATAGAGGCTATCTGGTTTAGTCCTGCACCCAAAAGGGCTATCATGCCATCGGTAAATACTAGGTCCTTAAACCCTAGCTCTGTTCCTCTAAAGCCTATGATGTAGTTATTAAATTTACTATCATAAAAGACAGTCGAGCTAAAACCAGTGATAGATGTATTTTTGATGTGATGGACTAGCTCATAGCGATTGACAAAGGCTTTTGTGCGAAGGGAGATTTGGTGGAAATTTGGCTCTCCTACAAAAATTCTATGCTCTTTGGTTGTTTTATTTACTTTAATAAAATTTTGGACTTTATTTTCAATAGTTCTTATATCGGGTTTATCTTTTGGATCCTCATCACTATCCTGCGGTACCTCTATCACCATATCTTGATTAAAACGAGCTTCAATAGATAGAGCGTAAGCGGTAGGATCGCCTAATTTTCTGCCGTTATTGCTTGCCTCTTCTGAAAGCTCTTCTAATGTATCACCTTTTCTAATACCGTCTGCATATCTCCATACAGGCTTCTCTACCTCCTGCTTTTTGTAAGAATTTACAATGTTTTCAGGGGCATTGTCTTTGCCAACCTTGCTATAAAGATCATCTAAGCCGTTTTTTTCATTCTCACTTACCCAGTGGAGCATTGCATAACTTGCATCTGCTATATCTGCGTAGTCTTTAAATTTTATTATCTGTTCTTTGGTTGAAATTTGGCTCATATTTATTTCTCTAAATAGAATTTATTATTATCTATGATATATCTAGTTTCTGTATCTTTTAGTCTAAATCCCCTACCTTCATCGCCATATAGACCATAGTTAGTTACTTTAAAACTATAAGAAACCCCCATTGTTATAGGTATAGCCTCATCATTATCATTTATATAAAAATATTCAGTATTTATGCTAGGTGGATACTTATTAAAATTCTCTTCTCCTATAAATTCTTTTACTTTACTGCTATATCCTTGTGCTATCTTGGGTTGTTTTTTAAATTTCCTAGCATAGTCTCCTTTGTCAGTATAGTATGGCTTGCCATTAGAAAGAATTTGTGGGAGTTTTTTATCCATAATGATTAAGTCATCTCTTTTAAAATTTCTTTTACTATTTTTAAAAAAATCCTTCATATACAAACTTCTCTCCTTTTCTCTTTTTTCTATTTCCTCATAGAATTTCTTATTAAATATATAAACCCCTCCATATTTTTTGCCAAGCTCTTTTATTTCAGAGTTACTCGCGTTATTGCTTGCTTGATTTGCAGAGCAAGCTATTAAAAATATGCTTGTTAGTAGTAGAAGTATAATGCCTATAAATTTCATCCTATATCCTTTTTGTTTGGTTTATCATTTAGATCATCTAGCCCATTTTTTTCATTCTCACTTACCCAGTGGAGCATTGCATAGCTTGCGTCAGCTATATCTGCGTAGTCTTTAAATTTTATTATCTGTTCTTTGGTTGAAATTTGGCTCATATTTATTTCACTTTTTCAAATTTATTGTTTATAAGGATAAATTTATTGTCACCACTAATGTTTTTTAAAGTTGTTTGACTTAAAGAAAATCCTCTACCTTCATCACCATATAGACCATAGTTTTTCTTTTTAACATAATAATCAACTGTCATTACGATAGGCACTATACTTCCGTCACTTTCTATATAAAATTTAATCAAATCTATATATGGTTTATGTTTATTATAATCTTGAGTACCAATAAATTCTTTTATTTTATTAATATAAATTTCAGGTACTACTGATTTTTTGCCAGTCTTATTTTCATAATCTGTCCAGCGCGTATAGTACGGCTTGCCATTAGAAAGAGTTTGCTGCATTTCAGGATTATTGTAAAACTCGAGCTTTAAAATTTCTCTCATTTTCTTATTTCTCTCATTTTTGTTAGGTATTGTCTTTATTCTTTCTAAAATCTCTTTTCTCTTACTATCCCTTATTTGTTCTTGTTTTTCTATCTCATCATAGAATTTCTTATTAAATATATAAACCCCACCATATTTACTAGCTAAATTTTCTAGTTCAGAGTTGCTTATCTTATTGCTTGCTTGGTTTGCAGAGCAGGCTATTAAAAATATGCTTGTTAGTAGTAGAAGTATAATGCCTATAAATTTCATCCTATATCCTTTTTGTTTTGTTTATCATTTAGGTCGTCAAATCCATTTCTCTCGTTTTCATTTATCCAGTGAAGCATTACATAGCTTGCGTCAGCAATATCAGCGTAGTCCTTAAATTTTATTATTTGTTCTTTGGTTGAAATTTGGCTCATTTTTATTTCTCTAAATAGAATTTATTATTATCTATGACATATCTAGTTTCAGTATCTTTTAGTCTAAAACCTCTACCCTCATCACCATATAATCCATAGTTGGTTACTTTATAGCTATAAGAAACTCCCATTGTTATAGGTACAGCTTCATCGTTATCGTTTATATAAAAATATTCAGTATTTATACTAGGAGGGTATTTATTAAAATTCTCTTGTCCTATAAATTCTTTTACTTTACTGCTATATCCTTGTGCTATCTTGGGTTGTTTTTTAAATTTCCTAGCATAGTCGCCTTTGTCAGTATAGTATGGCTTGCCGTTTGAGAGAATTCGCGGAAGTTTCTCGTTAATAGGCTTTGGATCAATAGCGTAAAGACCATCGCCCAAATCTCTACCTTTCATTTTTTTACTTAGCTCTTTTCTCTCAGCCTCTCTTTTCTCTATTTCCTCATAGAATTTCTTATTAAATATATAAACCCCTCCATATTTTTTACCAAGCTCTTTTATTTCAGAGTTACTTATCTTATTGCTTGCTTGATTTGCAGAGCAAGCTATTAAAAATATGCTTGTTAGTAGTAGAAGTATAATGCCTATAAATTTCATTCTATATCCTTTTTGTTTGGTTTATCATTTAGATCATCTAATCCATTTTTTTCATTCTCACTTACCCAGTGAAGCATTGCATAACTTGCGTCTGCTATATCAGCGTAGTCTTTAAATTTAAGTATTTGTTCTTTGGTTGAAATTTGGCTCATTTTCTACTCTTTATTTATTTTTCTAAATCTTCTATATAAAATTTATTTCCACCTTTTACATATCTAGTCTCTTTTCTAGATAAAGAAAAACCTCTACCTTCATCACCATAAAGACCATATTTAGTTACTTCAAAATCATAACCAACCGATATGCTTATATATTTAGGTTTTTCATTGTCATCTATATATAGGTATAGTGGCAACACAGTGGCATATTCATATCCCCTTTGTCCGGTTATGTGCTTTATCTTGTTTTCATAAAAAATATCTATGTTTGGTAGTGTTTTTTTAGTTTGTCTTTCGTAGTCTATCCAACTAGTATAATATCGTTTACCATTTGAAAGAATTTGCGGTAATTTTTCATTTACTAATGTCATATCGACATCATATATAGTTATAAATTTATCCCCTTGCTTTATTTTCCTAGGATTTGACCTTATCTTGTCACCAAGTGATTTACTTAACTCTTTTCTCTCGGCCTCTCTTTTTTTTATCTCATCATAGAATTTCTTGTTAAATATATAAACGCCACCATATTTTTTACCAAGCTCTTTTATTTCAGAGTTACTTGTATTATTGCTTGCTTGATTTGCAGAGCAAGCTATTAAAAATATGCTTGTTAGTAGTAGAAGTATAATGCCTATAAATTTCATCCTATATCCTTTTAGAAATTTTATTTTGCTTATTTTATTGTCTTTGAAATTATAATATTATTAATTTATTATGTTTTATTTGTGGATTGTTAAATTTTTTTATTAATTGAAGCTATTGTTTAGTTTATTTCTTTCATTCTCAAAAATGTTATGAAGCATTGCATAAGAAGCGTCAGCTATATCAGCATAGTCTTTAAATTTGATTATCTGTTCTTTTGTTGAAATTTTATTACTTCCCATTATTTTTCCCTAACAAAAGTATTTTTGTGACTATCGAAATAAAATCTGTTATTTCCACTTATATCTTTTATATCTTTTCTAGATAGCGAAAATCCTCTACCTTCGTCACCAAAAAGACCATATTTTGTATAACCAACTGCATAGTAAACAGATACTGCTATGGCTACAACATTATCATTGTCATCTACATAAAAATAAGATGGAAGCATTGTAGGTTTAAATTTATTATAGTTTTCAGTACCTATGTAGTTTATTATTTTTTGTCTATCTTGATTTGATAATTTAGGCTGTTTCTCATAAGTTCTTGTTGGTGTATAGTATGGTTTGCCATTAGAGAGAATTCGTGGAAGTTGTTTATTTATTAAAGTCATATCCACATCATATATAGTTATAAATTTATCCCCTTGTTTTATTTTTCTAGGATTTGACCTTATCTTGTCACCGAGTGTTTTACTTAGTTCTTTTCTCTCAGCTTCTCTTTTCTCTATCTCCTCAACAAATTTTTGATTAAATATATATCCTCCACCATATTTACTAGCTAAATTCTCTAGTTCAGAGTTGTTTATATTATTACTTGCTTGGTTTGCAGAGCAAGCTATTAAAAATATGCTTGTTATTAGTAGAAGTATAATTGCAACAAATTTCATCCTATGTCCTTTTAGAAAATTTATTTTGCTTATTTTATTGTCGATATATTTACGTTACGATTAATTATCTCGCGTTTAAATTTTAATCCTTAAGAAAAAGAATTAATATTAAGAGTAAAATAGGCTCTTTTAGGCGAAATTTCGCAAATGGCGTATCTGACAAATATTGATAAAGAATTTCAATATTTTTTACTATCAAAATGAGCCAAATATTGAAAAAACTAAAGCATTTTTTTAAACTTGCTTTTAACTTTTTTGTTATAATATCCCATCAAAAATAAAAGGGATATTTTTTATCCGAATTAAGGTTTTAAATTTGAGAGTATATTTAGACAATAACGCCACAACGATGGTTGATCCAGAAGCTTTTGAACTTATGAAGCCATTTTTTTGCGAAAAATACGGCAATCCAAACTCACTTCACAAATTTGGCTCAGAAACCCACCCAGCGCTAAGAACAGCACTAGATCAGCTCTACACCGGACTAAATGCAAAAGATAGCGATGACATCGTCGTTACCTCATGCGCAACCGAGAGCAACAACTGGGTTGTAAAAGGCATCTACTTTGACAAAATAGCAACTGGCGAGAAAAAACGCATCATCACAACCGCAGTCGAGCATCCAGCCATTTTGGCAACTTGTAAATTTCTAGAAAAATATGGCGTGGATCTTACGGTTTTAGACGTAAATAGCGACGGCATCGTCACTCCAGACCAGCTAAGAGCCGTCATGGACGAAAACGTCGCGCTTGTCGCCATAATGAGCGCAAACAACGAAACTGGCATGATCTTTCCTATAAAAGAGCTTGCCAAAGTTGCCCACGAATACGGCGTTTTATTTCACACTGACGCCGTGCAAGCAGTCGGCAAGATAAAGATAGATGTTCAAGACTTGGACGTTGATTTTCTAAGCTTTTCAGCTCATAAATTTCACGGACCAAAGGGCGTTGGAGCGTTGTTTATAAAAAATAGCATGCCACTAAGCAGCTTGCTTCACGGCGGTGAGCACATGGGCGGACGCAGAAGCGGTACGCTTGATGTACCAGGCATCGTTGGCATGGGCAAGGCGCTTGAGCTAGCAAATAAATTTATGGATTACGAGCATTCGCACGTTCGTCGTTTGCGTGACAAGCTAGAAGACGCGCTACTACAAATTCCTGACGTTAGCGTCGTTGGCAAAAAAGAGCAGCGCGTGCCAAACACCATCCTAGCATCTATCAAAGGTGTCGAGGGTGAGGCGATGCTTTGGGATCTAAACAGAGCTGGCATAGCGGCCTCTACTGGCTCCGCCTGTGCGAGTGAGACGCTTGAGAGCAACCCTATCATGGAGGCGATCGGCGCTGACAAAGAGCTAGCTCACACCGCACTTAGACTCTCACTTTCTAGGTTTAACACAGAAGAAGAGATCGACTATGCGATCGAGCAGATAACAAAGGCCGTAAATAGGCTAAGAGGCATATCAAGCACATTTGCATACGCCCCAGAGTGGCATAAGAGTGGATTATAAAATTTAAAGGAAAAACATGGCAAAAAATAACTTAATCGGCGGCTCTATCTGGGATGAATACTCAAAGGTAGTGCAAGATAGGATGAATAATCCTAAATTCATGGGCGAACTAACCGAAGAGGACGCCAAAAAAGCAAACGCAAAACTTATCATCGCTGACTTTGGCGCAGAGAGCTGCGGCGATGCGGTCAGGCTCTACTGGCTCGTTGATGAGAAAACTGACAAGATAATAGACGCTAAATTTAAAAGCTTTGGCTGTGGCACGGCGATAGCTAGCTCTGATACAATGGCTGAGCTTTGCATCGGTAAAACGGTCGATGAAGCGGTTAAGATCACAAACCTTGATGTCGAAAGAGCTATGCGTGACAACCCAGACACTCCAGCTGTGCCACCTCAAAAGATGCACTGCTCGGTTATGGCGTATGACGTTATCAAGGCAGCTGCTGCAAGCTACAAGGGCATAGACCCAGAGCACTTTGAAGATGAGATCATCGTTTGCGAGTGCGCTAGAGTGAGCCTTGGCACGATCAAAGAGGTGATAAGACTAAACGACCTTCACACGGTTGAGGAGATCACGCAATACACCAAAGCTGGCGCATTTTGCAAATCATGCGTTAGACCTGGCGGACATGAGAAAAAAGACTACTATTTGGTTGATATCTTGCGCGATACTAGGGCTGAGATGGAGCAAGAGAGACTAGAAGCTCAAGCAAATGCTCAAGCAAACAACACCCTAAGCGACGTTAGCTTTGAGAGCATGACGATGGTTGGCCAGCTAAAAGCGATCGAGTCGGTCATCGATAAAGAGATCCGCCCGATGCTTATGATGGATGGCGGAAATTTAGAGATCATAGACATTAGAAACGACAACGGCGAAAATATCGATGTTTATATCCGCTATCTTGGCGCTTGCTCAGGCTGTTCAAGCGGCTCGACTGGCACACTTTATGCGATAGAAAATGTCTTACAAGAGAGCCTAAGCCCAAAGATCAGGGTAATGCCTATATAAATTTATCGAACGGCTTCTTTTGGAGCTGTTCGCCTCTACTAAACTAAATTTACCACCTAGACAATCTGAATTTAACCAAGCTCAAATTTTGCCTTTAAAAATTTCAAAATTTCACTTCTAGTCTGCGTCAAGTCGCCCACAAATTTCTTCTCAAACTGCGAGCGGTTAAAGGTTCTCTGACGCTTAGCAAGCTGGGCCGTGTGCGTGGCGATAAGCGTTTCTAGCTCGCTTTTTGAAATTTCGCCCTCCAAAAACTGCTTGCACTCCTTTAGACCTATTGATTTTAGGGGTTTTGGCTCGCTTTTATACTTGTCAAATAAAAACTTCGCCTCATCTAGCAAGCCCTCATCTAGCATATTTTTCGTCCGCTTTGCGATGCGAGCTCTAAGCTCCTCTTTGTCCCACAAAATTTCAAATATCGCAAGCTCTTTTATTACGCTCTCTTTGGTATTTTGCTTTAGCCAGATGCTTGGGATTTGCCCGCTAAATTTATAAATTTGATACCATTTTTCTAGGCGATAAGAGTCGTTTTGGCTAAATTTACTTGCAAACTCAGGGTCATTTTGTAAAGCTAGCTCGTAAATTTCCTCGTTGCTTAAATTTGGCTCGCATTTTGGCACGTCTGGCGCAAGGCCGCTAAGCATCGCCTTTAGATAAAAGCCACTGCCTCCTGTGATGATGAGCGGGCAGCCTTGCGAGCGCGCAAATTCCTTTGCGTTTTTGTAAATTTCAAAAAATGCCCCAACACTAAATTCCTCATCAGGGCAAATTTCATCCACCCCAAAGTGCCTCACGGCCTCCAGCTGCCAGGGCTTTGGCTTTGCGCTGGCGATATCTATCTCTTTATAAAGCGCAAGCGAGTCAAGGCTTAAAATGACGCCACCAAACTTCTTTGCCAGCTCAAAGGCTAGATCGCTCTTACCGCTTGCCGTGGTGCCAATTAGTGCTAGCTCGCCAAACAAGCTTAGCCCTCGTAAAATGAGCTAAATAGCAAAATTTCATCACTTTGCTCGTTGCTTTTGCCATCTTTTACAAGATCAGCCAAAACGCCTGCAAAGTGCGGTGCAAAGCTTAGTTCGTTTAGCCCGTACGCTTGGTTATAGAGTAAATTTTGATATGTCTCATCTCGTCCGATCGCTGGCTTGTCGTTTGAGCTAAGAAGCACAAAATTTGCCCTAAAACTAGGCTCTTTTAGCTCGCTTATGCCAAGGTGTCTTTTTAGCTCGTTTAAAAATGTGTTGATCTTCTCTGTTTTTACAAGCGTATCGATCGCGCCCACTTGTAAATTTGTAATGATCGTGACGCCATTTTTCGTTGGATAAATTTTGGCAAACATATCATTTAAAATGATCGGTTTTTTAGGGATCTGACCCTCGCTTAGCACAAGATCGATCGTGTAAAATTTAGCCAAAATGGCGCTTAAATTTGTCCCAAGCTTGCTTGAAAGCTCCAAATTTCTACTAGCCACGACAAAGCTATCAGCCTCGTATTCGCCAGCACTGCCAACAGCCTTTTGCACGGTTTGCCCCTGCGTTTTTAGCTCATAAATTTCATCATTTATAAACTGCACTCCAAGCTCGTTTAGCTCGCTAACAAGCGCCTTTTTTAGCTCAGCTGTATCAATGCTTGCGTTTTTAGCTAAATTTAGCGCCCCTTTTATGTTTTTATTTATAAAACCAAAATTTGCTAGCTCACTATCCACGCTTAAAATTTCTTGCTCGCTATCAGCGACCCTTGTCTCATCAAGCATCTTTTTAAAGCTCTCATCCTCGCTAAAAACGAGATAAACGCCACTCTCATCAAATTTTATCTGCGGATATTTTTCGTTTAGCTCTTTTAAAATTTCAAAGCTCTTTTGTCCAAATTTTTTAAACAAAACTCTCATCTTTTTATCGTGAGCCTTTGTTGATTTAAGCGTGAAATTCGCCATCCAAGCTCTAAAGTTTTCATTTAAGCAAAGCGCTATATCAAGCTCGCTTTTTTTACTAACTAGTCCCAAAAATGAGCTAGATATCGCTCCATCTCTTGCAAGTGCTGGGGTGTTAAATGGGGTTAAAATTCCGTTTTCAAACTCATCTTTTTGGTTACTAATAACTAAAATTTCCTCGCCCTTTTTAGCTAGCTCAAGCGCCGTAAATAACGCACTAAAACCATCTCCGATAATCGCTATTTTACTCATCATAACCCTTCATTTTAAATTACTCTCGCAATGATAATATAAATTTAGATTTAAAGCAAAATGGTGTAAAATCAGACACTTTTTAAAAAGATGGAAATTTATATGATCAAAAAGCTAAAAGATATCGCAGAACTCATCGTTTTTAAGCACTCGGTTTTTGCCCTGCCCTTTATCTTTGTGGCGATGATAGTTGCGAGCAAGATAGAAAATGGCTCGGCTTGGTTTGGCTTTAAACTGCTTATTTTAGGCACTATTTGCGCGGTTAGCGCTAGAAATTTCGCTATGGCGTTTAACAGATACCAAGACGAGGACATCGACAAGCTAAACCCACGCACCGCAAGCCGTCCAAGCGTAGATGGGCGCATCGGCAAGGGCAATATGCAGCTTTTCATCGCAGCAAACGCGCTTATCTTTATCATCTGCGCTTATTTTGTAAATTCGCTCGCATTTTGGCTAAGCTTCCCTATCCTTGCCGTGCTTAGCGGATACTCGCTATTTAAGCGATTTAGCGAGCTAGCGCACTTGGTGCTAGGCCTTAGTCTTGGACTTGCTCCGATAGCTGGCGTGGTCGCAGTGAGCGCTGCCATACCGCTTTGGAGCGTGCTACTTTGCCTTGGTGTGACATTTTGGGTGGCTGGATTTGACCTGCTTTACTCGCTTCAAGATATTAAATTTGACCAAGAAAACAAGCTCTTTAGCATACCAGCGATATATGGCGACAAGGCGACACTATTTTTATCGGCCATTTTTCACGCTCTAGCCTTTATACTTTGGCTACTTTTTGCTTGGGCGGCTGGGCTTGGAGCGATGGCATTTTTTGGCATTGTGGTAAGTGGCGTGATATTATTTTTCGAGCATAGGATCGTAAGGCGCGACTTTAGTAAGATAGATCGGGCGTTTTTCACGCTAAATGGCTACTTGGGAATTTTATTTTTCATCTTTGTTTGGATAAGTGTATTATGAGCGAAGTAAGGCTTTTTAAAGCGCCTCTTAGCATGGTTTATGAGTGCGACAGAAGTGGGGATGAGAAATTTTTAAGAGAATTTAACTCTATCTTACCAGGCGACGAAGATGCGCTTGGAGCGTGGCTAAAGCGAGCCAAATCACGCGGCGAGACCAAAGAGAGCGACCAAGTCTTGCTAACGCTTGTCATCGAGCTTCATAGAAAGATCGACGCGCTAAGTGATTATATAAAAAATGAGCACAAGCAGTATCTGCCACTAAGTGAGAGCGTGGATATCGACGAGATCGGCTTTACGCATATAAAAATAAGCGAAGATAAATTTAAAAAAGATGAAATTTACTACGCAAGGATTATGATGCCTATCTTTCCAAAGAGAAATTTGAGCCTTTATCTAAGGGCGCAGGATGAGAGGCTAGCAAAGATAGAGAACATGCACGAAGAGGACGAGGCCGACTGGAACGCTTACGTGACGGCTAGAGAGCGTGTGATGATAAGAGAGCTTAGGGCAAATTCGTAAAGGAAAAATATGGAAATTTACATTTTTTTAGGTTTTGGCATCGTTTTAGCGATAATAATAGCTTTGATATTTATAAAAGATAGCGAGACAAATAAGAAATTTACAAGATATGAGCGTGCCATAGAGAGCGCCATACAAGAAAACTATAATCTCAAAAAGCAGCTAGCCGCACTGGCGAGCTTTAAGCCTGATGATGACGAGCAGCTAAAAGATGTAAAAGACGAGCTAAAAGAGCAGATAAATGAGCAGATAAATGAAAAAATCGTGCCGATAATCCGCGCTATAAAGAGCATCGAGCGAGTGATAGATGACTTTGCAAACGAGCAAAAAGATAGGATGTTTAACCTTGAGGAGCGAACAAGAGATATCAATAAAATTGCCCCAAGCGTCATCAACGAAGAAGAGCAAATTCTAAAGATGTTTAAAGATGGCAAAAGTGCAGCCATGATCGCTAAAGATCTTCACGTGGGTATGGGGCGAGTTGAATTTGTGCTTAAATTTCATAAATTAGCCTAAATTTGGGCTAATTTTAAAAGACAAAACTACTCTTAAACTACAAAAATTAGCTTAAATTTTTATTTAAATTTAAATCTTTTAACATATAATTGAAAATTAAAAAAGCTCTAACCAAGCTTAAAAAAGGTGCTTTATGCTAATAGATAAATATGGTCGGGTTGTTGATTATTTAAGAATTTCTGTGACGCAGCGTTGCAATTTTAGATGTAGATATTGCATGCCTACGACGCCATTTAGTTGGACACCAAAAGAAAATTTACTGACATTTGAAGAGCTATTTTTATTTGTCAAAGTAGCTATCGACGAGGGTGTGAAAAAGATCAGGATCACAGGCGGCGAGCCACTCGTGCGCAAGGATCTGGACGTCTTTATAAAGATGATAAGCGATTATAAGCCAGACATCGATCTAGCGCTTACGACAAATGGCTTTATGCTGCCACACTTTGCCAAAAGACTAAAGGACGCTGGTCTAAAGCGCATAAATATGTCGCTTGATACGCTAAATGAGCAAAAGGCTAAATTTATCGCTCAAAAGAGCGTCTTGCACGAGGTTTTAGCTGGCTTTGAAGCAGCACTTGATGCTGGGCTAAAGGTCAAGATAAACACCGTCGCTCTAAAAGGCTTTAACGACGATGAGCTAGTAAATTTGCTTGAGTTTGCTAAATTTAGAAACTCTCAGATCAGATTTATCGAATATATGGAGAATTCGCACGCCAAAGAGGATCTAAAAGGGCTAAAAAGCGATGAAATTTTAAAGATCATCTCGCAAAAATACAACGTCACAAAAGATGAAAAATTGCCAAACGCACCTGCGTCTATTTACAGGCTTGATGACGGCTATAAATTTGGCATCATCGACCCTCACAAACACGACTTTTGCGAGAGTTGCAACCGCATTAGGCTAAGTGCTGAAGGGCTTTTGATACCTTGCCTTTATTTTGAAGATGCACTAAGTATCAAAAAAGCAGTTGCAAATGGCGATATCGTCGCAGCAAGCGAGATCTTAAGGCAAGTACTTGCTAACAAGCCAAAAGAGAACAAATGGGCTCTAGGAGCTGAAAATGAAACCTCTTCAAGGGCTTTTTACCAAACTGGTGGTTGATGAGCAAAGAGCTAGAATTAGTTGAGGCATTTTTAAGCATCCAAGGCGAGGGCGCTTATCAGGGCAGGCTCGCTGTGTTTTTACGCTTTTTGGGCTGCAACCTAAACTGCTCTGGCTTTGGCGTAAAGACAAGGTCTTTAAAAACAGGCGAAGAGCTTTTGGGTTGTGATAGCATAAGAGCCGTTTTTAAGGGACATTTTCACCACAAAAGATATAGCGCAGATGAAATTTTAAGCCTAGTTGATGGGCTTTGTAAAGGATTAGAGCAAAAGCCTATCATCGTTTTAACAGGCGGCGAGCCACTCATCTGGCATCAAAATGAAAATTTCATAAATTTGGTAAGAAATTTGCTTATAAATTACGAGGTGCATTTTGAGACAAATGGCACGATCTTGGTTGATTTTGATAAATTTGAAATTTATAAAAACTGCCATTTTGCACTTGGCGTAAAGCTAGCAAATAGCGGAGTTAGCGAGCAAAAACGCATAAATTTAGATGCCATTTTAGCTATCAAAAATAACGCTAAAAGCAGCTTTTTAAAATTTGTCCTCTCGCGCTTTGATAAAAGCGAGCTGGAGGAAATTTTATATATAAAAAATAGAGCAAATTTGCCAGTTTGGTGCATGGCGATGGGTGCAAATGAGGACGAGCTAAGCAAAAATGCTCTAAAAACAGCGCAATTTGCTATAAAGCATGGATTTAACTACTCAGAGCGTATCCACATCAGGCTTTGGGGCGACAAAGAGGGTGTTTGATGATTATTAGAAAACTTTTTAGATTTGAAAATGCGCATATCGTGAGATTTTGTAGCTCAAAGCGCTGCAGGACGAGCATCCACGGTCACAGCTACGTAGCAGAAATTTTACTTAGCTCAAATTTTCTTGATAACGCTGGCATGGTCTATGACTTTGGGTTGATGAAGCAAAGCATAAAGACGATCATCGATAGCTTTGACCACGCTACGACCATATTTTCAGGCGATAGTGACGAATACAAAAACGACCTTAAAAAGCACTCTGCAAGGTGGATCGAGATCCCGCTAAATCCCAGCGCAGAACAGTTTTGCCGCATATTTTTTGTAATAATCGAGCGGATACTTGAGCTTAGCGTGATGAGTAATGGCGAGCGCGAGGTGAAGCTTCATAGTGTCATCGTGCACGAGACCGACACTGGCTATGCGCAGTGCTTCAAAGAGGACGCGACAAACCCACAAATGGGTGAGATAAGGCTTAGTGATATCAAATTTTCAGAGGCTATTATGGACGAGTGGGAAGATAAAAATTTGCTTGAAAAGATGATAAATAAGATAAAAATAGAAAATCCAAAGGACGTTTAATGAAAAAATTTATAACCTCTTTTTTGCTTATAGCTAGCGTATTTTTAGGATGTGGAGATAAAGAAGAGGCCAAAAGTGACGTTAGTGAGCCAGTCCCTAGTGATGTTACGATAGCCCAGCCTGATGCAAATGTAACTATCGACGAGCAGCTGCCACCTGAGCCAGTCGTCGAAGAAAACGAGCCTCCTAAAGATAAGAAATGAACGAACACTTAAGCTCGCTTTATGCTTATACTTTGCCATTTCACGTGACATTTTTTTATGCGCTACTTGCTTTAGCGGCGCTTTATCTAGCGCTTACTCAGTTTGGAGTGAGGAGTAAAAATTACGTGCTTCGCATAAGGTATTTCTTGCCTATTTATCATATGCTGCTTAGCTTTTTGGTACTAACTGGGCTTATTTTGTGGGCACATTATAGTTACGAGCCAAAATTTAACGCCATAAAAATGCTTCTTATCTTGATAGCCCTGATCGCACTTAGCGCCATTGGATACAAAAGGCTAAAGAGATACGCCGTTGCTGGCGAGCTAGAGAAATTTAAAAAATTTGCCCTTGTTAAAGGCATTTGTGACATTATTTTGATCATCATTGCAGGAATTTAGATGAAATTTTTATATGACAAAAACGCTGGCGAAGAGCGCCTGAAAATAGTAAATGAGGCCTTTTTGCACCTAAAAGCAAGAAGGGTTGAAGCAGGAGAACGCATAAGTGTTAGAAATTTACGTGACGGCAAAGAGTATATCTACGAGATCGATGAGATAGAGCGCAGAAGTGCAAATTTAAGTCTTGTCTTTGCCAGCCTAAACTGCGAGCATAAATTTGACTTTACCATCGCTTGGGCGGTCGTTGATCCAAAGACGATCGAAAAGGCGCTGCCATTTTTAAATGAGCTTGGCGTTAGCAAGATCGCCTTTGTCTATACTAAATTTTCTCAGGCAAATTTCAAGATCGACCTTGAAAAACTAAACTACATAAACGCACTTTCATGCGAGCAGTGCGGGAGAACGTCGCTAATGGAGTTTGAAATTTACAAAAATTTAGACGAGCTAATGAGCGTTTATAAAAATGTCTCGGCCATAAATTTTGGTGGCAAAAATTTAAGTGAAAAAAGAGATGATGAGATATTAATAATCGGTCCAGAGGGTGGATTTAGCGAGGATGAGACGGCTAAATTTAAAAATATCTACGGCCTAAATACAAAAAATATCCTAAGATCACAGACCGCAGTCATATCTGTGGCGGCAAAATTTCTTGCTTGATTTATTTGATTTTTAGATTAGTTTTTATATAATCAGCAACTTTTAAGGTAACAAATAGCCCAAAATAATAAAGGAAAGATGATGAAAAAAGAGATCCATCCAGAGTATGTAGATTGCACCATAACTTGCGCGTGTGGCAACACTTTTAAGACAAAGTCAAACAAAAGCGAAATCAGAATTGACATTTGCGACAAGTGCCACCCATTTTTCACAGGCAGCGAAAAGATAGTTGATAGCGCTGGCCGTGTTGAGAAATTTAAGAAAAAATACGCTCAAAAATAAGCCTTGCTCTACTTTGTTCCTACTCCAATAGGAAATTTAGAAGATATCTCGCTTCGCGCGATCAAAATTTTGCGTGAATGCGAGATAGCTATCTGTGAAGATACAAGAGTTTGCAAAAGCCTTGTAAATCTGCTAAACGAACGCTTTGACGCAAATATAAATATCTCAAATTTTATCCCGCTTCACACCCACAACGAAGATGAATTTTTTGCAAATTTAAATGATGAATTTTGGAGCAAAAATATAGCTTACATGAGCGATGCTGGCATGCCAGGCATAAGTGACCCAGGCGTTAGCCTAGTAAGATACGCTCAAAAAAATGATATCAAATACGAAATTTTAAGCGGAGCAAACGCTGCACTTTTAAGCGTGGTTGCAAGCGGACTTTGTGATAAAGAGTTTGTTTTCTTAGGATTTTTACCAAATACCGGCAGAGAGAGAGCACTAGCCATACAAAATGCTCTAAATTTAGCCTATCCAGCCGTGATCTATGAAAGCCCAAAACGTATATTAAGCTTGGTGCAAAGCATCGCAAATTTAGAGCCAGAGAGAGAAATTTTTGCCATAAAAGAGGCCACCAAAAAATTTGAGACCAAATTTAAAGACACAGCCAAAAATTTAGCCCAAATTTTAGAAAAAGCAAATTTAAACGGCGAGTGGGCAGTTGTCATCTCAAAAAGTGCTAACATAGCCACTCAAAACATCACAAAAGATGAGATCATCTCTCTTGATATAGCCCCAAAAGCAAAGGCAAAACTGCTTAGCAAAATAACTGGCAAAGATGTCAAAAAGATCTACGACGAGCTTATAAAAGCGTAAATTTAAAAGCTCAAATTCTCTCAAAAAGTTTCAAAAATTCACTCAAATTTAGAAGCGAAATAAGTTAAATTTTACTTGACTTTAGCTACCATAAGCAACCATGATAATATACGGAAAACAGCTATTTTTACATATTTTGAACAAGCGCCCGCAGATCCTAGAAGAGATCTATCTCTCAAAAGAGTGTGATAAAAAACTCTTCTCTAAAATTTGCGGCACTGGCAAGAAGATCATCCGCGTGGATAATCAAAAAGCTCAGTCGATGGCGCATGGCGGCAACCATCAAGGCTTTTTAGCAAGCGTTAGTGAGTTTGAGTTTTCAGACATTAGCGAGCTAAAAAAGCTAAATTTCATCGCCGTGCTTTATGGCATAAGTGACGTCGGAAATATCGGCGCCATCGCTAGAAGTGCTTATGCTCTAGGCTGCGAAGGACTTGTCATTGTTACAAAAAGTGTAAATATGCAAGGTGTTTTAAGGTCAAGTAGCGGTGCTGCTTACGAGATACCAATAGCGATCTTTGAAGACGGACTTAGCCTGCTAAATGAGCTAAAACAGTGTGGTTTTAGGCTTTACGCGACGGCAAGCAACGGCAAAAATATAAAAGAGATGAAATTTGCTGGCAAAAGGGCTTTGGTGATGGGATCAGAGGGCGAAGGCATACCGCAAAAAGCTCTAGCAAAGTGCGATGAGTGCGTCGGTATCAAGCTAAAAGATGGCTGGGACTCCCTAAATGTAAGTGCAGCTTTTGCGATAATTTGTGATAGGATGATAGATGAATGAATTAGAAAATTTAAAAGAGATAGGCATAAAGGAAATTTCGCGTAAAACGCACATTGAACCCACATTTTTACAATACATTTTTGACAAAAATTTTGAAAAATTATCACGCTTAAACATGAGAGGCTACGCCAAAATTTTACAGCGTGAGTACGGCGTCGATCTTAGCGAACTTCTCGCTGAATACGACGCATTCATGCAAGAAAATATGCCTGATGAGAGCAAAAAAACAAAAGTAAGCCCAAAAATTTCTTCTTACACACCTGAAGATGTCTCGATCCAAAGGCAAAGTAGCGGTGGTGGGGCTGGATTTTTCTTCTGGATCATCATTTTAGCTATCATCGCTGGCGGCGCTTACTACTTTGACGCTTACAAATACGTCCAAAATTTCATCGCAAGCTTAAATGAAGATAACACAAGCGTGAGCTACTCACAATCAAGCATCGTCAATGAAGTGAAGAAAAATATAATCGACACAAACGTAACGATCTCTCAAAACACTCCAAAGATCGATGCAAACGCTTCAAGCGTGAAAATTTCAGCTCCAGCTGAGCAAAATGTGACTGTAAGTCCTACTAGCGTTGATCAAAATGCCCTAAAACCTAGCATGGCAGCCCAGCCAGCTCCAAAAGTAGAGCAAAACGTGACAAAGCCACTAAATGAGGCGATCATCACACCAAAACAACGCGTTTGGATAGGCATCATCAACCTTGAAAATGGTCAAAAAACATCAAGCGATACAAGCAAGAGTGTCAATATAAATTTAGACCAAAGGCAGCTAGTCGTTTGCGGAAATGGCAACATCGAGCTTAAGATCGGCGATAAAGTGACAAAGTATAACCCAAGCCGTCCAGCTAGATTTTTAGTAGAAAATGGCGATATGAAATTTTTAACTTATGACGAGTTTGTCGAGATGAATAAGGGCAAATCTTGGTAAAAAAACTAGCCATATTTCTTCTTTTTAGTGTTTTTTCATACGCTTTTGATCTAAATAGCAGTGCAAATGCACTAAGCAGCGGAAAAGATCTGCAAATTTCTTTAGAAAATTTAGACACTAACGGCTCGCTAAACGTTGGCGAGCTAGTCTCAAGGCTAAAGCAAAGCTCGAACTACGATGCTCTCTCTTTTAGCTCAAATAGCTTAAATTTAAAATTTATAAGCACGCAAAAAGTCCCCTCAGCACTATTTGTAAAATCGATAAATTTAGCTCTTGAAGATGCAAATATAAGCGTGGCAAGGGTAAATTCTCTAAAAAATAGCAATGAAATTTCTTATGGGATTTTAGCCCTAAAAAGTGGCGGCATAGATCCAAATTTGCTAAATTTTACGCTTAGTAAAAGCGGCTTTAAGATAATGGGATTTGACAGGCTTGATGGAAATTTAGCGCTCTATCTGGACGCTAACAATATGAGCCTTGATGCGTCAAAAGTAAATTTTAACGAAGAGAGCCCACTTGTCAAAAGTGGTGGCGTCTATATCGTAGATGTAGCAGGTGCAAGTAGCCTAAATATCATCTCAAACGAGCCAAACAAATGGGTACCACTTGTTAGAATTTATGATAAAAATTTAAACCAAATCGATCTAAAAAGAGAAAACGAGATAAAAACTAACTACACCATAAATTTAGCTAATGACGCGAAATATGCGTTAATTAGCGACAATAGCGACATAACTAACATTAAAAACGAGATAATTATCAAGCTTATAAAATAGGAGCAAACAGTGTTTGATGAGATAAGATTTAATACAATTGAGCGTTTGCCAAACTACGTTTTTGCCGAAGTAAATGCTATAAAAATGGCAGCACGCAGAGCTGGCGAGGACATCATCGACTTTTCTATGGGCAACCCAGAGGGCAGAACGCCGCAGCACATCGTCGATAAACTATGCGAAAGCGCGCAAAAAGACAAGACCCACGGCTACTCAGCCAGTGCTGGAATTTATAAGCTTCGCCTTGCCATTTGCAACTGGTACAAGAGAAAATACGGCGTAAATTTAGACCCAGAAACTGAAGCAGTAGCCACAATGGGCAGCAAAGAGGGCTTTGTGCATCTTGCTCAAGCCGTGATAAACCCAGGCGACGTGGCTATCGTGCCTGATCCTGCATATCCGATACACACGCAAGCGTTTTTATTTGCTGGTGGAAGCGTCGCAAAGATGCCACTTCACTACAACGATAAATTTGAGCTAGATGAGAATAAATTTTTTGAAAACTTAATCCAGACGATACACGCAAGCTCGCCAAAGCCAAAATATGTAGTCGTAAATTTCCCTCACAATCCAACGACCGTGACCGTGCAAAAGAGCTTTTACGAGCGCCTTGTAAGCATCGCAAAGCAAGAGAGATTTTACATCATCTCAGATATCGCCTACGCTGATCTTACCTTTGATGGCTACAAAACTCCAAGCATCTTTGAAGTAGAAGGCGCAAAAGATGTCGCAGTCGAGTGCTACACTCTTTCAAAAAGCTACAACATGGCTGGCTGGAGAGTTGGCTTCATGTGTGGAAACAAGAGGCTTTGTGCCGCACTTAAAAAGATAAAATCATGGGTTGATTACGGCATGTTTACGCCGATACAAGTCTCTGCCACGGTCGCACTTGACGGTGATCAAAGCTGCGTTGAAGAGATACGCCAAATTTATGAAAAAAGAAGAGATGTGATGATAGAGGCCTTTGCTCAGGCTGGATGGGAGCTTAAAAAGCCAAACGCTAGCATGTTTATCTGGGCAAAACTTCCACCAAAGGTGAGCCACTTAGGCAGCCTTGAGTTTTCAAAGCAGCTTCTTACAAAGGCTTCAGTTGCAGTTAGCCCGGGCATCGGTTTTGGCGAGGGCGGAAACGACTACGTGCGCTTAGCTCTTATCGAAAACGAAAACAGGATAAGGCAAGCAGCAAGAAATATAAAAAAATATTTGAAAGAATTTGAATGAATGTAGCGATATTAGGCGTTGGAACCGTTGGTGAGTCGGTTGCAAAAATTTTACTAAAAAACAAAAAACTGATCGCAGCAAGATGTGGCGAAGAGATAGTGCCAATCATCGGTGTGGTTAGAAATTTAAATAAAAAAAGAGACGCTGGCATCCCTTTGACTGACGATATAAATAGCGTCATAAACCGCGATGATATCGACGTTTTTGTCGAGCTTATGGGCGGTGTTGAAGAGCCTTTTAGAGTGGTGAGCGAAATTTTAAAGCGCAAAAAAGCGGTCGTCACTGCAAACAAAGCGCTTCTTGCCTATCATAGATATGCTTTGCAAAATTTAGCCAAAAACACGCCATTTGGTTTTGAAGCAAGCGTGGCTGGTGGCATACCGATCATCAGAGCCTTAAGAGAGGGACTTAGCGCCAACCACATCTTAAGCATAAATGGCATACTAAACGGCACCAGCAACTACATCCTAACCTCGATGATGAATGAGGGCTCAAATTTCAAAGACGCGCTTAAAAAGGCGCAAGAGCTTGGATACGCCGAGGCTGATCCTACCTTTGACGTGGGTGGCTTTGACACGGCTCACAAGCTCCTCATCCTTGCTAGCATCGCATACGGCGTACACGGCGACCCAGAGGACATCTTAATAGAGGGGATACAAGGGATCACGCCAGAAGATATATTTTTCGCAAAAGATTTTGAATACTCGATCAAGCTTCTAGCTATCGCCAAAAAAAGTGAGGGCAAGGTCGAACTACGCGTGCATCCAGCGCTTGTGCCACAAAACAAAATGATAGCAAAGGCAAGCGGCGTGACAAATGCGATCAGCGTCGTTGGCGAGGTCGTTGGCGAGACTATGTACTATGGCCCAGGAGCTGGCGGCGACGCAACAGCAAGTGCAGTCATCAGCGATCTCATCGATATCGCAAGAGATAGCAAGTCGCCGATGCTTGGATACAAAGCGCCATTTGAGCTAAACACCTTAGAGCTACTTGACCGCGACAGGATAAAGACGAAGTATTACTTTAGGCTAAAAGTCGAAGACAAAATGGGCGTGCTAGCAAAGATAACAAATTTGATGAGCGAAAACAACCTTTCAATCGACAGCTTGCTGCAAAAGCCAAAAGATGAGAGCGAGTATGCCGTGCTATTTTTCACGACACACACGAGCTTAGAGGCCGATGCGAAGCGAACGATAGAGCTTTTAAAAGAGCAAGAGTATATAAAAGAAGAGCCATTTATGATGAGGATCGAGGAGTAGCTTGGGGCTAAAAGAGTATCTCTTTGGTAAGAGCTCTGAAGATAGGGCTTGCGAGTTTTTGCGTGAGCTTGGTTTTGTCATTTTAGAGAGAAATTTTCACTCTAAATTTGGCGAGATCGACATCATCGCACTAAGTAGTGATAAAATTTTGCATTTTATTGAAGTAAAAGCAACTAGCGGAGAATACGAAGCGGAGTATAGGCTAAACAAGGCAAAATATATGAAAATTTTAAAAACAATAAATTTTTATATGATGAAAAATGAGCCAAACAGGGACTATCAGCTTGATCTGCTTGTTGTTAAAAATGAAAATTTTGAGCTGATAGAAAATATTAGTTTATAATAAAATTTATTATTTATCTAAAATTTAAATTTGATTTTGTATAATTGCCACATCTTAAAATAAGGAGAACAAATGGGAAAATACATCGAACTCACAAAAGAAAATTTTGATGTAACAAAAGAAGGCGTTGCTCTAGTAGATTTCTGGGCTCCATGGTGCGGACCTTGCCGTATGCTAGCTCCAGTGATCGAAGAGCTTGCTGAAGACTTCGAGGGCAGAGCGAAAATTTGCAAGGTAAATACTGATGAAGTGCAAGATCTTGCAGTTGAGTTTGGCATCAGATCGATCCCAACATTGCTATTTTTCAAAAATGGCGAGCTAGTTGAGCAAATGGTCGGTGCGCAGTCAAAACAAGCCCTAACTGACAAACTAAATTCGCTTCTTTAATGGGCGAAAAAAGAAGAGGAAGTCTGCTTCCTCTTACCTATATATTTGGTTCATTTTTTGGTGCAGCTATGATAGCGGCTGCATTTGCGTATAGCAACTATCGTTTTTCACAATATAAATTTGTTGATTTTGCGAAGCTAGTTTTTTACGAAAAAAGCGAAATTTTCACTCCAAAAGAGCCAAAATACACGCTTTTAATCTTCAGCTCAAATCAATCAAAATTAGACGAAATTTTACCAACCAAAAATGAAACAGTTGTGGCGATCGATATCTTTCAAAAAAGATATGAGTCAAACTCAACACTAAAATACATAAGCTCAGATATAAATACGGTCCTAGAGCTTATGCGAAATTTAAGCATCACGAAGCTACCTAGCAGTGTTGAGATAGTTCATCAAAGGGGCGAAATTTACAAACAAAATTCGTCCATAAATGTTTTAGAATAAAGGAAATTTATGCTTGATTTAGCGATCATCGGAGGCGGCCCAGCAGGACTAAGCGCCGGACTTTACGCCACTAGAGGCGGATTAAAAAATGTTGTAATGTTTGAAAAAGGCGAGCCTGGTGGTCAGATCACCTCGAGCTCAGAGATAGAAAACTACCCAGGTCAAAAAGCCCCTGGCGAGAGCGGCTTTGATTTTATGAGCACTTGGTGGAAGCAGTGCAGTGCATTTGGGCTAGTTCATAAGTGGGCAAACGTCGTTGGCGTTAGAAAAAATAGTGACGGCAGCTTTGAAATTTTACTTGAAGGCGGCAAGAGCGAGCAGGCAAAGGCTGTCATCGTAGCGACTGGCTCAACTCCAAGACGTGCTGGCTTTAAAGGCGAGGACGAGTTCTTTGGCAAAGGCGTTAGCACATGCGCGACATGCGATGGCTTCTTTTACAAAAACAAAGAGGTAGCCGTCCTTGGTGGTGGCGACACAGCTGTTGAAGAGGCACTTTACCTAGCAAATATCTGCTCAAAAGTTTATCTTGTGCATAGACGTGACGAGTTTAGAGCAGCGCCAACAACCGTTGAAAAAGCTAGAAAAAATGAAAAGATCGAGTTTATAACAAGTGCGACTGTAAAAGAAGCGCTTGGCGATAAGATGGGCCTAACAAAGATCGTGCTTGATACTAAAAATGGCGAGCGTGTGCTTGATGTGCCGGGCATTTTCACCTTTGTCGGACTAAATGTAAATAACGAAATTTTAAAAGATGAAAACGGCAAATTTATCTGCGAAATGGCTGATGGCGGACAGGTCAAGACCGACCTTAAGATGCAAACTAGCCTAAAAGGGCTCTTTGTAGCAGGTGACATCAGAGAGGACGCTCCAAAACAAGTCATCGTAGCAGCAGGTGACGGCGCTGTGGCTGCACTTAGCGCTATGAGCTACATAGAAAGCTTACATTAATACTCAAATTTAGCCAAATTTTTTGGCTAAATTTCTCTTTCAAAATAAACATTTTTAGCAAAAATTTACATTTCAAAATTGCTTGGTTTTTAGGCTAATCAGAACATTTTTTCA
Source organism: Campylobacter concisus (assembly GCA_018371535.1). Classification (GTDB taxonomy): domain Bacteria; phylum Campylobacterota; class Campylobacteria; order Campylobacterales; family Campylobacteraceae; genus Campylobacter_A; species Campylobacter_A concisus_BO. The sequence goes on from JAHAKU010000002.1 coordinate 29,029, forward strand.
AAATTTCATTAATAAAATAACTCTAAGGCATAGTGTAATAGCCTTTTTACACAAAATAGGTAAAAGTGGGTGCGTCTAATAATTACCAAAATGCTAATTTTTAATTAAATTCTAGCCTCAAATAGCTATCTTCAAAAGCCATTTCGTAATCTCTCTATAATAAATTTTATGTTAAATTTCAACCAAAAATCAAAGGATAAATTTTGGTAAAAATAGGACTTTACGGCGCTAGTGGCAAGATGGCTCAGAGTATCATCTCTTGTTTAAAAGATGAAAAAGACGCCACTTTAAGCGTCGCTTTTAGCCAAAAAAATGAAGTTGAAAATTTAAGTAGCGAGCTTTTGACAAACGACTTTGCTAAATTTTTTGAAGCGTGCGACGTTATCATCGACTTTAGCCAAAAAGAGGCGACCGTAGCACTACTAAACTACGCTAGAACCAACCCAAAACCACTAGTCATCGGCACAACAGGACTAAATGACGACGAGAAAAACTTACTTCACCTAGCATCAGGCACTATGCCAATACTCTACGCAACAAACATGAGTCTAGGCGTAGCAGTGTTAAACCGCATAGCAAGGATAGCTTCAAAAGTTTTAAGAGAATTTGATATAGAGATCGTCGAGCAGCACCACAGACACAAAAAGGACGCTCCAAGTGGCACTGCGATGACTTTGGCTGGCTGTGTGGCAGAGGCAAGGGATCTAAATTTAAAAGATGTCTTAGTAACTGGCAGAGCTGGCATGGTGGGTGCAAGAAGCAAAGACGAGATCGCAGTTATGGCACTTCGTGGAGGCGACGTGGTCGGTCGTCACACGGTTGGCTTTTATAATGACGGCGAATTTATCGAGCTTAACCACACCGCAACTAGTAGAGCGACTTTTTCAAAAGGTGCCATTAAGGCTGCCATCTGGCTAAAAAATCAGAGCAGCGGCCTATACTCGATAGATGATAGTTTGGGGCTTGATGATTAAATTTAAGCTTGATGATATAAAGAGCTACAAGCTAGAATTTGGCGATAAATTCTACCTGCCAGAGCGCAAAAAGCGTCAAAATTTAAGAGCTGGCGAGTTTGATTTGAGATGATGAAATTTAGTTTTAGCGATGTGGATTGTTATAAATGGTGCAAATAACGGCGAATGTGCCAGCCATTATACAACAAGCCACTTACAAAAAGTGTTTAGCGTTGGCTATGAAATTTAACTGCGAAGATGAAATTTAAAAAGATGAAAAGAGGATAAAAGATGTGTGCGATAGTTGGTATCATAAATTCTAAGGATGCGGCAAAAACGGCGTATTATGCGCTATTTTCTATGCAACACCGCGGTCAAGAGGCAAGTGGCATCAGCGTCTGTAACGACGGCGAGATCTCCACTCACAAGGGCAACGGCCTAGTCACCGAGGTCTTTAACGAAGAGATCTTAAGCTCATTAAAAGGCGACATGGCGATCGGTCACAACCGCTACGCAACAGCTGGCAAAAACTCAGGCCGTGACGCCCAGCCAATAGCCGCCAACTATGCCCTAGGTCAAATCTCGATCGTTCACAACGGAAATTTGGTCAATAAAGACGAGGTTAGAAACGAGCTCATCAAAGATGGCGCGATATTTCAGACAAATATGGACACAGAAAACATCATCCACCTCATCGCAAGAAACCACGACGAACACCTACAAGATCGCATCATCGCAGCACTTGATAAGATAAAAGGCGCTTACTGCTTGCTCGTGCAGTCACGCCACAAAACCTTTGCCATAAGAGACCGCTGGGGTGTTAGGCCACTAAGCCTTGGTAGGCTAAAAGATGGCGGATACATCGTAGCTAGCGAGACTTGCGCATTTGACCTTGTGGGAGCAACATTTATAAGAGATGTTAGACCTGGCGAGATGATAGTTTTTGAGCATGGAAAGAGTGAGTTTCAAAGCTTGCAGATTTTCGAGCCAGAGCCTAGAATTTGCGCCTTTGAGTACATCTACTTTGCGCGCCCAGATAGCGTCATAGAGGGCAAAAGCGTCTATGAAGTGAGAAAAAAGATGGGCGAGGTGCTAGCTAGAAAGAGCAAGGTAAAGGCTGATTTTGTCGTGCCTGTGCCAGATAGTGGCGTGCCGGCGGCGCTTGGATACGCAAACGAGAGCAAAATTCCATTTGAGCTGGCCATCACCAGAAACCACTATGTGGGCAGGACATTTATCGAGCCAAGCCAAGAGATGAGAAATTTAAAGGTCAAACTAAAACTTAACCCAATGTCAAGCGTGCTAGCTGGTAAAAGCATCGTCGTGATCGATGATAGCATCGTTCGAGGCACCACTTCTAAAAAGGTGGTCGATCTCTTAAGACACGCAGGGGCGAAAGAAATTCACTTCAGAGTTGCGTGCCCTGAGCTAAAGTATCCTGAGCGATACGGCATCGACACACCAAGCTTTGAGGAGCTAATAAGCGCCAAAAAAAGCGTTGAAGAGGTCAGAGAGTACATCGGAGCTGACAGCTTGGAGTTTTTGAGTATCGATGAGCTTAAAGAGAGCATCGGCAACGAGAGAAAATACTCGCTTGTAAGCTTTGATGGTGATTACTTTATAAAATGAGAAATTTAGTAGTTTTGCTGCTTGGGGCACTATTTTTTGCTGGCTGCTCACAAAAGACACCTAGCAAAAAGGATGAAATTTCTATCATGGTGAGCTACTTTGAGCTAAATGGCAAAAAGCAGCAACTACTCATAAAAAGCATGCCAAGCTTAGCTGATAAAAATGCCAGCGTGCCATTTTTTGGCATGATAAATTTTCTTGATCAAAATAAAACGACAAGTGCTTATTCTCTAGTAAGTGGCGTTATAAACGTCATTAAAGCAGATAGCGCCTCTATAAATTTAAACAAAACTAGTGACGTTTTAGCTCTTAAAAAATCTAGTGAGATAAGGTTTTATGAGATAAGACCTGACGTGGTTGAGAGTGTTAAATTTAGATCACCAAACGGCGTTTGCGCTGAGTTTTTGGCTCAAAAGCCAGTTTTTGTAAATGCAGCCACAAACTACTACTTAAGAGATGATAGCTTTTTTGCAAGTTTAATTGATGCAAAATTTGTCTATAAAAAGGGCGCAAAGATACTAAAAAAGGAGTTTGCTTACAACATATCTGAGCCCAAAATCTTAGAAGAGGCTAAAGAATTTACACAAAAATCAAACCAGCTTTTCTTAAATGATATGCAAAAGCTTGGCAGACTGCTTGACATACTCTGCACATTTTAGCAGGCACTTAGACACTAAATTTATACTTTTTCATGGGCCTGCACCCTTTTAAAATTTATTTTAAGTACGGGGGGGGGAGTAGTAGTGCTCCTGCATGGAGTTTATTTGGCGGCGACAGAGAAAAGACTAAAGAGTATAACGACAAAATGAAAAATGGTGATGAAAAGTGGAATTCTGTTCTTTACGATTATCAGCACATGAGATATATAAATAGTAATAACTCTGCATGGTGACTTTTAGAAGATTAGTTATTTAAATATGCAGGAGAAATTCCTGCATATTTTTTAAAAAATATCTATTTTTATGTTGGAATTTTCGCTTTAACTGACTTGTAAATTTCACTGCATTTCAAGTCAGCTATTTTAAATTTCAAGCTAAATTTAGCCCCCTGCTCTTTTAAATTTAGACTAAAGCATCTCTATAAATGCCTCGAGCCTTGTCTTGATCTGCCCAGCATCGCTTGTAGAAAAGTCCGTCTCGAGCGCCATATAAGGCGTATCTACCTCATTGCACGCCCTTTTTATATTAGTAGTTTCTACGTTGTAGGTGTGACAGGCTTGCAGTACAACGTCAATCACGCCGTCCGCCTTATACTCTTTTATCATCTCTTGAAGCACATTTTCTCTATCTTTATTTGGCGACATGATCGAGCAAGGTATCGCCATGTAACGCTTTGCGATGGCATTTATAGGATCATCATTTTCATCGATTAGATTGCTAAAGTTTTTAGTGCCAGTGCAGTTTTCGTAAGCTATCACGACGCCGCCTGCCTCTTCTATGGCTGGCACGATCTTGTCATAAACCCCGCCACTTGGACAGCCTGTGATAATTATGCGTTTGGCGTCCTTATGCACAGGGGAGATTTTATCCCTCACGCACTCTTTTAGCTTCTCAACAATGATCTCAAGGTCGCTTATCTGCTCGGCTTTATCAAATATAAAGCCATTTCCATATAGCAGTGCGTGCAGCTCTTTGCCATTCATCGGTGGCGGCGTTAGCTTCATGAAATTTTGAATTTCTCCCATTAGCTCGCGCTCTTTGTTAAATAGCCTGATAGAGTTTCTAAGCTCCTCATCGCTAACTTTCACGCCAAATTTAGCCTCCAGACGCTTTTTTAGCTCCCTGACCTCATCTTGCCAAATCTCTAAGCTCTTTTGGCTCTTGAAATGCGGCAAATGCATGACGTGCACATCTTTAAATTCGCCCATTAGCTCATACATCTTCTTCTTGCCGTCGCACGTCGTCTCGCCGATAACGATATCAGAGTTTCGCACAAATGGGCATTTGTTCGCTTTTGCAAAGCCGTAGCTTGCCTTTATGAGCGGACAGAGGTTTTTAGGCAGATACTTTTCGCCCTCGACCACGGCATTATCGCCAGTCGCGCAGACACTCACGCTATAAGCGTTTGCCGCGTGGATGACCTCCCTTGGCGTATAGGTGCAAAAGATAGCCGCGATCTTTTGGCCGCTATTTTTGACTGCTTCGACGTTTTGGGCTAAATTTTTCTTAGCGCCATCATAGGTAGCGAAAATTTCGCTCAAACTCATACTCTCATTTATCGCCATTTTCTCTCCTTAAATTTCTTATCCCTGCAAGGCTAGCGCCTATCGCACCACAGTAGATCGCATCTTCGTGCGTGCTGACGCTAGCTTGCAAGCACACTTCTAAATTTTCTCTCACATACTCGCTCTTACTAAAGCCGCCGCTTAAGAAATAGCTCGTATTTGCCTGTTTTTTGACCAAATTTGAAATTTTATTTATAGCTGAGACGATCACCGCTTTTGCGATATTTTCTCGTGAGACGTTTTGAGCGATGAGGCTTATGATCTCAGACTCCGCAAAGACCGTGCACATCGAGCTTATGGATATATCTTTGTCGCTATTTTTAGCAAGGCGCGTAAGCTCATCAAACCTAACTCCAAGGCGGTTTGACATCACTTCAAGAAATTTACCAGTGCCGGCTGAACATTTATCATTCATCGTAAAGTCCGTCACTGAGCCATTTTCAAGCTTGATAGCCTTTGTATCTTGACCGCCCACGTCTATAACTGTGCAGTCACTTTTGCAAAAGTAGTGCGCCCCTAGCGCGTGACAGGTGATCTCTGTAAGGGTTTTATCAGCGTATGGCACCGAGACTCTGCCGTAACCTGTCGCAGTAAAATATAGCTCGCCAAGGTCTAAAGCTAAAACTCGCTCTTTTATAAGCATGGCCGTATCTGCGCTGCTCCAGCCAGTTGGGAGTAAAAATAGCTCCTTTATCTGGTCGCTACTTGCCTCTATGACGGCAACTTTTGCAGATGTTGAGCCTATATCGATTCCGATTGAGTGCATTTTGTATCCAAAAAAGGTCTTTCTAAAACTTAGAACTGGCGTGATTTTACTCACTTTAAGACAAATTTGTCAATAAATAAGACTAAATTTAGAGCTAGATTAGTTTTAAAGCTATTTAAAAGGAAATTTAGTAATATACACACGATTTTGTCACAAAGGATAAAGATGAAAAATGTTTTAAAATTTAGTGCAGCTCTAGTGATCGCAGCACTTTTTGCAGGGTGTGCAAGTGAGAGCTCAAGAGTGGTCGAAACTCCAAAAGTAGCAAGCTACGGCTCAGTTTATAACGGCAAAAAGGTCTCAGTTTCTATTGGCCGCTTTAATAACCAATCAGCCTATCAAAATGGCGCATTTAGCGACGGCGAGGATAGACTTGGCAACCAAGCTCAAAGTATCCTAATCACAAATTTACAGCAAAGCGGTAGATTTTCGGTGCTTGAAAGATCAAATATGTCAGTTCTCAAACAAGAGAGCGAGCTAAGCAAAGAGGCTCAAAATTTAAAAGGATCAAGATATGTGATAACTGGCGATGTGACTGAGTTTGGACGCAAGACAACAGGCGATCATCAGCTATTTGGCATACTTGGCAAAGGTAAGCAACAAACTGCCTACTCAAAGGTAAATTTAAATGTTGTCGATACCAAAACGGCAGAGGTCGTCTATTCAGTTAGCGGCGCTGGCGAATACACTCTTTCAAACAGAGAGATCATCGGCTTTGGCGGCACCGCAGGATACGACTCTACGCTAAATGGCAAGGTGCTAAGCCTAGCGATAGTTGAAGCGGTAAATAACCTAGTAAATGGCATAGAAAGCGGAGCATGGCAAGTAAAATAAAGCTTGCCTGCCTTGGCGCTCTTGCGCTCGTAATCGCAGGGTGCAGCAACGCAAGTGGCCCAAGGTCGCTTTACTACTGGGATGGCACGTATAACAATGCTTTATACGCATATCTAAATGAGGGCGGCGATACAAACGAGCAAATTTCGCACTTAGAAAATTTGGTCCAGACATCTATACAAAAAGGATACAAGGTTGCGCCAGGGCTTTATGCACACCTTGGACTTTTATACCTAAATAACGGGAATTTAGGCGTTGCGAATGCAAATTTTGACAAAGAAGTGGAAAATTTTCCAGAGTCAAGAGAATTTATAAATTTCATCAAGGGCTCTAAAAATTTAACCCCAAAAAAGCAGAGCAAAAAAGAGGGAGCGAAAGATGAAAAATAGCCTGAAATTTATAGCTGTGACGCTTCTTGCGCTGTTTTTTGCGGGTTGTTCTTTCAAAGAGCCTGAGCCATACGACTACTCAGCCTTTTTGCAAAAAAAGCCACGCTCCATCCTAGTACTCATGCCAACAAACGATAGCACCGAGGTAAGCGGCTCGGCAGCCGTTCTGGCTAACTCAGTAGCCCCACTTAGCGAGGCTGGATACTATGTATTTCCAGTGGCTCTTGTAAATGATACATTTAAGCAAAATGGCATAACCGAGCCAAGCGAGATCGCAGCCGTGCCACTAAATAAGCTTGATAAAATTTTCCACGCCGATAGCGTGCTTTATATAAACATCAAAGACTATGGCACAAGCTACGTCGTGGTCTCAAGCTCGACAAAGGTAGTCCTTGAAGCAAAGCTAGTCGATATAAAAAGTGGCGCGACGCTCTGGCAGGGCGAGGCAGCAGCCGCAGAGGATAGCGGCGGCGGCCAAAACAGCCTGCTTGGCATGCTAGTCTCAGCCGTCATCACACAGGTGGCAAACACTATCTCAGATAGATCGTACGACCTAGCAGTAAGGGCTGATGCCTACCTCTTTTCTAGAAACTGCCACGACTGCATACTTTATGGGCCGTACTCGCCTCACTACGGCAAAGACGCCCAGCTACATAAAGATAGATAAATTTAATGTCCAGCCATCAACTAGGAGTGCTTCTTACGCTAGTTGGTGGCGTACTTTGGGGATTTAGCGGAGTTTGTGGGCAGTATCTCTTCTCGCAAGGCATAAGCGCTGATTTTTTAGTGCCTTATAGGCTCTTGCTAGCTGGCGCTTTTATTGTGCTCTACTACGCTTTTAAGGCTCCAAAGGCTGTCTTTGCGCCAGTTACTGACGTAAAGCTGCTCCTTGAGCTTCTCATATACGCCCTACTTGGACTTATGATGACGCAGTATGCCTACTTTTACTCGATCGAGCTCTCAAACGCCGCAGTTGCGACAGTTATTCAATACACAGCCCCAGTTCTCATCCTAGCTATCATCTGCCTAAAAGAGAAGCGAGCGCCAAGACCGCTCGAAATTTTGGCTCTGCTTTGCGCGATGCTTGGGGTCTTTTTCTTAGCTACGCACGCGCAAATTTCAGCCCTTGTCATCTCACCAGAAGCGCTATTTTGGTGCTTGGTAAGTGCCGTTTGCGTCTGCGTTTATAACCTAGCTCCCGCAAGGCTAAATGCTAAATACTCAGTCACGCTCACGCTTGGCTGGGGCATGGTAATAGGTGGCGTGGTGCTTTGCCTTTATATGAGAGTGTGGGAGTTTGCGGAGCTTAGTGGCACGGCGCAGTGGCTGGCATTTCTCGCCGTCATCACGCTTGGCACGATATTTGCATTTAGCTTTTATATGACTGGAGTTAAGCTCATAGGCGCCTCAAAGGCTAGCATGATAGCCTGCATAGAGCCACTAAGTGCCGCATTTTTTGGCTACTTTTGGCTTGGGACGAAGTTTGTCTTTTGGGACTTTTTAGGATTTGCTCTCATCATATCATGCATATTTTTACTTTCAAAGAAGAGAGATGATATATCTAGCGCAAACTGACACGACGGCTGGCTTTTTAAGCAAAGACTACAAGGAGATAAATCACGCCAAAATGCGAAGTGAAGGCAAACCTTGTCTCATCACGACGGCTAAATTTAGCGTTTTAAACGAGCTTGCAAGAGCGCCAAAAAAGTATAAAAATTTCATCCGTCGCTCGAGAAAGACGACATTTTTATATCCAAATTTAAAGGCGATCAGGGTCGTAAAAGAGTGCGAACATGAGAAATTTTTAACCAAATTTGACTGGCTTTACTCAAGTAGCGCAAACAAAAATGGCATGAAATTTGATGAAGCGTGGGCTAGAAGCGTGGCTGATGAAGTTGTTGATGAACGATTTTTTGAAGATATGCCATCAAAAATTTATAAAATTTCAAAATCAAAACTAAAAAAAATCCGCTAGTTAAATTTACGCCCTGCACTTTTCTTAAATTTAGGTGGTTTTGTTGTGGTTTGAGGTGATAAATTTGCTAAATTTCACAGCTTGCAAGAGCGATTTTAAAAGCTAGTTTTTTAGACAAGGTCTAAATTTAATCTACTAATTAGATAAATTTACAAGTATCCAAACTAAATTTAGCCTATCACTTGCTATAAATCTCGCCCCAAACTATCTTTTTTTAAAATTTAAGGTCACCAACTTTAGCTAAGCACTAACCAATATAAATTTTAGCCAATATATAATGCCTACAAAACCAAAAATTTATATCGATCAAAAACCTATCAACTCGCATAAATTTACAAATTTAGAGCGAGAAAAGACCAAATTTAGCTCATTTATGTGAACAAAGTAGCCATTTGACACAACGCCACTACAACCACGCAAGCAAAATCACTCAAGCCACAAATTTAAAATTTTAGTCACTATCAAAATTTGGATGCAGAGATAGTCAAATAAGTAAATTTAACAGCTTTTAAAACCTAAATTTAGCCCTTTTGCAAATTCAAAAAGCAAATTTAATTACCACAGCTAGTTGCTTTTTACGGGCAAAATAGTCTTTGTAAAACGCAAACTACTCTATGAATTTCTCGTGATGGCATCAGATCAGACAAATTTACTTATCAAGCATAAATTTACAAATTTGAAGCGCCAGAACCCAAAAAAACAAAAAGTAGCCTTTATAAATTTAGGGCAGTTAAAACCCAAATTTGACTAAATTTAGCCAGCACCATTTGGCACAAGCAGATAAATTTACAAATTAGATTATTAAATTTGCTTTTGGGATTAAATTGACTTGCCAGCCCCTTTAGCTGGCACCAAAGGGGTTTTGCTAGCAAATTTGGATTATAGTTTTGCTTTTCTTTTGCGCTCTGTTGGGTCCAGATAGCGCTTACGAACGCGGATATTTATAGGCGTAACCTCGACTAGCTCGTCATCTTCTATCCACTCTAGCGCGCGCTCAAGGCTTAGCTTTCTAGGTGGGACAAGCTTGATCGCATCGTCACTGCCGCTTGCACGCACGTTTGTTAGGTTTTTGCCCTTGATAGGATTTACATCAAGGTCGTTTGGACGGCTGTGCTCGCCGATGATCATGCCCACATAGACTTTTGCTTGCGGATCAAGAAATAGCACGCCACGATCTTGCAAGTTAAATAGCGAATAAGCAAGCGTTACGCCGTTTTCCATCGAAACTAGCGCGCCGTTTGTTCTGTGCTCGACGGTGCCGCTTAGTGGTCTAAACTCCAAAAAGCTGTGGTTCATAACGCCCTCACCCTTTGTATCAGTCAAGAACTGGCTTCTAAAGCCGATAAGGCCGCGCGCTGGGATCTCAAATTCGATCCTTGTTTGGCCATCACCTGTTGGGTTCATAGAGACCATTTCAGCTTTTCTTTTGCCAAGTTTTTCGATGACAGTGCCTGTCGTATCATCAGGCGCGTCGATCACTAAAAGCTCGTATGGCTCGCATTTTACGCCGTTTATCTCTTTTACGATGACCTCAGGTCTGCCAAGTAAAAACTCATAGCCCTCGCGGCGCATATTTTCAGCTAAAATGGTGATCTGAAGCTCGCCACGGCCGCTTACTTTAAATTTGCCCTCGCCGATGTTTTCATACTTCATCGCGATATTTGTCTTCATCTCATTTGCAAGGCGCTCATCGATCTTGTTTGATGTAACGTGTTTGCCCTCAGTGCCTGCTAGTGGGCCGTCATTTACAGAAAATACAACGCTAAGGGTTGGCTCTTCGATATGGAGCGGATCAAGCGGATGTGGGTTGTTTGGATCAACGACGCTATCGCCAACGTCAAGCGCTTCAAAGCCAGCGATCGCTACGATGTCGCCAGTGCCAGCCTCGTTTATATCGATCCTATCAAGTCCCATAAAGCCGATGAGTTTTGAAATTCTACCAGTTGTCTTTGTGCCATCAGCTTTTGCAAGCATGACGTTTTGATTTTTAGCTATCTTGCCGTTAAAAATCCTCGCGATGCCGATCTTGCCGACGTAATTGTCATAATCAAGCGTGAAAACTTGAAGCTGAAGTGGGTTCTCGTCGCTGCCACTTGGAGCTGGTACGTGAGCTAGGATAGTCTCGAAAAGTGGCTGCATATCTTTGTTTTCATCGCTTAGTTTTAGCTTTGCGTAGCCATTTTTAGCAGCTGCATAAACGACTGGAAATTCTAGCTGCTCGTCATTTGCATCAAGTGCGACAAAAAGGTCAAAAATTTCATTTATAACGCGGTCTGGATCGCCTGCAGGCTTATCTATCTTATTTACGACGACGATTGGGCGAAGTCCAAGTGAGAGCGCCTTTTTGACGACAAATTTAGTTTGTGGCATAACGCCCTCTTGCGCATCAACAAGCAGCAAAACGCCATCAACCATCTTAAGAACACGCTCTACCTCGCCACCAAAGTCGGCGTGGCCCGGGGTGTCTATGATGTTGATCTTTGTATCTTTGTAGCGAATGGCGGTGTTTTTAGAAAGGATCGTGATGCCACGCTCTCTTTCGATGTCGTTGCTATCCATTACACGCTCGCCAAGGTTTTGATGCTCGTTAAATGTTCCTGACTGCTTCAAAAGCTCATCAACCATTGTTGTCTTACCGTGGTCGACGTGCGCGATAACGGCTATATTTCGTATCTTTTCCAAATGTTTCTCCGTTTATTAGTTTGATATTTTTCGCTTTATCAGTTTTAAAATAGGGGCAGATTATAGCCAAATTTTTATAAATTTTAAGCTGATATCAAGAAATTAATTTTTGGAATAGATTTTGCATGTAAGCTTTAAGTTTTTAAATTTAAAGGGATTAAATGCAAGCTTACACAGCGAAAAACAACGTAGATTTGCTAGCTCCTGCGGCTACTAAAAAGCCTGCGGCTGCGAAGAAATCTCAAAACAACGGCGAGTTTTTGTCGATGGTTTTGGATGCGGCTGCGAGCAAGGCAAATAGCGGTCAAAAGATCACTGAAAAGGATGTCAAAGAGATAGTAAAAACTGTTGATATCCAAAAAGAGACGATAGAAAAGGCGCAAAACGAAAGCGTGGCAAAAATTTCGGCCGCACTTGAAGAAAATTTGGACGAAGATACAAAAAATGAGCTCTATGAAAATGCAAATTTCATGCAGCTTTTGCAAGTTTTAGAGATACTAAATGGCAATGAAAAGGTAAGTAAATTTCCAAATTTCAGCGACAAAATAGCAAATTTCTTAAGTGTGCCCCAAAACGTCGAAGAGCTTAGCAACGTTAAAAGCGTTAGCGATCTTATCGACCTTGCTAAGAAATTTGACCTTGGCCTTGAAAATATAGAAATTTCAAATGAAGATGTGCCAAAACTAAACGAGATGTTTAAAAATTTGGGCAAGCAGGAATTTTTCACGCCGATAAAGACTGAGGACAAGCCTTTTTACCTAAAGGAGCTAAAAAACGAGGTCGAGCAAACTATCATCAAAAACGAGCCAAAAGAGGTCGTAAAGCTTGATACGTTGCTAAAAGAGGTGGTGGCAAATCCAGTCAGCGAAGTTAAAAATTTAGTCAAAGAAGAGCCTAAAAAGCTAGATGATAGTGAAGTAAAGCTTGATGATGAGATAGTGGATATTGAGCCAGATGAGCAGCCAAAAGAGCCAAAAGTAAAGGTAAATTTACATGAGCAAAAGGCGCAAAAAGCCCCAACTCTTGAGTCGCTACTCTTTCCAGAAAGAGAGCAGATGAGAGAGGCTGAGCCAAGCGAGGAGACATTTAGCAGCGACAATAAATCAGAGCTAAATCAAATGGTAAAAGATATCGCAAATAGCGCTAAACACCAGCTTCAAACAAAGGCGGAGATAAAAGAGACACTTAGCAACTTCTCTTCTACACTAAAAGAGCAGGTGCAAAACTACAAAGCGCCGATCACTCGCTTTAACATCACGCTTAATCCGCTAAATTTAGGCGAGGTCGAGATCACGATGGTTAATCGCGGCAATAATTTGCATGTAAATTTTAGCTCAACAACAGCTACGATGAACCTCTTTTTACAAAACCAAGCTGAGTTTAAAAACAGCCTTGTAAATATGGGATTTACCGAGCTTGAGATGAATTTCTCAGACCAAAACCAAAGACAAGAAAAAAGAGAACAAGCAAAGAACAAATATAGCTCAAATCAAAACGACGAGAGCGAAAACGCTCAAGCGGAACAAAGCTTGCTTGAGCTAGTAATACCAAGATATATTTAGGAGAGATTATGGCTTCAGTTTCAGATATAACTACACAAACAACGCAGCAAAAAAATGCCGAGAAAAAGGCTAACTCTAGAATAGATGCGGCAAAAGGCACAGGCACAAACCCAAATTCACAGCTTGACAAAGATGCATTTATGAAGCTACTTTTAACCGAGCTTCAGCACCAAGACCCAACAAGCCCTATGGATACTGAAAAGATGCTAACGCAAACTAGCCAACTAGCATCAGTCGAGATGCAAGAAAATACAAACAAAGCGATGAAAGAGCTAGTAAATCAGCTAAAATCAAACGCAAACGCCTACGCTATCTCAGCCCTTGGCAAGATGGTCTCAACTGGCTCAAATGCAGTCACACTAACAGATGAGAAAAAAGATGCAAATTTTGCGCTTTACTTTAAGACAGATCTTGCAAATGGCAAAATCGAGGTCAAAAACGCAAATGGTCAAGTCGTAAGAACAACTGATCTAAATGAGACAAATGCAGGCGTTCATAACCTAGCTTGGGACGGCAAAGACGCATCTGGCAACCAAGTACCAAATGGCTCATACACCATTTCAGCGACTTACACTGGCAAAGATGGCAAAGAGTATAAAACGCAAGTAGGCAACTACCCAGTCGAGGCGGTGAAATTTGTAGATGGCAAGGCTATGATGAAGGTAGCTGGCGAATACGTTTCAATGGATAAAGTATCTGAATATTACGAGGGCTAAAAGCCATGATGAGAGGTTTTTACAACGGGGTTAGCGGCATCAAGACGCAAAGCTTTGGCATGGATGTTTGGTCAAATAACATCTCAAATATAAACAATGTCGGCTTCAAAGCTTCAATCCCTGAGTTTAAAAATTTAATCAACCAAAACCTAGTCTCAGCAGGAAGCGGCCCAACTAGCGATCAAGTGGGACTTGGAGCTACCAAACAAACGACTGCGCTTGACATGTCAAATGGTAGCTTTCAAAGCACTGATAACAACTTTGACCTTGCCATAGGCGGAGATGGCTTCTTTGGCGTTGTCGATAAAACAGGCAAAAACTACTACACAAGAACAGGCACTTTTGACATAGATGCGGCTGGAAATTTAGTAGATACTAGGGGAAATATGCTGCTTGGCACGCTTGCAAATTTCACTCCAACCACGCCAAGTGCGAGCGCCCTTAAAAAATATGGTCAAACATCAAGCGCCCCACAAGCTTTTACAGTCTCGCAAGAGGAGCTAAGTCTGGGCGATCCTAGCTCACAAAAGGGCATAACGCTACCTCATTTTTTATTTATGCCAGCTGAGGCTACTACAAACATCAGCCTAAAAGGCAACCTAAACTCAACCCGCATAATAGACAAAAAAATGACAGCGCTTGATGCTAGCGAATACACCTACACGCTTGATAATACAAACAAGACGATCTCGCTAAACGGACAGATCCCGCTAAGCACCACATCACTTGGCGCAAAAGCTGGCGACAGCGTGGTCGTAAAAGTAAAAGATGGCGATGGTAAATTTAGCGAGTTTTCAACCACACTTGAGGGTGATGGCACTTGGCAGATAAACGATAAGAGCCTTAAATTTATGGATTTTGCAAATTTAGAGGTAAATGCTGAAGTCACCTCGCTCGTTGAAGTGCCAAACAAAGAGAAACTAACCTCTGATATCTACAACGCAGACGGCACAAAGAGTTTGGTCACTATAAATTTAACCAAGCAGATCCCACAAACTGGCGACCAGACTATCTGGGACGCGGTGGCAACGATAACTGATGCTAGCGGAGCCGTGCAAAACACAGCAATGGGCTCGCTTACATTTAATGGCAGTGGCAGGCTTATCGCAAATACACTAACAAGCGTTGGCGGCGTAAATTTAAACTTCGAGGGCGACGGCGATGCGGACGTTTATAACGGCATGACAAGCTCAGCAAACGCTAGAAAAGATTTCAACATAAAAAGAGATGGCTACGCTGAGGGGCTTTTATCAAAATATAGCGTCGATGACCGCGGCAACATCATGGCAAATTTCGATAACACTCGTGCATTTCCTGTGGCAAAAGTGGCGCTTTATCACTTCATAAATGACCAAGGCGTGGCAAAGGTTGGCGACAATCTCTATGAAGCCACAGCCAACTCTGGCGAGCCATTTTTTTACAAAAACAAAGCTGGCGAGACCGTTTATGGGGCGCAAATTTTAGCAAACAAGCTTGAGATGAGTAACGTCGATCTTGGTCAAGCACTAAGCGAGGTGATCGTCACGCAAAAGGCCTACGAAGCGAGCGCAAAAAGTATCACGACAAGCGATGAGATGATACAAACTGCTATCCAGATGAAGAAATAATCCTTAAAGTAAATTTGGGCGAGCAATCGCCCTATTTTTATAACTTTAAATTTACTTTAGCCCTTTCAAATCCCCTAAAATACTCACTTTTCTCAAAATATAGCAATATAATTTTAAGCATGCTGGTTATAAAATTCATTTAATTTATTTTTTTAAGGATTGTCAAATGAAAATGCTATTTTTAGCCCCAGTGCTAGCTTGTAGTCTTGCCTTTGGTGCTGATGTGATCGCAAAAGATGCAAACATAACACTTGATGGCAAGATGATCGGTAAGATCGAGGTTTTAACGCCAGTTGAAGTCGTCGAAAAAGGCGATAAAACGAGTAAGATCAAGGTTAGTGGTGTAGTGTCGGCAAACTACTTGGCTCAGCTTCAAAGAAGCGTAGAAGACCCTGAAGTTTTTGTAGCTTTTGATGACGAGAGCGAGGCAAATTTCAAAAAAGTAAAAGATCTTGAAGATGACTATGGCGAGGTTTGGTACCAAGCTGATGGCGTTTATGAAGTGCCAAATGACGCGCTTGGTGGCAACCAAAAAGAGCTTTACGCAAAGGCAAAGAAAATTTACGAAGAGACCTGCTCAGCATGTCACAGACTGCATGAGCCAAATAGCTTCACAGCTGCTCAGTGGCCAGCAAATTTATCTGGTATGGTCGATGCGAAATTTGTCGCACTTGATGAAACTGACCTAAATTTAGTGCTTAAATACCTACAACACAATGCCAAAAAAGTAAAATAAATTTTCATAAGGGAGAAAATATGAAAAGACGAGATTTTATAAAATTTTCTGCACTTGCTGCCACAGCAGCGCAGGCAAATAAGATAGAGGGCGTGACTAAGACCATCTTTGACCAAAACAAAACCTTTGGCGCAAATAGATTTGGGCTATTTTGGGCAAATACCAACTCAAACCAAATCGTCTCCGTCGATCCATTTGAGGGCGATAAATTCCCAAATACCATGAACAACAGCTTGCCAGACCTCATCCAAAACGAGAGCCGCGTGCTCTATCCATACGTAAGAAAGAGCTATTTAAAAGCAAAAGGCGCAGCAAAGAGCGAGCTTCGTGGCAAAGAGGAATTTGTGCGCGTTAGCTGGGACATGGCCCTTGATCTAGCAGCAAAAGCCTTAAAAGAAAATTTTGATAAGTATGGCCCTGAGAGCATCTATGGCGAGTGCTACTGGTGGGGCGGTAGCGGCAAGATCAGCTGGGGTAGGACTGTTGGTCACAGGATGCTAAAAGTGCTTGGCGGATATGTAGAAGAGAGCGGCGACTACTCAACGGGTGCTGGCCTTGTTATCATGCTTCACGTCCTAGGCAACAGCGCCGTTTATGATGCTCCGACAAAGTGGGAGGCTATCGCTAAAAACGCTAAAAATGTTGTATTTTGGGGCACTGACCCACTTGTAACTGATCAAATTTCATGGCAGCCACCAACACATGATGGCTATCTTGGCATCAAAAAGATAAAAGAGGCAGGCATAAAAACTTATAGCGTTTGCGTCTTTAAAAACGACACCACAAGATACCTTGACTCTGAAGCTATCATCGTTCGTCCAAATACCGACGTAGCAATGATGCTTGGCATGTGCCACTATCTATATGAAAACAAGCTTTATGACGAAGAATTTATCAAAAAATACACAGTTGGCTTTAATAAATTTAAAGACTATCTACTTGGCACAACCGACAAGGTGGTAAAAGATATCAACTGGGCGAGTAAAATTTGTGGCGTAAAAGCTGAGGATATCGCTAAATTTGCAACAGCACTTGCAAAAGAGCCAAGCGTCATCATCGCAGGCAGATCACTTCAAAGACAAGATCACGGCGAGATGAGCTTTTGGGGTATCGTAACACTTAGCGCGATGTTAGGTCAGATCGGCAAAGAGGGACTTGGCTTTGAGTTTAACCTCTACCACTCAAATGGCGCTACAGACAAGATCGCTCCGTCACTAAAAGGCATCAGCACTAGCATAAGCGAGAAATACGACAATGTAGATGGCGCTCCTTGGAAGAAATTTAAAAACGTCACCATCCCATCTTCAAGATCGATCGAGGCTTTGCAAAACCCTGGCAAAGAGATAGACTATGACGGCTCAAAGATCAAGCTACCACACATGAGAGTGGCTTACATGGCGTCTGGATCGATGTTTACAAGGCATCAAGACGTAAATAACACCGTAAAAGCGTGGCGTAAATTTGACACCGTAATAACAGCTGAGCCATTTTGGACAAGCACAGCAAAACTAAGCGACATAGTCTTGCCAGTAGCCCTTGAAGTCGAGAGAAATGACATCAACCAAAGCGTGCCTACAAACGAGTACATCGTGGCCTACAAGCCTGTCGTAGAGCCTATGGGCGAGAGCAGGAGCGATTACTGGATCTGCTCACAAATCTGCAAACGCTGGGGCAGAGAAGAGGTCTTTACAGAGGGCAAAGATGAGCTTGGCTGGGCGAAAGAATTTTACGCAGACGCAGCTGAGCAAGCTAAAGGCATAAATGTCAAGATGCCAAGCTTTGATGAGTTTTGGAAAGAGGGATATGTTAGATTTGAGCAAGATGACGAAGCGAGCAGATACTACACAAGGCTTAGTGCTTTTAGAGAAAATCCTCACAAAAACCGCCTAGGCACGCCATCTGGCAAGATAGAGCTCTACTCTCCAACTATCGCTAAATTTGGTTACAAAGACTTTGCGCCACACGTTGCTTGGATCGAGCCGTTTGAGTGGCTTGGCAGCGAAAAGGCTAAAAAGTATCCATTTAGCGTCACAACCCCACACTCAAGATACCGCCTCCACTCACAGCTAAACAACTCCGTGATCAGAAACTACGCTGAAGTATGCGCAAGAGAGCCGATGCTTATAAACGTAAATGACGCCAAAGCAAAAGGCATCGCAACTGGCGACGTGGTGAGAGTATTTAACGACAGGGGCGAAATTTTGGTTGGCGCGCTTGTCACTGACATCATCCCAGAGCACGTCATCGCCATCTGCGAGGGTGCGTGGTACGATCCTGAAGTGCTAGGCGAAAAGAGCCTTTGCAAGCATGGCTGCGTCAATGTCCTAACTCGCGACAAAGGCACATCTAGCATCGCTCAAAGCAACTGCGGACACACGATCCTTGTAAATTTAGAAAAATACAAAGGCGAGATCAAACCGATCACCGCGTTTTCTAAACCAAAAATTTTACAATCTTTGTAGAATTTATATAAATTTAGCCCTCGCTTGGGGGCTAAATTTGATCATTTGCTGTTTTTAATCAAAAAATCATCTTGTGGCTTAAATTTGACCCATAGTTAGTCTAATCAACCTGCCCTAAGGCGCTAAATATCACTTACCAAAAATAACAACTGGTGCTAGAATTTATCTATGAAGCCAAAACGATCACTACTAAATTTACATTTTCGTAAATTTAGGCGCGCTTATCGTCTGATCAAAAGGCCGCTAAGCAAACAAATTTCTATATCTTTAAAAAGGCAAACTGCTATCTAAAGGCGCTTTTAGATCAAGCTGATTGCTGAGTAAATTTCGAAGCAAGTGTAAATTTGGCTAAAAATTTGCTAGTAAAATTTTAGATTTAAGTCCGATACGACTAAATTTCATCGTAAATTTTCATGCAGCTAAGTTTTTTAGTTAAATTTAATTAGAGCAGAGCAATCAACCAACTCCATTATCGCTAGTTCTCAAAATACTGCCACCAGCTCAAGGCAACCATTTTTCTAACAGCCCAAATTTATAATTAACTCTGTTTTTACTCTTTAAATTTAGCTCAAGATACAAATTTACTAGTAGAATTTGGCTCCAAAAATGTTTAAATTTAGACGCAAATTTCTATTTATGGTCAAATTTAGCAAGCGCTTATCAACCGTAACTCCTACGCCCCCCCCCATTTTTTCATTAACACGTGCCATTAGGGCATTGCCAACAAATCCACAAATAGTTCTAAATTTACTCTCTTTTTTAAGTATCGTAGCTTCAAAAATTTAAGCCACAGCAAACAAATTTAGCATAAATTTCTATCTTATTTTGTTTTGCAGTTAAATTTAGTGAGGCATATCAAATATAACCAACTTTACTATTAAATCGATAGGCTTCTACTATTATACGACCTACAAAAGCCGCCTTTACTCAATAAATTTACTACAGGCACTACAGTTATTTGAAATAACAACGTCTAAATTTTAAATTTAAACCCAAAATAACTAAATTTAGCCCCTTGATTTTTAAAATTTGCGCTCAAATTTAGCAATAGTGCCTAGTCTTCAACCAACTGATCTTTCTACCCACGCCGGTCGATCCTGTTTAAGCCAAAAGTATGTTATAAAATTCGTCAAAATGGCTCAAAATAGCTCATCAAGCCGACCAACACGCGTCTTTAAGCGTTACTAAAAACGGCAGCCTCGACACTACCGCACTTGCCCTAGGTTTTTATTATCTATTTGTTTCTAATGGCGTAAGAATTTAATTTATAAATTTTATAAATTTAATGCAGATCGTTTGATAAATGAAAAATTTTTACTAAATTTTGAATAAGTAAATTTGATAAATTCAAATGAAAATCAAGTTTTTTAGAAGCTTTAAAGATGGAGTTTAAAAAGATGGTGCGGATGAGAGGACTTGAACCTCCACGCCGTGGGGCACCAGATCCTAAGTCTGGCGTGTCTGCCAATTTCACCACATCCGCACAACAATAATAAGTGGTACGCCCATCAGGATTCGAACCTGAGGCCTACGGCTTAGAAGGCCGTTGCTCTATCCAGCTGAGCTATGAGCGCATAAAGTCTTTCAAGTGGCGCGCCCGATAGGAGTCGAACCCATAACCTACAGATCCGAAGTCTGTCGCTCTATCCAATTGAGCTACGAGCGCCCAAAATGGGGTGAGTGATGGGAATCGAACCCACGACCCTCAGGACCACAATCTGATGCTCTAACCGACTGAGCTACACTCACCATTTAACATGGTCGGGGTGAAAGGATTCGAACCTTCGGCCCTCTGGTCCCAAACCAGATGCGCTAACCAGACTGCGCTACACCCCGCCTGAGTCGTGTTTGTAAGTTTATGCCACTACCTCATTAAAAAGTCGCATTGTATCTAAAAATGTTATTGTTGTCAAGAAAAAATTAGTTTTGGACTTTATTTTTATAAAATTTCAAGAATTAAGTGTAAATTTCAGACTTTAAAGCTTTTTGAAAAAATATCTAGCTAAAAAACGATGCGAACAGCGCTAAAGCTGATATGAGCTGGCAATGCTCCTTGTGCTGGCTTTATCATAGTCTGGCTAAAGCGCTTAAATTCTGGAGCTTCCCAAAGTTTTTTACATAAGCCTTGCTCGCTAATATCTACTCCCAAGCAGCTTTGGTCTGCAGCAAAGAATTTTAATGAAATGCACCTTTCGTTTTTGGCAAAAAAGCCAAGATCACCAGAGCTATCTACAACCCCAGCATTTGTCATCTCTTTAAATTTAACTTTATTGTTTGTAGTATCAAGGGCTAGTTTGCCTTGTGATACATAGTAGGCATTTATATCTTGTATGGCAACTGCTATATCTGTCATGGACTTTGCTAGTGCGGCGTCATCTCTTGTGGCGCTTATCCTTGGGATAGCAATAGCTGCTAATACACCAATAACGACTATTACAAAGATGAGCTCTATCATAGTAAAAGCTTTTTTCATTACTTCATCCTTGAATTTGAAGTTGCGAGATTATAGCTAGAATTTTTATAAATGAAAAATAAATTTTTAAGAAAAGTTTAAAGAAAGAGTGGCAAGGAATTTCCTTGCCAAGAGTAGAAATTATTTATTCCAGTCAATACCTATGCCGCCAAATTTTAAAAGCTTTTTATTATCACTAGTAGTAGTTAGGCTGTCATTAACACTTTTTAAGCCAGGTAGTTGCCATATGTCATTACATAGACCCGCTGTTCCGACCGATACCTCCAAAGCACCACTTGTAGCTGAAGGGCCTTTGACTTCAAAACAATTATCTGCTTTTGCCTTAACAGGATTTGCAACGTTTGTCATCGCAGCTATATCAATATCACTACTAGTAGTGCCGCCACTTGTAGTTTTTGTAGCAAATTTACCTTGTGAGGTGTAATATGCACCTAAATCAGAAATAATAGTCTGTATATTTGTAGCAACTTTAGCCTTCTCTGCATCATCCCTTGTTGCAGCTAGTCTTGGTATAGCGACTGCGGCTAATATGCCTAAAATCACGATCACGAAGATCAACTCGATCATTGTAAAACCTTTTTTCATGGTTCCTCCTTGAAATTTGTGTAATTTTTCGCGGATTATACAACATTTTTTTCAAAAGACAAATAAAAACTAAATTTTTTACAATTTAGCCGATTTGGTAGTTATGAAAAAGAATTCCGCTATAATGACGCTCAAGAATATGGAGATTTTATGAAAAAAGTTTTATTTTGGATGGTAGTATCTTTTTGTATTTTGAGCGCAAATTCATCATTTGAGCCAGTGCTTTCATCAAAATATGACGAAAAACAAGCCTACATCGGCAAAAAGCTCTTTTTTGACAAAAGGCTAAGCACCACCGAAAACTACTCATGCGAAACTTGCCACAACTTATACTGGAATTTAAGCGGTACAAACTCATCTTACACCAGCCAAAAGGGCGTCATAAACCCGCCTAGCGTGCTAAATTCGGCTTTAAATTTTCTATTTTTTACTGATGGCAGGGTAAGAAGCTTAAAAGATCAGGTAAAAGAGTCGATAAATTCTAGAAATGAGCTAAATTCAAACAAAGATGAGATAGTAAAAAAGGTAAAAAGCATAGGTGAGTATGGGATTTTATTTAACGATGCATATAGTGATGGCATAAACTATGAAAATATAGTAGGTGCTTTGGCAGAATTTGAAAAAGCTATTTTAAGCATAGATTCGCCATTTGATGAGTATCTAGCTGGCAATGACGACTCCATAAACGCTGAGGCAAAAAAAGGCTTTGAGCTCTTTAATAAAGTAGGCTGTGTGGCATGCCACAATGGTAGAAATTTAGGCGGA
The DNA here is from genome assembly GCA_018371535.1 of Campylobacter concisus. Lineage (GTDB taxonomy): Bacteria > Campylobacterota > Campylobacteria > Campylobacterales > Campylobacteraceae > Campylobacter_A > Campylobacter_A concisus_BO. Next base: position 51,387 of record JAHAKU010000002.1, read on the forward strand.
AATTTGATGCAAAACGTGGGCTTAAAAGATGCAAGTGAGAGCAGACGCCTCATGCGCGTGCCTTCGCTTAGAAATGTAGCAAGAACGGCTCCATATCTAAGCAGTGGCGAAATGAGCGATCTAAAAGAGGTCATAGGCTTTGTGAGCTATCATCAGCTGATCCACACACTAAGTAGCGAAGAGCTGGAGCAAATTTATAAATTTTTGCAAACACTAAATGGACGCAGACCTAGGATACTAAATGAATAAAAGACAAGCAAATATCATCTTAATCGTCCTAGCAATTATCTTTTGCTTTAGCTCAACCTACATCTACATGGCAAATAGAGCAGTTACTGCTGTTAGTAAATTTAATGATACGATCTTAAGTCTTATCTTACTAGATAACGAGCTAAGCTTTAGTTTAGAAAATAACGTACTTCGCCTAAACTACGACGATGTAAATAAAAATTTAAAAAGTTTTGATCAAAATTTAACCAGACTTGATGAGCTAAACGAAATCATACATGTCTTTTACCAAGAGAAAAATGCCAAAACTTTAAAGGTCATAAACGACGACTTTTTAAAAAAACAAAGGCTTGTAGATAGGTCAAACTACGCTAGCTCGTCAATGGCTGCTTATATCTTATCAGGTGAATTTGAAATAGCATCAGAGAAGAAGCTAGATGCACTTAATGTGATATTTCACGCGATAAAAAGCTCAGCCATAATCAGCCCTGAAACGCTAAATCAAACAAAAGAGCAGATACAAAAGTATAAAGATACCTACAAAAACGACGCAAAAGCGATCTTGGTGCTAAATAAGGCAACTTACGCGCTTGAATTTGCAAAAAACCTAAGCGCCATAGCTAAAGACTCTGTTGATCTAAAGCTTGGGCATGAGTTAAGAAAATTTAGAGATGATACCCTAGCCTCTTACAGCATAATGATACGAAATATAGTGATAATGCAAGTGCTTTGTCTTATCAGCTTCGTGCTATTTTGCGCACTGGCCTTTTACCAAGCAAGAGTGCTAACTAAACAGCTAAAGCAGATAAAACTACTAAAAACGACAGTGGATGCAGGACACAGCTCGATAGTCTTTTGCGACAATGACAATAAAATTTTATATGTAAATAAAACCTTTGAGTCAAAAACTGGCTATAAACTAAAAGATGTTGTCGGCAAAAGCCCTAAAATTTTAAAGTCAAACATGCACCCAGAGAGCTTTTACGCTGAGATAAGAAATGCTATAAATAAACACATCTCATGGGAGAGCGAGGAGCTCATAAGCAGGACAAAAAGTGGCAAGCTACTCTATGAAAAGGTGCGTTTTGCGCCATTTTTCTTTGAGGGCAAGCTAGAAGGATACATGGCTATAAAGCTTGATAGGACAAAAGAGCTTAGCATGCTTAAAGAGCTAACTCAAAAAAATGAGCAGATAAAAATTCAATCCTCAATCGACAAGCTAACTGGCTTTGGCAACTACTTCGCTTTGGCTGAGATGATAGAGGCGAAAAAAGATGGAATTTTGATCAGCATAAGCATCAAAAACTATAAGATGCTAAGATTTTTCTACCAAACAAAGGTTATTGATGCTATGCTAAAAGCAGTGGCAAATACACTAAAACTCTGCGTTGATACCTACTCTATGAATGCTGAGTTATTCAGGTTTCAAGATGTTGCATTTTACATCTGGTATCAAGGCGATGACATCGTTAGAGATATCGGCTTTATAAAAGAGTATTTTAACTTTAGCAGGATGAATATCGAGATAGATGGTAAATTTGAAAACCTACCTGGCGTCAAGATAATCCTTGGTGTATCTTTGCCAAATGACACACCGCAAACAAACCGCCTAATGCAGTCAATCCTAGCCAATCAACAAGCAAGCGATAGCGGCAACGATATCTACTACTACCTAGAAAACGATGCAATCGAGATGAGATACTATAAAAACAAACTCATAACCGAACTCATCGAATACGCCCTAGAAAACGACAAGGTGATAGTCGAGTGTCAGGGAATTTTTAACGTGCGTGAAAATGAGACAGAGGCAAAATACTACGAAGTTTTGGTGCGCATAGTCGATCAAAACGGCAAGATCCGCTACCCAGGCGAGTTTTTAGAGATCGCGATGAAAACGCAACTTTATCTTCAGATAACAAAAAAAGTGATCGCCCTAGCCTTTGATCTAGTTAAAAAATATCCAGACTATACATTTTCTATCAACCTCTCAAGCTCGGATCTAACTGATCCTGGTGTTAGAGAAATTTTAGATGAAAAGCTAGAGAGCTGCCCAGATCCTAGCAGAGTTTGCTTTGAGATGTTAGAGAGCGAAGAGCTTAGCGACTACGGCATGGCAAATGAATTTATAAAAAGAGCTAAAAAATATGGATGTAAAATCTCAATCGATGACTTTGGCTCTGGCTACTCTAACTACTACCGAATTTTAGAGCTTGATATAGATAACATCAAGATAGATGGCTCGATCATCAAAAAGCTACCAACCGATGAAAACGCAAGGGTTTTGGTTGAGACTATCGTGAGCTTTGCTAGAAGACAAGGCTATAAGATAGTGGCTGAGTTTGTGAGCAACGAAGAAATTTTAGAGTACATAAAGAAATTTGGAATTTCGTATGCGCAGGGATTTTTACTAGGCAAACCACATCAGATGTAAATTTAAGCAGTTAATTTAGAGCCTATTAAAAAACTAAATTTAACTGCTTTTTGCTTTTATACTCACGCGAAACCTCTTTTTTAAATTTTGCTAGACGTGAAATTTGATCTCTTTTTACAAAACGAAAATTTAAGAATTTGTTTTTAGAAAGCTTGAAATTTGGATTAACTAGATTTTAAAGCTTATGTGGATAAGATTTTGTCTTTTAGAAGTGGTGACCCATACGAGACTCGAACTCGTGTTACCGCCGTGAAAGGGCGATGTCCTAACCGCTAGACGAATGGGCCACGGTCGGTTATGAAGTTGGGATTATATTACTTTTTAACTTAAATTTACATAAAAGGACAAATCGTTGAAGAAATTTTCGCTTGTTTTATTATCTGCTCTCATTTTTTCAGGCTGTGTTGCGACTAAAACTCCGCAAAGCTCACAAGCCTTTCAGGTCACTTTATTTTCTCCGATGATAAAGATAAATGATGTTGGATTTTTTCACACTTATAAAAATGATCTAAATTTACAAATTTATAGCTCTGGCGTAAATACCGCAAATATCAATATAAAAGACAAAATTTGCGTAAATGGCGCTTGTTTTAAAAAGACTGAATTTAACGAGAAATTTTTTCTAGCGCCACATTATGAGAGCCTTTTTGAAGAGATTTTGCAAAGGCAAAAAATTTATGACGGCAAAGGTCTAAGCACCACAGAGTGCGGCTTTAGACAAGATCTAAGTTCTTATTTTATAAAATACGAAGTTTGTGGTAACTACGTCAAATTTATCGACAGCAAAAATAAAATAAAAGTGATAATAAAAGAGTTAAAATGAGATACATTGGAGCTCACGTAAGTGCGGCTGGAGGCGTCTTTAACGCACCGATAAATGCTGCAAAAATAGGAGCAAATGCCTTTGCGCTTTTTACAAAAAATCAGCGTCAGTGGAGCGCAAAAGAGCTAAGCGAGGGCGAAATAGAGCAGTTTAAAGCAAATTTAAAAGCCTCTGGCATAAGCGCTGATCACGTCTTGCCACACGCAAGCTACCTCATAAATTTAGGCCATCCAGAAAAAGAGGCAAGGACTAAATCCCTTGAAGCCTTTATCGATGAGATAGAGCGAGCTAGCAAGCTTGGACTAAAGCTTTTAAATTTTCACCCAGGATCACACCTAAAGCAAATAAGCCAAAATGAGTGCCTAGATAACATCGCTAGTTGCATAAACGAAGCGCTAAAACGAACAAGTGGCGTAAAACTAGTCATCGAAAACACAGCCGCACAAGGCTCAAATTTAGGCTTTGATTTTGCACAGCTGGCATATTTGATCGAGCGAGCAGACGATGAAAGCAGGGTTGGCGTTTGCATCGATACTTGCCACGCATTTGCCGCTGGGTACGATCTAAGAAGCAAAGAGGCTTACGCTAAGACGATGGGCGAATTTGACGCGATCATCGGCTATAAATTTCTATCTGGTATGCACCTAAATGACGCTAAATTTGGGCTTGGCTCAAAAAAAGATAGACACGAGAGCCTTGGCAAGGGCGAGCTTGGGCTTGGCGCTTTTGAAAATATAATAAATGATGATAAAATAGGCGAAATTCCCTTGATTTTAGAGACGATTGATGAGAGTATTTGGGAAGATGAGATCAAAATTTTAAGAAACCTAGAAAAGGAAAAGCTATGAAAAGAGTGCTTTTAAGCATTGTTGCGACGTGTTCTTTATTAAATGCTGGGGGTTATAAGGTCCCTGAGCAAAGTGCTGACTCTTTAGGGCTTGCTGCTAGTAACGTAGCCTTTAGTTTTGGGGCTGATGCGGCTTATTTTAACCCTGCAAATATGATGTTTTTAGACGGGCTTCACCATTTTGAAAGCACGCTTGGTTGGTTTCATATAAATTCCATCGACTTTAAAAGCGATGATGGCAAGAGCTACAGCTCAAAGAAATTTGACTCTCTTGCTGGCACATTTAGCTTTGTAACGCCAGAAATTTATGAAAACTGGAGATTTGGACTAGCCCTTGCTGTGCCTGCTGCTGTTGGCATCTCGTGGGAGGATCCAGAGACTGCTTTTACTGGCAAGAGGTTTAAACTACAAGTTGTCGAGCTAAATCCAACCGTAGCTTACCGCATAAATGACAAGCTTGCCGTTGCTCTGGGCGCTAGAGGCGTTTATAGCAAGGGCAAGATAGCAAGTGACTTTGGACGCTTTGGCTACAGAGAGATACAAGGCGATGGCATAAACTACGGCTACAACGTCGCTCTTACATATAGACCTATTGAAGAGCTTAGCTTTGCAGTGACTTACCGCTCGAAGGTAAATTTAGAGCTTAAAGGTAGCGCTAATGCTGATTTTAACGGGGCTCTAGCACCTATAAGCTATCATGGCAAAACAAGAGTTGAGATCCCTTTGCCTGCTCAGCTAGTGCTTGCAACTGGATATAAATTTAGCGACTTTACCCTTTTGCTAGCTTTCGAGAGGACTTACTGGTCTAAATTTAAAGATTATGACTTTGAATATGATGACAAGACAGCAGCTCATTCACACCCTATTCTAGGTAGATACTTTAAAGCATTTATGGACGATCCAGTCGTTAAAAATGCAAAAGATACAAACACATATAGGATAGGCCTTGCCTACGATGTAAATGAAAAACTTAGGCTAATGGCTGGCTTTTCATACGATGAGGATATCACTAGCAGCGAGCACACTGGCTTAGAGCTTCCAAACACCACCTCTCAAGCATATTCGTTTGGGGCAAACTATAAATTTACGCCAAATTTAGAGCTAGGGCTAGGCTATCTCTATCAGCACCGAGACAAAAAGCGTGCGACAGATATAAAAACTGGCACTGGCTCAATGTCTGGCGAATTTGACGCAAGTAGCGTTCAGATAGCTGCAATGACGTTTAAATACTCTTTCTAGGGCTAAAAATGCAATACTCTTATAATAATTTTTATGAAATTTTGACCAAAGTAGCAAAGCAGAGTCCAAACCAGATAGCGATCTTTGATGAAAAAGAGAAGCTAAAATACCACGAACTAAAGCAAAACGTCGATAAAGTGGCGGCTTACTTGCAGCTTTGTGGGGTAAATTTTGGCGACAAAGTGGCTATGGCGGTGGCAAATTCGAAAGAATTTATCATCTCATACCTTGCCATCACGGCTATCGGCGCGGTTGCGGTGCCGATGAACACCTTTTTAAAGACAAATGAGTTTGAGTATATCTTAAACGACTGCGGCGCAAGGGTGCTCTTTGCCTCCAGCTCGCTTGCAAAGGAGCTAATCGCACTTAGTGAGCTTGAAATTTTAAGAAAGATCATCTGGATCGGTCAAACGCCAAAAAAACTTCAAAGCGCCTCAAAAGAAGACTATGTAAGCGTTGATGAGGAGTATGGCGAGAGTGCCTATCTCACCTCAACGCCACAAATTTCAAAAGAGGATATGAGCAAGGGCTATGAAAATAACGGCGTTGTAAAAAATGTAAATTTCAGCGAAGCGCTAAATCACAAATACACCCTAAGCATCACAAAATACCCTAAAATAGACGATCTCATGCACATCATCTACACCTCAGGCACCACAGGCAAACCAAAAGGTGCGATGATAAGCTATAAAAATATCTTCTCAAACGTCATCGGCGCTCACGAGCGTTTTAAGGTCAAAAAAAGCGATAGATTTATCGTATTTTTGCCGATGTTTCATAGCTTTACGCTAACGGCGATGGTGCTTTTGCCGATATTCTCAGGTGCTTCGATGGTGCTTATAAAGTCGGTTTTCCCTTTCTCAAACGTGCTAAAACAGGCTTTACTAAAGCGAGTCACCGTATTTTTGGGTATCCCAGCTATATATACAGCCATTGGCAAGGCAAAAATTCCATGGTATTTTAGATGGTTTAACCGCATAAGGCTATTTGTAAGTGGCGCTGCTCCGCTAGCTAAACAAACTATCGATGATTTTAGAGTGAAATTCCCGCGCGCGACGCTTGTTGAGGGATATGGCCTTAGCGAATGCTCTCCGATCGTGGCGGCAAATTTATTTGACAAGCAAAAGCTTTTAAGCGTAGGTCCTGCGCTAAATGGCTATGAGGTTAAGATCGTAGATGATGAGATGATGGAGCTTCCACTCGGCCAGATCGGCGAGATCATCATAAAAGGCGACTGCGTCATGCAGGGCTACTACGGCATGCCAAGCGTGACTGACGAGACTATCATAAATGGCTGGCTAAAGACAGGGGACCTTGGCAAGATCGATGAAGAGGGCTTTATCTACATCGTTGATCGCAAAAAAGACCTCATCATATCAAAAGGCATAAACATCTATCCGCGCGAGATCGAAGAGGTCATTTATAAGCTCGAAGCAGTCGAGGCGACCGCGGTAATCGGCGTAAAAGACGTGCACGCAGACGAAGAGGTCGTAGCTTTCATACAGGTAAAAGATGGCATGGATCTTGATGAAAAGACGGTTAGAGAGCATCTAAAGAAAAATTTAGCAAATTTCAAAATTCCAAAAAGCATTTATTTTGCCGAAGAGCTGCCTAGAAACGCCACTGGCAAGGTGCTAAAACGTGTGCTAAAAGAGCAGATAAAGGATAAAATTTAGTGAAGTATTTGCTTGATTTTCTAAACCAAGACCTCAAAAAAAGTAAAATTTACGAGCTTATAAAATGTGGCGATGAAGAGGGAGAAATTTTAAAATACCTAAGCAAAGCCTACGTGCAAGGCACGGCTAGCATGAGCGTTTTTGAGCTACTTGGAGCTGTTTTTGGCACGCAAAATGACAAGCAGCTTTTATACCTTAAATTTATAAAAAATTTGCTGGATAGCGGCTGGATAGTGCAAAACTACAGCCTCTTTAAAATGCCAGAGAACTCGCAAAAAAGCTCTAATCAAGGGCTACTCTCGCTACTTCACTCTGAAATTTCACTCTCTAGCACATTTTTAAAAATTCTAGAAGATGGCAACGCTGATATAAGCTTACCAGAGCTTGCGCCGTATGAAGATCATTTGGAGTATTTAAAAGATCAGTTTTTAAAGATAGAGCTTTACTCAAAGGCTGCGATCTTTGAAGGTGGCTCAAATGACGCTAAAAAGCGGATAAATGAGCAAATTTCTGAGCTAACAAAGCGGATAAATGAGCGTGTAAAACTAAGCAAGATCAGCCTAAAAATAGAGCAAATTTTTAAAGAAAATTCGCTTGATGAAAAAGAGCAGATCATATTTTTAGCCCTTTTAAAAGAGGAGTACGCGGGCGACTTTGAAAATGGTCGCGACCTAAACACACTAGTTGGGCTAATAAGCAAAGATGAGCTTGAACGCATCAAAAATCGCACTCTTTTAGAGGACGGCTCAAGACTCATCGAGGGCGCACTAATCGACTATGACGAGGTTTTAAACGCTTATGGCAACGTTAGCAAGAGCTTTTTTATAAACGAAGAAATTTTGCAAAGCATAATGCACCCAAAAAATGACAAAAACAGCAAGAAAATCAAGATCGAAAGCCTGGTAAAAGAGCAAGAAATTTTTGAGCTCATTGAGCCAGTAACGAGCCTAGAGGACGTCGTGCTAAACGAAAAGACAAAGCAGCTTTTAAGCACGATACTAAAGCAAGTCGATAAAAAAGTGCTCGCTAGACTTAGCAGCTGGGGCATAAAAACCAGGAAAAACATAGACGCCAAGATCATCTTTTACGGCGAGCCTGGCACTGGTAAGACCATGAGCGCCGTTGGACTTGCAAAGAGCCTAAAGAAGCAAATTCTAAGCTTTGACTGCTCAAAAATTTTAAGCAAATATGTCGGCGAGAGCGAGCAAAATGTAAGGAAAATTTTTGACACTTACAAAGAAATTTGCAAAAAAAGTGGCAGCGAGCCAGTGCTCTTGTTAAACGAGGCTGATCAGTTTTTAAGCACGAGAGTGGAGAGCTCAAGCGGGGCTGAAAAGATGCACAATCAAATGCAAAATATCTTTTTAGAGCAGATCGAGCGCTTTGAGGGAGTGCTGATCGCTACGACAAATTTCTTGCAAAGCCTTGATGTGGCGTTTTCTAGGAGGTTTGACTATAAGATCGAGTTTAAAAAGCCTGATTATAACGGCAGGCTTGCCATTTGGCGTAAAATTTTGCCTGAAAATGCGAGCTTTGAAGATGGCTTTAGCGTTGAAAGGCTGGCTGAGTTTAACCTAAGTGGCGCGCAGATCGTCCTTGCACTAAAAAACACCGCATTGAAAGTAGCGATAAAAGATGATGGGATTTTTACCTTTGAGGACTTCAAAACCACGATAGAGCGCGAGCTAAACTCAAGCTTTGGCGAGGATAAAAAGATGGGATTTGGCTATTAGTCTTTTCTCTTAATTTGATTGTTTTGTCTAAATTTGACTTTGCGCTACACAAAACCGTTGGTTTGATAAGAAATTTGCTTTACTCAATAAAATTTAGAAGAGTTTTGCCGATAAAATCACAGAAAACGTGAGTTAAATTTAAGCTTTGGCGATAAAAAATGCAGATAAGTGCCGAGTGTGTGAAATTTTGTTTTTATACGGAGCATGCCCCTAAAAGCAATAGGAAAAGTGGGCTAAATTCTAGCTTTGATGAGAATAAAAAGATAAATTTTGCTCTTAGATTTTTAAAGTATGTTGCAGGCTTTACACTATCACAAAGACAAAATACGGATATCAAATTTGCTTTTATCTATTAAATTTACAAGAAGTCTGCCACTAAAAGTTATAGAAAAACGCAAACAAATTGAATCTTTGGCAAAAAAGAGATTTTCCTCTTGCGCTTTATTAAATATACGCTTTACGTCACGAGACAAAGTTTAAAACATCGGTACTTGCCAAACTAAACGTGAAATTTTTTACAATTAAATTTTGGCAAAAAGATAAGTAGGGCGGATATCAACTCAAAACCACATAGTATAAATTTAACTCGCTCGCTTGCCTCAAATTTACGACCTCAGCCTTTGCAAAATGGTAGCTTTTATCCAAAAATCGCAAAATTTTGAAATTTATCCACTCTGCCTTAAACATCAAGCGTGCAAAGTGCATATCTCTAGTTCCGTATGCTTTTGCATTAAATTTTGTTTTTATCTATGCAAATTTGCAAAATCCGCAAGCATAATAAATGCACTCACAACCACCCAATGTAAATTTAGCTCACCGCTTAAAATTTACTACTGCAACCTTTACAAACAAACATTTTTTATTAAAAAGCCAAAAATTTTAAATTTTATCCGCCGTATGAAGCGTGGGCGTGACTGCTTTTTATAACGTTTTATCATTTTTCCTAATACAAAAGTCGCCCACTTCATAAAATTTAGCCGCAAAAAACCCAGTAAATTTCAAACACACTTCCGCGACTTTTACAACATCACTTTTCGTACCAAAAAAAGCAAAATTTACCGATCTTTTTAATAATAAATTTAAAAGGCTATGAAATTTTAGTAGTCAAATTTATAGAGAAATTTACTGATTGATCTTATCAAGCAGCTCTTCGACCTCTTCAAGCGCAAAGGCCTCTTCTGAGCTTTGTTTTAAAAAGCTCTCCATAAATTCTTTCTTCGAGATCGCAAGGTCAAGCTCCTTGTCGCTGCCCTTTTGATATGCGCCGATGCGAAGCAAGACCTCATTTTCTTTTAAAAGCGAGTAGAGGCGCTTAAATTTCATCGCATTTAGCTTGTGTTCTTTGCCGATCACGTCGCCCATGACACGCGAAGCCGAGTTTTGGATATTGATAGGTGGGTAGATGCCAAAGTCCGTTAGCTCGCGGCTTAGCACGATGTGTCCGTCTAGGATAGAGCGGCTTTGGTCAGCTATCGGGTCGCTCATATCATCGCCCTCGACTAGCACGGTGAAAAATGCCGTGATACTGCCCTTGCCCTCCTCTTTGCCGGCGCGCTCCATCAGCTGCGGCAAGAGTGTGAGCGAGCTTGGCGGATAGCCCTTTGATGTCGGTGGCTCGCCAAGCGCAAGGCCGATCTCGCGCTGTGCCATCGCAAAACGTGTCACGCTATCCATGATAAAAAGCACGTCGTTGCTCTGCTGTTTGAAGTATTCAGCCACGCTCATCGCACAAAATGCGCCGTATTTTCGCATGAGCGAGCTATCATCACTTGTCGCTACGATGATGACCGTGCCCTCTAGGTCGCCGCCTAGGTTTTTTTCGATAAATTCAGGCACCTCACGGCCACGCTCGCCTATTAGCGCGACTACTTTTATGGGAGCTAGCGTATTTTTTACGATCATCCCCATGAGGGTTGATTTGCCCACGCCTGAACCTGCGAAAATTCCCAGCTTTTGCCCCTTGCCGCAGGTAAGCAGCCCATCTATCGTCTTTATGCCAACGCTAAAAGGCTCGTTTATAAGACCCCTTTTCATCGCATCTATCGGCGCTCTCATGATCGGCATATATTCAGTCGTATCAATCGCCCCCTTGCCGTCAATTGGCTTCATAAATGGATCGACCACGCGGCCTAGCAAATTTGGCCCCACTGGTATGCTCATGCCCTGATCGCTCTCATAGACAAAGTCGCCTATCCTAAAGCCCTCGACAAAGCCAAACGGGCTGATATAAGCGCCATCTGTCTTTATCTGTGTGACCATGCCAAGGCCGTTTTTACTCTTGTCTTTTGCGACTATTCGCACGATGTCGCCGATACTTGGGCGAAGTCCGGTGATCTCGATAGTAGTAGCCGTGATCTTTGTGATGACGCCAAAAGTGTTTGAAAGCTTCACGCCCTCTTTAAGCCTTGAATTTATACGCTCTAAACTCAAAAATGCGTTTCCCTAGGCGAATTTATAAGCGAGAAAAACTCCCGCCTTGTGTCTGCATTTTTGATAAAGCAGCCTCTAAGCGCAGAGGTCGTGGTAGTCGAGTTTATCTTCTCCACACCCCTCATCTCAACACACATGTGCCTAGCCTCGACGACTACTCCAACGCCTTTTGGAGCGATAACGTCCTCAAGCGCCTTTGCGATCTGCTCGGTCATCTGCTCTTGAATTTGCAAGCGTCTGGCGTAGATATTTACCATGCGTGGAATTTTACTAAGGCCAACGACCTTGCCATTTGGGATGTACGCCACATGCACGCGGCCGATAATAGGCAGCAAATGGTGCTCACAAAGGCTGTAAAACTCGATATTTCGCATTAAAACCATTTCGTTGTTTGAGCTGGTAAAAAGAGCGTCACCAAGGACCTCTTTTGGGTCTTGATCATATCCGCTAGTTAGAAATTTAAAAGCTTTATAAACGCGTTCTGGGGTTTTGGTAAGCCCCTCTCTGTTTGGATCTTCGCCGATGATAGTTAGCATATTTTTAACTGAATTTTCAAAACTCTCTTGCATAAATTTTCTCCATAATTTTATCGCCAAATTCTACGTTAAAACGCCTTTTATATCTATAAAAATTTACAAATTTACAATGAAATAAGGAAAATTCTGCTATATTTTGGGCTAAAAATTTGTATTCATAAAGGAATTCGATGGAAATCAAAATCAAAGCTCTAGATAGCGTAAATACCCTAGCAAGCACAACTATAAGTGCAGATGATATAAAGTCTAGCGTAGAAAAACTAGCAAAAAAAGCAGCAAAAACTATGAAAGTAGATGGCTTTAGACAAGGTCATGTGCCAGTCGCTGTCGTGCTAAAACGCTACGAGAAAGAGCTAACAAACGACGCTGAGCAAGATGTCTTAAGAGATGTAGTCGAAGAGGCTATCAAAAAAGCAGGCAAGAAAAATGACGACCTTATCGGCGAGCCTATCGTTTCAAAATTTGATAGAAAAGATGACAAGATCGACGTTGAGCTAACAGTTTCATTTAAGCCAAGTGTCGATGTGAGCGGCTATGAGAGCTTGATACCAGAGTTTTCAAACCCACGCGTTTTGAAAAAAGATATCGATGAGAAAAAAGCTGAACTTTTAAAAATGATAGCTCCACTTGAAAAAGTAGAGAGCAAAAGAGGTCTAAAAGTTGGCGATTTTGCTAAATTTGACTTTGAGGGCTTTGTTGATGGCGTTGCATTTGAAGGTGGTAAGGCTGAAAACTACGTGCTTGAGATCGGCTCAAACCAATTTATCCCAGGCTTTGAAGATGGCATGGTAGGCATAAAAACTGGCGGCGAAAAAGATATCGAGGTTAAATTCCCAGAAAACTATGGCGCTGCACATTTAGCTGGCAAAGACGCTGTTTTTAAAGTCAAACTTCATGAAATTCAAGAGAGAAAGATCCCTGAAAAACTAGACGAAGAAATGCTAAAAACTATCCTTCCAAACGAAGAAAAACCAACTGAAGAGCTACTTGAAGAGCGCATAAAAGAGCAAATTCGCCAAGAGAAAATTTATAAACTTATAAACGAAGAGCTAAAACCAAAATTTGCTGAAGCTGCGGTTGAGAAATTTAAATTTGACGTGCCAAAAAATATCGTCGAGCAAGAGATCGATATGCAGTTTAGAAACGCATGGAGCTCATTTACTCCAGATGATATGAAGAAATTTAGAGAAGACAAAGACGCTCTAGCTAAAAAACGTGACGAGTATAGAAAAGACGCTGAAAATAGCGTTCGCCTAACTTTCATCATAGATGAGCTAGCTCGCGTAAGAGGCGTGAAAGTGAGCGATCAAGAGGTCGTTCAAGCGATCTATTTTGAGGCGTATAGAAGCGGTCAAGATCCAAAAGCACACCTTGAGATGTACCGCAACCAAGGCATGCTTCCAGCTATAAAGATGTCGATGATCGAAGAGAAGCTATTTAGCGAGCTTTTCAACAAAGAAAAAGACGAGAAAAAAGCAAGCAAAAAAGAGAAGGCTGAGTAATGAGCTATTACGTTCCTGTCGTAGTTGAAAGAACTAGTAGAGGTGAGCGAAGCTATGATATATACTCCCGTCTTTTAAAAGACAGGATCGTTATGCTAAGTGGCGAGATAGAGGACGGCATGGCTGCTTCTATCGTCGCTCAGCTGCTATTTTTAGAGGCTGAGGATCCAGATAAAGATATCTACCTTTATATAAACTCACCAGGCGGCGTGATAACAAGTGGCTTTAGCATCTATGACACGATGAACTACATAAAGCCAGATGTTTGCACTATCTGCATCGGTCAGGCCGCTAGTATGGGTGCATTTTTGCTAAGCTGTGGCGCACCTGGCAAGAGATATGCGCTGCCAAATTCTCGTATCATGATACACCAACCACTTGGCGGTGCTAGGGGACAAGCGACCGATATCGAGATACAAGCTCGCGAAATTTTACGTTTGAAAGAAATTTTAAATGGAATTTTGGCAAAAAATACAGGTCAAAAACTAAGCAAGATCGTAAAAGATACTGAGCGCGACTTCTTTATGAGCTCAGCTGAAGCTAAAGAGTACGGACTTGTCGATAAAATTTTGGAGAAAAGTTTTAAATAAGGCCCAAAGTGATAAAGATAGATAACGCACCAGATCCAAAAAGAAAAGCAGCTGAAGCAAAGCCAGCTGTCAAAAAAGAAAAGGTAAATATCTATAAATTTTCAGAGGACGTTTTACACGAACTAAGTGACGACAACGTCCCATCTACACCGACAAACTACTCTATCTACTTTGAAAAGATGCTTGATGGGCAGTCAGATGAGTTTAGAAAAGAGATCGGTGATATCATCGTGGCAAATTCTGAAAGCTCAATGCCAACAAATGGCAACATCTCTATTGAAAAAGAGGTAAAACAAGGCTTTATCCAGATAAAGAGCATGCTTCAAGCAGTCGTGCTCATCTATAAAAATTTAGGCGTTATGAGAGGCCTAGTGCAAAAGCGCATGGATGGGCTTAAAAACAACACAAACGTCCTTGCGCTGCAAAACGTCTTAAGCGCCTTTAACCAAGACCTTATCAAGCTAAACGACCTCATGGACAAGCATCTTGACGTCATCAAGATTAGCTACGAAGAGGTCGGCAAGATGTTTAAGGCGATCGAAGAGCAGTCGATCTATGATACGACCTACGAGGTCTATAATAAGAAATTTCTAGTAGCGACCATAAGCAGCGAGATCGAGTCTGTTAGGCGCTACGGCTATAATGCTTCATTTTTGCTAGTTAAGATAAAAGACAAATTTGCAAACCGAGTTAAAAATTTAAAAGAGCGAAACAATATGTTTAAAAGCATGTCGCAGCTTCTTTTAAGAACTTCACGTAGAAGCGATATAGTCGCACACTACGGCGATGGCTGCTTTGCTATGGTGATGAAATACACCGATGAAAACGGCACAAAGCAAGCGTGCGCGAGAATTTTAAACATGCTCTCATCTATGCCTTGGAAGATCGACAACGAAGAGTGCAAACTAGACGTGCAGATCGTCTCAAGCATGATCTCAAAGACAAAGAGCACCGAAGAGCTGCTATCTCACGCGCTTGACAAGCTTGAGACCAACCAAGACCTAAATGAGCCACTATTTTTAGACGAGAAAGCAGAGAATTAGTTTGATCCTAGAAGTTTTATCCTATCCAAATAAAAAACTTTATGAAATTTCAAAAGAGGTTGAGGTTTTCGATGAGAAGCTTCACAAACTTCTTGATGATATGTATGAGACGATGATCGCAAAAGAAGGCATCGGTCTTGCGGCCATACAAATAGGCGTTGCAAAGAGAATTTTCATCATAAATTTAGCCAACGAAGAGGGCGTGCAAGATAAAGAAAATTTAATCGAGATCATAAACCCAAAATTTGAGCTACGTGAGGGCGAGTGCGTCTATCAAGAGGGCTGCCTTAGCGTGCCTGGCTACTACGAGGATGTTAAAAGAAGCGAGGTAGTTGCTATCAAATTTCAAGACCGCTTTGGCAAGGAGCAGACCTTAAAAACTGACGGGCTACTAGCGATCGCCATCCAGCATGAAAATGACCACTTAGACGGACATCTTTTTATAGAAAAAATAGGCTTTAACAAACGCAAGAAATTTGACAAGGAATACAAAAAGCAGAAAAAAGAAAAGACATCATGAAGTCCCTAAAATGTGCTACTTACGGCGACGGACTAAAGATCATTGATGTTGAGTCGATCTTTTCTCGTGGGCTTCCTGGCTTTAGCATCGTGGGCCTTGCAAGCACAAGTATCAAAGAGAGTACAGAGCGCGTAAAGGCGGCACTTTTAGCGCTTGACTTTGCCTTCCCAGCGCAAAAAATAACCATAAATTTATCCCCCTCAGACCTACCAAAAAGTGGCTCACACTTTGATCTAAGTATCGCACTTTTAATCGCCCTTCAAAAGGCAAAAAGCTTGGAGAAAATTTTTGTTTTTGGCGAGCTTGGGCTTGATGGCAGTGTAAAAAGCACGGCAAATTTATTTTCGATCCTACTTTTTTTAAGCACACAGGTGCAAAATGCTAAAATTTTAGTGCCAAAAGAGATAGCTGCAAAAGCTTCGATGATCCCAAATTTAGAGGTTTATGGCGTTAGCACGCTAGAAGAGGCGATCAAGTTTTTTAGCGACGCAGAATTTGCTAAAAGCACGCATTTTAGCGCCACACACGAGCTATTTTCAAATGTGATAGAAATTTCTGGCAAAAGATACGTTCCAAATTTAAATTTCGAGCTTGATTTTAAGGACGTTTTGGGTCAAGAAAGAGCCAAAAGAGCCTGCATCATCGCAGCCGTTGGCATGCACAATATCTTATTTGAAGGCAGCCCAGGTAGCGGCAAGAGCATGTGCGCAAAACGCCTCGTCTATATCATGGCGCCACAAAGCCTAGAAGAGGTGCTAAAGTCCGCAGCCTACCGCTCGCTAAATTTGCAAGATAGCGAATTTACAAGCACTAGAGCCTTTCGCTCGCCGCACCACACCTCGACTAAAAGCTCGATCTTTGGCGGAGGCTCAAACGTCGCAAAGATCGGCGAGATCGCACTTGCAAATGGCGGGGTGCTATTTTTTGACGAGTTTCCGCACTTTCCTAAACAGGTGATAGAAAGCCTTAGAGAGCCGCTTGAAGACAATCAAATCCACATCGCAAGGGTAAATTCAAAAGTGACTTATGAGACTAAATTTATCTTCGTAGCCGCTCAAAATCCCTGCCCTTGTGGGAATTTGTTTTCTCGCAACCTAAACTGCAAATGCAGCGAAAATGAGATAAAAAACTACAAAGCCAAAATTTCAGCCCCAGTGCTTGACCGCATAGACTTAAAAGTCGCGATGGACGAGAGCTCGCCAGATGACAAGGCAAGTTTGAGCTCACAGCAGATGAGCGAGATGGTCTTAAAAGCCTTTATCTTTCAAAAAAGGCGCGGTCAAGATGAGCTAAATGGCAAGCTAAATGACGCGCAGGTGGCTAAATTTTGCACGTTAAACGGCGAGGCGAGTGAGATTTTACAAAAGGCCGCCACGAAGTACAACCTCTCACAAAGAGGCATAAAAAGGACACTTAGAGTAGCTAGAAGCATCGCCGATCTTGATGAGAGCGAGCAAATTTTAAAGCCCCACATCTTAGAGGCGCTTAGTTTTAGGGCATAAAATGAAAAATTTATATTTAGATACGAGAGTTTTAGACGAGCGTGCAAGCGAGAAATTTGACCTTAGAGAAGAGCTTTTAATGGAAAATGCAGCCGCAGGCATAGTAAATTTCATCCGCAAGAAATTTAAAAAAGGCGAGAGAGTGCTTGGCATTTGTGGTGGCGGAAACAACGGCGCTGACGTGCTTTGTGCTTTAAGGATACTAGAGGGCGAGTATGAGTGTGAATTTATCCTAGCTAGCCAAAGCTTAAAGCCGCTTGCCGCCAAACAGCTCGAACGTGCTAAATTTGCTGGCGTGCGAGAGAGCAAAGACGCAGAAAATAGCTTAAATAGCGCAAAATGCCTCATAGACGGGCTTTTTGGCTCAGGGCTAAATAGAAATTTAGACGAAAAGCACATAGAATTAATCTCAAAAATAAACGCTAGCCCTGCTTATATCATCGCTTGCGACGTGCCAAGCGGGCTAAATAGCGAGGGCAAGGTGCTTGGCGCTTGCGTAAAAGCAGACGCGACGATCACGATGGGAGCTAGAAAGTTAGCTCTTTATAGCGACGTGGCAAAGGACTACGTGGGCAAGATAAAGGTTGCCACACTTGGTATAAGCGCTCAAAACTACGAGTGCGAGAGCGACTATTACCTGCTTGAAAAATGCGATCTCATGCTTCCAAATAGAAAAAATCAGTGCGTAAATAAGGGCGACTTTGGCCACGCATTTATCATATCTGGCAAGCACATAGGAGCTAGCAAGCTTTGCGCAAAGGCGGCATTTGCCTTTGGGGCTGGGCTAGTTAGCGTGATAGGCGAGCAGGGTTTAAATTTACCAACGCATATCATGCAAGCTTGCAAGATAAGTGAGAAAATGAACGCTGGAGCCCTTGGTATGGGGCTTGGCAAAAAGGGCGTAGAAGAGCTTGAGGTGCAAATTTTAAAGGGCAAAAAGCTTGTGCTTGACGCTGATATCTTTTACAGTCCAAAAGTGCTTGACCTGCTAAGCGAGAACTGCGTCTTGACGCCTCATCCAAAGGAGTTTTGCTCGCTTTTAAAAATTTGCAAAATAGCCGATATAGATGTGCAAACTTTGCAAGAAAACAGATACGCTTACGCGAGGACTTGGAGCGAGAAATTTAATGCCGTTCTTGTGCTAAAAGGTGCAAACACCATAATCGCCAAAGATGGGCAAATTTACGTCATGTCTTATGGTAAAAGCGCGCTTGCAAAAGGCGGCAGTGGCGACGTGCTAAGCGGTCTTGTGCTAGCACTTTTGGCTCAAGGCTATGAGCCACTAAATGCTGCCATCTCAGCCACTTTAGCTCATGCGCTTAGTCTTAGAAATTTTGACAAAAACAGCTACGCGCTGGAGCCAACAGACATCATCAAAGGAGTAAAATGCTTACGAAAAAGATAGCCGTGCTTTTTAGCGGCAGTGGCTCAAATTTAGAAGCGATACTTAAAAAAGTTCATAACCAAATTTTTAACGGCGTAAAGATCGAAGTTTGCCTTTGTATCTGCAACAAACCTGGTGCATTTGGCATCGAGCGAGCTAAGAAATTTGGCCTTGAAACGCTCGTCATAGAAAGCGCTAAATTTAAAAATCGTGAGGAATTTGACGCTGTTTTGGTGGAGCAAATTTTAAAAAGCGGTGCTGATCTAACGGTGCTTGCAGGCTTCATGAGGATACTAACGCCAGTTTTTACGGCGCAGATAAAAGCCATAAACCTTCACCCATCTATCCTGCCGCTTTTTAAGGGCGCGCATGCGATAAAGGAGAGCTTTGAGAGCGATATGATGATAGGCGGTGTGAGTGTGCATTACGTGAGTGAGGAGCTTGATGGGGGCAAACTGATCGCGCAAAGGGCGTTTGAGCGCGAGAACGGCATGAGTTTAGATGAGTGGGAGGCTAAAATTCACGCCATAGAGCATGAAATTTTGCCTGAGAGCATAATAAAAATTTTAACAAAGGAAGTAAATGTTTGAATGGTTGAGTTCGCCAGAGGCGTGGATATCGCTACTTACGCTAACTGGCTTGGAGATAGTTTTAGGCATAGATAACATCATATTTATCGCTATTTTAGTAGGCAAACTGCCACCAGAACAAAGGGGCAAAGGCCGCATTTTAGGGCTTGGCTTTGCGATGATCACTAGGATCATCCTGCTACTTTCGCTATTTTGGATCATGAAGCTTACAAAGCCGCTCTTTAGCATAGGCGAGCTTAGCATCACTGGACGCGATCTAGTGCTCATAATAGGCGGTCTATTTTTGATAGTAAAATCATCAATGGAGATCCACGCAAACGTCACTGGCAAGCATGAAGAGGCTCACGAGAGCAAGTCTCATCCAGGATTTTTTGCAACTATCCTAGAAATAGGCATTTTAGACATAGTCTTTTCGCTTGATAGCGTTATCACCGCAGTTGGCATGGCTCAGCACATCGATATCATGATACTTGCCGTCATCATCGCAGTTGGCGTGATGATGTTTGCCTCAAAGGCGATCTCAGAATTTGTCGATAACAACCCAACCATAAAAATGCTCGCACTGGCATTTTTAGTGCTAGTTGGCTTTGCGCTCGTGCTTGATGGCTTTGGCGTGCATGTGCCAAAAGGCTACATCTACTTTGCGATGGGCTTCTCGCTAGCGGTTGAGTGTATAAATATCTACGCTAGAAAAAGGGCTTTAAGAGAGCAAAAATAAAAAGTGTGAGCCAAAAATGCAGATAAAAAATTTAGATCACATCGTGATAGTAGTAAGCGATGTTGAAGAGGCACTTAAATTTTACTGCGACATTTTAGGCATGCGACCAGCCCAGAAAGACGGTCACATTAGCCTAAATTTTGGCTCACAAAAGATAAATTTACATAGGTTTGAGGGCGAGTTTTTACCTGCGGCAAAGCATCCAACAAAGGGTAGAGCTGATATATGCTTTTAGCTAAAAATGACATAGAGGACGTGCACTTGGAGCTACTTTCAAAAGGTGTGAAGATAGAGCTTGGCGTCGCTAGGCGAAACGGAGCACTTGGGGCAATGAAAATTTATACATTTATGGCAGAAATTTGATAGAGCTTAGCCCAGATGAAATTTAACAAGAAGGCAGCTTGGACCTACTAAAAGACCCGCTAAATAAACTAATCATCTCGCTCTCGCTGCCAGCTGGCGTGGGCATGATGTTTAACACTCTTTATAACGTCACTGGCACATTTTTCGCTGCTAAAATTTCAACCCTTGCAGTTGCTGGCATGGCGATGAGCTTTTTGCTCTATCTAAGTGTAGTTGGCATCGGACTTGGCTTTGGCTCGGCACTCACCGCGCTAATAGGCAACAGTCTAGGCGCAAACAAACCAAAAATGGCTAAACTTTATGCGGCAAATGGCATCATCTTTGTGCTTCTTTTTGCCCTATTTATGGGGCTATGTGGCTACTTACTAGCGCCAAATTTACTAGTCATTTTAGGAGCTGATCATCACTACATCAAAGAGGCACTTGACTACGCTGGCGTCATCTTTCTTGCGGCTCCATTTTTCCTACTTATAAAATCGCTTAATGGCATACTAGTCGCACTTGGCGATACTAAAAGCTACCGCAACTGGCTATTTTGCGGCCTTTTTATCAACGCATTTTTTTGCTATCTTTTTGCTTTTATCTTTGCTCTTGGCGTAAAGGGTCTTGCTCTAGCAACGGCTAGCGTGCAGTTTTTAGGCATGATCTATCTCTTTTTTAAAGTTAGAAAAAGCAAGATGATAGAGCCTAGAAATTTAGGCTACTTCGTGCCAAATTTAGCCGTCTGGGCAAAGATACTAAAGCAAGCTTTGCCAGCTTGTCTAAACTACCTCTCAATGTCACTTGGCTCGCTCGTGCTTTTAAAATTTGTAAGCTTTTACGGCGTCAATGCAGTGGCAGGTTATGGCATAGCCTTAAGGATCGAGCAAATTTTAGTGCTTCCAACCATCGGCATGGCAGCAGGAGTGCTTAGCATCATCTCAAGAAACTATGGCGCTAAGAGCTTTCAAAGAGCATTGCAGTGCTACAAACTATCGCTTCTTTTTTTGCTCATCTACTGCGCCTTTGCCTACATCTTCATCAGGCTTTTTGGCGAAAGCGCGATCAAGCTCTTTGACAGCACGCCAGCCGTGCTAGAAGTGGCAAAGCTCTACCTTGGCATCAACTCACTTGCCTACATGGCTTACGGCACGATAAACATCTCAGGCAGCACGCTACAAGCGGTAAAACGCCCAGTGGCGATCTTTTTGCTAAATGGTTTTAGACAGCTCGTGCTTCAATGCTCACTCTTTTACGTGGTAGTTTTTTGGCTAGGACTTGAGATCAAATTTATGTGGCTAGCGCTCTTTTTTAGCGTCTATTTTACGGCGATTTGCTTTTTGGCTTGGACGCTTTTTAGGTTAAAAAGAGCTACGAGCGCAAGCTTTTAAATTTAAAGCTAAATGCAAAAAAGCAAAGCGAGGCGACTAAGATGATGCTAGCTCCGCCTGTGAGGTTGAAATAAAAGCTTATCACAAGCCCGATAAAGCAAAAAATGATAGAAAAAATGGTTGAGATTAGCATCATTAGTCCAAGTCTTTTGGCAAAAATTTGCGCAATATATGGCGGTATGGTAAGTAGAGCGATGACAAGTATTAGCCCTACGACGCGGATCGTAGCCACCACACAAAGCGCCATCATGCAAACTAGCAGATAGTGAAAAAATGTCGTATTTACCCCGCGAAGTTTTGCAAACTCCGCATCAAAGCTGATCGCCACAAACTGGCGGTAAAAAAGTGCGATGAGCGCCAAAAACAAGAGGTCTAAAACGCTCATAAACGCGATATCTGTGCCGCTAACTGCAAGGATCGAGCCAAAAAGATAGCTCATGAGATCAGCGTTATAGCCAGGCGTTAGATCGATGAAGATGATGCCAATCGCCATGCCAATCGCCCAGATAGCGCCTATTACAGAGTCGATGTTTGTCTTATCTTTTAGCGTGATCGTGGCGATGATGAGCGCTAAAAATAGTGAAAATATGCTCGCTCCAAAAAGTGGCTCGAGTGAGAAGAAAAATGCAAGTCCTATGCCGCCATACGCGCCGTGTGCTATGCCTCCAGCGATGAAAGTCATCTTGTTTATCACCACAAGCGAGCCTATCATGCCGCATATTATGCTTACTAAAATGCCCGCAATAAAGGCATTTTGCATAAAATTTAACTCTAAAATTTCGCTCATTTTCTCTCTTTAAAATTTAAAAACATTGCTCTTTGTTTTTTCGCAGCCGCACTCGCCAAGCGCGATCTCGACATCACAAAAATGGCTATGCGTTCTAGCTAGATGCTCGATAAATTCCCTCTTTGCAAGGTTTTCATGGGTTTTATGAATGTGTAAATTTTTACTCACATAAGCGATCTTTGTAGCATAATTTAGCACGATATTTAGGTCGTGACTTACCAAAACCACGCCCACGCCATTTGCGTTTATGCCCTTTAAAATTTCATAAATTTCAGCCTGCCCTTTTGTGTCGATGCTTGCCGTTGGCTCATCTAAGATGAGCACTTTTGCATTTGCGCAAAGCGCTCTAGCGATATAGACGCGCTGCCTTTGACCGCCACTTAGCTCGCCGATCCTTGCGTTTGCAAACTCCCTCATGCCGACTTTTTCAAGGGCACTTAGCGCTAGAGCCTTTTCATCTTTTGAGTAAAAACCAAAGATTTTTTTATCGATTAGCCCCATTAAAACGACTTCTAAAACCATCATCGGAAAGCTTTGATTTGAGAGGAAATTTTGCGGCACATAGCCTATAAATTTACTTACCTCGCTTGGCTCTTTGCCAAAGAGTTTGATCTCGCCACTTTGAGGCTTAAGCAGACCCAAAATGAGCTTTAAAAGCGTGCTTTTGCCCCCGCCATTTGGACCGATTATCGCCAAAAACTCATCGCTACTATACTCTAAGTTAATATCCTCTAAAACGACTTGTTTATCGTAGCTAAAGTTTAAATTTCTAATTTTTATAATATCTTTCAAAACAGACTCTTTTGCGTAAATGTCGTGACAAAAATGAAAAGTCCAAGCCAAAGCATGATGCCAAGGGCTGCAAATTCTGCGTAGATTTTAAACTTTTTTAGCTTAATGTTTGTGCTGATCTTTGAGCCAAAAACTGCCGCTACAAATATCACCACACTCATGCCAAGCGCCATAAATACGCCACTTATCACGCCTGCAAAGTAGCTACCTATCTCATTTGCCAGCACAAAAACTAAGATCGTGCCTGGACAGGGCACAAGAGCCGCAGCGGCCGCTACTAGCCACTCCTCTTTGCTCTTTGGCTTTTTGGTTGAGCAAATTTGACAGCCGCACTCACTTTTAAATTTTGTATTTTTACTCAAATTTTGGCTTAGATTTGATCTAAAAATATAAAATTTAGTCTCATTTTTGTTTGAGAGATAAAATTTGATCTTTTTAACGAGCATAAATATCGCCACAAAAAAGATCACAACTCCAGAAAACGCAGTCGTTATGCTAGCAGTGTCCTTTGTGAGGTCGCTGCTTACTTCACGAAGCAATAAAAAGCTAGCAAAGACAAAGACAAATGCGCCCACAACGTGCAAAAAGCCGATCTTTAGTGCAAATAAAAACGCCCTTTTGTAGCTGCCACCAGTTGCGGCAAAATATGAGCTTGTTAGCACCTTGCCATGGCCTGCTCCAGCAGCATGCAAGAAGCCATAGCCAAATGAGATAAATGCCAAAAATAGCAGCGCAAGCGGACTTTTATAATCCACGCTTCTTAAAATTTGCTTTAGCCTATCAAGCAAGCTTAGGCTAGTTTTTGAGACGATGTCAAATTTCGCCTCGTCGATCTTATCTATCTGGCTTAAATTCTCATCGCTCGCGCCTGCCACTGGCTCTTTTAGCAGCTCTTTAAGCGCTGGCTTCTCGTTGTGAGCTTTGGCTGCTTCTTTGCTTGAAAATGTAAAAAATATCAAATTTGAGTTTGAATTTGGTATCGCCCAGAAGCTTTTACCAACCAAAAATGCGTTATTTTGTGTAAATTTGAAGTTAAAATAGTCCTCCTTGTCCTCCATATCAACCGACACGACAAGTCCCTCAGCGACCACTAAATTTGTCTTAAAACTCACGTCAAATTTAAGCCTGCCCTCATCAAAGTAGAGTTTGTAATTATTTAAATTTGGCTCTATTTTAGTGGCGTTTTCGTCCTTGTAATAGTACTCAATGTCCGTTAGATAGTGCCTTGGCACGAGGTAGTCTAGTAAATTTAAGCGGATCTTTCTAAGCTCTTTATCATCTATTTTTTCATCTTGATTGAGGTCAAAATTTTGCTTCATCAGGTCTGAGAAATTTTGCGAAAAGGTCCAAGTAAAGGCTATCTGCGTGATATTATTTTCGTGTGCGACAAATTTCGCGCTAATGTGAGCTGTTGGGCTATAAAGCGAGCATAGAGCGCACCCGAAGGCATTTATCGCTAGTAGGCAAATGACGATCAGGCGTGCTAACATTTTTATAGGCTTTTTGCGAAAATTTCAGCCGTTTTTTTCATCTCGGCTAGCCAGTTTTCAGGCAGTTGGTCTATCATGACGACCTTTGAGCCAGTCTCTTTTGCGATCAAATTTGCAGCCTTTGTTGGAAACTGTGGAGCTACGAAAATAACCTTTACACCGTGCTCTTTGGCTTCTTCGATGAGCTCTTTTAGCTCAGCTGGCTTTGGCTCTTTGCCCTCTATCTCGATGGCGATCTGCTCTAAGTTATAGCGCTTTGCAAAGTAGCCCCAAGATGGGTGATATACGATAAATTCGCGAGTTTTAACATCTTTTAGCTCGTTTTTGATAAAGCTATCAAGCTCGTCAAGACTAGCCTTAAATTTAGCCAAATTCTCCTCATAAAGCTTTGCATTTTGCGGGAATTTCTCTATTAGTGCCTTTGCTATGTTATCAGCTTGAGTTTTTACTAAGATAGGGTCAAGCCAGATGTGTGGGTCAAGGCCGTCATGGTGGTGGTGATGGTGCTCGCCCTCGTGGTCATGGTGCTCATGCTTATGCTCACCCTCGTGCTTATGCTCGTGGTGCTCTTCATGTTCATGCTCCTCGCTCATAGCGATCTTTTCGATACCCTCTTGCGTCTTTACGATGCGTAAATTTTTAAACGTCTTTGAGAAGCGATCAAGCCACGCGTCCTCAAACTCGATACCGATAGCAAAGTAAAGCTCGCTCTTTTCAAGCTCTTTCATCTGCTTTGGCTTTGGCTCATAGGTGTGCGGATCAGCGCCTTTGCCAACCATCGCATTTACATCTAGCGTATCTCCAGCGATCTGCTCGACGAAAAATTTCGTTGGCAGTATGCTAGTAGTCACAACCGGCTTTGCAAAAAGAGACAAAGCACAAACAGCTAAAAAAACGATAATTTTTCTCATTATCTCTCCTTTAAAAAATAATTGCGAAGTTTAGCAAAATGCAACTTGGTTGCAACTTAAAATACAAAAGCCTAAATTTAGCCTTTTCTTTTAAATATAGTTTAAATCTTTTAGCGTTAATATACGCAAAATCAAAAGGGCAAAGATGAACGCGAGAAATTTCTTGGAAGGGCACAATATCAAGGCCACGACGCTTCGCATAAAGCTTGTTGAAATTTTACAAAACGCCAAAGCACCGCTAAGCTATGATGAAATTTTGCAAATTCTTGACGCAAACAAGACGACCTTTTATAGAAGTATGGAAATTTTTGAGAAAGAAAATCTCGTGATAAAAACCGAAAACAACCACAAGAGCTACTACGAGCTGGCAAACGAGGCCAAAGCCTACTTCATCTGCGACGTCTGCCACAAAGTAACAAACATCGATATGCCCCACCTAAACGTCGCTAAAAATATAAAAAGTGCCGTAATAAAGGGCATTTGCGACGAGTGCGGTCACGAGTAAAGCGCTATGATCTCAGCTGGGATAGCTTTTGGGCGGTTTGTCTTTAGATCGATATAGACAAACTCGGTCTTGCCAGTTGCTATTAGCTCGCCATCCTTTTTAAACTCAAAATATCTGCTTGAAGTGGCCTTGCCATCGGCCTGCGTGTAGGTGTGAATTTCTATCTTATCCATCAGCTTTGCACTCTTTATATATTTTGCTTCATTTTTTCTAATGAGCCAAATTTCACCCCTTTTATACTGCGCCTCGACCGTGTCGCCAACTGCGGCAGAGTGGGCAAATGCGGCCTCTTGCATAAGCGTGAAATAATAGACATTATTCATGTGCCCGTGCATGTCGATAGCTTGTGGCGGGATAGTGACATGATATATAAAATCTCTCATTTTTGACCTTTTTTGCTAAAATTATAACCAAAAATGAGGAGCTAAAATGCAAAATTTATGGGATAAAAAGGCGTCAAACTACCAAAGATTTGACGGCAAGATCAGCGCTATCCAGCAGCAAATTTATGGTAAAGCCTTGGCTTGGGGAGTTGATTTTAGCGGCAAAGATATCCTTGATATCGGCTGTGGCACGGGCGTTTGGAGCATATTTTTATCAAAAACGGCTAAGCATATAACAGGCATCGATAGCTCAGAAAAGATGATAGAAATTTTAAACGAGGACGCAAAGAGATTTGGCGTGACAAATTTAACCAGCGAGGTTTGCTCATGGAGAGAATTTAAGCCAGCAAGGCACTTTGATATCGCCATTTGCACGATGAGCCCGGCCATTGCGAGCGATGAAGATTTTGCTAAATTTCAAAACTGCGCCAAGCAAAAGCTCTATCTTGGCTGGGACAAGCCTAGAAGCTCTGACCTGCTTGAGCCATTTTTTGAAAAATTTGGTCGCGTGCTCTCTCAAAAAAACGTAGTAGATAGGCTTGAAGCGTGGCTAAATGAGCAAGGCATCGCTTTTAAGAGTCAAATTTTAAACGAAACTAGGATCGCTAGACGAAGCGTGCAAGAAGCAGCTGAAAATATCTGCTGGCACCTTGAGATAAACGGAGCTAAAAACTACGATGAAAAGACGGTTTTAGCGATGTTAAAAGAGAGATTTGACGGCGAGTTTATAGATGAGAAAATAGACTCTCAAATGAAGCTTTTTGTATTTTAAGGCTTAAATTTAGAGCAAATTTGCTTGCCAAATTCGCTAAAAATGACGCCAAAGATGATGAGCATGGCTCCAAAAATTTGCCAGATGCTAAGTATCTCGCCTGCAAAAAAGTAGCCAATTAGCCCAGCAGAGACTGGCTCTAGGCAGAAAAACAAGGCCGCCTTGCTAGCGGTCGTGTATCTTTGAGCGATCGTTTGCACAAAATAGCAAAATATGGTGCCAATCACCGTCGTGATAAATATCGCTATGAAAAATTCCCTATCAAATTTTGGCACGATACTGCCCTGAAAAAGCGCGAAAACAAGCGAAAGCAGGGCATTTGTAAGAAAGACCACAAAGACAAGCAAATAAAGCTCGCTCTTTCTTACAAAGTGGCCATTTAGCGTAGTATAAAGTGCGTAAAATATCGCGCAAACAAGCGCTAGTGCCTCGCCACTCCCAAGTGCTAGCGTGGCGCCACTTAAGAGCCAAAGCCCAAAAATAGCGATGATAGCGCCAAAAATGGCAAAAATGCTTATCTTATTTTTAAAAAAGATAGCCGCCATAAAAGGCACTATCACGCACTCAAGCCCCGTGATAAAGGCGACGCTAGAGCTAAAAGTAAGCTTTAGAGCGTAAGTTTGCGTGGCAAATGACAAAAAGAGCACCACACCAAGGATAACGCCGTAGATGACGCTTTTTTTGTCAAATTTCTTAGTAAATTTAAGTGCAACAAAGCCCATAAAGATAGCCGAGAGAAAAAACCGGCAAAAAAGCATGACAAAGACGCCATTTGTCTTTAGCGCGTTTGCCATGGGTAAAAACGTAGCGCCCCAAACGATGGCAACTACGATAAGAGCGATGTCAGCTTTGTTTTGAGCGCTTAAATTTCTCATTTAAAGATCGAGTCAAGCACCTTTTTGCCGCTATCTAGGCTAAAGCCGCTTCTTAGCCCCTTTTCCTTCTCGCTCATCACGTTAAATAGCCCATCTAGCGTCTTTCTCGTGATATATGCGTTTAGGTCTTCGCCGTCATCTGGCACATATTCGCTTGCGCCTAAATTTTTAGCTAGGCTTTTGACTGATTTTATCGTTTCGTTGTTTTTTACTGAGCCGCCGATGAAAGAATTTAGCCCATTATAGGCAGTCGCAAAGCTATTATCGCTCATCATTTTCTCAATTATCGGTGTAAATGCCACCTTTAGCTTTTGGCTGGAGCTTTTCTCTAAATACTTCGTAACGCTGTCGCTACCGCCGTTAAAGAGCTTTTTCACGTCAGCCTCGCTCATATTTTTTATGCTCTCGCTAAAAATTTCAGCAGCCTTTGGCACGGCCGTGGTCGCAGCGTTGTTTATCGACTTGCTAAGGTCTTGCGCCCACTTCTCGCCGCCCACTTTTTTGGCTAAATTTGACGCCATTTCAAGGCTTTTTGGGAGTGGGATTTTAGCTGTGGCGTTGTTTATAAAGCCCTCTTTTGAAAGCTCGCTCACAGCAGCATTTAGTGCCTCGCTAACTAGACTTTTGTAGTCGCCGCTTGATGCGTGAGTGGCGATTTTGACGCCTTTATTTATCATATCATCCATGCTTGCGGCTTGTAAATTTAAAGCAAGCGCGCCACAAAGAATAACAAGAGATCTTTTCATTTTCTTTCCTTTTTACAAATTTAAAGCAAAATCATACAAAAAATATCTAAACGCTTAAAATAAATTTAATATTTTTGCACTAAAATTCACCCTTTTTTGAGGGGAATTTATGCAGCTTTTACTTCTTAGCTTCGCTCTTAGCATGGATAGCGCAGCGCTAAATATGGCAAACGGCGCAAGGTATAAAAGTCTTGCCCTTGGCAAAATTTTATTTATCGCTTTTATGCTTGGCTTTTTTCAGTTTCTCATGCCACTTCTTGGCTATTTTCTAGGCATTAGCTTTGCTAAATTTATAAGCTCTATCGATCACTTCATCGCATTTTTTATACTCTGCTTTCTTGGCTTTAAAATGCTAAAAGAGGCCTGTAGTAGCGAGGCTGGCGACTCTTTGGGCATGGATATTAAGACCATTTTTATAGGCGCATTTGCCACGAGCATCGACGCATTTGCCGTTGGCGTCACGCTTAGCTTTGAAGCGGTTAGTATCTTTGAGAGTGCGCTCATCATCGGCATAGTCTGCTTTGCGCTAAGCCTAGCCGCCTTTTACATCGGTAAATTTATGGGTGAAATTTTAGAGAAAAAGGCACTATTTTTAGGCGGAGCGATACTTATATTTCTAGGCTTTAAAATTTTGATCACCCACCTGCTAGAAGAGGGGGTGCTCTAAATTTCTATCTCTATGCCAACTGGGCAGTGGTCGCTGCCAGTGATCTCTGGCAAGATGAAGGCGTCTTTTAGCCTATCTTTTAGCCCCTGCGAGATAAAGAAATAATCAATCCTCCAGCCGACGTTTTTAGCCCTTGCTTTAAAGCGGTAGCTCCACCACGAGTAAGCGTCCGCAACGTCGCCATTTACGGCTCTAAATGTATCTATAAAGCCACTTTTTAGCACCTCATCTATCCACGCGCGCTCGATAGGTAAAAAGCCCGAAGTTTTGGCGTTTGCCTTTGGATTTTTCAGGTCGATCTCGCGGTGAGCGGTATTTACGTCGCCGCAAAATATCACCTCTTTGCCGCTTTTTACTAGCTCTTTGCAGTAAGCTAGAAATTTCTCGTAAAAGTCCATCTTGAATGTCAAGCGCTCGTCGTCCTTTTGGCCGTTTGGAAAGTAGATGTTAAAAAGCACGATATCGCCAAATCTATGCTCCAAAACTCGCCCCTCCGTGTCGTCAAAAAAGGCCGCCTTTTGCGTTTGCACGTCAAATTTAGCAAGGCTCATCACGCCAGAATATCCTGCCCTTGCGCCTGAGTTTACACTGATATCTTTAAATCCAAGGTTGTAAATTTCTTTTGGGACGTCGTCTTCTTTAACCTTGATCTCTTGCAGTCCCAAAAAATCAGGCCTAATCTCATCGAGCCAAGCAAAGCCCTCTTTTGCCACGACTGCGCGCAGCCCATTTACGTTCCAGCTAATAAGTTTCAAATTTCATCCTTTTTTTAATTATAATTATGCCAAAAATCACAAAAAGGAAAGTTATGAGAAACCAGCCAACGTATAAATTTTTTAAAAATTTTGGCTACGCAAGAGAGGGTTTGGCTGAAATTTTTAAAAACGAGAAGAGCTTTCGCATAGAAATTTGTATATTTTTGATAGCTGCGATCTCGCTATTTTTTTGGAAATTTGACCTTATTTTTAACCTATTTTTGATCTTTAGCATGGCATTTGTGCTAGTTTGCGAGTGTCTAAACTCAGCAATAGAGCGCATAACAGACCTTGCAAGCCCAGACTATCACACTCTAGCAAAGGCAGCAAAGGATGCTGGAAGTGCGGCCGTGATGATCGCAAATTTCTTATGTGGCGCGCTTTGGTGCGTGGCTATATACGATAAATTTTGAGATTAGCGTGAAAGAGCAAATTTATAAGGCGCTTCTTGGCGAGAAAAAGGTAGAGATCATAAATTTACTTTGCGAGCTAAGCGATGAAAATGGCTTTATCATGCTTAAAATTTCAGAAATTTGCGAGAAGCTAAATGTGAGCAAACCAACCGTGATAAGCACATTTAAGCTGCTTGAAGAGAAGAAAATTTTTGAGCGGGTAAAAAACGGGGTTTATAGATTTAAAAATTTATAGTGGCAAGCAAATGCCTGCCACTAGTAGTTTTAGCCTATGGTCTCAGCAGCGATCATACCAAATGTCAAGCAATCAGTTATAGCCACTGATCCTAGACGGCTGGCTCCGTGAACGCCACCTGTGATCTCGCCAGCTGCATATAAATTTGGTATAGGCATAGCTGTTTGAGAGTTCATGACTTGGGCTTTTGTGTTGATATTTAGGCCGCCCATTGTGTGGTGAACTTTTGGCGTGCCACGCTCTGCGTAAAATGGCGGAACTGAGATATCAATGCCCTTTGTCGTAGTCTCAACAACTGGCTTGCCAAAGTCCTCATCAACGCCTTTTTTGACAAATTCATTGTATCTTGCGACCGTTTTTTTAAGCTCTTCAACTGGGATCTTATACTCAGCTGCCAAAGCATCAAGTGTGTCAAATTTCTTGCAAATTCCAGCTGCGATAGCCTTTTCATAGTGAGCTGGAAGCATGTGAGGAAGTGCTCTTGAATCGCAGAAGTTGATAGGGAAGTTTTTATCGTCTTCGCCTTTTTCATGGATGACTTTAAACATCGCTTCAGTTCTTGTCCTGCGGTCAGCTAGCTCGTTCATATAGCGTTTGCCAGTTCTTGGATCGACTGAAATTCCAAACGGAAAAGCGCCATTTACGTTAAACATCGATCCCACGCCAAAGCCTGTCTCATCGGCACATCCCCAAGGGCCGTATTGTATCCAGCTTGGCTGAACTGGATAAGCACCCGCTCTAAATGCCGCTAAAAGCGCGCCTGCTGTTGAGCCTGGTTGGTTTGTTGAGTCTGTCTCAGGTGTGATCCTTGGATCTTGAAGGCGTCTAAAAATTTTATCCCTACAAAAGCCGCCAGCTGCTAGCACAACGCCTTTTTTAGCTTTTATATATTTTGTATCTCCGCCTTTGTTTTCGACATCATCACTCATCAAATTGCCATCAAATTTGTAGTTTTCTCTGACGATGACGCCCACAACTGCGCCCTTGTCGTCAAAGACAAAATCATCAAATTTTGTCCTTTTTTTGATCGACGCGCCTTCTAATTTTTCAAATGTCGCAGTCATAGGAAGCACGATGCCAGCGCCGCTGCCGACCTCTGTTTGAAGGCTTCTTGGCACTGAGTGACCGCCTGCGTGAGTGATCTGGTCGATATATTTTGCACCACAATCAAGTGTGAGCTTGTAGGCATCTTGCGCTCTCTCGCCGATCTTTGCCAAAAGATCAATGTGGTTGATGCCGCGACCTGCTTTCAAGCAGTCTTTGATAAATAGCTCGGTGCTATCTTTGATGCCAGCTTTCTTTTGCATGTCGCTATTTGGAACGGCAAAAATTCCGCCGTTGATGACAGAGTTGCCACCTGTGCGGCCCATCTTTTCGATCAAGACGACTTTGTTGCCTTTTTTAGCTGATGTCACACCTGCAGCAAGAGCTGCAAAGCCTGAGCCGATGATGACTACGTCATACTCCTCGTCCCATTTGACATCTTTTTCGTTCATTGGGCTGGCCATTAAATTTGTAGCGCCCATGCCAAGTGCCGTGGCTCCGATAGCGCTAAATTTCACAAAATCTCTTCTAGATAAACCTGAATTTTTCATGCTCTCTCCTTTGAAGTAAGATAATTGCTATTAAGCATTATAGGGTAATTTATTAAAATTTGCAATTTAATTTTTATAATTAAATTTTATTAAAGTTTTTCTCGAGCAGGACGTAGTTTGATAATATTTAACGGGGTTATATTCATTTAAATTTGACTTTAGATTTACGCTAAATTGGCTTTTAAAGTAAATTTGGCATAAAGTTTGGAATTTTTATTTTTAAATTTACAAAAAATAAGTATTAATTAAATTTTGTATTTTGAAAAATTTATGAGAAATTTTAGGATTTAGTTTTTGATATTTGCTTAAATTTATAAATTAGTTTAAAAGGAGAGTATCGGAGCAAATTTGCTCCGAAAAATTATTTAACACCAACTATGATTTGAGTTGCTTTGATGATAGCAGTTACTTTGTCGCCTGCTTTTAAAGCTAAGTTATGAACTGACTCTCTTGTGATGATAGCTGAAATTTTGCTGCCATTTGCGTCGATGATAATCTCAGCATTTACAGCGCCGTCTTTTATCTCGCTAACAACGCCTTTAATTTGATTTGTTGCGCTAAGCTTGATGCTATCATCTTTTGAAACGATAACGCTTGAAGCTTTGAATAAAAATATAGCTTTTTTACCAACTTTAAGATCAAGAGCTTTCTCACTATCAACTGTAATAGTTGCTTTTAGCACCTCGCCACCTGCTAGCTTGCCAGCTATTAGCGAATTTACCGCACCTGTTCTTACTTCTGATATCTCAACATTTAGTTGATTTCTTGCACTTAGTGACATATTTTCTCCTTGTTTTGATTTAATGTTTGGGTATTATAGAGTATTATTATTAATGCGAACTTATGATCAATTAATAAAATTTTTTAATATCACAAGTAAAGGTTTATAATTTACCAAAGCCTAAAATATCGCGCTAAATGAACTAAAATCTAAAAATTTAATTTAAATTATTTTTGAAAAAATATATAAATAAATATTATTTTTTATTATAAAACAGACAAACTAAGATCGTTTCAAGACCAAATGACTTTAGATCTTAGTTTGTAGATTTTTGATTTTTAATGACTTAGTGAGAATTTATAAATTTTAGACTTAGATGCCAGCCTCAAGCATAGCTTCTGCTTGATAGTGAGTGATAAGCGGCTCGATGATCTCGTCAAATAGCCCTGCAGCCATGATCGCATCAAGGCGGTAAAGAGTTAAATTTATGCGGTGATCACTTATGCGGTTTTGCGGGTAGTTATAAGTTCTTATCCTGCCTGAGCGGTCTCCAGTGCCTACTTGGCTCTTACGCTCGCTAGTCTCTTTAGCAAGCCTCTCTTGCTCTTGCATCTCGTAAAGTCTAGCTTTTAGCACCTTCATCGCAGCTTCTTTGTTTTTGTGCTGGCTCTTGCCATCTTGGTTTGTCACAACAAGTCCAGTTGGTATGTGCGTGATCCTAACGGCACTATCAGTTGTATTTACCGACTGACCGCCGTGGCCTGAACTTCTCATAACATCAACTCTTATATCATTTGGATTGATCTCGATCTCGCTATCTTCAACCTCTGGCATGATAGCCACAGTCACAGCCGAGGTATGCACCCTGCCCTGGCTCTCAGTCTCTGGCACACGCTGAACCCTATGTGTGCCACCTTCAAATTTTAGCCTAGAGTAAGCACCTTTACCCTTTATAAGCACGATGATCTCTTTAAAGCCGCCAGTGTTGCCCTCGCTTTGGCTAACGATCTCAAATTTATATCCACGAAGCTCTGCATATCTGATGTAAGCGTTAAAAAGGTCCCCAACAAATAGTGCAGCCTCGTCACCACCGGTGCCTGCGCGAATTTCTAAAAATATATTTTTATCATCGTTTGGATCTTTTGGAAGAAGTAAAATTTTGATCTCTTCTTCAAGCTTCTCTCTTGAAATTTCTAAATTTTTTAGCTCTTCTTTTGCAAGCTCACCAAGCTCAGAGTCCTCAAGTAAGGCTTTATTCTCTTCGATGTCGTTTAGAATTTGTAGATATTTTTTCGCAGCAGTTGCGACTGGTTCGATAGATGATTGCTCTTTTGAGAGCTTTGTCATCTTTTCGATATCGTTTGCTATATTTGGATCGCTCAGAAGCGTAGAAATTTCATCATAGCGATCCAAAAATGGATGAAGTTTATCAGCAAACATTAAAATTTAATAGATTAAGCAGCTTTTAGAGTGTTTACTAATTGAGCAAGGCGACTAACGCGGCGAGCAGCAGTTTGTTTCTTCAAAAAGCCTCTACTTACGAAGCTGTGAATGCTTTTGTTAGCAACTTTTAAAGCTTCATTTGCAGCATTTAGGTCTTTAGCTTCTACAGCTACGCGCACTGCTTTTGTGATATTTTTAAGTCTAGTGCGGTAAAATCTGTTTCTTTCTGTTCTTTTTATAGTTTGTCTAGCTCTTTTTTCAGCAGATTTATGGTTTGCCATAATATACCTTTTTTGATAATTTTAGTCCGTGATTATATGAAAAATATATTTAATTGTAACTGAATTTAAGTCTGCTTTAAAACAAATAAAATTTTAGATTTTAAATTTGATAATTTCTGATAAAATAGCACCATTTTATAATAAAAAGGATAAATTGATGAAACTTTTTGGAACAGACGGAGTTCGTGGTAAGGCTGGCGAAAAGCTTTCAGCTCAAACATCTATGCGCCTTGCAATGGCTGCTGGAATTTACTTTAGAAAGACCTCAGCGACAAATGTGATTTTGGTTGGAAAAGATACTAGAAAAAGTGGCTATATGATAGAAACCGCCATCGTTGCAGGGCTAACTGCAGTTGGCTACAACGTCCTTCAAATAGGCCCTATGCCAACACCTGCGATCGCATTTTTAACAGAAAATATGCGCTGTGACGCTGGCATAATGATAAGCGCCTCACACAACCCATACTACGACAACGGCATCAAATTTTTTGATAGTTTTGGCAACAAGCTTGATGAGACGATAGAGGCCGAGATAGAAAAAATCTTCTACGACGACGAGCTCATCGCAAACGCCCAAAAAACGATGACAGAGATCGGCGCAAATAAGAGGATCGACGATGTTATCGGCAGATATATCGTGCAGATCAAAAATTCATTCCCAAAAGAGTTAAATTTAAAGAATTTACGAGTAGTTTTGGACGTGGCAAACGGAGCTGCTTATAAGGTCGCACCAACTGTATTTAGCGAGCTTGGAGCTGATGTTATCGTCATAAACAATGAGCCAAATGGTAGCAATATCAACCAAAACTGCGGCGCACTTCACCCAGAAGATCTAGCAAGCGAGGTAAAAAGGCTTCGTGCTGACATCGGCTTTGCATTTGACGGCGATGCTGATAGGCTTGTTGTTGTCGATGAAAACGGAGAAGTAGTGCATGGAGATGCGATACTTGGCTCACTGGCTGCATTTTTGCACGAGCAAAAGGCGCTAAAAGGTGGAGCTATCGTGGCTACGGTGATGAGTAATGCCGCACTTGATGACTACCTAAAAACTCACAAGATCAAGCTACTTCGCTCAAACGTAGGCGATAAATACGTGCTTGAGATGATGAAAGAAAATGGCATAAATTTTGGTGGCGAGCAAAGCGGTCACGTCATATTTAACGACTACGCTAAAACTGGCGACGGCCTTGTTACTTCGATGCAAGTAGTTGCTATGATGCTTAAAAAAGGCAAAAAAGCTAGTGAAATTTTTGGTGAGCTAAAGCCGTATCCACAAATTTTACTAAATTTAAAGATCACAGAGAAAAAGCCGCTTGATAAGATAGAGGGGCTAAAAGAGCTTGAGGCTAACCTCGCGAAAGAGGGCATAAGATCGCTCTTTAGATACTCTGGCACTGAAAATTTGATCAGACTTTTGCTTGAAGGTAAAAATCAAACTTTAGTTGAAAAACGCATGGATGAAGTTGAGAAATTTTTTGTAAAAGCCCTAAATGCGTAGAAATTTGGTTAAATTTTTCATAGCATTTTTTCTCATTTTTATCGTTGATCAAGCGATAAAAATGATATTTATAGATGGTTTTTCGTGGGAGGGCGAGTTTTTCTCGCTAGTTCTTACATATAATAAGGGCGTTGCATTTTCGATGTTTGCCTTTTTAGATGAGTGGCTGAAATTTATCCAGATAGCTCTCATTTTAGGTGTTTTTGTCTATCTAATCATTGAAAAAAAACTGCTTTGCTCACATGCCATTTGGCTTGGAGCTTTGCTAGGAGCTGGCAGCTCAAATATCACAGATAGATTTATCCATGGCGGCGTCGTGGATTATGTCTTTTGGCACAAGTGGTTTAACTTTGCGGTCTTTAACTTCGCTGATGTGATGATCGATCTTTGCGTCGTGATGATACTTTGGCAAAGTTTTATAAAAAGGAGAAAGAGTGGGAAATAATATCTACGTCGCATACACGCTTTGGCTACTTACTGGCTGGCTTGGAGCGCATAGAATTTACCTTGGTAAATTTATCACTGGCTTTTTGATGATGGGACTATTTTTCGTTGGATACTCTACGTTTTATTTCATTATAGGCATACCATTCTTAGCTATCTGGGGCATTTGGTGGCTTATCGATGCATTTTTGGTTGGCGCTTATGTCGAGAAAAATTTACAAAAAGTCGAGCTAAAAGAGAGACTAAAACTAAAAGATAAAGAGGACGACTTAAAAAGACTTTACGAGCTTTTTGAGAGTGGTGCGATCAGCAAGGCTGAATTTGAAGCTAGAAAAGAGATACTTTTTAGATAAGGAGACGTTATGGCAGAATATTATCTTTACTTAAAATACCTCCACTATTTGTTTTTCATCTCGTGGATGGCAGTGCTGTTTTATCAGCCAAGGCTCTACGTTTATCACGTAGAAAATATGGACAAGCCAGACTTTGTCAAAGTGGTTGAAGTGATGGAGTACAAGATGTATCACTACATCGGCTGGGTCGCACTGATTGGCTCATTTGTCACTGGTATTTTGATACTTATAGCGATGCCTGATCTTATAAAAACTGATCACATCCATGTCAAAATTTTAGTTGTCATCTTAATGGCCATCTATCACCTAGACCTTGGACGCTACATGAAGCAGCTCAAAGAGAAACGCTGTAACAAAAGTGGCATCTTCTTTAGAGCTTACAACGAAGTGCCAACTATCGCGATGCTCATCATCATCTGGGTCATGATAGTAAATCCATTTTAAAGGAATTTGATGAAGAAATTTTTAGCATTTATCGCTTTGCCAGCGCTCTTGCTCGCGGCTACTCAGTATTTTGAGCCGATGCAGATAAAATTTGACAACAGACTCTACTCGCTAGCAAGCTCAGCCAAGCCTGTGCCAAATTTATTCACGCAGGAGTACTTGCTCCCTGGCGAGAAGCTAGATAGTTTTAGCTACATGCTCTCGCTAAATACCCTTAAATTTGACGCTACACCAGAGCAAGCAGTCGAGCAAAAGATAAATGATCTAAAAGAGCTAAAAGCAAAAGGGCTAAAAGTGGCTTATAAAAAGGGCTCACTCGCAAATGAAATTTATCTTGATATCACGATATTTTCAAACCTAAATGGCACTCCAACAGCCGAGCACTCGATATATCGCTACACCAAACAAGGCGGAAATTTAGTCCTTTTTACCATCCAAAGGCGTGCTTATAAAAAAGAGGGCATTCAAAGATTTGCTACAAATTTCACGATCGAGTCGCAAGACTTTAGCAAAAAAGCCCTAGCCACACCTTTCCCCCAAATCATTAGCAAATAAAGAAATTTGAGTGTAAATTTAACCTTTGCACTCAAATTTTAAAACCAGACTTAACAAATTTATCTAAAAATAAAACGAATAGTTATATGATAAGAAAAACTCAAAAAGGATAGCCTATGATACATAAAATTCTTATCGCAAATCGTGGTGAGATCGCAGTTAGGATAGTCAGAGCTTGTAGGGATTTACACATCCAAAGCGTAGGAATTTACACAGCACCAGACAGCGAGTGCTTGCATGTAAGGATCGCTGATGAGGCCTATCAAGTGGGCGAAGATCCGATCAAGGGCTATCTTGACGCCAAAGCTATAGTAAAGCTTGCTAAAGAGTGCGGGGCTGACGCGATACACCCAGGATACGGCTTTTTAAGCGAAAACTACGAATTTGCAAAGGCAGTTGAGGACGCTGGGCTTATCTTCATCGGTCCAAAGGCTGAAGTCATCAAAAAAATGGGCGATAAAAACATCGCTAGATATCTGATGAAGAAAAACGGCATACCGATAGTGCCAGGTACTGAAAAGCTAAATGATGAGAGTATGGACGCCATAAAAGAGCACGCCAGACGCATCGGCTATCCAGTCATCTTAAAAGCAAGCGGTGGTGGTGGCGGCCGTGGCATCAGGGAGGTCTGGCAAGAAGAAGATATGCAAGATGCCTTTGAGTCATGCACCAGAGAGGCAAAAGCATACTTTAACAACGACGAAGTTTTTATGGAGAAGCTTGTCGTCAATCCTCGCCACATCGAGTTTCAAATTTTAGGCGACAACTACGGCAACATCATCCACCTTTGCGAGCGTGACTGCTCTATCCAAAGGCGCCACCAAAAGATCATCGAGATCGCACCTTGCCCATCAATCAGTGAAAATTTAAGAAAGATCATGGGTGTAACCGCAGTGGCTGCTGCAAAGGCTGTGGGCTACTCAAACGTCGGAACTATCGAGTTTTTGCTAGATGACTACAACAACTTTTACTTCATGGAGATGAACACTCGTATCCAAGTGGAGCACGGCATCACTGAAGAGATCACAGGACATGATCTTGTCGTTAGGCAGATAAGGATAGCAGCGGGCGAAATTTTAGAGATCGAGCAAAGCGACATCAAACCACGAGGCTACGCGATAGAAGCAAGGATCACGGCTGAGAATGTCTGGGAAAATTTCATCCCAGCACCAGGCACGATCGAGGGCTACTACCCAGCTCTTGGCCCATCTGTGCGCGTCGATAGCCACGTCTATAAGGACTACACCATACCGCCATTTTACGACTCACTTATCGCAAAACTAATCGTCAAGGCGACTGACTACGATCTTGCTGTAAATAAGCTTGAAAGAGCACTTGAAGAATTTACTATAGAAGGCGTGCGAACAATCATCCCATTTTTGCTAACGATCAGCAAAAGTAAGGAATTTAGAAGAGGATTTTTCGATACTAGCTACGTTGAGAAAAACTTAAAAACTATCCTTGAAAACACCTATGATGATATGAACAAAGAGCCAAACGACGACCTAGAAGAGGTCATCGTAGAGGCGATAAAAAGATATAAAAAGAAGAGATAAATTTATCTCATTATGGCTTTGGCGATAAAATTCGCCAAAGCTAAATTTCCGCACAAACTGCGTAAATTTTAGCTCCGTCATTTGCCACAGCGTAGAGCCTGCCACCGCTTACTAGCATGATCTGATCTACGCTAAGGCTAAATTTCTCAAACTCTATCTCTTTTAATAGCAAGCCATCTTTAGCGCTTATCAAAACTGGCTTATTTTTACGGTTTGCGAGCAAAATTTGACTCTCGACCCAAACAAAATGCTCCGTGCCGCTGGTTTTAAACTTAAACATCACCTCGCCACTTTTTGCATCCACGGCGTATAGATCTCCGCCCTTGCCAGCGGTGCCAAAGTAAAGCACCCCATCATTCAGGCAAACTGGCGTGTAGAGATATGCGCCAAGATTTAGCCGCCAGATGTTCTTACCTATCCTTGCGCCCTGCTCTTTAGGCGGCACGCTTGCGTCTAAATTTTCATCTTTTGCTTCGATGTTGATTGCCATGCCGCCCAAAATTTCTTTACACTCCATCATAAATGGCGAGCTCATTCGCACGCAAAAACCATCAAATTCATACGTTTTAGCGTCGTTATATATCTCTTTTACAGGCTCCTTAGCAACGCCGAGCTCGCTCATCAGCCCATCACTTATCTTTATAAGCTTTGCCGGGGAGTTTATGTAGCCCTTGTAGTATCTAGTATTTAGCACGAAGTAGCCATTTTCTGGGTAGCAACGCGCATTGCTGGCTATAAAAATTTCGCTTTGTTTGTAGGTAAGCGTTGATCTTTTATGCTCGCTAAAGTCGCGCGAAAATGTATCTAGTAGCACGTAGTTTGGCGTTAGTTTTTGAGCTATCTCTAGCTCGCTAGGCGCCCCAAAAGCAAAATGCACAAATGCAATGCGCCCATTCATCTCGTAAATGCCGGTTACGCCGTGTCCGCGAAACTCCACGCCAGGCATATCAAGAGGATATGATCTAACCACGCTAGCTCCTTAAATTTATGGCGATTATAACCCAAATTTAAAAGCGCACTAGGCTAAATTTGATAAAATTTGCCAAATTTAGCAAATTTAAGGAGCGATATGTTTTTAAAACTAGATGAGATCGCTAGAAAACTAGATCAAATTTTCTTGCCGCTAGAGCAAGATGGCATGAGTGGTATGAGACTTTTGCCACAAAAGGACGCTTCGGCGTTTATGCAAGCACAAAAGAGCCTTGACGTAAATTTTCCAGCTAAATTTACAAAGCTTTTAAGCAAATTTGAGCTTGGCAATTTTGAAATTTGCAATGTCAGCTTTGGCTCAAGAGGCGACTACGCGAGCGAGCTAGTGCGCCTAAACAGCGTAGATGAGTTTGGTGGCAAATGGTGGCAGGGTGAAGCTCGCCCAGCAAATTTGATAGTTTTTGCCGTGGGAGATCCTTGGATATTTTTGCTTGATTGCACGAGTGGTGCGGTCTATGCGTGGCTGCTTGGAGATGAGGAGCTTTGCAGCAGGCGCGTTGCGAGTGACTTTGAAAAATTTTTCATAGCGCTTGCCAGCACCTATATAGCAAGGCTAAATGGCGAAACCATGCCATCATCCGAGCAAATCCTAAATTTTGTCCAAGCAGACGACGCGGCACTTGATTTTTGGCAAGAGATGGCGCAAATTTAGTAAATTTAGGCTCACTCTAGCCAAATCCTCTTTTATAAATTTATCACAACAAATGATGCAAAAACCACTTTTTATAAATTTAGTTTCGATATGTAACACTCATTGCCCAAAATAAAAATATTAAAATATCTTTAAATAAAAATTTTTTCTAGCCGAGCTAATATTTAACTACAAAAAAAGGAAAAAGGAGCAAAAATGAGCGAGTACATCGAACAAACGATGGAGTGGATAAAGAAGACCAACCCAGGTCAAGGCGTCTTTGTCCAAGCTGCGACTGAGGTTTTAAACAGCCTAGAGCCGCTTATCAAAAGAGAGAGCAAGTACCAAAAACACGCGATCCTAGAGCGCATCGTCATCCCTGAGCGCACGGTGATCTTTCGCGTGACATACACAGGCGACGATGGCAGACCAAAGGTAAATAACGGCTACCGCGTGCAGTTTAACTCAGCTGTTGGCCCATACAAAGGCGGTCTAAGGCTCCACCCAAGCGTCGATCTTGGCGTGCTAAAATTTCTTGGATTTGAGCAAATTTTCAAAAACTCGCTCACTGGCGTAAATATCGGCGGCGCAAAAGGCGGCAGCACCTTTGATCCAAAGGGCAAGAGCGAAGGCGAGATAATGCGCTTTTGCCAAGCATTTATGAGCGAGCTATATCGCCACATCGGCAACACCGTAGATGTGCCAGCAGGCGACATCGGCGTGGGCGCTAGAGAGATCGGCTATATGTTTGGCCAGTATAAAAAACTAACTGGCAGATTTGATGGCATCCTAACTGGCAAGGGGCTAAACTGGGGCGGCAGCCTAGCGCGCACAGAGGCCACTGGATACGGATTAGTATATTTCACTCAAAACATGCTAAAAAAAGCTGGACTTGATCTAGAGGGCAAAAAATGCAGCGTCAGCGGTAGCGGAAACGTCGCCATCTACACGGTCGAAAAGCTCTACCAAGCAGGCGCACTGCCTATCACCGTCTCTGACTCAAATGGATACGTCTATGACGCTGAGGGCATCGATCTAGCGGTGCTTAAAGAGCTAAAAGAAGTAAAACGCGCTCGCCTTAGCGAATACACCAAATTTAGACCAAACGCAAAATATGTAAGCGTGAGCGAGTATAAAGAGGGTAGAAACGGCGTCTGGGACGTGCCATGCGACGGAGCCTTCCCATGTGCGACACAAAACGAGCTTCACCTAGCTGACATAAAAGTGCTTTACGCAAATGGCTGCCGCTTCGTGGCTGAGGGCGCTAACATGCCAAGCACGCTTGATGCGATAAATTTTATGCTTGCGCAAAAAGACTTTCACTTTGCTCCAGCAAAAGCAGCAAACGCTGGTGGCGTGGGCACGAGCGGACTTGAGATGATGCAAAATGCCG
The DNA here is from genome assembly GCA_018371535.1 of Campylobacter concisus. GTDB lineage: Bacteria > Campylobacterota > Campylobacteria > Campylobacterales > Campylobacteraceae > Campylobacter_A > Campylobacter_A concisus_BO. The sequence goes on from JAHAKU010000002.1 coordinate 94,147, forward strand.
GCATGACCTCATGGAGCTTCGAGGAGGTCGATCGCAGACTTCATGGCATCATGAATCACATCTTTGAACTAAGCTACGAAACAAGTAAAGAGTTTGGCGATGAGGGCAACTTGGTGCTTGGCTCAAATATCGCTGGCTTTAGAAAAGTGGCTGATGCGATGATAGATCAAGGATATGTGTAGGCCAATTTGGCTCTGTAAATTTACGTCCAAGCTAAATTTGGACGTAAATTAATATGGGGTTGGCTGGGGTTTTAGCTAAAATAGAATTTGCCTTTTGCACGGCAAATTTTACTAGCAGGCTATCAAATTTACGCTAGTTTGAAGCATTTTATGCGGCGTTCGTTTTAACAAATTTTTGCTGGCGTGGCAGATGCGAATTTGAAGCTTGATTAAATTTCATTAGGGTGGCTAGCAGATCACATTTTTTAGAGCTTTTTATAGAAATTTTGTCAAAAGAGCTAATACTGTGGCAAATGGTGGTATGGCGAGGCTCATCCAGTAAAATTGAAAGTTTTTGCCATGGGTGATCCGTGGATATTTTGCTTGATTGCACGAGTGGTGCGGTCTATGCGTGACTACTTGGTAATAAGAAGCTTTGTAGCAAGTGTGTCGCAAACGAGAAATTTTTATAGCGCTTGCAACTTCGACATAGTAAGGCTAAATGACAAAATCCTACCAAAAAGCGAGCAAAACCTAAAATTTCACAAGCAGATAACAGAGCATTTTTGGCAAGAGATAGTTAAATTTTATAAATTTAAGCCACACCTAAATTTCTCTTATCAAATTTTACTACCACATAAAACAAAAGCAGTCAAATCATTTGCAAAAAGCATTTTAAAGCGATAAAAACTACTCGCATTTTTACAAGAAAAACCAAATTTCACTTATTAAATTTAACCAGCTATTATCAAAACACTCGCATAAACACTACAAATATCGAATTTACTCAAAAGAAGCTTTCATTTTTACTCTAGTATGCGGCTCTCACCCAGTCAAATTTCTGTAACGCATCCGTACGAACGATAAAAATCGAACAAATTCCAGTAAGCAAAAATTAAAATTTTATAAATTTAAGCTATAAACAAAGAAATTTCTTGCTAAATTTTGCTCCAAATAAAATAAAAGCAGTCAAAAGATTTGCAAAGGACACTTATTAAAGCTATATTCCTCTCGTCAAGTTCAGCAACCTATTAGATGAAATTTGGCTCACGACACTCGCACACGCACCATAAATCTACAAACTCACAAGAAGTTCAAATTTACTCTAATAGGCTGCGTTTACTTGGTCAAATTTCAATAAAGCACTCACGCAAGCGATGTCAAAATGATTAAATTCTGCTAAGCAAAGATTAAAATTTGCTAAATTTAAGCTACAAATAATCAAGTTTCTTACCAAATTTAGCTAGATATTAGGCAAAATTTAGCTTAAAAACACTAGCACAAACACTTAAATTACAAACTCACACGAAGTTTTAGCACAGCACACATGCGAGCGATAACAAAGTAAATAAATCACAGTAAGCAAAAATCGAAATTTACTAAATTTAAGCTACGTCTAAATTCATCCTGCAAAATTTAACCACAAGCCACATCAGCCCGGCAAACGCCCTGGCGTAAATTTAACAAATATAAAAATGATAGAATTTTTGAGAAATAGTTATTTGTGAGTTTTTGTATTAAAAATTTAATGAAAAAGAGCAAGCCCTAGCCTGCTCTTTGTGAGAATTTAACCCTTTTTTGGAGTTACAAGCATATTTACATAACGACCTTCTATTATAGGCTCTTTGTCGCGGTCAGCTTCATCTTTGATCATCTCCCAAACCTTCTCAAGCATGGCTACGCCAGCCTCTGGGGTGCTCATCTCGCGACCCTTTAAAAATACACGAAATTTAACGTGTTTGCCATCTTGCAAAAACTCGCTTGCGTGTTTAACCTTGTAGTTTATATCGTTTTGGGCGATCTTGACAGAGAGTTTTATCTCTTTTATCTCGATGGTTTTTTGCTTTTTCTTGGCCTCTTTTTGCTTCTTCTCTTGCTGATAGCGGAATTTACCATAGTCCATTATCTTGCAAACTGGCGGCTTCGCATCTGGCGCTATAAGCACTAGATCAAGCCCAAGCTTATTTGAGATCTCTAAAGCCTCATCTCTTGAGATGACACCGTATGCTGTGCCATCATCCCCTACACATCTTACCTCTCTCGCCCTTATGTCCTCATTGAGCAATACTTCATTTTCCTTACTCAAAAATGTACCTCACTAAGTTTCTCCTTCGTTAAATTTATAAATTCCGCCAAGCTCATATCGCTCTGCGTCCTAGCCTGTCTGTCGCGCAACGCAACGCTCTTGTTCGCTACTTCGTTGTCTCCTAGCACGACTATCATAGGCACCCTTTGTTTTTCTGCCGTTCTTATTCTCTTATTTAAACTCTCATTTTTACTTGCGATCTCGCTATCGACGTTGATCTTTCTTAGCTCGCGTGAAATTTCTTTTGCGTAGTCTAAATGTGCGTCACTAATAGGCACGATGACGACTTGCGTTGGAGCTACGAAAAATGGTAGCTCGCCAGCAGTATGCTCAAGTAAAATTCCTATAAATCTCTCAAAACTACCAAGTAGTGCTCTATGAAGCATTACAGGGCGCTGTCTTTCGTTATTTGCGTCGATGTAGCCTAGATCAAAGCGCTCTGGCAAGTTAAAATCGACTTGTATCGTGCCACACTGCCACTTTCTCTTAAGCGCGTCAGTTATCTTAATGTCGATCTTTGGTCCATAAAATGCGCCGCCGCCCTCGTCGATGCCGTATTTAAAGCCATTTTCATCAAGAGCTTCTTTTAAAGCTTTTGTAGCTGTATCCCAAATTTCATCGCCACCGATCGCTTTGGCTGGCTTGGTTGAAATCTCCATCTCATAGTGGAAGCCAAAATTTTCCATTATCGTGCCAGCAAATTTTAAAATTTCTAAGATATTTTCTTTGATCTGGCTTGGCATACAAAAGATATGTGAGTCATCTTGTGCAAATTCGCGAACTCTGAAAAGTCCGTGAAGCACGCCGCTTTTCTCATGGCGGTGCACGACGCCGTACTCGAAAAATTTAAGTGGTAAGTCGCGGTAAGAGCGGATGTCACTTTGATAGACTTTGATGTGGCCAACGCAGTTCATCGGCTTGATGCCATACTCTGTCTCGTCAATCGTTGTAAAGTACATATTTTCTTTGTAGTTTGCGTAGTGACCGCTTCTTCTCCACACATCAGCCTTTAAAAGCTCAGGTCCTCGCACTGGCTCATAGCCGCGGTCGCGGTGGGCTTTGTATAAGAGTTGCTCTAGTTTTGATCTTAAGCGTCCGCCATTTGGTAGCCAGATAGGCAAACCGCCGCCCACTTCGTCGTCAAATGTAAATAGCTTCATCTCGACGCCAAGCTTTCTGTGATCGCGCTTTTTAGCCTCTTCGATGATGCGGATGTGCTCTTTTAGGCTCTCTTTGTCTGCGTAAGCTGTGCCGTAAATTCTAGTTAGCATCTCACGGCTCTCATCGCCGCCAAGATACGCGCCAGCCACGCGTGTAAGCTTGAAGAATTTTAAAAATTTAGTATTTGGCAGGTGCGGTCCGCGGCATAGGTCTTCAAAATCGCCTTGTGCGTAGCTACTCACTTCGCCATCTGGAATTCTTTTTAAGACCTCTTGTTTTAGATCGTCGTTTTTAAATTTCTCACTCATATTAGCTTTAGTTGAGCAGGTTTTAACTATGTCAAATTTCTTCTCAGCAAGCTCTTTCATCTTATCTTCGATCGCTGCTAGATCGCTCTCGCCTAGCTTCGTGCCCTCATCATCAACTCTAAAATCATAATAAAATCCATCTTCTACGTTTGGTCCGACAAAGAATTTCGCCTTTGGATAGAGTGATTTGATAGCTTGTGCCATGAGGTGTGCACAGGAGTGTCTGATAACGTGTAGTGCCTCTTTTGAGTTGTCAAAATAGATAGGCTCAGCACTACTCTCACGCCCTGCGATACTTTGAGTATCGACTATTTCGCCATTTAGTTTGTATGCGATGATATCGCTCATTGTTTTTCCTTATATCAAATTGTCTTTTTTACGATAAAAGAACGATTAAGGATTTTATCGAAATGGGCTTTAAGCTAAACTTAATAATTGCTAAGCAAATTTTTATAAATTCTTTTTAAATTTAGTAAAATTTGAGCCAAAAATTTTGGATTTTAAAATATATTTTTTTATATATAAAGATAATTATCCCTAAAATATGCATATTTTATCAATATAATTTATTATACTTTAAGATTATCCTTGATAATATTTGTCATTGAAATGAATTTAGCAATTTCTCGTCTTTGCATTACTTAAATTCATTTTTCTCCCGACAAATTTAGTGCTAGGAAGTGGTTAGCCTAGCACTTTTCTTTCACAAATTTTACAAGAGTTGGTCTTACTATTTTGGCGTAGTCTTTTGCGTTTAAGATGAGCGATCTATCAAGAAGCCCCGCATTAAAGGCGATCTCATCGTTTCGCTCTAGCAAGCTCTCATCCACAACAAGGTGCAAATTTTTATGAAAGCTAAATGGCGGAACCGAGCCAAATACGCAATCAGCAAGTGCTGTAACCTCCTCTGGGCTAGCAAGGCTCGCTCTTTTACCATCAAATTTTTGTGCAAGTGCGTCAAGATCAGCCTGCTCGTCAGCTGGTAAGACCGCTAGCAAGTAAATTTTACCAGCCTTCATCGCTGGCTTTTCATCATCTAGCAAGTAGCCATCTAACACATTTTCATCTTTAAAAATTTGTCTAAATTTCTCCTCATCTACGCCTTTTATAGAGCAGACCAGCGCCTTTGCACCCTGACTCATTTTAGTACCTCTTATCTTAGCAACCTCCTCTGAAGTCCTAGCACTCTCATGCTCTATCACTCTAAATTTAGCCCCATTTTTGCTAAGAAGCTCGTGGATTTTATTAAAAATTTGCTCTGACACAGCTCTTTCCTTTGGATAAATTTAGTTAAAATTATACAGCTAAAACAAAAAAGGGCAGGAAAATGCAGATAAATTTAGATGACGTAAAGATCGAGCCAAGCTGGAAAGAGGTGCTAAAAGATGAGTTTTTAAGTGAAAATTTCGCTCGCATCAAAGAGAATTTCTTAAAAGCAAAGAGCGCTGGCATCGTCTATCCACCAAGCGGGCTTATATTTAACGCATTTAACCTAACGCCGTTTCACGCCGTAAAGGTCGTCATCCTAGGCCAAGACCCATATCACGGCGCAAATCAAGCCATGGGGCTAAGCTTTTCAGTGCCTAGTGGTGTGCGAGTGCCACCAAGCCTTGTGAATATCTATAAAGAAATTTACGCCGATCTTGGCATAAAAGAGCCAAATAGCGGCGATCTTACAAAGTGGGCAAAGCAAGGCGTGCTGCTACTAAACTCGACTTTAAGCGTAAGTGCTGGAGCGGCAAATTCTCACGCTAGCTTTGGCTGGCAGGGCTTTACAGACGCCGTCATAAGAAAGATAAGTGAGAATTTACAAAACGTAGTTTTTATGCTCTGGGGCAACCCAGCCAAGGCAAAAGCACCACTTATTGACGCTAGCAAGCACCTCATCTTAGAAGCAGCCCATCCAAGTCCGCTAGCTCGTGGGGCGTTTTTTGGCTGCAGGCACTTTTCAAAGGCAAATATCTACCTAGCAAACCACGGCAAAACACTCATCGAGTGGGACTTAAACGCTAAAATTTGAGCTATTTTTTAAGCTCAGAAAGAAGCTTATTTACCTTTTCTAGCTCGCTTTTGCAAAATTTCTCATCATTATTTTGCATTATCATCGCCTCTTGGCCGCTTTGCCTTTGCTTAAACTCATCAAATTTAAGCTCAAAAAGCCTTAGCGCCTTCTCATCACCCGCAAGCTTCTTGCTCTCTTTGGCATAAAGCTCGTCAAGATAGAGCCTACTTTGCTTGACATACTCCTTGCAAACCTCGCTTGCACCAAATAAATTTACGCCCAGAAAAAGGGCAAAAATGGCAATTTTTTTCATATTTTTCCTTGAAATTTTTGCGTTATACTAGCCTTTAAGCACTTAAATTTTAAAATATTTTGCAAAAAAAGGATGAAAAATGAGACGAAAAGATAGAGAGCTTAGTCACGACGAGGCTCTTGAGATCATCGATGATTGCGAATACGCCGTGATCTCATGCGTAGATGATGAGGGAGAAATTTTTAGCGTGCCGATCTCGCCTGTTAGGGTTGATGGGAGCATTTTTATCCACGGAGCGACCGCTGGTAGCAAGGCAAAACTACTTCAAAATGGGCGAAAAGTGGAGTTTGTCTGCGTTAGCTTTAATAAAGTCCCACATCTAAATGATAGTGAGCTAGAGGCGATAAAGGACGACGGCAAGGCGCTTGGCGGCAAGGTCTTTACGACTGAGTATAAAAGTGCCATCGCAAAAACGAGAGCCTACGAAGTGACAGATGATGCCAAAAGATATGAAATTTTAAAAATTCTCAGCCAAAAATACACCGCCTACGCGATGAGCACATTTGACGTAGCGGCCGAGTATGGGCTAAAAAATATGAAAATTTACGAGCTAAAGTTAGAGAGCCTTAGTGCAAAGGCCAAAATTTTGCCAAAAGCGGCAAAGGAGTAAATTTGAGCTCACTTGCACTGATGTTTAGACCAAAAAACTTGGATGAAATTTGCGGACAAAAGGCGGTTAAAGCGGCCTTTTTAAAATTTATAGCAACCAGTAAGATACCGCACTCCATATTTTATGGTCCAGCAGGCTGTGGCAAGACGAGCTTTGCAAGAGCAGTGGCAAGCGGGGCAAACTACGATTTTTACGAGTTTGACGGCGGAAATTTAAAGATAGATGACTTTCGCAAAATTTTAAAAAACTACGAAAACGCTCTAAATAAGCCACTCTTTTTCATAGACGAGATCCACAGGCTTAGCAAGACCCAGCAAGAAGCGCTACTCATCCCCATGGAAAACTACAAAGCCCTAGTCATCGGTGCAAGTACTGAAAATCCCTTTTTCACGCTAAGCTCAGGCATCAGAAGTCGCTCGATGCTCTTTGAGTTTAGACCGCTTAGTAGTGGCGATTTTGAGGAGCTTCTTGGCAAGATAAGAGAGCAAATTTCATTTAGCATTGACGAGGAGGCAAAGGAGTATCTCTTTAAAAGTAGCGGCGGCGACGCAAGAGCTATGCTAAATTTACTCGAATTTGCCGTCACACTTGATGAAAATGTGAGCCTAGAAAATTTAAAAACACTTCGCCAAAACGCCCTAAAAGAGGGGGCAAAAGAGGATGACACGCACTACGAACTAGCAAGCGCTTTTATAAAAAGCCTACGTGGAAGCGACGAAAACGCCGTCATATACTATCTCGCAAGGCTCATAGACTCTGGCGAGAGTGCGGACTTCATCGCTAGAAGGATGGCGATATTTGCCAGCGAAGACATCGGCAACGCAAACCCAAATGCACTAAATTTAGCCGCAAGCACGCTTAGTGCGGTAAAAGAGATAGGCTTTCCAGAGGCTAGGATCATACTGGCTCAGTGCGCCGTCTATCTAGCTAGCTCGCCAAAGTCAAACTCCAGCTACAATGCGATAAATGCCGCCCTAAGATACGTGCAAAGCGAGGAAATTTTAAAGATCCCGCCATATCTAAAAAATCACACAAAAGAGAGCAAAGACTACCTTTATCCGCATGATTTTGGCGGCTGGGTCGAGCAAAAATACCTAGAAAAACCGCTCGTTTTTTACAAAAGCAAGGGCATAGGCTTTGAAAAAACGCTAAATGAGTGGCTAGAAAAGATAAGGTCAAAGGGCTAAATTTAGGCTTTACTCTTTTGATTTAAAAAGGTACGCGCATGAATGAGCAAAATTTAACATATATCGCAAATTTAAAGATAAAAGACGTGCCGTGGGATAGGCTAAGCTGTAGCTACGGCACGGCGGAGCTTTTTGCACAAATTTTAAACACACTTACAAAGGCTGTGAAAAAGTCTAAATTTGATGAAAAAGAGCTTAGCGAGCTGCTTGATGAAATCTTTGGTGAGTGTGAATATCAAGAGACATTTTGGCACGCAACGCCCTTTGCGCTCGTTTTTTTGGTGCGAATTTATAAAAGTGCGCTAGGCGAAAAAGGCGAAACAGCTAAATTTATCTCACGTAAGCTTGAAGAGTTTTTTAAATTTATGCTTGAAATTTGTGAGAAGCTAGAGCATCTTGAGCACGCAAGGCCGCTTGCAAAAATGGAGCAAATGCTAGAGCCAAAATATCTTGATATCGTGGATCAAGACGAGCTAAGCTATAATGATAGGCTATTTTACAGCTTTTATTACTATTCACGCATGGTTTTACAGGGCGCTTTTGTAAAAATTTAGTTTGGGTATGATTTTTTAGTAGTTAATTTAAATTTTATATTTTTTCAACTATACTTCTTAAATCCAAATCAATCACGAAAGTTAAAAAATGCCTACAAATTTTGCTGAAATTTTAAATAACTGCGTTGAAAGTATAAATTCATTTCTCTGGGGTCCATACTTCCTCATCGCCCTACTTTGCGGCACTGGACTATTTTTCACCATTAGACTTGGCTTTGTTCAGATTTTTAAATTTAAGATGGGTTTAGGCGAACTTTTTGGAAATTTCTCACTTCACGGCGAGGCTGCTGGCAAGGCTGGTATGAGCTCGTTTCAAGCAGTAGCAACCGCTATCGCGGCGCAAGTTGGCACTGGCAACCTCGTTGGTGCGACGACAGCGCTTATCATGGGTGGCCCTGGAGCCATTTTTTGGATGTGGTGCGCAGCTTTTTTAGGCATGGCTACAAATTTTGCTGAAATTTGCCTCGCTCAAATTTACCGCACCAAAGATGACAGCGGCCACACGATAGGCGGTCCAGCCTTTTACATAAGCCGCGGATTAAAGGGCAAATGGGCGAAATTTCTAGCTGGATTTTTCGCTATCGCTATCATCATCGCGCTTGGCTTTATCGGCAACATGGTTCAGGCAAACTCCATATCAGACGGCTTTAGCGGTGCTTTTGGCATACCGCAGTGGCTAACAGGGGCGTTTTTGGCTCTCATTTGCGCGCTAATTTTCATAGGCGGCGTAAAGGCAATAGCAAGGGTCGCTGAAAAGATCGTGCCGTTAATGGCGCTACTTTACATCGTTGTTGGCGTGGTTATCATCGCTTTAAATTTTCACCAAATCCCAGAGGCGATCTCGCTAATATTTAAAGCTGCGTTTAACCCTTCGGCTGCTTGGGGCGGGGCAACTGGAGCTAGCATCGCAGCTGCTATGAGATACGGCATCGCAAGGGGACTTTTTAGCAACGAAGCTGGCATGGGCTCGACCCCGCACGCACACGCTGCTGCAAACGTCAAACACCCAGTCGATCAAGCCGTCCTTGGCATAATGAGCGTCTTTATAGACACCTTTGTCATCCTAAATATAACCGTTTTTGTGGTGCTAACCGCAAACGTCATCAGCTTTGAAAACGGCAAGGCGGTCTTTACTGGCATCACCTTGGTGCAAGAGGCGTTTTCGTCGCATATCTTTGGCAAAACTGGCGGTTATAGCTTCGTGGCGATCTGCCTATTTTTCTTCGCATTTACGACGATCATTGGCTGGTACTACTTCGCTGAGATCAACGTGCGCTACCTTTTTGGTGCAAAAGCGGTTAAAATTTTTAAAATTTTAGTTGTTGTTTTTGTCTTTTTAGGTAGCTTGCAAAAGGTTGATTTTGTCTGGAGCCTAGCCGATATGTTTAACGGCCTTATGGTTGTGCCAAATTTAATCGCCATTATCCTTCTAAGCCCAGTCGTGGCTAAACTTTTAAAAGATCATGACGCTGGCAAAGATTACGACGTAAAAGAGTATTTGAAGTAGATTTAAGAGTGAGTGGAGAGAGATCTCTCCACATTAAATTTATTATTATAGGTGGTCAGTTGGAGCAACAGTTATAGGCTCAAGTGGCATATAAAATGTCGTTGCTTGTGGCTCAGAGTATTTGTTGCCAGCCTCGTCTACCGATGAAGCTTCGACTTTGTATTCATAATCTCTATTGTTTAAAACACCGCTCTCAACTTTCCAGTTGCCTTCAGCGTCAGCCTTGACGCTTAGTTTTTCAACTACCTGACTTGCTTTGCCAAGCCAAGAGTTGCCAGAGCCGTCATTGTAGAAGACATCAGCTGTTTTGATAACTATATTTACATCAGCAAAAGCCTCTGCCTTACCCTCGATAGTCGGTGAGAAGTCATATTCTTTATTGCTATCATACATTGTGTTATAGTGCTTTAGGTTTGAAAAATCATCAGTAGATATTTTCGTGATAGACAAGGTGCTATTGTCTGTATCAACAGTGATCTCTTGCGTGCTTGTGGCTTTTAGCTCTTCGCCATTTGCAGCTATTTTGCTAGCTTCGATAGTAAATTTATGATCCCCATCAGCCAAAGGTGAAGTTGGTGTGTATGACCAGTTTCCGTCTGCATCGGTAGTTGTCGTGCCAAGTAGCGGTGCGCTCTCGCCTTCTCCGTCAAATACGCTAATAGTCGCGTTTGGCGTAGCTTTGCCACTAAGCGTTGGCGTATTATCATTTGTGATATGTAGGCCCGTTCTTTCACTACTATCATTTTCAAGGATATTGCCTTCGATGTCAATGTTGCTGCTTACTGCTTGATCTGTATTACCAGTCACTTTATGGTCATCTACTGCTGTGACAGATACTTCTAGCGTTTCTGGAAGTATATTATTGTAAGCATTATCTATCGCAGCCGCAAGTGTATCAAGGCTAAAGGCCTCGCTAGCAGCGCCATTTACATTTGTTAGAGCCTCTGCACTAGCATTTGCTTGAGAAGCTAGATCGCCAAAATTTGCACTTACGTTTGAGTAGTGACCACCTTGTGCAAAGCCAGCAGCACCAAGGCTCACGCCATTTGTGCTTGCGCCACCTCCAGTTGAAGCAGTGCCACCAGCTGCAGTCTCTTCAAGATCTGAGATATTTTTACCATTTAGTAGTTGCTCTTGTAGCGATGCTATCTCTTTGCCAGTCTCATCGCTAGCATTTTCATTTTGAGTTTGCGTAGCTTGTACCTCAACCTTTACGCCCTCTTGCTCTTTTATGACCTCATTGTCATATATCACGTCACCTGCTTTTAGAGTTCTTTGATTTCCATTAGCATCAACTGCGACGATGGCATCCGTGCCGATTATTGATTTTATTAGTCCTTTAACTTTACTCATAACATTTCCTTTTTATGTTTTTAGTTTTTATGCTGCAATTATAAGTAAATATTTTAGTTCTTTGCTATTGTACTTTGGTACAGTTGTGACATTTTAGAAATGTAAAGTTGTAAATTTTTGAGTTAAATTTAGTAAAAATTTGCCGTATTTTAGGGATTTAGTTTAAAATTTAAAAATGGCAGAGTTACAAAAAATATTTTTAAATTTTATTTTTTGGATTTTACGTTTTGAGGAAGTTTATATAGAAATGGTGGCCCCGAATGGACTCGAACCATCGACCACTACCATGTCAAGGTAGTGCTCTACCAACTGAGCTACGGGACCAAAGATTTGGGATTATATTTTATTTTCCATTTTATTTAGCTTAATTGCCATTTTCTTTAAATTCAACTTCATAAAACTGTTCTATATTTTAGCGCTCTAAAATATTATTAATGCAGATTTAACCAAGCGAAGACTATAATTTTATAAAAATAAGTTTAAGTAAAAATATTAGTTTTCCATTGAAATTTGATGTTTATAAAATCTTAAAAGAAAGGAAAAGGGTATGAATAAGCTTAAATTCATCGCTATTTTTGCCTGTTTATTTTCGCTTCATCTCTTTGGCGCCGATATGCCAAATGGCGATCTAAACGTCACAAAAGTAGTAGTCTCTGATGAGCTAAGAGCCAAGTATAAGATCAAACCTCATCATGAACACCTAAGCTTTGACTGCGTTGATTGTCACCAAAATCAAGGCGATGATCCTAGCAAATTTAAAGCGATCGGCGACGCTGGCTGCCTATCCTGTCACAAGAGCAAAAAGCTCTTAGCTGATAGGCTAAAATTTATGGATACTCTAAAGGCAAATCCTCACAACTCTGTTCACGATGGTCCGACTTTATACTGCGACGAGTGCCACAACGAACACAAACCATCTACAAATATGTGCTCTGAGTGCCATGAACACGAGGTGCCACAATGGATGAACGGAGTAACACCATGAAAATTTCAAAAAAATTACTAGCGCTTATAATCTTCATAAGCGGAATTATTGGATTTTTAGTCGTTCTGCCAGTTCATTACGCACTTGATGAGACAAGCGGGGATAAATTCTGCATCGTTTGCCACGAGATGGACCCTATGGTGATCGCCTACAACGACGACATCCACAGCGGCAAGGGCAAAACTGGTATCAAAGCAAGATGCGTGGATTGTCACATACCGCATGACAACATCGCAAAATACGCCCTAACAAAGGCGAAAAACGGCATTTTAGAGGGCTGGGTGCATTTCTTTGGCGATCCTAGCGCTATTGACTGGCACAAAAACCTCAAAAACCGCGAGCATTTCGTCTTTGACAACGGCTGCTCAAGCTGCCACACAAACGTGATAGACAGCAACAGCACTTCAGCACAAGCTCAAAAGATGCACGCCCACTACAAAAAGCTCCTTGACACTCCTAAAGAGCTAAAATGTGTAAGCTGCCACTATGACGCAGGTCACAGCGCTGGCTTTAGAAACTATCTTGAGTACTGGAAGCCATCGTATAAAATTTACGATAAAAAGATGATCGAAAAGAGGATCGAAACTAAGCAAAATTTCTTCAAAGATGAGTATAAACCTACAAAAGACGAAGAGGAATTTTTAAAACAAAAGGCTGAAAAAGACGCCAAAAAACCAGCTGGTGGTTTAGCTGGCTGATGAAGAAGATCTTGCTGCTCTCAAGCGACTTTGAGCAAAATGTCATCCTAAATGCATCGCTTTACCGCTTTGGGTTTAGGATGATACAGCTAAAAAGCGCCAGCGAAGTCATCAAAGACTTTGAGTGCGGCAATGGATAAAGAAATTTAAACCTTGATCTGGCTAAATTTATAAGAGATAGCCAAAGCATCACTCCCATTATGCTTTTGCAGGGCGTTAGCGTCCCTAGCGTTTTTAAGAGGATTTACTACGCTAGGGTTAATGATTTTATCATTAAGCCATTTTGTCCTGAAGAGTTTTTATTTCATGTTTTTAGGCTTTGCAAGGTGCTTTTAGGCTCTAAATTTGAGCTAAAAAATGGCCTTGTCTTTGACAAAGACTCCCAGTGTATAAGAAAGGATGACGAGGTCATCTATCTTGGCAAAAAAGAGAGCCAGCTACTTGAAATTTTATGCAAAAACTCGCCCCACGTCGTCACCTACGACGAGATAGATCACCACCTATATAAAAACGAAACCTTATCACAAGACCGCATCAGATCGCTCGTGCGAGAGATAAGAGCTAAGATACCAACTATCTGCCTAAAAACCGTGCGAGGCACTGGATATAAGGTAGAGTGAGGGGGGGGTTAGTAAAATTTAGATCTTTTTTGAAGCTAAATTTTAATACTTTTGGATCAAATTTGTTTAAATTTACAAAAGCTCTTGCCTTATTTGTCTATTTTACTACAACGATTTTTCATGGCAGCTTTGATCAATTTGCCTTGCCAAAGCACCGCCTTTTTTCTCTTAGCAGTTTGCCGTATTCGTATATCTCGTCAAATTTCTTACATAAAGCCATATCGTTTTTGTTATAGCAGTTTTTGAAATTTACCAAGCACCAGCAAACCGACCTTTAAAACAGCTTATGATCACCAATGATAACGACTATTCTGTGTGTATTTGTGGTGCCATTGCACCATCAAGAAAGAATTTTATAAATTTATAGCAAGAGCTGGCGTTACACCAACTCTCTTATGCTTTTTGTTAGCTCCAGGCTCGCTTCGATCTCGGCACGTTTTGCCATGACACTTTCTATATTTATGCTTAAATTTAGCCCATTTTCGTCGCCAAATTTCTTTAGCTCGCACCAAATTTCTTTGATGATCTCGCAGCTACTAGCTAGGTAGTCAGAGCTTAAATTTAGCCTCTCCTCAACCGAGCTTGGCACGCTCACTCCGAGCCATTTGATAAATTCAAGCGTTTTTGGGTTGCCTGCTGTGCTAAATGTAAGAAATATCGGCTCGCTTATCTTTGCAGCCGCGCAATCCTCTAAAAATTTACGCGCTAGCTGTGCGTCAAATATCGCTTGCGATATGAAAAATTTAGCCCCAGCTATGATCTTTTCACGCATCCTTTGTGGCTCATCGCCCTTTTTGCCGTGGCGCTCTGCGATACAGACACCGCCTACTGCCAACTCTTTAAATTCGCTAGCGATCTCGTAGGCGTGAGCTAAATTTAGCCTCACTTTTTGCGTGCTTGAAGTTGCCCCCACTAGCACGTTTAAATTTGAGCTTTGAGCCTTAAGTGCTGCGCGAAATTCATCCTCGCCGTATCCGCTAGCCACGCGGTAAAATATACTAGGTGTTGCGACGTTTAGGTACCTTTTGTAGTAAATTTCTGGGCTTAGCGTCCCACTAAACTCAAATGTCCTCTCGCTATCATTTCGCTCGCTCTCGTCTTGCACCTCGTAAAGCACGAGCCCATCGGCCTTGATATCATTTATCCGCCCGCTCCAGCGCTCTGAGATCTCACGTAGCTTTGCCTCTTCAAATTCAGCCTTGGGCGGCGTGAGTCCATATAGCACGAGCCCTTTTTCTTTATTTAAAATTTTCTCTTTTAGCATTTTCTCACTTTTGAACTAGATCAGCCCTCATTACCACGCCAACAGAACTTTTTGACGACATGCAGACAAACTCGTCTTTTAGGTATTTCGCGTCGGCTCGCCAAAAGCTTACGATATTTGCCACGTCGGCATTTTGCTTTTTAGCAGCTATCATATATCTTTTTATGACGGCGACAAAAGCCTCTTGGCAATAACCCTTTATATCTCCGCTATCAGTGATAAATCTTTGAACCTTTACATTTGCCTTGATGACGCTTTTGTTTTGGTCGTTTGAGCCAAACTCAAGCCTCACATTTTCAAAGCCTGCTAGCTCTTTTTTGGCAGCTTCTAAATTTAAAGCCTCGCTGATACTATAGATATTTGTTTGCTTGTACGCACCTTTGTTGAGTGGTATAGAGTGGCGTCCAGAACTACATCCAGACGCAAATATAACTAATATTACAAATAGAAAAATCCTTTTCATTTTTCAAATCCTTTTTAATTAAATTTTATAGACCTCTTACGATCTTGACGGCTTCTACCATGTTTTTAAGGCTTGGCTCGACCTCTTCCCATTTTCTAGTTTTTAGGCCGCAGTCAGGGTTGATCCAGAGTTGCTCTTTTGGTAAGACTTCAAGCAGAGCTTTGATCTGAGCGACGATCTCCTCGACACTTGGCACGCGTGGGCTGTGGATGTCGTAAACGCCAGGTCCGACCTCTTGTTTGTAGCCAACGGCTTTGAAAATTTTAAGTAGCTCGTTGCCACTTCTTGCAGTCTCGATACTGATAACATCAGCGTCCATAGCTTCGATGGTCTTAATGATATCGTTAAATTCAGAGTAGCACATATGCGTGTGGATCTGAGTTTTTGCCTCAGCTGAGCTTACTGAAAGCTTAAAGCAATCAACCGCAAATTTCTCATAAGCTGGGATATTTTCAGCTCTTAGCGGATAGCCCTCTTTAAACGCTGCCTCATCGACTTGGATCACTCTAATGCCCGCATTTTGAAGGTCTGCGATCTCGTCATAGATACAAAGTGCAAGCTGTTTTGCTACCTCGCTTCTTGGAAGATCATCACGCACAAAGCTCCAGTTTAGCATCGTTACAGGACCTGTTAGCATGCCCTTCATTACGTGTTTTGTGATGCTTTGAGCGTATTTCATCCACTTAACAGTCATCGGCTCTGGGCGGCTCACGTCACCAAAGAGAAGTGGTGGCTTGACGCAGCGGCTGCCATAGCTTTGCACCCAGCCATTTTGGCTAAATGCATATCCACTGATCTGCTCGCCAAAGTACTCGACCATGTCATTTCTCTCTGGCTCGCCGTGTACTAGCACGTCTAGGCCGATATCTTCTTGGAATTTCACGCAGTGATCGATATATTTTTTGATGCCTGCTTCATAAGCAGCCGCGTCAATCTCGCCTTTTTTGAAATTTTGGCGGAGTACGCGAAGATCAACCGTTTGAGGGAAACTACCTATCGTTGTTGTTGGCAAGATGCCGTATTTTAGCGTTTCGCGTTGGATTTTGATGCGATCTTCAAATTTCTCATCACGCTCAAATTTGCTTAAATTTTTGATGCGGTTTTGAACGCTTTCAGAGTGGATGAGCTTTGAAGTGGCGCGAGTTTTAACAGCATTTTTATTCTCTTCATAAATTTTTGTTTCGCTCTCATCAAGCTTCTCGCCGTTTGCTAGTTTTGTGATGATCTTGATCTCATCAAGCTTCTCAACCGCAAAGCTTAGCCAGCTTTTGATCTCAGGATTTAAATTCTCTTCATATTTTAGGGTGTATGGCACGTGAAGAAGCGAGCATGAAGTGCCGATGTAAAAGTCTTTGCCGCCTATTTTCTCTGAAATTTCACGAACAAGTTTTACTTTCTCATCGATGTTGCTTTTCCAGATATTTCTGCCGTCGATCACGCCTGCAAATAGCGTCAAATGGCTATTTTTGATAGTCTCAAGTGCCTCGAAATTTCTCTTGCCGTGGATGAAGTCAAGCGCGATGCCGTAAATTTTAGTTTTAGCCACTTCGCTAACTGCCTTGATCGCATGCTCAAAATATGTCGCAAATACGATCTTGATGTTACTTGCAACGCCTGTTAGCTCGTTATAAACCTTTGTGATAAGTGGCAAAAGGTCGCTTTCGTTTTTGTCAGTTACAAAGATTGGCTCGTCAAACTGCACTAAAATTTCATCATCAAGCTTAGAAATTTGCTCAAGTAGCTTTTTGTACTCGCCTACAAGTGCGTCAAGGTGCTTAAACGGGCAGCTGCCGTCAGTCGTCTTTGAAAGGGCCAAAAATGTGATAGGGCCGATCAAATTTACCTTGCCTTTTACGCCGTTAGCCTTCGCCTCTTTATATTCATTTAAAATTTTGTCCGCTTTTAGGCTAAATTTACTCTCGCTGCTAAGCTCTGGCACGATGTAGTGGTAGTTTGTGTTAAACCACTTTGTCATCTCCATCGCAACGCCATTTTTATTGCCTCTTGAGCAAGCAAAATATTGCTCTAAGCCGCTTAAATTTGCAAATCTTGGAGGCGTAGCGCCAAAAGCGATGATGTTATCAAGCATTAGGTCGTAAAATGAAAAATCATTAACGCTAATAGCCGAAATGCCAGCGTCTTGTTGATATTTCCAGTGTCTTTGGCGAAGCGTCTTTGCAGTCTCTTGCAAATTCTCTTCACTAAAGCCCTCTTTGCCAGCCCAAAAGCCCTCTAACACGCGCTTTAACTCTCTTTTCTCTCCGATTCTTGGAAAACCTAAAACATAACTTTTTATCATTTTTATCCTTTTAAAATTTCTTTTTAAATTAAATCTGTGCAAAGCACAGCAACCTTGAACGTGCAGTGGGGCAGGTGGGGGTTTGGGGGCGGAAGGGGCGACGCTTCGTAAGTAGAAACCCCTTCTGCCACCAAAAGCCAAATTTTCACTATCACAGCTCAAACACGGTGGATGACACCCGCTTCTTCTTAAACTAAAGTAAAATTTATAAAAAACCCTGCTAAAAAGGTCCTTGCCAAATTTCAGGCATTGCTTAGCTTTGCTATTAAAAATGCAGTTACAATGCAGCGGACCTGCTAGCAAAAATGGATTTATCTCAATGTGAAAAAATGTAAAATCATTTAAAAATTTGCGTGTTTTTTGAAAGTCGCTGATATGTTTTTTGCCGAGATTAATGAGCTTTACGCATGGGACAAGGCATCAGCGTTTTTCCTTTGTAGTGAATTTTTGTCGCATTATAAACGCTCTTTGCCAAATTTTTGTTTAAAGTTTGGGCGCTACTAAATTTCACGCCCAGAATATTTAGTCTTTTTTGCCTTTATTTAGGGATTTTAGCTTAGCATCCATATCAGCTGTAAGCATAGTAAAGACCTTGTTCGTAAGCTCCTGTGTTAGATCCTTAGCCTCTTGCATAGTCTTTTGGCTAAATTCATTTAAGAGTTTGTCCGCTTTTTTCTTATCTTTTTTATAAAGTTTGACGTACTCATCTTCAAATTTAGCCTGTTTTACCGCCAACTCTTTTTCAAATTTAGCGTAGGCCTCTTTTACCACTGGCGAATACTTCTCATAATCAATCATTACAAGGGTTTGAAGCTTTCTATAAACCCAATATATCGAAGTATCATCAGCGTCGTATGAGCCATCAGAGTAGCCTTTTATAAAGCTATCAAGCCCCTCGTAATACGGCAAATAAACGCTAAGATCAGCCATGCCAAGAGCGACGTAGGTCACACGGCCGATCTCTTTTGGTAGCCATGGACGCACCTGCATGACGTGAGACTCGTATGTTCTAAAGACGCTTATAGCGCGGTAGATGTTTTTCTTATCTTCATCTTTGCTAGCGTAGTTATCAAATGGCGTGCCGTTGTAGTGGGCTCTCATCGCAGCTTTTAGATCCTCGACACTTAGTTTCTTCTCTGGTTTTAAAAATACTGGAAATTTTTGTCCGTCAGCGAAGTCTTGTTTTAGGCTTGGGTTAAACATGCTTTGAACCCAGCAAACACGTGGGTAGTTATAAGTCACATCTCTCTCATCATCCCTTGTATAGGCCTTTGTAAAGTTAAATTCGCCGTCTTTTGCAGGGTCATAGGTCTTGTTATCGATCGCAAATTTGATGACATCTTTTGCGCCCATGAAATTTGGATCATTCTCTTTATAAGCGTGAAGTCTGCCTTGGTTTGCAGTGACGAAGTACTCATCTTGTGGGATCTTTGAAGCGATCCATTTATGGCCTGTGCCAGTTTCAAAGTACCAAAGCTCGTTTGCATCGACAAATACCACACCAAAGCCCTCGCCAGCGCCTTTTGTCTCAACTATCTCGCCAAGAAGCTTAACGCCCTCTTTTGCGCTTTTGATGCGCGGCAAAAGCACGTCTGGGATGTCATCTTCTGTGATGCCGGTTTCTTCATTGTATGGATCAACTTTTAAAAGCTCATCTTTTGCATAGATGGTCTCAGTGCCACTAAGTCCTACGCCAGCCTCGTTGTAGCCGACTGCACCGTGAAGTTTTGTGTGTGAGTTTGCAATAGTTGTGTATCTCATGCCATCTTTTGGGAGCGGATATGTAAAGTCATTTGCGCCGTCATGTGCCTTTGAGCTGTGCATGCCGGTTTGATTTTTCGTAGCTGGATGTATCAAAAAGACTTGTGCCTTTATAGCCTTGCTATCAGCGCTTCTAGCCACTAGCATAGAGCCGTCGTTTGAGGCTTTATCTCCTACTAAAATGGTAGTGCATGCCAAGCTACTTGTGCCTAAAATCGCACTCATAGCGACGATTGATGCGAGAATTTTCCCTTTCATTTTTACTCCTTTAGTAAAATAAATTTCTTATATGTGATTATATGCCAAATTTAATAATTTAATTATAAATTTTAAAATTTTTTTAAGTTAAATGTAAATTTATTGCAAATTTTGTCTAAGTGAAATTTAAATTTTCTAAAGGATTTTTCGCTATAATCCAAAACTTACGCACTTGCGTATAAAATTTCAAAAAGGATTAGCATGCCAAAGATGAAAACCGTTCGCGGTGCTGCTAAGCGCTTTAAAGTAGGTAAAAATAAGATAAAAAGAGGCTCTGCTTTTAGAAGCCATATCTTAACAAAAAAACCTACTAAGCGTATGAGAGATTTGCGTGGCCCAAAATACGTGGACAGCACAAATGTCCCAGCCGTTCGCAAAATGCTCGGCGTATAAGCAGCGTAGATTTAAGTTTTTGACAAAAAAGTCATTCAAACTCCCCCAAATTTAGGGGCAAGACTCACTTCGTGAGCGCCAATTTGTAAAAGGATAAATATGGCAAGAGTAAAAACAGGCGTAGTTAGAAGAAGACGCCATAAGAAAGTTTTAAAGCTAGCACGTGGCTTTTTCAGTGCTAGACATAAACACTTTAGAAAAGCTAAAGAGCAACTAGAGAGAAGTTTAGTTTACGCATACCGCGATAGACGCCAGAAAAAACGTGATTTCAGACGTTTATGGATCGTTCGTATCAACGCAGCTTGCAGACTAAACGACATTAGCTATTCAAGATTTATCAACGGCTTAAACAAAGCTAACATAGAACTTGATAGAAAAATTTTAGCTGATCTAGCTATGAATGACGCGAAGGCATTTGCGGCACTTGCAAAACAAGCAAAAGATGCTTTGAAATAACACCTTTTCTCCGCTTCGGCGGAGATCTTCTTTTTTTATACACTTTAAAATTTAATAACAAAAACTCTATAAAACTCTTTGTTTTAATTTACTACCCGCGACTTTTACAAACTACTAGCCAAATTTAACTACCAGCGGCCAAAATAGCTAAATTTTAATACTCGTATCAAAGCAGTGTTTCACTGCTCCACTAAATAAGATTTTAGCGTTTTCTAGCCTAAGTCCAAGCTCTTCGCCGCTTTTTGGATAGACTTTTAGGCATTGCGCTGCGTTTAAATTTAAAGTAGCGCCGTAAAAGCAAGCCGCCATGCCAGTGCCACAAGCTAGCGTCTCGTCCTCCACGCCCCTTTCGTAGGTTCTTACTTTTAAAACTCCGCCATCAAATTTGGCTAAATTTACATTTGCATTGTATTTTTGACGAAGCACCCTGCACTCTTTGACGTCAAATTCATCTAAATTTTGCGTGAAATTTACAAGATGCGGCACGCCAGTATCGTAAAAGTACCAAGTTTTGCCGTTTTCATTTAGTGGCTCACTTAAAATCTTTGGACTTGTTAGCACGACCTCGACGAACTCATCTTTCACACTTGCCATCACCTCGCCGCTACCAGTTAGCAAGGCAAATTCGCTTGAACTAACAAGGCCGTTTAGATAGGCATATCTAGCAGCCGCACGCGAGCCGTTACCACACATCGCAGCGTAGCTTCCGTCGCTGTTGTAAAACTCCCATTTTACGCCCTTTTCGTAAGGCAAAAGCACGATGAGCCCATCAGCTCCCACGCCGTTTGTTCGGCTGCAAATTTGCCTTGCAAGCTCGCTTCTATCTTTGCTTAAGAATGTGTGAAATATGACAAAATCGTTGCCGCTGGCGTTGTACTTTGAGACTTGCATGAGCTATCCTTTTATTTTTTGCGTGATTTTACTAAAATTTAGATAAGAGTTATTAGTGATTTTAAAGGAGCCACTTTGAAGAGCTACATCTTAAATTTAGAAAAAGAGTTTTCTTTGATAGAAAATGGCTTTAAAGAGCAAGAAAGAAAGGCTTTGGCTGACTATAAAGAAAAGGGAGCAGAGCGCTGCAAAGAGCTTGCACGTCTAGCATACGGCTCGAAGCTCTATCAAGTGCGGATGTATGCGGTTTTTCTCTTTGGGTACCTATCAGATTGTGAAGAAATTTTGACGTTTATGAGAGATGAAGTTTCAAAAGATGAAAACTGGAGGGTTCAAGAGGTGCTGGCAAAGGCGTTTGACGAGTTTTGTAAAAAAGTTGGCTACGAGCAGGCACTTTTAACGATCGATGAGTGGCTAAAAAATGGCAACGCAAATGCAAAAAGAGCCGTAACAGAGGGGCTTAGGATATGGACAAATAGGCCCTATTTTAAAGATAACCCAGATGAGGCCATTAGGCGCCTAGCCAGCCTAAAAGAAGACGAGAGCGAGTATCTTAGAAAGTCGGTTGGCAATGCAATAAAAGATATAAGTAAGAAATTTCCAAATTTAGTAAAAACCGAGCTTGATAGCTGGGATTTGGGTAGTAAAGAGGCCATGCAAACATATAAATTTGCTAGTAAATTTATCAAAAAATAGCGCAAATTTGCTTTAGAAATTTCTCTAGCTCAAGCTGTAAATTCTCCATGTCGCTGCTATTATCGATAATAAATTTTGCCATTTTTCGCTTTTGCTCGGTATCCATCTGAAGCTCTACTCTAGCTTTTGCATCCTCTAAGCTTAGTCCATTTCGGCTCATTAGACGGCTTAGTAAAAGCTCTTTTGGCGCATAGATCACGGCTACATTTTTAAACTCGCTGTAGCGCTCCTTTTTTTCAAAAAACAAAGGGATATCGACAAAATAAACCTGCCCCAAGCGCTCAAGCTGCGAAGCTTTGAAAAAAATTTCAGCCTTTATCTTTGGGTGCAAAATTTGCTCTAAATTTTTAAGCTTTTTTGGCTCGTTAAAGACAATGGCGCCAAGCTTTTTGCGATCTATCTTGCCAGCCTCATCTAAAATTTGCTCGCCAAAAACTTCTACTATCTCTCGTTTGCAAATTTCAAGCTGTTCGTGCGCGATCACGTCTGCATCTATCACGCTAAATCCTCGCTCTTTTAGTAAATTTACAACCGTGCTTTTGCCGCTGGCGATCGAGCCTGTGATGACGTAGGCGTTTGGAAATTTCTGCAAACTCGCTCCATTTTTGAAAATTGATAACAATTTTAGCAACTTTTGGCTAAAGTTTTAAAAAATAACCAAAAGGGTGAAAATGATAAGTTATAAAGATGCCGGAGTCGATATAGATGCTGGAAATAGCTTTGTTGAGGCGATCAAGCCTTTCGTAAAATCTACGCAAACACCAAACGTCATAGGCGGCATCGGATCATTTTCAGGTGCGGTCAGACTGCCAAGCGGATATAAAAATCCAGCCATTTTAGGCGCGACAGATGGCGTTGGCACGAAGCTTCGCCTAGCTATCGACGCTAAGAAATTTGATGGCGTTGGCGAGGATCTAGTCGCTATGTGCGTAAATGACCTCATCTGCAACTTCGCCACACCACTCTTTTTCCTCGACTACTACGCGACTGCAAAGCTTGAGATAGAGAGCGCCAAAGAGGTGGTAAAAAGCATCACAAATGGCTGCAAAAAGGCGCAATGCGCGCTGATCGGTGGTGAGACAGCCGAGATGCCATCGATGTATGAAAAGGGCGACTTTGACCTTGCTGGATTTGCCGTGGGTATCGCTGAGGCTGACGAGATCGACAGGAGCAAATTTGTAAAATCTGGTGACGTTTTAGTCGCACTTCCAAGTAGCGGCCTGCACTCAAATGGCTTTTCGCTTGCAAGAAAGGTTGTAAGCGAACTTGGGCTAAAATTTGATGAAAAAGTGGGTGAGCGCAAGCTCATCGACGTGCTTCTTGAGCCAACAAGAATTTATGTGAGCGACTTTTTAAACCTAAAAGATAAGATCACAGCGATGGCGCATATAACAGGTGGTGGCATAGTTGAAAACTTGCCTCGTGTCTTCCCTGCTGGACTTGGCGCGAAGGTGCAAAAAAGCGCTATAAAAACGCCTGAAATTTTTAAAATCATCGCTCAAAAAGTAGAAGACAGCGAGATGATGAGGACATTTAACATGGGCGTTGGTATGATCCTTGTCGTGCCTAAAGAAAACGTTGATGCTGTCTTAGCAAATAGTGATGGCTACGTGATCGGCGAAGTGGTAAGTGGCAAAGGCGTTGAGCTAGTTTGATGCAAGAAAATAGCAAAAAATGCTTGCTAAGATCAAAAATCTTAGCATTTATATAGGCTGTTTTGGCGTGCTAAAAGGCGAGATAAAAAAGCTTGATCTTTATAGGTCTCACGCGCCTCTACTATGCTCTGCGTCACGCATAATAACGGCAAGAAATTTAGCCAAATTTTTATGAATATAGGAAAGTAACTTGGCAAAGCAAAAGGCAAAAATTGCACCGATCTGGGCTAGAGTAAAGGCCTTTATCATCGATCTTTTCATTATCGGCATGCCAATATTTTACATCAGCACATATCTCGTTCTTGGCGGTAAAGAGGCCTTTTTAAACAACCAGCTTGCCATCTTTGTGGTAAATAGCATCATCTCATTTATAATGTGCCTATTTTTTAGCATAAAGGCACAAACTCCGGGCTACAAAGCACAAGAAATTTATCTCATAAATTTACAAACTGGCAAAAAACTAAGCCTTTTTCACGCGATCTTGCGTCAAATTTGCTTTGTATTTGCTGGCTTTAGTGTTATCGGACTTTGCCTTTGTTTTTTTAGAAAAGACAAGCTAAATTTACACGACATCATAACCCACTCAGCCGCCGTGCAAAAAGCAGCTTAAATTTACTTCGCTCTGTGCTAAAGTAGGCGGTTTTTGCCTAGCTTTGTGTTGATGCTCTCTTTTATAACCTGACAAATATACTCTTTAAAAAGCCCTATGTCTTACTTTAGGCTCTTGTCCTTTACAGGGTAGCAAGCAAGCACCACTAAGAAGTTACAAAACGGGCTAATCTATGCTCTTAATTTTTTATCTTGGCAACAGCTTTATCACAAAATAATGCACATTTATCAATGTAAATTTAGCTGATGAATTGTTGTTTCAAATTTTTGGTCACAAATCACCTAAGCTAGCGAGCTAAATAGAGAAAATCAAGGTCAAAAATGAATAAATTTAACTACAAGCCACGAAAAATTTTTGATTAAATTTGAGTGAAATTTAAGCGCTTTGCGAGTAGAGTTTGACCTCGTTTATCAAAAACTCATAGACTCTTTGTTGCACTAAAATTTCCTCCTCGCAGCCACTCATCAAGCGACGAAGGTGCGAAAAGTCTATCTTTTTAGCATATCTTTTATGATCTTTCATATCTTTATCTATGCTTAAAAGAAGCGTGTCAAGCGTGATCCTATCGCTTCTTTTGACCCTTGCCACATACTCTCTAACGGTTTGGATTAAGAAGTCTTTTCTAGTCTGATCGTTTTCATAAATTTCATTTACAATGTCATTTAAGATGAAAAAATCATCCTCATCTGGGTCAAATTTAGCCGAGATAATCGCAGCAAAAATTTTGGCACGAAACTCTAAAGACTTGTGATGATAGACAAAAAAATCTCTAAAGGCCGATAAAAAACGAAGTTTGATCTTTCCTGACATTGCCCTACTTTTGGTGAAATTTATGTGAGATTATATACTCTTAAAGCTAAATTTTTAAAAATGTAACTATAAAACTAAATTTAAGTATAGTTTTTGTATGATTGCGAAGCTCCTTCTTAGACCTGTGCAATGCTTTTTATGAGCACCGCTTCAGGGTGGGAACACAGCAGAGCACTTGTATTAAGTGTGTGCCGCAGTCATCTGAGAGGGGGTCTTTCTAAACCAAAATGCTCATTAAAATCATCGCAAATTTCTAAAAAATCCACTCCATCGATCTTAGGTTTTTCGCTAAAAAATTTATACATATTATTAAAGCCATCAGTTAGCTCTTTTGACTTGACGCCGTAGCTTATGGAAATTCCAGCTTCGATGTAGGCTGAGAGCTTGTCGCAGTATTTTAGCGCTTTGCCATCGATCGGGTTAAATTTATCCTCATTTACGTTCTCCATAGTCCCTTCGTGGCAGATAATCTTGCGCTCATAAGTCCTATTTTCAAACTCATCTTTTATAAATTTCTCGCCATCTTTTCTGATGCCAAGGATGTAGCTAAACTCATCTTTGATCTTTTCAGGCACAAATGGCAAAATCCTCTCATCAATAAGCCTCATCTCATATTCGCTGATGATCTCATTTAGCCCCTTTACGCCGTATTTTACAGGGCTTATGATATCTCTTGTGAGGCTCTCTGGTAGGTCGTGAAATAGTGCGCAAAAGAAGTTATTTTCTAAGCGTTTTTTGCAAGCTTTTGCTTTTAGTGAGTAAAAGTAGCTTAGTATTGCAACAACTAGCATGTGTCCTAAGACCGCAGTTTCAGGGATACGAGGCGTTTGTGCCCAGCGCTTTTGAAACCTTAGCCTACCACTTAGATCTACAAGGCGGGCTAATTTTTGATTCATAGCGATCTTTCTAACGCCAATTAGCTCGTAATAATCCTCCATCTCCTCCTCAACCTTCGCCTTAAGCTCGTCGATATCGCTTAAAAACTGGCTCGTTTGATAGACGATAGAAAATTCCCACCTCGTGGCAAGATAGCTGGCTGCTTTTAGTATAAGGCGCTCTTTTTCGTGAGTTTTGTCGTTTTTATAGTGGTTTTTAAACCTCTCCAAAAACTCGCCGTCCTCGATATCTGAGATGAGCGTCTCAAGGTTGCTTAAAACCCAGCTATTTATCTGCTCTTTTTTTGTCTTTTGGATGTGGTGAAAGACGTCAGGGCGTATGTCTGTGACTACGACCCTGCTTAAAAACTCAAAAATTCCAGCCTCGATGATGTAGTTCATGTCGGCATTTTGCTCTTGTTTTGCTATAAAATAAGCGATGATAAATTTATGAGCCTGTTTGTCAAGCTCGACTAAATTTGTCATCTTTGGATAGTCGTTCCAACGTGATATAGATGCTGCTTTAAAGATATGTTCTATAAGCTTAGCACTTATCATTATTTATCCTTTTTGACTACTTTTGGCTTCTTATCATCAGCGTAGCTTATCTTTCTAAAGCCCTCTTTGTTTGAGCTTCTTCTTGGCTTGTCATCTTTTTTAAATTTATCATCTCTGCTGCCTCTGCTGCTAGCGCGATCGCTTGTGCTACGTCTCTCACGTGGCTTGTCACTAAAACTTCTCTCTCTACTTCTTGGAGCGTATTCTTTCTCTTCAGCTGGCTTTTTTACCACTAGATCAGAGCTGATCTCGATAATTGTATGGACATTTCCACGTGGGTTAAAGTCGCCAACTATCTTCATAAATTTAGGCTCAAGCTTTTTTTCTAAAACAGAGTAAATTTCATTTATACTATCTTCGTGGCTGATGTTGCGGTTCATAAAGCTATTTATATAAAGCTTTATCGCTTTTAGCTCGACAACTAGCTTATTTGGGATGTACTCAAGGTATATGGTCGCAAAGTCAGGATAACCAGAGCGAGGGCAAAGGCAGCAAAACTCAGGCAGAGTGATCTTTATGACATAGTCCCTTGTTTGCTTATTTTCCCAGACCTCAAGGTCACTCTCTACGTCAAATTCTTTTAAAATTTTCTCGCCATACTTCATCTCTTCGCTCATTTTTTATCCTTTTTCTTTTAAATATCCAAGTGTTTAACGTCTTTTGCGTGATCTTGGATGTAGTTTCTTCTTGGCTCGACTTCATCGCCCATGAAGAGATTAAACGTATCAGAAGCACTTATAGCGTCGTTTATATCGATCTTTAAAAGTCTTCTGTTCTCAGGGTTCATCGTAGTCTCCCAAAGCTGCTCAGGGTTCATCTCACCAAGACCTTTGTAGCGCTGGATATATGCACCTTTTTTCGCATTTTTCTCTACTTCATCAAGCACGTCTATAACGTCACTATGCAAGTCTAGACCACGCTCTTTTATCTTTTGGCTGATGTAAAGCGCCTCTTCATAGAGTGGATTTGTAAATAAATTTTCATTTACCACAAGCTCTTCTAGGCCGCTTTCAGTTTGGACATAAATTCTAACCTCATCTTCGCTAACGTAGTGGTTTAGGATGTTATGACCCTCAGCTTTTAAGAAGTCTCTTAAAATTTCAAAAATTTCATTGTAGCTTTTTGAGACGATGTCTGGATTTTCTATCATATAGCGGATCGCCGAAAGGACGTTAAAGCGTTTTTCAAGCTCTTTTAAGACGCTTCTATAAGCTGCAACGATCTTTAAGAAATCAATCAAATCCGCACTGCCAATGCCCTCTATATCAACGCCCTCGATGCCAGTTTCGATAAGAAATTCGTTTAATGCCTTTTCATCTTTTAGATAAATTTCTTTCTTACCTTTTTTATAGCGGTAAAGTGGCGGCTGAGCTAGATAGATGTGGCCGTTTTCTACAACTTTATTTAAAAATCTAAAAAAGAATGTTAAAAGCAGTGTCTGGATGTGGCTACCATCGACGTCGGCGTCGGTCATGATGATGATCTTATGATATCTAAGCTTTTCAGCGTCAAATTCATCTCCGATGCCACAACCTAGCGCTGTTATCATATTTTTTATCTCATCAGATTTTAAAATTTTATCTAGTCTTGCCTTTTCAACGTTTAGAATTTTACCCTTAAGCGGTAATATCGCTTGAAAAACTCTATCACGTCCCTGCTTTGCAGAACCGCCAGCAGAGTCGCCCTCCACCAGATATAGCTCGCTAATTACTGGGTCTTTACTCTGACAATCAGCTAGTTTGCCAGGTAGTGTGCCTACGCTCATGCTCTCTTTTTTACGAGTTAGATCCCTAGCTTTTTTAGCGGCCTCGCGACCACGAGCTGCCATTAGAGCTTTATCCATTATCGCTCTTGCTTCGATAGGATTTTCTTCAAAATACTTTGTAAGCACGTCAAAAACCATCTTTTGAACGATAGGTTTTACGTAGCTTGAGCCTAGTTTACCCTTTGTTTGTCCCTCAAACTGCGGCTCTGGCACCTTTACGCTCACAACAGCGATAAGTCCCTCGCGGATATCTTCGCCAGTTATCTTTGTATCTTTTTCACGTGCAGCAGCATTTGCTTGAACGTAGTTTGTGATAACTCTTGTAAGGCCAGCTCTAAAGCCAGCCTCGTGCGTACCGCCATCTGGAGTTTTGATGTTATTTACAAAGCTTAGTAAATTTTCACTATAAGTGTCGTTGTAAAGTAGGGCAAAATCAACCATAACATCATCTTCGCCGCCGCTAAATGAGACTGCTTTGCTGACAGCATTTGCCTTGTTCATATCAGTTACAAAGCTCTCAAGTCCGCCCTCAAAATGAAAGCTCTCGCTTCTGCCGTTTCTTTGATCTTTGAAATTTATAGTTATCTTTGGGTTTAGATAAGCTAGCTCGCGAAATCTTTTTACTAAAATTTCATCGTCAAATTCAGTCACTTCAAATATGCTATCATCTGGCCAAAACTCGACTTGCGTGCCTGTGCGGTTTGTAGTTTTTATCACTTCAAGATCGCTTTGTGGGATACCTTTTGCAAATTCTTGTCTGTGAAGCTTGCCATCACGTTTGATATTTACGACTAGCTTTTTAGAAAGGGCATTTACGACAGATACACCAACGCCGTGAAGACCGCCTGAGACCTTATAAGTGTCCTTGTCAAATTTACCACCAGCGTGAAGCACAGTTAGAACAACAGTTGCAGCTGAAATTTTCTCAGTCGGGTGCATATCTACTGGGATACCACGTCCATTATCGCTAATGATCGCTGAGCCTTCACGTGTAAGCTCAACATCTATCGTATCGCAGTATCCTGCCATCGCTTCGTCGATAGAGTTATCAACGACTTCGTAGATCATATGGTGAAGACCGCTTATGTTAGTATCGCCTATATACATGCCTGGACGCTTCCTGACCGCCTCAAGACCTTTTAGTACTTTAATATTTTCTGCGCCGTAATTATTTTCCATCATAAACCTTTTTTAACTTATATATTTAATGGACTTATAACTGTTAAAAGCTCTTTTGAGCTAACAACGAAAGGTAAATTTTTATCTTTAAATCCAAACTCAAATTTCTCGTCTTCTATGCTTTGTAAGAAGTCTATTAAATTTCTATTTTTTACATTTATACTGATATCTTCTTCAAGTCCAGTTTGAAACTCTATCATCGTTTTGGCTTCAGAGTTATCCTCTATGATGCTCTCAAATGTGATGCTCTCTTTTGAAAAAGTTATCTTCATCTGATCGCTTAGCATAGAAATAGTCTTGATACCCTCAACCATCTTATCTCTGCTTAGCTCAAATCTTATAGCGATATCCTTTGGTATAACGCGTTCATAATCAGGGAATTTGCCATTTATCAGCTTTGTGAAAAACTCAAAATTTTGGCTTTGAGCGATGAGGACGTTTTCATCATAGTAAATTTCTATCTTGTCGAAAAATAGCTTTTGAATTTCATTTATCGCTTTTTTAGGGATGATCAGTGAAAACTCATTGCTCGCTTCATTTGCAAATTTAAATACAGCTAGCCTTTTTGTATCGGTACCTACTATATTTATATAGTTTTGTTTTATGTCTAGCAAAGCGCCATTTAGCTCAAATTTAGGGTTATTGCTATCAATGCATGGCAAAATTTTCTTTAAGCTTCTGCCTAGCATTATGGCGTCTATGTTAAATTTAGCCTTGCCTTCTATCGTTGGAAACTCTGGGAAATCTTCAAATTTATACATAGGAAGTTTGTATTTTGAGTTTTTTTGCTTGATGTAAAGATAATTATTAACAGTTTCAAGCGTTACCTCTTCATCTTTTAGGCTTTTGATGATGTCAAGTAGCTTTTTGCCATTTGCTGTTGCATAGCCCTCATCAACGATCTTTGCGTTGCTTAGTTTATATGCTAGTCCTATCTCGTGATCAGTCGCTTTTATGTTTAAAACTCCATCTTTTGCTGAAATGTAGATGTGAGAAGTGATAGCACTAAGATCTCTTTTTTCGAGATATGGATTAGTGTTTGTTACTATGCTCTCAAGCATGTTTTTGTTTATTAAAACCTTCATTAAATACTCCCTCTTATTTTTAATTTTCTTTTTGTTGTATTAGTTGGTAGCGTGAAAGTGTGAAAACCATCTTTTCTCACGCCAGCATCGTTGTTTAAAATGTGAAAAGAATTTTTCATTTCTTCACATTTATTCACGAATTTCATTCTATTTTTATCCTTTTGTTAAAATTTTATTCTTTATCTCAGTCACTCTGAGGTTGAAAATTTCGTTGCTCTCCATGAGCTCGTTTATCTTTTTTATATTGTGACTAACGGCGCTATGGTCTTTCATACCAAAATAGTTTGCAATTTGTGGCATCGAATTTGTCGTGAGCATCTTCGCAAGATAGATGATGATGCGTCTGGCTTCTACGATGTTTTGCACTCTTGACTTGCTTTTTATGTCGCTTGGCTTGATATTTAGCTCTTTACTAACGATCTCTATAATGGTTTCAAGATTTATATTTTCATGCTTCTCTTTGATGAGATCTTTTAGTGTGTTTTTAGCAAATTCAAGCGTTATCTCAACTCTCATCAAGCTTGCATAGGCGTTTAAATTTATGATAGCGCCCTCGATCTCACGGATATTATCGCCCATGTTTGTAGCGATGTAGTCGATGACCTCTTTGTTTAGATAAATTTTATCAAATTCACATTTTTTGATGATGATGGCTATCTTTGTATCAAGCTCAGGCGGCGTGATATCAGCCATTATGCTTTGTTCAAACCTAGACTTTAGCCTCTCATCAAAGCCTTTTAGTATCTTTGCTGGGCGGTCTGAGGTCATGACGATCTGACCTTTTTTGGCGATGAGCTCGTTAAATGTGTTGAAAAACTCCTCTTGAATTTTATCGGTTTTGCCTAAAAACTGCACGTCGTCTATTAGTAAAACGTCGCAGTTTCGGTACTTTTCACGAAATTTAGTCATCGAGTGGCTATTTAGATGCGTGGTAAAATCAATCATAAACTGATCGCTCGTCACGCAGATGACGACCTTACCTTGATCTAGACAGTAGTTGCCAACTGACTGAAGCAGGTGCGTCTTGCCAAGGCCAGTTGTACCATATATAAAAAGTGGGTTGTAAAGCACGCCAGGCTTGTCCGCGACTGCTTTTGCGTTTAAAAATGCAAACTGATTTGAGTCGCCACAGACAAAATTTTCAAATGTATATCCAGGGTTTAAGATACTGCTTTGCGCCTTGATCTGCTTTACATTTACTTGGCTTTGTTTTATATTTTTTAGCTTTGTTTGGCTTGTTATCTCGACCTCTGGCTTTTTGCCGGTTTTTACTTCGTAAAGGTAGGCGATCTTTTCTGCGTATCTAGTTTTTATAAATTTAGCCATCAATTCACTCGTGGCGTTAAAAACTATAAAATCTTCGTTTGAAGCCTTTTCATTAAATTTTAATTGTTTGATGTAGCAGTCAAATTCATTAGCGGATATTTTTGTCTGTAAAAGCTCTAAAATCTCGTCTGCTAGCAAATTTCAACCCTTTTTATTTAATGAATTTTATTAGCGATTTTATCTTAAATTTAATAAAACCTTTGTTAAACTCTGACAAACTTTTTCACGGCGTGAAAAAGTCGTGAAAAAGTATTGAAAAGATTGTGATGAAAATTTTAGGAATTGATCCAGGCACGAAAAATTGCGGTTACGCGATACTTGAAAAGAGCAAATTTAAAACTACTCTTCTTGAAGCTGGGCTTATAAAGATAAAGCCAAACACGCTTCAATACCAAATAACAGAGCTTTGCGAGGGGCTTGACCTCATCTTTAAAAACCATAAATTTGACGAGGTCGCGATAGAGGACATCTTCTTTGCCTACAACCCAAAAACGGTCTTAAAGCTCGCTCAGTTTCGTGGGGCACTTAGTCTTAAAATTTTGCAGCTTCATGGTGACTTTGCCGAATACACGCCGCTTCAGGTGAAAAAAACGGTCACTGGCAAGGCAAAGGCTGACAAAGAGCAGGTGGCATTTATGGTGAAGAAAATTTTAGGCATAAACAAAGAGATAAAACCGCTTGATATCACCGATGCTATCGCAATCGCGCTAACTCACGCGAATAATTTAAGAATAAACTAAATTTGATAGGAAAAATATGGCAACACTAAAAGCTTTACTAATCGGTGATGTGAAAAACTACGGCTCGCAAAATGCAACTGATAAGCTAAATTTACCTTGGAGCTCAGCTATTTTTAAAGTAGCTCAAAATGGCGAAATTTTCGCAAATGAGCTTGGCTTTGAGGGCGATAGCGTCGCTGATACGAAGCATCACGGCGGCCCTGAGAAAGCTGTATTTGCAAATTCATTTGCAAACTACGCCGAGTGGGAGAAATTTTTAGGATTAAAAAATATGGCTTATGGGGCGATGGGGGAGAATTTATGCATTGATGGGCTTGATGAGAGCTGCGTTTATGTGGGCGATATCCATAAGGTAGGCTCGCTTGTGCTTCAAGTCTCGCAGCCTAGAAAGCCATGCTTTAAGCTCTCAAAAAGATGGGGCAACGAAAATATGGCAACTCATATCTTTGAAACAGGTCTTACTGGCTGGTATTACCGTGTTCTTACGCCAGGCTCGTGCAAAGCAGGCGACGTGATAGAGGTTGTAGAAAGTGATCCAGTTCATATGAGCATTTTAGAGATAAATAGGCTATTTTACGCGCCAAGTGAAAATTTAAATTTACTAGAGAAATTTAACGCTCTCACCACTCTTACAAATGGCTGGCATGATGATATGAAAAGACGCATCGAGGGAATTTATAGCACCGAATTTATGAGAACACTATAAACATTTATACTTTTGCTCCGATTTTGTTTTACAAATGAATTTCAAACAAAATTTAAAGGAGCAGAGGTGTTTCGTTCTATCACAAATAAGATAGCACTCGCCTTGATGATCTTACTCATCATCTCGTTTTGCGCTATCTCGGCGGTTAGTTATTTTACTTCAAAGGACAAGATCGTTGAGCTTGTCAGTGGCAAAGAGGATCAGGTTCTTAAAGATATAAAGAGTGTTGCAAACACTTTTTTTGATGAAAATTTAGAGTACGTCAAGAAAATTTCATCAGCAGTTGAAGGCGCTCAAAGTGGCGATGAGATAATGAATTTTGTCTTATTAGAAAAAAAGGTCGCAAACTCTGCGGTGAAATATGTCTATTACGGCGATGAGGATGGACACTTCTTTCAGTCAGACGGCAAAAGAACAACCGTAGCTGATAACTACGACCCAAGAACTAGAGGCTGGTATAAGAGCACAAAAGAGAAAAATAAAGAAATTTATACCGAGCCAAGGGTCACTTCTACAAATGATCTTGTTATGAGTTTTACTGCTCCAGTTACTAAAAATGGTAAATTTGTTGGCGTTGCTGGTATAGACGTAGATGTAAAGAAAGTTAGCGACAAGATCATCGAGATAGGCAATACTGGCGATGGTGGATATGCCTATATAATGAAAAAAGATGGCACTATGCTCTTTTCTGACGTAGCTTCAGAAGTTGGCACTATCTTGCCAGCTACAAAGGTCGTCTCAGAAAAATATGCCAATAAAGAATTTGACGAAAATGGTCTGATCTCATATAAAAACTCTAAAAACCAAGATGTAACGGCTAAAATTTTACCTATCAACGATGATGGCTGGCTTGCAACCGTTGCCATAGGTGCAGATACCTTTTCAAACCACACTATGCCTATCTTAAAAGCACAACTAATGCTTGCAGTGCTCTTTATAGTCATACTCTCAGCCATTGTTTTCGTGCTACTAAAACGCTCGCTTAAGCCTATCAGCGTTATCCAAGAGAAGCTTTCTGATACATTTAAATTTATCACTTATGAGAGCAGCACTGCTCCAAGCAAGCTAGATATCCACACGACTGATGAATTTGGCGTGATGAGCGAGGAGATAAACAAAAACATAGACAAAGTCATAGCTGGTATCAAAAAAGACAACACCATGCTTGAAGAGCTAAATGTAGCTGCAAATAACATGATAAGAGGAAATTTAGGCGTCAAACTTAGCCAAAATCCAAACAACCCATCTCTTATCAAGCTAAAAGATCTGCTAAATACCTTCTTTAGCTCTATCAGTCAAAATTTAGGCAGCGTCATAAATATCCTAAAATCCTACTCAAATAACGACTACACCGCTAAAATCGAGCTAAGAGATGATATAGAGGCTGATCTAAAAGCCATGATAGTTGGCATAAATAATGCAGGTGATGCTATAAGCGCTATGCTAAATAGCAACCTAAATCAAGCTCAAATTTTAGAAGAAAAAGCAACGATGCTTGCTGAGTCTATGAGAAATTTAACTGAGGGTGCTAGCAAACAAGCTGACTCTATCCAAGAGAGTGCGGCTGCGGTTGAGCAGATGTCAAGCTCGATGAATGCTATCTCACAAAAGACAGGGGACGTCATAAGACAAAGTGAAGAGATCAAAAATATCATCGTCATCATCCGTGACATCGCTGATCAGACAAATTTACTTGCTCTAAACGCTGCCATAGAAGCGGCTCGCGCAGGTGAGCATGGACGTGGCTTTGCGGTCGTGGCTGATGAGGTTAGAAAGCTAGCTGAAAGGACACAAAAATCTCTAGGCGAGATCGAGGCAAATACAAATGTATTGGCTCAATCAATCAACGAGATGAGTGAATCTATAAAAGAGCAAGCTGAGGGCATAAATATGATAAATAGAAGTGTAGCTCAGATAGATAACGTCACAAAAGAAAATAGAAGCGTTGTTAGTAACACAAACGACGTAACTAGCGAGATAGACGGCATGGCGAAGGTCATACTAACAGACGTTAGAAAAAATAAATTTTAATACCTAAAAATACTACCAGGCTCATGTAAATTTACGTGGGCCTTTAAATTTTTAAATCTTTTTTACGCTAAAATTACCAAAAATTTAAAGGAGAATATATGCCACTACTTGATAGTTTTTGTGTAGATCATGTGAAGATGAAAGCCCCAGGAGTTAGACTAGCAAAGAGCATGAAGACCCCAAAGGGCGATGATATCAGCGTTTTTGACTTGAGATTTTGCAAGCCAAATGAGGAAATTTTGCCAGAAAAGGGCACTCACACTTTAGAGCACCTATTTGCTGGTTTTATGAGAAACCATTTAAACGGCAACGGCGTGGAGATCATAGACATCTCGCCGATGGGCTGTAGGACGGGCTTTTATATGAGTGTGATCGGCACACCTAGCGAAGATGCGGTCAAAAGCGCATGGCTTGCTTCGATGAAGGATATCTTAGAGGTCAAAACTCAAGATCAAATTCCAGAGCTAAATAAATTTCAATGTGGCACTTACAAGATGCACTCACTTGATGAAGCACACGCCATAGCAAAGAAAATTCTAGATCAGGGTCTAGTCATCATAAACAACGAAGAGATCAAGCTTGACGTTGATGCTATGGGACTAAAAAAGCACTGATTTGAAGCCAGTAAAACAAGAAAATCAAGCCTATCTAAAAGAGCAAATTTTAACCTATCTTGGTAACAAACGCTCTCTTTTAGGCTTTATCGAGCGAGGCGTAAAATACGCAAAAGACGAGCTTAAAAAAGAGAAGCTTAGCTGCTGTGACCTCTTTAGCGG
Source organism: Campylobacter concisus (assembly GCA_018371535.1). Classification (GTDB taxonomy): domain Bacteria; phylum Campylobacterota; class Campylobacteria; order Campylobacterales; family Campylobacteraceae; genus Campylobacter_A; species Campylobacter_A concisus_BO. Next base: position 130,289 of record JAHAKU010000002.1, read on the forward strand.
AAGCGGCGTGGTGGCTAGGTTTTTAAAACAAAATAGCGAATTTTTAGTCGCAAACGACTTGGAGCTTTACAGCTTCATCACAAACTCATGCTATTTGCAAAACGCCACAAATGAGCTAAGAGATGAGATAAATTTCTGGCAAATGAAACTTGAAAAAGAGGTAGAAGATAAACTTTTTGAGGGCTTTATAACAAGGCTTTATGCCCCACAAGATGACGAAAATATCGCTTGGGGCGAGCGGGTCTTTTACACAAGAAAAAATGCCATATTCATCGACACTGCAAGAAGGCTCATAGATGAGCTCTTGCCAGAGGAGATGAGAAAATTTTTCATAGCTCCGCTACTTTATAATGCAAGCGTGCATGCAAATACGAGTGGAATTTTTAAAGGTTTTCATAAAAATAAAGAGGGGGTTGGCCAGTTTGGCGGCAGAGGGCAAAATGCCATCTCAAGGATCACTTCTGATATAAATTTGACAAAACCAATTTTCTCAAATTTTAGCGTGCCATTTGAGGTCTATCAAAAGGACGCAAATTTGCTGGCAAAAGAGCTTGATGGGCTTGATCTAGTCTATCTTGATCCGCCTTATAACCAGCATCCATACGGCTCAAACTACTTCATGCTAAATCTCATCGCAAGCTACACTGAGCCAAGTAAAATTTCAAAAGTTTCAGGCATCTCAAAGGACTGGAATAGATCAGTTTTTAATAAAAAATCGTCAGCAAGCGAGGCATTTTTTGAGCTCATAGCAAATTTAAAGGCTAAATTTGTGCTTATCTCGTTTAACTCAGAGGGCTTTATCAACCAAGATGAATTTGATAAAAACCTAAATAAAATGGGCAAAGTTCATCTACTTCGCCAAAAATATAATGCCTACCGCGGCAGCAGAAATTTAAAAGCTAGAAACATCCACGTAGACGAACTTCTTTACGTTTTGAAAAAGTAAATTTAGCGCTCATTTCATCACTTCTAAATTTCACTAACGTAATTGTTAGTTTTGCTCATCCTCTGGCAAACACTTCTCAAAGATAAATTTATGCTCATTTGGCAAGGCGTCGTAGATAGCATTTGCTAAATTTCTTATCTCCCAAAGGGCTGATTTTGAGCTTCTTAGGGAGATGAAATTTTGCAAGCTTCTAGCGTTTATGCTCCATGTAAGCTCGGTTTTATAGCACTCTGGCAAGCAGTATTTAACTATATCAAGGCTCTTTGTAGTTGAGGCTAAAATTTCACGTAAATTTTCAAGCGCTTTTATACTCGCGTTATCGACCATTTCGTCATTTGTTAGCACGATAAATTTAGCCGCACGCTCAAACTGCCCTACTTCAAATTTCTCCTCCTTTTTTAGCTCTTTTAGCGTGTAGCGGGTTGATTTGACGCTTAGGCTTGCTATGCGGTGGCGGGCTAGCTCCTGAAGTAGTGCGCGCGAGATGCCTTGGATGTAGAAGTTGTAGTAAAGATGCTCTAGCGTTGAAGCGTGTTTAAATTTATTACCCACCCTATCTATCAGTTCGACATCTTTTTCGCCGCCATTGTCGCCTTTTTCAAAGCTTTGCCAGCATGTGCGGATCGCGTGAGAGCAGATATTTAGCGGGGTGTGATTTAGTAGTGTTACTTGCATATTTTCTCTTTTTGTGAAATTTTTTAGCATTTTACAAAAAGAAGGCTGATTTTATTTGTAAATTTAAAAGGGAGCGAGCGCCCCCTTTATGATTATTGTTTTAGTTGAAGAAGTGTGTTTAGCATCTCATCACTTGTCGTGATAGTTTTTGAGTTTGCTTGAAAGCCTCTTTGGATGACGATAAGATCTGTTAGCGCACGGCTTAGATCGACGTTACTAGCTTCTAGTTTTGAAGCTGCGATCGTTCCTTTATCACCTGTGCCTGCTGCGCCTATGACTGCTTCGCCTGAGTTTGCAGTTTGTGAAAAGACGTTTCCGCCCTCACTTTGAAGACCCTCGTTGTTTGTAAAACTAGCAAGTGCAACTTGAGCTAGACCAAAGCTTTGGCCGTTTGTAAATGCACCGATGATAGTGCCAGTTTCGTCGATCTTTAGGTCATTTAGTGTGCCACCTGTGTAACCATCTTGTGAGATAGACTCAGTTGAAGAGTCTTTATCAAAGCTTGTTAGTCCGTTAAAGTCTGTTCCCAAGCCAAAATTTAAACTAACGTTTTGACCGCTTTGTGAGCCGTTGTTAGCTGAAAATGTTATCGTAGCTGGGTGAAAGCTAGCTAGTGAGCCGTTTGAGTTAAATCTCAATGAACCAGTTACGACGTTGTCTGGACCCTCACCTGTGTAGTTTATCTTAGCAGGCTCTGGCACTTGAATGATCATATTCCACTCTGTACCACCATCTGTTGTAGTGCCTGTCTTTGCCCATCTGATACTAACTGTGTGTTTTGAGCCAAGTGAGTCAAAAATTTCAGCCGTTGAGCCGTGGCTAGACATCATCATCTTACCGCTCGCTCTTAGAGCTTGACCTGGGCTTAGTGCGCCATCAAGTGCTTTCATGATATTTGTAAAGCGAACGTTTTCATTTACTGCTGCGTTGTTTGTGCCTTGAGCTGGTTTTGTAAGACCAGTTGTAGTCATATAAAGGGCTTGATCAGCCATTTCGTTTGTAGGGTTTTCTAGTTGAAATTGACCTAATTTATTTACAGTGATCTTTACGCCGTCGTTTGTATCATCTCCAGCTGCTGCTTGAAGTGCTGCGATACCTGCTGCGTGTTTTTGATCAGGCGTGCCAGCTGCTGCTGCATAAGCGTTGTTATATGCTAGTGCATAAGCTGGATTTGTTATAGCTGCGCCACCTGTGCCTGGAGCTACCTTGTGAGCGGCAGTTGCAAGTTTTGCTGCATCAAGTGCGTCAGAGTTTGCTCTTATTTGACCATCGCCGTTATAATCAACGTGGTTTCTAGCATCCTCTTGCATAGCTGCACGAAGATCTTCTGTTGTAGTGATCTGTCTTGCGATCTTGTCGTTATTTGGGTGAACAGCTGTTGTTTGTGAGCTTGTATAGACATATTGATAAGCTGTGATGATGTCTTTGCTAGCTAGACCGCCAACTGTGTTTCCAGCATTTACTGTTAGGTGGATGTTTTTTGTCTCTTCAGTTGTGCCTGAGTTGTTTCTGTTTATAAGCGTTAGCTTGTTACCCTCTGAAATTTCAGCTCTAACGCCAGTTTTATTGTACTGAGCGTTGATAGCAGCTGCAACATCACTGATACTTGTCATCGTGCCAGCTTGAGTTTTGATATTTTGTCCATTTAGTGTTATATCAAGTGTAGCTGGTGGGTTGATCTGACCGATGTTTTGTGCTAGAGCGCTACCTACGCTAAATTTTTCAGTCTTAGCATTTGCGTAGCTTACCCAGATACCTTGTCCATCTCTTAGTGCAAGTCCGTTTCCAAGCTCGTCAAATGTAACACCAAGATCGACGCCACGCTCTGTTAAAATTTGCTCGTTTCTTGAGTTTGTATAAAATTCGTCGTTGTTTGTATCATTTTCGTTGTGAACTTCATTTGCATTTAAAATTCCATCGTTATTGTAGTCGCGTCCACCTGCAACTGAATCAAGTGCATATATAGGCGTGCTTCTTTGACCGATGCTGTTACCTGAGTCAAGGTTGCCTTTTATTTTAACTTCTGTTGTCGCTCTTGCTGGAGTTGTAAGACCTTCTTTGATGACGATGTTGCTTATAGGACCTGTTGAGTCGATAGTGCCAGTCTCGTCATCTCTAGTCCAGCCTTGAACGATATAACCGCTATTATTTACGAAGTTACCAGCCTTATCACGGACGAAGTCGCCGTTTCTTGTATAGTATCTTGTCGTTCCGCCATCTGGAGATACGACAAAGAAGCCATTTCCTTGAAGAGCAAGGTCGGTTTGCTTAGTAGTGTCTGTTAGTGTGCCTTGAGAGAAAATTCTTGTAGTTGAGTTTATGGTCGTTCCTAGACCTATTTGCATAGCGTTTTGACCGCCTAGCTGACCTTGTGGAGCGGTAGCTACTCTTGGAGTTTGGCTTAGTATATCAGCAAAATTTGCGCGGTTGTATTTAAAACCATAGGTATTGACGTTTGCGATATTGTTGCCTTCTACGTCCATGGCTATCTGGTGGGCTTGTAGGCCTGAAACACCAGACCAAAGTGATCTCATCATGAGCTTATCCTTTTTCTCGTTTTAAAATTTTTATAATCTTTCAAAGCAAAAGATGTTCCAAAATTTATATCGGCAAAAAATAATAGTTACTGAGGATATTTTAAATTTGGTAGATTGTGTTTATAGATTGATATGATAGTGATAGTCTGTTCGCTCTCTTCTATAACGAATACAACAACATATCCCTTGAAGATCAAGTCTCTTACTTGAGTATCTTTCATAGTTAGGTTTTCTCTGTAAGAGTATGGTCTTTCAGGGATTTTTATGATTTCGTTTTTTAGACTATCGCGAAAGGTATATGCACGATCCTTGCTATCTTGTTTTATGAATTTTAATATCTCTTTTAAATTCTCTTTAAAATCTTCTGTAAAAAGAATTTTCATCTTAAATTTTGCCTTCTATTATGGCATCGGTTTCAGCGATAATATCATCAAGAGTGTAATATTTAAGCTCGCCACGTCTATGTTTTGCGATCAGCTCTTTCAAATTTTGTTCATTTTCTTTATTTATATAGTAGTCGTTATAATCTACAAATTCAACCCTTGCATGAGGGTTTATTCGTTTTATCTCTTGAACCGCTTTTTGTAAAATTTGAGCTATCTGTGGTGTCTCTTCGGTAACTAGCATACCTATCATTTTTACTCCTTACATAATTTTGGTTGTTTTTTATCTATCATAATTTATCCAAGTATCATGGCTCCTACGATGCCACCGATGATTAGTGGGATGTTGAAAAATATAAATGTAGGCACGCAAGTATCATATATGTGGTTGTGCTCACCATCAGCATTTAGACCGCTCGTTGGTCCAAGTGTGCTGTCACTTGCTGGGCTTCCAGCGTCGCCTAGAGCTGCTGCTATACCAACTAGCAAGATGATAGCTGGCACGCCAAAGCCAAGGCTAAGGCAAAGTGGCACGTAGATAGAGGCTAAGATAGGTATCGTACCAAAGCTAGTGCCTATGCCCATCGTGACTAAAAGTCCGATAAGTAGCATCAAAAATGCTCCACCTATCTTGCCGCCAGATACCAAACTAGCGTATTTTACAAGCTCGTCTATACCGCCACTCTCTCTTAAAATGGTGCCATATCCCGCAGCAACAAGCATGATAAATGCGATAAAGCCCATCATAGCAAGGCCATTATCCATGATCTTATCTACTTTTTTGTATTCGATGCCTCCAAAAACGACCATGACTAAAAGTCCAAGTAACGCGCCAAGTGGCAAGAGCGAAGTGTAAATTTGCACGACAAAGGCGACAACCGCACCAGCTAAGACCGCCCACTCTTTTTTAGTCATCTCAAGGCTTTTTGCGCGCTCGATCTCGTCAAGCTCGGCTTTTTCAAATTTAGAAGTTTTATAAATTCTTTTTTTACTATAAAAAAGTATGGCTAAGATGAGCCCCACAAACATCGATGCACCGCCTATCCACATGACTGATGAGATGTCTGAGATGGTTGTGTTTATGCCGTTGTTGGCTAGCTCTTTTTTAAGGATATTGTGAAAAAGCAGACCAAAGCCAACGCTAATGCTCACATAAGGCGCTTGAAGTCCAAATGTAAGAGCGCAAGCCACCGCGCGTCTATCTATGCCCATTTTATTCATAAGAGCAAGAAGTGGCGGGATCAAGATAGGTATGAAGGCTATATGAACTGGGATCAAATTTTGAGACAAGCAAGCGATAAATGCGATGGTTAGCGTAAAAATGACCTTATTTGAGCTAAGAAATTTACTCATTGCATTTATCAAAATGGCTGTTAAATTTGTATTTGCGATGGCAGCTGCAAGAGCACCTAGCAAGATGTAGCTAAGCGAGGTTTCAAGGTTGCCTTGCATGCCGCTTATGAGGCTTTGCGTGGTCTCTTTTAGAGCTGTAAAAAAGCTCTCAAAACCGCTTGCCAAACCACTTTCAAATCCACTAAAACCATGCTTATACATAACCCCAGCAACAAGCGCAGAAACGAGGATAGAAAGCAGGATGTTAAAACGCAGCAAACATAGCACTGTCATCACCAAAATGCTAAAAACAACAGGGTTAAAGAGAAGCATGAGTGTCCTTTTTGTATGAGTGCAAGAATTATACAAGGGCGGGGCTTATTAAATTTTAAAAAGAGTGGCTTAAGTGGGTATGTGTTAAGATTTTTGGCAAATTTTAAAAGGAAAAAGCGATGGATTTAGAGAAAATTTATAAGGACGCTGGGGCGTATTTAGAGGGGCATTTTTTGCTAAGTAGTGGCAACCACTCGCAGTTTTATCTGCAAAGTGCAAAGGTGCTTGAAGACCCTGCTCTTGCAGCAAAGCTAGCAGATGAGCTAGCGCGTGTGATAGAGAAATTTGGCATTAAATTTGATAGCGTTTGTTCTCCTGCACTTGGTGGAATTTTAGCTGGATATGAGCTAGCTCGCGCAGCGAAAAAACGCTTTATATTTACAGAGCGTGTTGATAGGGTGATGAGCCTAAGGCGCGGCTTTGAGGTGAAAAAGGGCGAGAAATTTATAGTTTGCGAAGACATCATCACAACTGGTGGCTCAGCACTTGAGGCGGCTCGTGTCATAGAGAGCCTTGGTGGTGAGGTAGTTGGCTTTGCGGCACTTGCAAACCGCGGTTTTTGCAAGGTTGCAAATTTAGGCAATGAAGCTAAGCCAAATGCAAAACTGCCAAGCGACAAGCCATTTTTCGCTTTGGGAAATTTTGAATTTGAAATTTACGAGCCAGAGCACTGTCCGCTTTGTAAGAGTGGTAGCAAGGCGATTAAGCCTGGAAGCAGAGGCAACTAAAGGCTACTAAATTTTACGTATTTTTTACGCTCAAAGCTTAAGATAATAATATTTGTAACTTATTCGTTATTTTGGGCTTTGAGTAAATTCTCTCATCAAATTTTCTCTTTTTTGCTTAAAATTTAAAAGTTAATTTATAATTAAGATTTGAATGTATAAAATGGCACGTAAATTTTTAGGAGATCCCAAAATGCAAGGATGTGTGCTATGAAAATATCTACAAAGATAATTCTCACTTTTGTTTTCTCAGTTTTGCTTGTCAGCTGTTTGCTCATCTTTTTAAATAGCAAATTTTCAAGCGATCTAACTCAGTTTTTCACCCATAAGTCCTACGACGAGCTGGTAAATGCCAGAAAAGAAAATTTAAAAGATGACGTCGAGACGATCAACCAAATGATGCGTGAAATTTATAATGGCGGCAAAGAAAAAGGGCTAAGCGACGATGAGATAAAAAAAGAAATTTTTAGAGTCGTCTCAAAGCTAAAATTCTTTAGCGATAAAGCTGGCTATATCTTCATCTATGACTACGATGGCGTTGTTTTGATGCACCCTGAAAAGCCATCGCTTGTGGGTAAAAATTTAATCGGCTTAAAAGATCCAAAAGGGCTATTTCTTATAAAAGAGCTCATCGAAAAGGCTAAACAAGGCGGCGGATTTGTCACATTTGGCTGGGCGAAAAAAGAGGGCGAGGAGCCAGTGGAGAAGCTTGGCTATGCTGCAAATTTTGAGCCATATAAGTGGATGCTAGGAAGTGGCGTATATGTCGATGACTTGGCTGATGAGATAGAAAAGACAAAGGTCGTGCTAAACGAGCAAAATAGCCAAAATACAAAGACATTTATCATCGCTTGCGCCTTGATCACGGTTGTTTTGATAGCTGTTGTGCTATTTATCTTAAGTAGGGCGATCATCAAACCTATAAAAAATATCGTTGCAAATTTAACCGAGATGTCAGATGAGATAAAAAGTGGCAGAAGTGATCTTACTAAAAAGCTAGAAGTTAGCGGCAAAGATGAAATTTCAAACATCAAAAGCTCGATAAATGACCTAACAAGCGAGCTAAGATCTGTTATAGAAAGTGTTAAAGGCTTAGCGCATGAGAACTCTTCTATCGCTGAGCAGCTCTCTTCAACCTCAGCTCAAACCACAAATTTAACCAACAAATCTTCACTAATCGTCACAGATACGACAAATATGGCAAAAACCATGTCAGAAGAGATAAAGAGTTCATTTGAAGAGGCTAAGAAGAGCAAAGAAAATCTTGAAAGAACCTGTCTATATATAAATGAGGTCTCAAACGATGTTTTGGGGCTTAGCAAAAATGTAGATGAGGCTGCAAATAGCGAAATTTCACTCGCTAGCTCGATGAAAAGCCTAGCTGATCAAGCTAAAAATGTAAAAGATGTCTTGAATATCATTGACGACATCGCTGATCAGACAAATTTACTTGCCCTAAATGCTGCCATAGAAGCAGCGCGTGCAGGAGAGCACGGACGTGGCTTTGCAGTCGTGGCTGATGAGGTTAGGCAGCTAGCTGAACGCACGCAAAATAGCCTAAGTGAGATAAATGCGACTATAAATTTAATCGTTGAAGCGATCTCAAACTCAAGCCAAACTATCGGCGATAACGCTAAAAAAGCTGGCGAACTTTGCAAAAAATCAGCCCAGATAAATGAAAAAATAGAAAACATGAACCAGCTAATGAACGAGAGCGTTAGCTTAAATGAGACCTCTACGAAGGACTATCTAGAGACTGGACATAAGGTCGAAGAGTTGATAAAAGGCATCGTAAATATCGATGAAATTTCAAAACAAAACTCAAAAAGTATGGATGAAATCTCACTTGCAGCCGCTCATCTTTCAAAGATGACTGATAATCTAAACACTAGCCTTTCAAAATTTAGAACCTGATAAATTTAGCCAAATCTTTGGCTAAATTTAACTTTATATTTTAACTTCATAGCTTAAGTAGCGAGCCGATTTTTTACTTTAAGCTTACGATCATGATGTAAATTTATGAAATAGTTTTTATTTTGTGTTATTTAAGTCGGCATTTTGGCTTAAGAGATGAGATGACGTATGCAAGAGTATGATATTTTAGATGTTTTATCAAACAAAAAGGTCCTTTGCTTAGAGGACGAAGAGGCGATTTTGCGAAATATCTGCGCCTCGCTGGAGCTATTTTTCGCAGAAGTTAAAGGCGTCACAGATGGCTTTGATGCGCTTGAGCTTGCTATGAGCGGGGCGTATGACGCTTTAGTGCTTGATATCAGCGTGCCAAATATCGATGGTCTTGAGATCGCTAAAAAAGTAAGAGCTATCAATCAAAAAATCCCTATCGTGATCTTATCAAGCCACGTCGAGCAAGAGTATCTGTGGCGCGCGGTTGAGCTAAAGATCACAAGATATCTTGCAAAACCATACGATAAAAAATCTTTTGTTAAAGCGCTTGAAGATGTGGCTATGGAGCTTGTGGGACGCACACCAACTATCAGGCTAAATGACGAGCTTGAGTATGATTTTGGCAAAAAAGCGCTTTATATAAATGGCGAAATTTCTCATCTAAGCAAGAGCGAGAGCAAGCTTTTGGAGTATTTTTTAAACAACAAAAACCAAACTATCACTTATGAGCAAATTTTTGACTACATCTGGGACTACGAGCAGCCGACAAAAGAGGCTATAAAGACGATCGTAAAAGAGCTTAGAAGAAAGCTTGGCAAAGATGTGATCAAAAATTTATACGGCGTGGGCTATCTTTGTGAGATATAAATTTCAGCTAATAGTCGGTGCTTTTATCTTTGTCTATCTGCTAGTTTCGGCACTTGTTTTAAATTTTTATAACGATCTTGCGATGAAGGATGCCAAAAAAGAGGCGTATTATGTTTTAGAGGGCATAAATTCTGTAAGAGAGTACATAGCTGGAGTTCAGCGCCCACTAATCGAGCAGTTAAAAGAGCAGGGCATCTTAAAAGAGGACTTTTTTGACGAGAGACTTCTATCATCTTCATATATAAGCCGTGAAATTTACAATATCCAAAAGAAAAAATACAACCTTGAATTTGACTACAAGCTAGTTGCTATCGCACCGCTAAATAAAGCTCACGAGCCAAATGAATTTGAAGCTGGCGTCTTGCATGGCTTTAAAGAGAATAAATTTCAAGAATTTGTAAAGATAATAAAAGATGAAAATGGCTCACAGCTCTTTGTGGGTCTGCCTATAAAAAACCAAAGTCCAAGCTGTCTAGCCTGTCATAGCAGTGCAAATGCCCCGCAGCAAATGCTAGAAAAATACGGCATGGAGGGCATAGAGATCCCAGATGTGAACGAAACGGTCGCGATGATCTCTTTTAAGATCCCAATCCGCGCCATTTTTACCTACCACTTGCAAGAGGTTATCGTCATAATGAGCGCCATAACGCTTATATTTGGGCTATTTTTACTACTTGTTTATAAGATGCATAAGCGTGGCGAAGAGAGCAAAAGGCAGACTGAGCAGTTAATGATACATCAAAGCCGCCTAGCCTCTATGGGCGAGATGATAGGCAATATCTCGCACCAGTGGAAGCAACCACTTGCCCAGATAAGCTCAGCTTTGATAAATTTAGAGCTTTATCAGGAGAGAAAAAAGCTTGATGAGACGAAAATTTATGAGTTTATAGAAGAGACAAGCAAGCAGATAAATTTCATGTCAGAAACCGTTGATGACTTTAAAAATTTCTTCAGTCCAAACACCTTGAGAAAAGAATTTAAGGTGCTTGAAGTGATAAATCAAACGATAAAAATTTTAAACGCAACGCTTAAAAAGTATCAGATCGAAGTGCAGTTAGACGTGAGAGAAAATTTTGAACTGTTTGCAAATTTCAATGAGATAATCCAAATTCTAATAAACATCATAAATAATGCCAAAGACGCATTTAAGCAGAGCTACACAAAGCCAAGAGTGATAAAGATAAGCGCCTTTTTAAAAGATAATCGCAAGAATTTATGCGTGCAAAATAATGCAGGGGCGATAAAAAATTCATTTTTAAAGGTCATCTTTGAGCCACACTTTAGCACAAAAGAGAGTGGTAGTGGGCTTGGGCTATATATGAGCAAGCTAATCGCTCGCAAAAATAACGCCATAATCTTTGCTAAAAATGTGGATGAAAACCACGTTGCATTTACAATTAGTTTCGAAAATTTATAATTTGTTAAATTTCCCCCTTTTCTGCCCTTTTTTGGTGTTAAGATTATCAGTATGAAATCATTTTGATTTTAGGATAAAAATTCAAAGGAGGAGACGTGAGAAACTTACACAAAGCCTTAGCAGGCTTACTCATGGGTGTTAGTATCTTTGCTTCACAAGCCTGTTGCGAAGAGCATAATATGCAGATGTCCGATAAAGCACGTGATGTTATCGCAAATCCTAAAGGCACACTGCAAAGTAGAGGTGTTGTCTCCTTGCAAGACTACGTCGTAGAAGAGCAAGAGATGTATAACTGGCTATTTAAAAACCACCCTATTTTTACAAAGTATGGTGGCAAAACCGTCGGCAAAATGGTCGTTCATGACCGTGGCTTGGAGTGGCTTGCCGAGGGACATGGCTTTGATATGTCAAAGCTTAGTAAAAGAGATGGTGGTAAGGGCTATAGCTCTATGATGTATAGAATTCCAGCCACCTCATCACTTCAATTTCCTAATAAATTTGTAGGACCAGAAAAGTGCGGTGAGTGTCACCCAGCTCAGTATGAGGTCTGGAGCAGATCTCGCCACGCAACTACTATGCGCTTCCCTGGCGAGCACCCAGAGGTTAATAACAACCTAACTGAGCCAGTATTTGACAAAGATACCGCCTCTATCCTTCCAAAAGGTATCACTCCAGATGTCATATATGCAACCGTTGGTCACTTAAGAACTAAGATGGGCTACGTCGATGCATGGCTACTTCGTGGTACTTACTACGTTGAGGGTGGTTTGCTAAGAGATGGCACAGGTCAGATCGTAGCTGGATCAAACCAATGGCAAAGAACATGGGCGTTAAATTTAGACGACGCAACTGTTAAAAAGATAAAAGAGCTCGTCCCAGAATTTCCTGGCACGCTTGAAGAGTATGGCGATAATGGCGGATATGTTAGAGGTCTTGCCTCATACGCCGCAAAACATAAAAAGTCGATGTTTTTTCAAGCAAACTCATCATATTGTGAGGTTTGTCACCCAGTTAAATTTGACTTTAAGACAAAAGCAGAATTTTACGCAGCACTTGGTAATGCCAAAGAGCTTCAAAAACACACTATCTCAAAAGGCGTAAGCTGTGAGGAGTGCCACGGAGCTGGCGGTCACCTTGATGGAGCTACAAATTTTAGAACATCAAACTGCGAACGCTGTCACCAAAGATTTAACTTTAGCCCAGATCTAATGCGAGCTAACCCACTTAACAACGGCAAGCTTGATCTCTCACTAAGCTCTAAATTTAAATCAATGGGACCAGGATGCGGCTCAGAAGGCTCACAATCATACTTTACCGCTCACTACGATAAAGGCATGAGATGCGTCACTTGCCACGATCCACACGACAACACAGGTCCAGTTGTGGGCGATAAGAGCGTAACTGGTATGAACTACAACCCAGATCAAGGCTATCTAAGTGCATTCTACACTAAACCAAAGATCAAAAAAGATTGTAAAGATTGTCATGAGACTCAAGCATATATCGCATCAAAAGCAGATACACACAAAAACAACACTTGTGCATCTTGCCACATGCCATTTATGATGAGCTGCGAGAACTTCTACGCTGTTCAGTTCCAAGACAACGCTGGCTTTGATACTCAAAGACGCTCTCACATCTGGAAGATCATGGTCGATCCAAAAGAGAAATCTCTTGTCCCAGGCGCTGCTTCTACAGATAAAAGAGACGGAAAAGATTGGCACTTTGAAAGAGATAAAAATGGCCACAACTATGTTGATTTGATGTGGGCATGCGCTAGAACATCTTGGGCTGATAAAGATATGAAAGATAATAAAGGCTGCCATAGTCCAGTGCTATCTGAGCTAAAACCAACACTTCATTTTAAAAACCAAAAACAAGTTTATGATGAGGTTATGGGATGGCAAACTCCAGTTAAGAATGAATTCTCAGAGGTCAAAATAGGCATCGAGGGAATTTACTCACTACTAGAGACTAAAAAGCTAGATCCAAGTGATAAAGCAAGAGTTTATGAGCTTGTCCAAAACGCTCAAGAGATCATCGATATGGTCGAAAAAGATGGTTCGTGGGGTATGCACGGATTTAAATTTACTAAACAAAGACTAGATGCATCTAAAGAGTATATAAAAGAAGCTCAGAGAATTCTAAACAAAAATTTATAGCATTTAGGGGTTAGTTTTAGCCCCTTTAATCTTAAGGGTTTGAAATGAAAAATGCGTTTTTAAAATGTTCGCTACTTCTTAGCCTAAGCGTGGCTAGCCTCTTGGCAAATGTCGATACAAACGACTCTTATGCCATAGGTGCAACAAGCGGTGGATATGTTTTAAAAGGACTGCTAGATCAAAAGCAACTAGGTGTTGGCTATGACGCTGATGCAGTGATAAAAGGCTTTAGCGATGCACTAAAGAGCGAGCTAAAACTAAGTGATGATGAGATAGCAAAGCTACTAAACAAAAGAGCTGAAAGCTTAGAAAAGATAGTAAAAGAAAAAGAGGCTGCCAAGCTAAAAGAGAATTTAGCCCAAGGCAAAGCCTATATGGAAAAAAATGCAAAAAACAAAAATGTAAAAACAACAAAATCAAATTTACAATATGAGATCATAAAAGGTGGCTCAAAAGGGGCTACTCCAAAGCCTGAGAGCATCATCATAGTAAATTATAAAGCAAGCTTTGCTGGTGGCAAGGTCTTTGACGAGACAAAAGAGGCTCCAGCTCATCTTTCAATGCTAAATTTGATCCCTGGTCTTGAAGAGGGTCTCATGCTTATGAAAGAGGGAGAGAAGTTTAAATTTGTCATCCCGCCTGAGCTTGCATACGGCGATAGCGGCATGGAGGGGATACCTGGAGGCGAGACTATCGTTTTTGAGATAGAGCTTATTAAGGTCTTAAAGCCTGGCGAACTAGCTGAGGCAGCAAGAAAAATTCATGAAAAAGAGCAAAATGAGGGCATTAAAAAGCCTCATTAAGGCATAAATGGAGTTAAAAATGCAAAATCAAAATAGCAGAAGAGCCTTCTTTAAACGCATGGCAGTTGTGGCTGCTGGTGCTAGCGTGGCAAGTAGTGGTTTTGCTTTTAAGAGTGAAGAGAGTGCGAAAAAACCACATTTTGGCATGATATTTGACCAAAACAAATGCGTCGGCTGCACGGACTGCGAAGTGGCATGTAGAAAGGTAAATTTAGTCCCAAAAGGGCAGATGAGACTTTTTGTAGAGGATAAGACTGATCCAAAGAATTTGCTCGATAAAAGATATGTAAGAGTATCTTGTCAGCAGTGCGAGGATGCGCCTTGCGTGGCTGTTTGCCCAACAAAAGCCTGTCACAAGGACATAAAAACAGGCATCCAAACTACAAACATAGATGACTGCATCGCCTGCAAATACTGCATCGTAGCCTGTCCTTACGACGTTAGATATATCGATAAGTTTAGTCACTCAGCCCAAAGCTGTAACTTCTGCATAGATACAAATTTAAAGGATAAAAAAGATCCAGCCTGCGTTGAGGCGTGCAGATATGAGGCCTTGGTCTTTGGCGATTTAAACGATGAGAGCTCGCATATTAGCCAGCTACTAGCTGTCAAAGATAGCATAAGGCTAAGAGCAGAACTTGGCACAAAACCAAGCCTTAGATATATTCCTAAAGTAAAAGCGGGGGTGTAAGATGGATGGTGCATTAAATTTCACTGCGACATTTTCGCACGCAGTTGAGTGGGGCTGGCCGATCGCTGTTTATCTTTTGCTAGCTGGCATGAGTGGCGGAGCGCTAATAGCTGCCATAGTTCTAAAGCGCTATAAAAGGCAAGATGGCTTTAGTCCATTTTTCAAGGCTGCTTCGCTTCTAGCCTTTGTTAGCATCATGCTTGGTATGGTTTGCTTGATAGCTGACCTTGAAAAGCCACTTTTGTTTTGGAAAATTTTAATTAATTACAACTTCACATCAGTTATGTCTATCGGTGTAGCCGCGCTTTGCGTATTTATACCGCTTAGCTTTTTGATGTGTCTATACGCTTTTAATGCGGAGCTAAAGTCGATTTGCGGCTTTTTTGATGGTGTGATGAAAATTTTATCGCCACTTTATCCGCTCTTAAGCGCGCTTTGCCTGATTTTTGCGGTTATCATTTGCGCATATACAGGCTTTTTGATCTCGGTGCTCATTAGATTTCCACTTTTAAACACCGCCGTTTTACCAGCGCTTTTCATAGCTTCAGGGCTTAGTGCTGGCATAAGTGGTAGCAGCTTGATAGCGGCACTATTTTTCAAAGAAGATCCACACTCAAGCGACCTTAGCTCGCTTCACGGCGTGGAGTTTTATGTCTTATGCGCTGAAATTTTACTCATTTTAATGCTTTTTGTATCGCTTTTGCTTGGCTCAAGCTATCAGCAAGGCGCAGCAGTTGCATTTTATAGTGGCGTTTGGGCTAAATTCTTTTGGCTTGGGGTTGTTTTAGTTGGCTTTGTCTTGCCTCTTGTTTTAAATTTCGCACTTGGCAAGATGAAATTTAGCTTCTACCTTGGCTCATTTGCAGCAGTCGTTGGCGTTTTATTGCTTAGGGTTTTTATACTTTATGCAGGACAGACTTATAGCATTTAAGGCATAAAGACAAGTGATGAAAATTTTAAACATTTACCGCTTGTCTTTAATATTATTATTTATCCTTGCTTTTGGTGCAGGGGTGGCGACCTTTTTGGAAAATTTTTATGACACACAGACGGCTAGAGTGCTTGTTTATGAAGCGCTCTGGTACGAGTGCGTCATGGCAGCTTGTGCTATTTGTTTAGCCGTTAGCATCGTAAAAACCAAGATGTATAAGAAATTTGGCGCATTTTTGATACATCTTGCTTTTATTCTGATCTTCATCGGTGCTGCGCTTACAAGATACTTTGGCGAAGAGGGCGTTATGCACTTAAGAGTTGGCGAGAGCGGCAACTCTATGCAAAGCACAAAGCCCTATTTAAGAGTGCAAATTTCAAATGAAAGCTTTGAATATCCACTAAGGCTTAGCCTACTTGGCAAAAACGACTTTGGCTTCAAAAAAGATATAAACGGCAAAGAATTTATTATAAAGATAGTTGGCTACAAAAAAGATGAGAAAAATGCTCCAGCCACGCTTAGCATAGAGGCTGGCTTTGCTGGGCAAAAGAGCAAAAGTGCCAAGCTAAAAGGTGGGGCTGGATACGATCTTGATCCAAGCATTTTGAGCTTTGATGGGCAAGAGGCGAAATTTTACTTTAGCTCAAGGGCTATAAATTTACCATTTACACTAAGGCTTGATAAATTTATCCTAGAGCGCTACGCAGGGCTAAATAGCCCATCATCTTACACAAGCAGGGTAAATATCGCTGGCAGCGAGCATGAAATTTCGCTAAATCACCCACTAAGCATCATGGGTTATAAAATTTTTCAATCATCATACGACGCTGACGAGCTTGGAAGCGCCTTTGAGATCAGCTTTGATCCTGGCAAAGTGCCAACTTACATCGGATATTTTTTGCTTTGCCTTGGCTTTGTGGGAAATTTATTTAGCAAAAAGAGCCGATTTTTTAGACTTTGTAACTTCATAAAAGGCACGCAGTTTGCATTTTTAGCCCTACTTTTACTAAATGCCACGCCAAATTTCGCAAGCGATGAAGCCATAAATTTTAAAGCTCACGCAGATAAATTTGCCAAAATTTTAGTTAAAACTGATAGCAGGATCGCACCAGCTGGCTCTTGCACAAGAGCAGTTCTTAGCAAAATTTCAACCAAAACGACGCTCTTTGGGCTTAGTAGCGATGAGCTTATGCTCTCTTTTGCCATCTCGCCACAAGAGTGGATGGATAAAAGGATGGTAAAGATCACGAGTGGGCGCGTGGGTGAGCTTCTTGGCGTTAGTGAGAAATTTGCTAGCTTTAATGACGTCTTTAACGAAAATGGCGAGTATAAGCTGGCTAAATTTGTAGAAGCTGCCAATGAAAAATCCGCCTCAAAAAGAGATAAATTTGATAGCGATGTCATTAAATTTGATGAGAGGCTAAATGTCTTATACCTTGCGCTAAAGGGCGAAATTTTAAAATTTATCCCCGCTAAAGATGGTGATGCGATCACGTGGCTAGGTGTAAATGAAGCCTTTAGCAAAGATGAAATTTCAAACGAGTTTAAAAGTGTTTTAGGAGCTTACATAGAAAATTTAAGCCTTTGCGTAAAAAGTGGCGAGTGCGCGGACGCTGATAGGAGTTTGGAGCAAATTTCAAACTATCAAAGAAGCACTCTAGGCTCTCTTGCGCCAAGCGAGGCAAAGGCCAGCATTGAAGTGCTCTACAACCAAATGGAGATATTTAAATTTCTTATCTATTTTTACATGATCCTAGCTCTTGCTTCGCTCGCCCTTGGCTTTTATAGGCTATTTTTTGGGAGGAAATTTAGATTTGAAAGAGCGCTTAGCCTTGCATTTTTCACTGCCTTTGCGGTGCATGCTCTAAATTTAGCCCTACGCGCTTACATCTCAGGTCACGCACCTTGGAGCGATGCTTATGAGAGTTTAGTCTATATCTCGCTTATAAGCGTGCTAGCTGGAGTGCTATTTTTTAAGCATCAAAGCTTCGCACTAGGCGCTGCTTCGCTCTTTGCAAGTGTTAGCTTGCTCGTTGCTCATCTAAATTTTATAAACCCACAGATAACAAATTTAGTCCCAGTTTTAAAGTCATTTTGGCTTAGCGTGCATGTAAGCGTCATCACGGCAAGCTACGGCTTTTTGGGCTTTGGCTTTGTGCTAGGGCTTGTGGGACTTATATTAATGGCTCTAAAAAATGACAAAAATGAACAAAAACTTAGCGAGCAGATAAGATACCTCGCCGCTACCGACGAGCTAAGCCTCATCATAGGTCTTAGCCTGCTAACTATCGGAAATTTCTTAGGCGGCGTCTGGGCGAATGAGAGCTGGGGCAGATACTGGGGCTGGGACAGCAAAGAGAGCTGGTCATACATCACGATCATCGTCTATGCCATAGTGCTTCATCTAAGGTTTATACCAAAGCTAAGGGGCGTTTTTGCCTTTTTAACGGCTAGCGTGCTATCATTTGCTTCGGTGCTTTTTACATATTTTGGAGTAAATTTCTACCTTAGCGGACTTCACTCATACGCAAATGGCGAAAGTTTTGGCGTTTCAGGGCTAATATATTTGATCTTAGCGGCTCTTGCCTTGCTAATCGCCCTAGCCTACCGCGGTAGAGATATAAAAGTAGTTTAGGAGATATGATGAAGAGTTTGGTTTTACTGGTTGCTAGTTTGTGCGTTTTAAATGCTGGCTACATCAAAGAGGCTTTAAACGCAAAAGATGATCACAATAAACTAGCACAAATTTATAAAGATGCTTGCGACAAAGAGAAAAAGGCATCAGGCTGCTACAACCTAGCTGTGCTTTACAGCAGGGGTGACGGCAACGTCAAAAAGGACGAGGCAAAAGCGGCAATGCTCTATGAAAAGGCTTGCGATCAAAATTTCTCTATGGCTTGCAGCAACCTTGGCTACGTCTATGAAAAAGGCAAAGGCGTAGAAAAAGATCTAGCAAAAGCAGTTAAATTTTACGAAAAAGCATGTAGCGACAACGAGGGCTGCACGGAGCTTGGCTTGCTCTATGCAAACGGCACTGGCGTGAGAAAAGATCTAAAAAAGGCAAAAGAGCTTTATGAAAAGGCTTGCAAAGCAGGGGATGGCATGGGATGTAGCAACCTTGGCTACTTATATGCTCAAGGCGAAGGCGCCGAGAAAGACTACGCGAAAGCCAAAACATACTATGAAATGGCCTGCGCAAATGAAGCTGGCATAGGATGTGATAATCTTGGCTTTTTATATGTCTATGGCCAAGGGGTTGATCAAAACCTTACAAAAGCGACAAAACTTTACGAGCAAGCGTGCATATATGGATATGAAAAGGGCTGCAATAACTACGCTATCATGCTAGCTGAGGGCAAAGGCGTGAAAGAGGACACAGAAAAAGCACGTGAAATTTTCACTAAAAGCTGCAAAAATGGCTTAAAAGAGGCGTGCGAGAATTTAGAAATTTTAGGAAAGAATTGATGAGTTTTAAAAACTGGGGCAATAAAGAGGCAAGCCTAGAGGCACTTTATCTACTTGATAGTGCCTTTTTGGAGCCAGATGAAGAGTATCTACGGCTCATTTCTAAAAGAAAGGATGAAAATAGCCTAAGATATAAAGTAGATAACGGGCAGGGCGATCTACTCGATGTGGTATTTACGCGCGAGGCGGTGCTGGTTAGAGGGTTTGATCACGAAAATGAGCTAAATTCGCTAAGCACAGACAAAAGCGTGGTAGAGCAAATTTATAGTGGCGAGGCTGCTAAATTTCGCTCTTACTTCTTGCCAGATGAGATAGAGCAAACGACCTTTTTTATCTGGTATGACGGAGTGGAACATCAAAATTTAGTAGGTGGCAACAACGGCGGACGCTGGCTGCTTGGTTATGCATTTGATGATTTTGCTAAATTTAGCGAGTTTGTAAAGGGCTACTACGAGATAGACTTTGATGATGAGATGTTAAAAAAGCTCTATGAAAATGGCGAGTTAGAAAAAGAGAGATTAAAGGAGATAAGATGAAATTTATAGCTTTGTTGCTTAGTGCGGTTTTTGCCTTGTGGGCTGAAAATTTGACGAGTGAGGCAAACATAAACGCCTATAAAGGGGCAAAAGAGCGCATCGAGCTGCCAAAGGACGCAAGATGTGCGGTGTGTGGCATGCCTATAAAAAACAAGCAGTGGGCGACGCTTATAAAGGCTGGTGGCAAGGACTATTACTTTGACGGCGTAAAAGATATGGCGCACTTTTACTTCGCTGATGAGGTGGCGAAAGAGGCTTATGTGAGTGATTATTACACGCTTGAAAAGCTTGATGCAAAAGAGGCGTTTTATGTTTATGGCTCAAACGTTTTTGGACCGATGGGCGAGGAGTTTATCCCATTTAAAGACGAAGCAAAGGCTCAGAGCTTTATGAAAGATCACGCTGGCAAAGGTGTCATAAAATTTGACGAGATAAAGACATTTATCGGTAAATAAAGTGAAATTTCTAGCATTTTTGGCGTTATTTTTTGGGCTCTCATATACGCTTTTAGCAGCGCACTACCTTAGCTTTGACCACAAAGCAAAGCAAGATGAGCTAAGAGAAATTTCAAAGATAACAAGGGCAAATTTAGCTTCTAGCTTTAGCCTAAAAGAGCAAAAGGGCTTTGTCTATGATAAGTAGAAATTTCATAAACTACACCGTGATCTTGCTTTTTAAAGACAAAAAGGATCATCTCTTTAGCTTTTGCCTCTTTACGCTCATTATCTTTGTGCTAAGCTCGGTGCTTTTCATCTCTGGCTCGATCCAGCATGATCTCATAAGCTTAGTAAAAGATAGATCAAGCATCGTTGTTAGCGCGTTTCGTGCTGGCAAAAGAGACCTCATGCACCCTGGCTACATCTACGATATCTCAAAGATCGATGGCGTGGCTGATGTTAGAGGCGTGGCGGAGGGAGAGTACTACTTCGTGCAAAAGCGCGTCTGGTTTCATCTATATGAGGATGATAGCCTAAAAGAGGGCGAGATGATCGTGGGCGAGGGCGTAAAAGTCGCTATGAACGAGCTTTACTACGATGAGAGCTTTAACTTCTTAACTGAAGAGCGCATGATACCAGTAAAGATAGTAAAAACCATGCCAAAACAAAGCGGACTTATCACAAATAACGCGATATTTTTGCACCCAAAAACCTTGCGAGCTATCTTAAATTTAAAAGACGAAGAATACACAAAGCTCTACGTAGAGGTGCCAAATAGCGAAGAGATCAGTCAAGTGGCTTTGAAGATAGAAAATTTATATCCAAACTCATTTGCCATTAGCATAGAAGACGAGGTGGCAAACATTAGGCATCTTTACTACTACAAGGGTGGAATTTTTATGAGCATTTATGTTAGCGTTATGCTAATATTTTTCGTGCTACTTAAAAATCAAATTTCACTTGCTTATGGCAGCAAAAAGCGCGAGATAGCCATTTTACGAAGTATCGGCTTTAGTATAAAAGAGATCATTTTCCTAAAATTTATACAAAATTTCATCGTTAGCGTTAGTGCCTTTTTGCTTGGCGTTATGTTAGCTTATCTCTTTGTATTTGTGCTAAATGCTCCATTTTTAAAAGGTATATTTTTAGGCGATGAGCTTTTAAATTTTACAAATTTCACGCCTATTTTGGAGTTTGATAAGCTCTTTTTGATCTTTGTCTTTGGCGTCATACCATTTTTAGCATTTGTGCTTATCCCATCGTGGCGTGTGGCGTGTGGCGACATAAATGAGGGGCTAAAATGATAAATATAAGAGGCGTTAGCCTAGTCTATAACCAAGGCAAACAAAACGAGTTTTGCGCTCTAAAAAATATAAATTTAGATGTTAATAACGGCGAGTTAGTCATACTAAAAGGCGTTAGTGGAAGTGGTAAAAGCACCCTGCTCTCGCTCATAGCACTACTTCAAAAGCCAACTAGCGGAGAAATTTTGATAGACGGCACTAACATAGCAAAGCTACCTGACGCATTTTGCTCTGAGTTTAGACACAAAAGGCTTGGGCTTGTCTTTCAAAATTTTAACCTCATTGAGGGTTTAAGCGTCTATGAAAATTTGTTAGCTCCGTTTGCTCTAACAAATTTCAAGGCAAATGTGCGTGATGAGATGATAAAAAAGGCTCTTGAGCTTGCAAATATCTCTCATAAAAGAGATGAAAACGTATCAAATTTAAGCGGTGGCGAACGCCAAAGATGTGCGGTGGCTAGGGCTTTATCAATGGATGCGGATATCATTTTGGCTGATGAGCCAACGGCAAATTTAGATAGGCAAAATGCGCGTGCATTTTTAGGCCTACTTGAGTCATTTAAAGCGCTTAAAAAAAGTGTCATAGTCGCGACTCACGATAGCATTTTTGACGAGCTAAGCGCTACAGATAGGGTAGTTAGCCTGCAAAATGGAGAGATAGTATGAGCGTATTTTTATCAAACGCCGTTATCGCCTTTTTGTTAGCGGAGTTTGTGCTGTTAGTTTTGATGAGCATTTCGCTATTTTACGTCGTTAGGATAGTAAGATCGTGGGACTATAACGCGCTAACATCACTTCAATACTCACTTGAAAAGCAAAACTACCTTGTAAATACGATATTGCTCTTTAGTGTCTGCACAAAGATCGTTTTGTTTATATTTTTCGCACTTTGTTTAAATGAGCTCTCTGACATCGTGCCAGGGGCTATGTGCTCAGCTGGCGTGATCGGCTCAAATAAATTTGGCGGCATCTTGATGCTCACTAAAATTTTGCTAATATTTGGGCTTGGCATCTGGCTGGTTATAAACAAACTCGACTTGCAGGCTCTAAATTTCCCATATCTAAAGAAAAAATATGCCATTTTCATCTGCCTTTTTGTGATGATACTAATAGAGCTTGGCATAGAAATTTCGTTTTTTTATAACATCCCGCTAAAAGTGCCAGTCTTTTGCTGCTCGGTCACTTTTCAAGCTCCAAAGCTGCCATTTGGCTATACAAATTTTGGCTTAGTAAGCGCCTTTTTTGTGCTATTTTTTGTCATTTTGGCGCTAAATTTCTTAAAGCAAAGCATGGCAAGCTTTGTGGCAAATTTGCTATTTTTAGTGCTTAGCTACTACGCCATCACCTACTTTTTTGGCCTTTACGTTTACGAGCAGCCAAATCACAAGTGCCCATACTGCATGCTAAGAAGCGACTATTTTTACGTTGGCTACCTCATCTGGGGCAGTTTGTTTTTGGGCATTTTTTTCGGTCTTATGCCATATCTTGTGGAGATCATCACAAAGACAAACTACTCACACAAGCTTAAATTTTCATCGATCTGGCTAAGTGTTTGCGTGCTGATCTGCTCGCTTTACGTGCTCAAATACTATTTGTTAAGAGGATTTTTATTTTGATAAAGCAAATTTTTTCTCTTTGTTTGTTGGCTCTAGTCTTAGCCGTGCTCGCCTATAATGCCGACATAAGCGACGATAAAATTTTAGTTTCACATAGCGACAAATCAGAGCCGATCGAGGTGCTCACGCCAAATAAATATATATGTTATGAGAGCAGAACGCTCATCGCTGATAACAACGACACAGCCCAGGCGATCATGCCAAATGGCGACATCTACTTTTTTAATGACGTCACAAATTCTTTCATCTGGTATATGGCGCAAAAGAGCAAAGATAAGATCAAGTTATATGTCTATTCAAGAGATACAAACCGCTACATCCCAGCGCAAAATGCCTGGTACTCGAGGGTCGATATCACGCCGATGGGATACGGCATAGGGGCGTATGAGTTTCACACGTATGGCATAAACGACAACTACTTTAAAGAGGTCTTGCTCTACGCAGCACGTGGCGAAACGCTGCTAAATCCATATATAAATATCCTACTTTCAGAAAATAAGATATAAATTTAGAGAAGCTCTAAATTTGTTAGAGCTCGCTAAGTTGTTTTTGGTATTAAAAGCCTCTTTCGTTTAGTTTTTTATAGGCATCGCATCCTTGTTGAAGCCCCAAATCACATGCTTTACCAAAATACTCTTTCGCAGTGTGGTAGTCTTGTTTTATGCCTTGACCATTTTCATATAAAATTCCTAGATTATAACAGCTCATATCATCTCTACTATCACAACCTTTTTGCCATAACTGAGCTGCCTTATAATAGTCTTGTTTTACACCTTGACCTTTATTGTATAAAGTCCCTAAATTGTAACAGCTAGTGCTATATTTGTCACTACAAGCTTTTTGCCATAATTGAGCTGCTTTATAATAGTCTTTCTCTACGCCATGACCGTTTATATATAAAACTCCCAAATTATGGTAGGCTTGGGCAACATTGCCATCACAAGCTTTTTTGTATAGTTTGACAGCTTTGGTATAGTCTTGCTCTACTCCTTGTCCTCTTTCATAAAAACCACCTAGATTATAGCAACCAGTAGCATCTTCACTATCACAAGCGTGTTTATACAAGGCGGCTGCTTTATTATAGTCCTGCGCCACACCTTGACCGTTTTCATATAAAGTTCCTAAATTAGTGCAACTATCAATATCCCCACCATTACAACCTCTTTGCCATTGCTTGGCAGCTTTATCAAACTCGCCTTTATTATAAGCTTCAACCCCAAGCTCAAAAAGATCTTCGCAAAAGCCAGTGGTTAGTAATATCACAGATAAAAGAACAGCCTTTTTCATTTTTTCTCCATTTTGCAAATTCGTAGTTATTGCGGTCTGGCTTGCCTCTTCGTTAGAGAAACAAGCCTAATGTTAGTATCTAACGTTATTAACTTTTAAAAAGTCTCTTAGGTCTTCATATTCGCTATTTTCGAAGTAGCGCCATTTGCCAGGCTTTAGCATATCAAGGCTAACGCGTCCAAAGCTAACACGTTTTAGATCCATCACTTCAAGGTCAAAGTAGCCAAAGAATCGGCGTAGCTCTCTGTTTTGACCCTCATTGATGATGACCTTTAGTTTTGTGTAGCCACCGCTTGAGCCAAAGACTTTATAGGCTAGAAATGGCTTAAATTCCATTGATTTTATAGTAGTTTTTGCGTGAGCGCCTTTGGTGGCATCCTTGGCGAAAAAGCCATTTGTCATCGCCTCTATCACCTCTTTTGTCACCTCACCTTTTACTTTTAGGTAGTATTCGCGCTCTAAGTCGCTATTCATGAGTGCTGTGGCGATCGCTGGAGCGTCAGTTAGCAAAAGTAACCCCTCGCTTGCGTAGTCTAAGCGTCCCACGCTAACAAATTTTGCAAATTTCTTATCTAACGTGTCGTAGATCGTCTTTCGTCCGCGGTCATCTTTTTTGCTAACTAGCTCGCCCTTTTGTTTGTGATAAACGATAACGGTAAATTCTTTTTTTAGTTTTATCAAACGGCCATTTATGCGCACTTTGTCATCTTCATCCACGCTTGTGGCAAGGTCGCTAACCACACGCCCTGCTATGCTAACCTTGCCAGCTTTTATCAGCTCATCTGCCTCACGGCGTGAGTAGTTTGTGTTATGTGAGATAAATTTATTTAGTCTTGTTTTTTCCATTTTATAGTCCTAAATTTGCAAGGTCGTGGATGTGTAAAACGCCCACGGGCACGCCATTTTCTACAACGGCTAGAAGCTGAATTTTATACTTTTCTATGAGGGCTAACGCATCTACAGCTAACATCTCTTTGTTATCTATCTCTTTTGGATGCAAGGTTGCAAATTTCATCGCTGGCTCTTCTAGATCAAAGTCCTCTCTCATAAGCGCACGCCTAAGATCGCCGTCACTTAAAAGGGCATTTAGCACGCCATCTTTATCAACGATAAGAACCGTGCCAAGCTTGCCATGCGTCATCGTATCGATCGCACTTTTTAGGCTTGCATTCCAGCGGACTATTGGTAAATTTTCGCTTCTCATCACATCTTTGACCTTCAAAAATAGCCTCTTGCCAAGGCTGCCACCTGGATGAAAATTTGCAAAGTCTTCTTTTTTAAAGCCACGCTTTTGCATCAAACAAACAGCTAACGCATCGCCAAGAGCTAACGTTAGCGTGGTTGATGCCGTTGGGGCGGCATTTAGCGGGCACGCCTCTTTTTCTACATTTATATCTATAAAAGCATCGCTAAATTTACCAAGCGAGCTTGTCTTGCTTCTTGCCATGGCGACGATTTTTACGCCAAAGCGCTTTACATGAGGCAAAATTTTGATAAGCTCATCGCTCTCACCACTAAAACTAATGGCTAACAAGATGTCGTCTTTTTCTATCATGCCAAGGTCACCATGCATGGCCTCTGTCGGATGCAAGAAAAAGCTTGGCGTGCCAGTGCTTGCAAGCGTGGCAGCGATCTTTGCGCCCACGTGACCGCTCTTGCCCACGCCTGTTACTATGACTTTGCCCTTTGCGTTATATATCAAATTTACAGCATCTTCTATCTCTACGCTTTTAGCGTGTCTTAAAAGCTCGTTTGCTTCTATCTCTAAGACTTCAGCGGCGATTTGGTTGGCTTTTTGCATAAATTTCCCTTACATTAGATAGATGATCGGCACGATAGTTGGGTACTTTTTGACTTTCCTAAATATGTGCTTTCTGATAACTTGACGCACTTGTGACTCGAGTAGTCTGCTATCTTTCAAAAGCTCCTCTTTGACGTTGCTTAGGTACTGCTCTAGCACGCCCTCCATCTCTTTTCTAAACTCAGCGTCTTGCTTGTCGCCCACAAGGCCGTAGCTGATGACGCGAGGCTTGTTGATGAGTTTTCCGCCGTGACGTGAAATTTGAGCGATTATCATGACGACGCCTGCTTCAGCGAGGTTTTGTCTGTCGATGACGACGTCGTCTGCGATTTGTTTATTTATTTGATTATCTATGAAGACTTTGCCAGTTTTTACCGTTTTTACACGTTTTAGGTACTTTTGGCAAACCTCCATCTGATCGCCGTCGCTCATTAGATAGATATTTCTCTCATCCACACCACAGCTAATAGCCGTCTCTTTGTGCTTTGCGATGTGGTTGTATTCGCCGTGCACTGGCAAGAAGTATTTTGGCTTTATGAGGCGAAGCATCAGCTTTTGCTCTTCTTGCGCTGCGTGACCGCTGACGTGGATCTCGCTAAAGTCTTGATAAGCGACGCTCGCACCTGATTTTAGTAAGAAATTTAGCACCGTTGAGACGCTGTTTTCGTTTCCTGGGATCGCTTTTGAGCTGATGATTATCTGATCGGTCGGCTTTATCTTTATATATTTATGCTCGTCTGTAGCCATGCGGTAAAGCGCGCTCATGGTCTCGCCCTGAGAGCCAGTAGTGACGATAAGCACCTCGTCATCTTTAAATTTACCAACCTCGTTTGCATCGATAAAAATTTTCTTATCAAGCTTGATGTAGCCAAGCTCCATCGCAGTGTATAAATTTCTCTCCATTGATCTGCCGATGACACAGACTTTGCGGTTGTATTTTAAGCCCCACTCGATCGCTTGATAGACGCGGTGGATGTTTGAGCTAAATGTGCTCATTATGACGCGGCCTTTTGCCTTTGAAAATATCGCGTCAAAGGTCTTGCCAACGCTACTTTCGCTCTTAGTAAAGCCCTCTTTGTAGCTGTTTGTGCTATCGCTTAATAGACAAAGCACACCACGCTCGCCATAATACGCTAGTCTGCCAAGGTCTGTTGGGTAGCCATCTATCGGCGTATGGTCGATCTTAAAGTCGCCCGTGTGGATGATCGTGCCAGCCTTTGTCGTGATCGCAAGTGCCGAAGCGTCGATGATAGAGTGGGTGATGTGTATCCACTCGACCTCAAAGTCGCCTATGAGATATGGCTTTCTTTTTTCGACCGATCTAAAGAGTGAGCGCTCTTGTTTTAGTCCGTGCTCTTCAAATTTATTATTTATCATGCCAAGTGGAAGCGGTGTGGCGTAGATAGGAAATTTAAACTCTTTGTAAAAATAAGGCACAGCGCCGATGTGATCCTCGTGTGCGTGAGTGATGATGACGCCTTTTATCTTATCTTTTATCTTACGAACATAGTCAAAGTCTGGGATGAGGATATCTACGCCGTGCATGCTCTCGCTTGGAAAGCTCATGCCGATATCAACGATGATGGCGCTAGTTTCTGTTTCAAATATCGTCATATTGCCGCCGATCTCACCAAGACCGCCAAGTGGAGTTATGCGAATTTTATGCTCACTTGAGTTTAGATATTTTAGTGGCTCAAGTCTTAGCTCGTGAGTGGCTTTGTTTGCCTCCATCGCGCTTGCGATGTCTTGTTGCCACTGCTCGTTGCCATTTAGCTTTGCAGGCAAATTTTTCTTTGGTTTTTTAGCCTTTTTTGGTTTCTCTTTTTGCTCTTTTGCCTCATTTTTGGCTTCAGCTTTTTGCTCTTGTTTTGGTTTTTCTTTTTGCTGTTTTTGCTCTTTTGGCTTATTATTTTCGCCATTTTTGTTTTGATTTTTGTTATTTCTTTGCTTTTTTGGGCGAGGATTTTGACTCTTTGACTCGCCATGCGCTTCATTTTCAGCTTGCTCTGCTGCAAAGAAGTTGTCTATCACGCTTTTGCTTGCTAGTGAGGTTTGCTCGGTTGTTTCGCCCTCTTGTTTTGGCTTATTTTTTGGTCTAAATCTTCGTCTTTTATTGTTTTTGCTTTGGTTAGTTACAACTTTCTCTTCGTTTTTGTCGTTCATTATCTTCCTTTAATCTTTCAAATACTTTTAGATAAGAATCGACATCTAGCTCGTGTGGACGTAAATTTTGAGCTAAGCCTAGGTCTTCAAAAATTTCTTCTAACGCCTTTTTGTCAAAATTTGTGGATAAATTTTTCAAAAGCGTCTTTCTTGGCGAAGCAAACGCAGCTCTTAAAAATGCTTTAAAAGCTTCGTATTGTTTTGCATCTTTGAAAATCCCGTCTTTGCCAAAAATCTTTTTTGTTTTTTGTAGTTTGATGACCGAAGATGTGACCTTTGGAGGTGGATTAAAAAGCTTTGCATCCACGTCAAACAAAAGCTCACACCTGCCTTGTAGTGAAGCGAGGATCGATAAAGCGCTAAATTCTTTATCCTTGCTCTTTGCACTAAATTTAAGAGCAACCTCTTTTTGTATCATCACAATAAGGCCAAGGCATTTTTCGTCATCTATCGCATTTAGTATCATCTTCGTAGCAACGTAATAGGGCAAATTTGCGACCAAAAAGTAGTTCTGGCTACTTAGTCCGCCCTCTTCTTGCCACTGCTCTAAAGCATCTTTACAAAAAAGTTTTAATTGTCCATTTTGGATCTCATTTGCAAATTTGACCTTTAAAATTTGAAACAGCTCACAATCTATCTCAAAAGAGGTCGTCTTATAAATTTGCAAAAGTCTAAATGTCAAATCACCTAAGCCAGGCCCAATCTCAACGACATTTTCTACGTCCTTGGGTATCGCTTGGATGATCTTATCTAGTGTCGCTTTGTCTTGTAAAAAATTCTGTCCAAAGTGCTTTTTTGCCTTTATCATAGCCGCGATATTAGCCAAAAATTACTTATACAATGATTACAAGTTTAGTTTAATCATATATAAAATGGACTATAATCACTAAATAACAACAAAATAAGGCGCAAATTTGAGTAGGGCAAATACCTTAAAATACTTTTTATTATCACAATATTTAGAGCCAAAAACCTTAGACGAGCCAAAAAAGACAAATAGCAAATTTAAAAAATCAATGGATCTTGATATCGCAAATTTCGATGAGAAATTTATGCAAATTTTAAGAGCATTTGACAGGTCACTTTTAAAAAATGGTGTAGAAATTTCGATTTATGGTGGCATTTTTGAGACTGACTTGCTTGCTCTTGCGATATCAAAGTTAGCAAAGGTGAAATTTGAAAAAGAGCAAATTTTAGAGGAGCTTCGCTCTGAGCAAACGAGCTTTGAAAAGGCATTTTGTTATAAACTTAAGCTCTCTGGCGATCTACTCTTTTGTAAAAATGAGCAAAATTTTGCTCTAAAAGATGCAAATTTAGATGATGAGCTAAGCCCATTTTTTACGCCAAGCTCATCAAATGAGCTCTTTATCCCAACGGCTCCTTGGGCGATGGTACGACTAAACCATTTAAAAGAGATCAGCCAAAACGACTTTAACAAAGAGTGCGAGCACATCAAGGATAAAATTTCTATCCATAAAGAGAAAATGAGGCTTAGCGACTATGTAAAAGCGGTGCACGAGGAGATAAAAAACTCGCTAAAGACGCCATTTTGTAAAGATGTGATCAGGCTTGAAGTAAGGATCGCTGACCCAAATTTTAAAGAGAACGACGCCCTTTTAAATAGCTTTTTTATAGATGATATAAATTTACTTATCAAATTTTACGAGTCAGGCAGGACGCACGAGCTGACGGATCAGTTTTTAGACGAGGGCAGTGAGAATAAATTTGAGAGGATTGACGTTAGAGATGAGCTAAATCAAAGGGCGGTGAGGGACTTTTTTAAGGCTGAGCGCTACCCAAGATCGGCTTTTGCTAGTGATTTTGCCCTAAATTTCTCACAGCAAATGGCGCTAAATAATATCATAGAGAAATTTAGAGAATGTAACGGCGGGATTTATAGCGTAAATGGCGCTCCAGGCACGGGTAAAACGACACTTTTAAAGGACGTGATGGCTGAAGTGGTGACGCTTAGGGCGATGAAGCTCGCGCAAATGAGCAGGCACGATATCTTTGAGCCAGTTTATGACAGCGACGAAAAGGCGCTTTATTTTAAACTAAATGATGAGCTGCAGGGCTTCGAGATGGTCGTTAGCTCTTGCAACAATGGCGCGGTTGAAATTTTGAGCAAAGAGCTAAGCCAGTTAAAAAGCATAGGGGATTATGCGGGCGAGGTTGATTATTTTAAATTTATAGCCACAAGGCTGCTCTCGGCCGATGAAAAGAGTAAATTTGGCGAGAAGTCCTTTATCTCAAAGCCAGCTTGGGGGCTATTTTGCGTGGCGCTTGGCTCAAAGCAAAACAAGTCAAATTTTGTTTTTAACGCAATTAATGGCGTAAAGATCGAGGCTGCTCACAGCCAGTTTGACAAGATCGCAAGCGAATACGGCGAGTTTTTGGAGCAAGATGGCTTTTTGATGGGGCTTGGTAAATATCTGGCAGTTGGCGAAGGGGTTGATGACTACGACGTGGCGAAAGAGAAATTTAACATCGCACTTCACGAGGTAAATTTACTTTTTAGTGAGATCAGGATCAAAGAAGAGGAGCTAAAGAGTCTTAAAACAGAGCTAGCCGACGTCGATAGAAGACTAGAGAGCTATAACTCAGCCAAGCAGATAGAGGAGCTTTTATCTCCTCTTGAGAGCGAATTTGCTAGCGTTAGCGGCAAGCTTGAAGATAAAAAGGCTGAATTTAGCGAGCTAACAAGAGTTGTTAGTCAAAATGAAGCTTTGCAGGAGTATCTAAGCACACCAGAAAAGCCGCCATTTTTTCTCTTTCAGCAGATTTTTAAGACAGAGGCCTTTGAAAAGTATAATGACGAGGCACTAAAGGTTGGCGAGATAAACCGCCAGATAGCCGAGCAAAATTTAAAAGCTAGCAAGCAAAATGGCGAGAGCAAAGAGAAAAACGAAGCAAGGCTAAATGAGCTAAAAAGCGAGATAGCAGTGCTTGAGAGCAGGGCAGCAGAGCTTGGCACTAAGATAAATCTCTACAAAAGGCTACAAAGCGACTTTGCTAGACGTCAAAAGATACTTGGCAGGAGCGAGGAGCTAGATGTCTTTCTAAACGGCAGCTTTAGCGAGAGTAATGAGGAAATGCAAAAGAGTATGCCATTTATGATGGAATTTGGCATAGATGAGAAATTTCACAAGACAAAGCTTTTTAAGGCTAGGATAGAACTTTTTAAAGAGGCGCTAAATTTGCACAAAGCTGCCATTTTTGCCTGCAAAGAGGCTGTTAGGACAAATTTACGTGCCATTAGCGTTATCTTTAACGATGAAAAGATGGCTGAGAAAAACGGCTTAGAGGCAAAGCATAGACGCGAGATTATTAAAGGGCTCTTCTTGCTAACGCCAGTTGTTAGCTCGACTTTTGCTTCGTTTAATAACACCTTTAAAGACCTTTTAAATGGCGATATAGGCATGCTTTTGATAGACGAAGCAGGGCAGGCAAATTTAACTAACGCGTTAGGCGCCTTGCTTCGCTCAAAGATGGCTGTGGTGGTTGGCGACCCACTTCAACTTGAGCCTGTCGTAACACTACCAGTTAGTTTAAATAACGCGATACTTAGCTACTGCGAGGCAAAAGAGGAGTTTAACTTGCTTAGATCCTCTGTGCAACTAAGAGCCGACAAAGCACAAAAGATCGGCACATATATAAAAGGTAGTGGCGAGAGTATCTGGGTCGGCTCGCCACTGATCGTGCATAGAAGATGTGCTAACCCTATGTTTGAGATCTCAAACGAGACTACATACGATGATATGATGATACTTGGTAGAAGCGCGGCTAGTAAATTTGCAAACACTAACGTGCAAACAAAGTGGATAGATGTTAGAAGTGAGGAGTGGATAGGCAACTACAATAAAGCCGAGGGCGAAGCGGTTAAAGAGCTCTTGGCAGGTGAGCTAACTAGCCAAAATTATAACATCAGGATAATAACGCCATTTAAAGATGTTTGTAGAAATTTAAAAGGTGCAGGCACTATCCACACTATGCAAGGTAAAGAAGCTGACATTATCGTGTTTGTGTTAGGGGGAGCTACAAAGGGCGCTAGAGCATGGGCTGCTAGCAAGCCAAACCTGCTAAACGTGGCACTAACAAGAGCAAAAGAGGTTATTTATATAGTTGGAAACCGAGAAAATTGGGCTAGTTTGCCCTACTTTGAGGTGGCAGCTAGAAAGATAGACAAAGGATAAAATTGAATCATTTCGCAAAACGCATAATCCCATGCCTCGACGTAAAAGATGGCAGGGTCGTAAAAGGTGTAAATTTTGTTGGACTTGTTGATGCTGGAGACCCGGTCGAGATAGCTAAAAGATATAACGACGAGGGTGCTGACGAGCTTTGCTTTTTGGATATCACAGCCTCTCACCTTGGCCGTGATACGATAGTTGATGTCGTAAAAAAGGTCGCAAGCAAGCTTTTTATACCACTAACCGTTGGCGGTGGCATACGCACGATCGATGATATCTCGCGCCTTTTAAATGCGGGCTGCGACAAGGTGAGCCTAAACTCATCGGCGATAAAATATCCAAATTTAATCGACGAAGCGGCTAAGAAATTTGGCTCGCAATGTGTCGTCGTAGCGATCGACGCTAAAAAGATTGAAAATGGTTATAGCGTTTTTATAAATGGCGGCAGGATCGATACCAAAAAAGATGCCTTTGCTTGGGCAAAAGAGGTCGAGTCGCGCGGAGCAGGGGAGATATTGCTAACGTCTATGGATAACGACGGCGTCAAGCAGGGCTTTAGTCTGGAGCTAACAAGGATCTTTAGTGCGCTTTCTATACCGACTATCGCAAGCGGTGGCGCTGGTAAGATGGAGCATTTTAAAGAGGCTTTTGAGGCTGGGGCTGATGCGTGTCTTGCTGCTTCGATATTTCACTTTGGCGAGATCGAGATAAAAAAGCTAAAAGAGTATCTCAAGGCAAATGGCGTTGAGGTTAGGCTTTGATGTTAGTTATCTCAGCTGGAAAAAATGAAATTTTTGACTTTGCCTTGCCGATGGGGGTGGGGCTAGTCGATATGGCGATAAATTTGACGAAGTTTTTGCAAAAAAGATCGTGCGTGGGAGCAGATGAAAAGAGTATAAATTTAAAAAATATTGACCCGCGCTACCTCGCAAAGATCGAGGCTAAATTTGCAAACTCATCAAACCCAGAGCTGCAAAATCTAAGCCAAAATTTGTCAAAAAATCCTGAGCGAAATTTATATCAAATGCCAGAAAAGATAGTTTTTGTTGGTTCGGCAGGTCTATATAAAGATGGTGAAATTTTGCAAATTTATGAAAGCTCGGTTGGGGCAAATATTGAAATTTCTAGCATAGAAAATAGATCTTATTCGCCTATCGAGTGTGAAATTTCTTCTATCGTTTCACGTGGAACTATCAAAATAAATTCATCAAATTTCATAACGACAGACAAAAATTTGGCTCATAAGATGTTTGAAAATGGATATTTTTTAGAAAATATGGAGTTTTTTTCTGTTCTAAAAGTGGCTCAAATTTTTAAAATTCCAGCTTATGGAATTTTCGTAGCGACAAATTTTTGTGATGAAAATGCGCATGCTGATTTTATAAAAAATCACTCTGCAGCTAAAGAGCTACTAACAAAATATATAAAGGAAAATATGTGAAAAATTTGCTTGATCTTAGCATCGAAGAGTTAAAAGAGCTAGTCTCTCCCTCGTTCAGAGCGACGCAAATTTATGAGTGGATGTACAAAAAAAATGCGACGGAATTTAGCCAAATGCTAAATTTACCAAAAGATATGCGCCAGGATCTGGCTGAGAAATTTTATCTCGATCCTCTAAAATGTGTGAAATTTGAGCAAAGTAGCGACGGCTCTATCAAGTATCTTTTCGAGCTAAAAGATGGGCTGAAGATAGAGAGCGTTTTGCTACCTATGAAAGAGGAGATTAGTGACGAAGATGGCAAGATTAGTCGCCATGCTCGTTATACTGTTTGTGTTAGTTCGCAGGTTGGATGCAAAATGGGCTGTGCTTTTTGCCTAACAGCAAAGGGCGGGCTTGTTAGAAATTTGACTGCTGGCGAGATCGTAGGGCAAATTTTATGGATAAAAAGAGAGAATAACATACCATACGAGAGGCGCATAAACGTTGTCTATATGGGTATGGGTGAGCCACTTGATAACCTTGCTAATGTTAGTAAAGCGATCAAAATTTTAGCTCTAAATGAGGGTCTAGCTATATCGCCACGTCGCCAAACTGTTTCAACTAGCGGTCTTGGCAGTCAGATAAAAAAGCTTGGCGAGATGGACCTTGGTGTCTTGCTGGCCATATCGCTACATGCTGTTACTAACGAGCTTAGAAGCCGCCTGATGCCGATAAATAAGGCGTATAATATCGAGGCTGTTATGGATGCTGTTAGGGGGTTTCCTATCGATATGCGAAAGCGTGTGATGTTTGAATATCTTGTTATCAAGGACTTAAACGACAGCGTTAGTGACGCAAAAAAGCTGGTTAAACTGCTGCATGGTATCAAGGCAAAGGTAAATTTGATCTACTTTAACCCGCATGAAGGTAGTGAATTTGGACGACCTGAGCTTGTTAGCATGCTAAAATTTCAAGAATATCTAAGAGATCATGGTGTCACCTGCACGATCAGACAGAGCAAGGGACTTGATATAAGTGCTGCTTGTGGACAGCTAAAACAGCGAAATGAAAATCCTAAATTTAGAGCTAACGTTAGCGATAAGAGAGCAGCTAAAGCAGAAGAAAAACCAACTAACGATAAAACTAACGTGAGTAAAAAATGACAGCTCTTGATATCGCTGAGATAATTTTTATAGTGCTGGTTGCTGGTGCTGGGCTTGGCTTGATCATAAAAGTTTTAAAAGAGGAAAATAAAACTTCAAAATAAAATCTGAAAAATTTGGCGTGAAATTTTGTGGATGAAAAACAAAAACACAAAGTTGATTGCCAAAATTTAATTCACAATGTGGCGACACTAAAAATCTAATTCTATCTTTTAATAAAAACTCTATTTCAAATTTAGAAGCAAAATTATGAAAAATTTTTATAGATTATTTTTACTAGAAAGATTTTTAAAAATTAAATAGTTTGATTATTTGCTTCTCTTGCAAATTTATAAAACTCACCTTCGGCATCAAATTTGCTTTTTATGGTGTAAAAAATTTCATCAAATTTAAATGAAATTTCATCCGAGTTAAGCAATAGCCTTTTTGCACCAGTTAAATTTATCCGCTCACTCTCGCTCATCTCTTTGTCTAAAATTTTCTCGATCTGCGGACGTGACAAACCATAAAGTGGTTCGCCAAGTATCTTGTGTTTCACATGAAACAAATGCAACCGAATTTGATGCTGCCTACCAGTGAGTGGGATAGCCCGAATTAAAGTCGTATCGATATCGTCAAAATATTTGATCGGCAAAATTTTAGTCACCGCGCTCTTGCCATTTTCACAAATTTGCATTCGCATTTTCACATCATCGTAGTTGTTTGCTAGATCCATCTTAGCATCGATCGTAAATTCTCGCTCGACCTTGCCTTGCACCATCGCGACATAGCTTTTAGAAACATCTCTGTTTTCAAAGATTTTCTTTAGCTTTATCGTAGAATTTCTATCTTTGCCCACAACTATCACGCCACTTGTTTCACAGTCTAGCCTATGTGCCACGCTCGCATCTCGCCCAAAAAGTGTGTAAATTTCATCGTTTAGTGAGTAGTCGCAGTGCCTGCCATTTGGGTGGCTCAGCACGCCACTTGGCTTGTCAAATACCGCAAAGCTCTCGCACTCAAAGATCGGCTTTAGTCCCTTTGGCTTGGCCTCATAGTCGATCAAAAAGACATCGCCGCACAAAATGGCATTTTTCTCACTCACGACACTGCCGCTACAGATCAGCCTGCCTTTATCGATGAGGCGCTGGGTTTGGCTCATGTTAAAGCCATTTTGCAGTAAAATTTCGTAAGCTTTTTGATGATCTGCAGTAATGATAAATTTATTTACGTAGGGCAAAAATGATCCTTTGAAAAACGAGCGAGCTATCTTAAGCCCAAATTTATAAGCGTATAACCGACATTTCAGCCCGGATTTTATATAATCAAAACTTAAATTTAGAGAAATTGCACGACGTGATTTCTGGCTCAAAAAGCCAAATTTATACTTTCAGGACAAAAGCAAACTAACACAAAAGGTTCAACAATGGTCGAAAGATACTCACGCAAAGAGATGGCTGAAAAGTGGAGCATACAAGCAAAATACGACGCTTGGCTCAAGGTAGAAAAAGCTGCCGTTAAAGCTTGGAATAAGCTTGGCTTCATAAGCGACAGCGACTGCGATAAAATTTGCAAAAACGCTAAATTTGAAGTGGCTCGCATCGACGAGATAGAAAAGACGACAAAGCACGATGTTATCGCATTTTTAACAAGCGTCAGCGAGAGCCTTGGCGAGGAGAGTAGGTTCGTGCACTACGGCATGACCTCGAGCGACTGTATCGACACAGCCGTCGCGCTTCAGATGAAAGAGAGCCTAGAGCTCATCATAAGCGACGTAGAGGAGTTTATGCAGGCGGTCAAAGATAGGGCAAACGAGCACAAGCACACGCTCATGGTCGGCAGAAGCCACGGCATCCACGGCGAGCCGATAACTTTTGGCCTAGTGCTTGCCATCTGGTACGACGAGATCGCAAGGGCGCTAAAGCTCATCAAAGACGCAAAAGATACGATCAGCTACGGCAAGCTCTCAGGTGCTATGGGAAATTTAGCCCACGCTCCGATGGAATTTGAAGAGCTGACATGCGAGGAGCTTGGTCTCAAAGCCGCCCCAGCGTCAAATCAAGTGATCCAGCGTGACCGCTACGCCCACGTGGTGAGCGCTATCGCAGTTCTAGCCTCTACGTGCGAGAAGATCGCAGTTGCCGTTAGGCACTATCAAAGGACCGAGGTTTACGAGGCGGAGGAGTATTTTAGCCCAGGACAAAAGGGCTCAAGCGCGATGCCACACAAACGCAATCCAGTCCTTAGCGAAAACATCACCGGTCTTTGCAGGGTACTACGCTCATACGTCACGCCTTCTCTTGAAAACGTCGCACTTTGGCACGAGCGCGACATCAGCCACAGCTCGGTTGAGAGATTTATCCTGCCAGATATGTTTATCACGGCTGATTTTATGCTGGTTCGTATCAAAAATTTGATAGCAAATTTAGTCGTCTATCCAGAAAATATGATGAAAAATTTAAATTTAACAGGCGGATTAGTCTTTTCGCAGCGCGTGCTTTTACAGTTGCCGCAGCGTGGAATTTCTAGAGAGGACGCCTACAAGATCGTTCAGCGCAATGCCATGAAGGTATGGGCGGACTTACAAGAGGGCAAAAAAGCGATCGACGAGCAAGGTCACAGCCTATTTTTACAAAATTTGCTAAACGACGAGGACCTAACTAAGAGCCTTAGCAAAGATGAGATCAAAGAGTGCTTTGACTACAACTACTACACCAAAAACGTAGATAAAATTTTCGCCAGAGTCTTTGGCAAATAAATTTAAACGCAAGGGGTAAATTTAGCCCCTTGTAACTACTCTAACACAAAATCCAAATTTATCAGCTAGGAGCTAGCATTTTTCAAGCAGCATTTGCAAGCGCCAGTAAATTTAGTGGCAATGTTGGCGCATTTAACTTTTGGTCGCCAAAGCTAACCCAAAAGCTCGCCACGTTTAACGTTTTTTATCACCCTCGCGCTAGAAAAATAAGAGTTTTTGGCAAGCCTTTCTCTTTCTCATTTTGGTGGTAAATTTTATATTTAATGAGTAGTTTTTGGCAAAGAGAGTTTTTATCTCTTTTTGGATAAAATCTCAAATTAAAATTTAAAACGGAGAGATATTTTTGAAAGTTATAAAACGTAATGGCAGAACAGAAGAGCTTGATATCAGCAAGATCAAAAAATACACAAACGAAGCGGTTCTAGGGCTTAGCAACGTAAGTCTTAGCGAGCTTGAGGTAGATGCGAAAATCCAGTTTAGAGATATGATAACGACTGAGGAAATTCAGCAAACTCTTATAAAAACAGCAGTTGATAAGATCGACATCGACCGCCCAAACTGGACATTTGTCGCTGCAAGGCTATTTTTGTTCGACCTTTATCACAAAGTGACTGGCTTTAACGGCTACAACCACCTAAAAGACTACCTAGCAAAAGGCGAAAAAGTAGGCCGCATCATCCCTGGGCTAAAAGAGAAG
This sequence comes from Campylobacter concisus, assembly GCA_018371535.1. Taxonomy (GTDB): domain Bacteria; phylum Campylobacterota; class Campylobacteria; order Campylobacterales; family Campylobacteraceae; genus Campylobacter_A; species Campylobacter_A concisus_BO. The sequence goes on from JAHAKU010000002.1 coordinate 168,811, forward strand.
TACGACTTAGAGGATCTAAACGCATACATAAAGCCTGAGCGCGACCTTCAGTTTGCATACCTTGGTATCAAGACGCTTTATGATCGCTATCTTATCAAAGACAAGAGTGGTATGCCTATCGAGCTGCCACAGCACATGTTTATGGCGATAGCGATGTTTCTTGCGCAAAACGAGCTAGACAGCCAAGGCTGGGCTAAGAAATTTTACGATCTCATCTCTAAATTTGAAGTGATGCTAGCCACCCCAACGCTCTCAAACGCAAGGACTACACGCCACCAGCTAAGCAGCTGTTACGTAGGTAGCACACCTGATAATATTGAGGGCATTTTTGATAGCTACAAAGAGATGGCGCTACTTTCAAAATTTGGCGGCGGTATCGGCTGGGACTGGAGCAAGGTGCGTGCGATGGGCGGCAGTATCGACGGACACAAAAACGCAGCTGGCGGTATCATACCATTTTTAAAAGTAACAAACGACATCGCAGTGGCGGTCGATCAGCTAGGCACTAGAAAGGGTGCGATCGCTGTTTATATCGAGCCTTGGCATATGGACGTGAGCGATTTTCTCGATCTTCGTAAAAACTCAGGCGAAGAGAGACGCCGCGCACACGAGCTTTTCCCTGCGCTTTGGATAAACGACCTATTTATGAAGCGTGTCAAAGAAAATGGCCGCTGGAGCCTCTTTGACCCAGCTCAAGTAAGCGACCTTTGCGACCTTTACGGCGAGGAGTTTGAGAAGAGATATTTAGAGTATGAAGACGACGAAAATATCCAGAAAAACACCATCCTTGCAAAAGAGCTTTGGAAGAAAATTTTAACTAGCTATTTTGAAACTGGTATGCCATTTTTATGCTTTAAAGACAATGCCAACAAAGCAAATCCAAACGATCACGAGGGCATCATCAGAAGCTCAAATTTATGCACCGAAATTTTCCAAAACACAGCGCCAAACTACTATAAGATCAAGATCACTTATGAAGACGGCGGCGAGGAGCTATTTGACGAAGAAGAGGACGTCACGGTCGATAGTGGCATAACTAAAAAAGCCAAAAAACTTAGCGCGCTTGATAGCCTAAAAGGCAAGCAAATTTTCATCGTAGAAAAAGAGAGCATCGAGGGCAAAACGGCAGTTTGCAACCTTGCAAGTATAAATTTAAGCAAGATAAACAGCAAAGAGGACATCGAGCGCGTCGTGCCGATAGCTATCAGAATGCTTGATAACGTTATAGATCTAAATTTCTACCCGCACAAAAAGGTAAAACACACAAACCTTGCCTCTCGCTCGATCGGCCTTGGCGTCATGGGCGAGGCGCAAATGCTAGCTGAGAAAAACGTAAAATGGGGCAGTTATGAGCATTTGGCGCTGATTGATAGCATAATGGAAAACATAAGCTACAACGCCATCTACGCTAGCTCAAATTTAGCCGTAGAAAAGGGCATCTATCCAAAATTTGAAGGCTCAAAATGGAGCAAAGGCATCATGCCGATAGACACCGCAAACGAGAACGCAAAAGCCCTTTTAAACGACAAAGGCGGGCTATTTGACGAAAATATCTGCGACTGGGACAAGCTAAGAGAGAAGGTCAAGCGTGACGGCATGAGAAACGGCTACCTAATGGCGATCGCTCCAACTAGCTCGATCTCGATCCTTGTTGGCACTACTCAGACCATCGAGCCAGTCTATAAGCGCAAGTGGTTTGAGCACAACCTAAGTGGTATGATCCCAAATGTCGTGCCAAATTTAAGCCCAGATACTTGGCAGTTTTACACGCCAGCTTATGAACTTGATCAGAGAATTCTCATAAAAGCAGGCGCGATCCGCCAAAAATGGATCGACCAAGGTCAAAGTCTAAATATCTTCATGAGCTTAGACAAAGCAAGTGGCGGATATCTAAGTGAAATTTACACGCTTGCATGGGAGCTTGGACTAAAATCAACTTATTATCTACGCTCTGAAAGCCCAGACAGCGAAAAGCTAAACGACGTAGCTGACCGCTCGATCGAGTGTGAGGGTTGTCAGTAGTTAAATTTAAGAGAGAAATTTCTCTCTTAAATTTTTTAAATTGTCTATTAAATTTATAAATTTACGGAAGTGTCACAAAACTTAATTTTATACCAAGCTCATCTGCTAGCTTGCTTAGCTTCTCGCTCTTTTCTATTCCTGCTGATATACAAAACTGCATACCATTTACGTTACGCTCTTTTAGTCTCGTAAAGACATTTGACATGAGTGACTCCGTTTTCATCCCACTTTCGCCGTAGATGACAAAGGCATCCACACCTTCTTGTATTTTATCCGTTAGATTGTTGTAAAAACCTCCGTCGTTGTTTGAAACACTAGTTGTTGCGCTAGCTATTGCGTCAGCAAGAAAGCCACGACTTGGTACTAGCATAATGACTGTACTATCTGATTTTAGGGCGCATTTTGCAAAGCTTTTAATCATGCCATCTTCGGGTGATTTTACGCCGTTGGATGATGCACAGCCAGCCAAAAGTAGACCTATGGCGAGCGTTATGATTTTTTTCATTGAAACTCCTTTTTTGAAAATCGACTAATATTAATATAAATTAAATAAAGATCATATGAAATAAAAATTTAAATCTACTATCTTAAAAACTAAAATTAAAATAATTATTTAAGTAAAAGTAATCAAATTTTAATTTAAAGAGCTTAAAATACGCAGAAATATACTTAAGAAAACTATCTGAAATTTTATATTTTTTGATAAATATTATTAAACAAAATAAAATAGTTTTCTATATTTTAAGCTTTCTTGTCCTATACTTTTAAACTCCATATCAAAAAAATAATCAGAAAAGAGCGAGTGATGCGTGAAATTTTAAAACGAGATGGCACAAGGCAAGAATTTGTAGCATACAAGATAGTAGATGCTATAAAAAAGGCATTTGCCAGCGAAAATAAAGCTTATGACGAGCAAGTTTTTACAAATGTAGTCCAAGATATCTTTCAAAAATCAAGTGCGATAACAGTCGAAGACATCCAAGATGCGATAGAAAAAGAGCTATTTGACGGCGGACATTTTGAAGTTCTAAAGAGCTTCATGCTCTACCGCCACACCCACAAGCTCCAACGCGAGCAAATTTTAGGCCTAAACGAAGATACGACCTATATAAACTCAACCCAAACGATAAATGAGTATATAAACGGCACAGACTGGAGAATTTCTGCAAACTCAAACACAAGCTACTCAAACGCAGGTCTTATCAACAACACAGCTGGCAAAGTCATAGCAAACTACTGGCTAGACGCTGTTTATAGCAAAGAAGAGGGTCTTGCTCACAGAAATGGCGACTACCATATCCACGATCTTGACTGCCTTACAGGATACTGTGCTGGCTGGAGTTTGCGAGCCTTGCTAAATGAGGGCTTTAACGGCGTTCGTGGCAGGGTCGAGAGCAAGGCGCCAAAGCACTTTAGAGAGGCGCTTTATCAGATGGCAAATTTCTTAGGAATTTTGCAAAGCGAGTGGGCGGGCGCTCAGGCGTTTTCTAGCTTTGACACCTACCTTGCGCCTTACGTTTTTAAAGACGATCTAAGTGACGCCGAGATCAAAAAGGCGATCACTAGCTTTATATTTAACCTAAACGTCCCTGCGCGCTGGGGACAAAGTCCATTTACAAACGTAACCATAGACATCACCTGCCCAAGCGACCTAAGGGATCAGATCCCAACGAGCGATGATATACACCTTTTTACAAACGTAAAAGATGAAAAAATTTTGAAAAAAGCAAACGAGCGTGGCAGAAAAAATTTAGTCGATATGACCTACAAGGACTTCGAGCCTGAGATGGCGCGCATAGATAAGGCTTTTTACGAGGTCTTGACAGCTGGCGACAAGTGCTCACAGCCTTTTACATTTCCGATACCAACGGTAAATATCACAGAGGATTTTAACTGGGATAGCGAAGTGGCGGACGTGCTCTTTGAAAATACCGCAAAAATGGGCTCAAGCTACTTTCAAAATTTCATCGGATCACAATACACTTACGACGAAAATGGCAACAAGATAGAAAACGAAAATGCCTACAAGCCAGGTCACGTGCGCTCTATGTGTTGCCGCTTACAGCTTGATCTAAGAGAGCTTTTAAAGCGTGGTGGCGGTCTTTTTGGAAGCGCTGAGATGACTGGCTCAATAGGCGTTGTGACTATAAATTTAGCCCGCCTTGGCTATAACTTCAAAGGCGATAAGGTCGCACTTTATAACAGGCTTAGCTATCTTTTAGAGCTAGCCAGATCAACCCTAGAGAAGAAGCGTAAATTTATCCAAGAGATGTATGACAGAGGGCTTTATCCTTACACAGCTAGGTATCTAAAGCACTTTAACAACCACTTTAGCACGATCGGCATAAATGGCATGAACGAGCTACTTAGAAATTTCACTGGCGACAAAGAGAACATTTCGACCAAATTTGGACGAGAATTTGCCCTTGAGATGGTTGGCTTTTTACGTGATAAGATAAGGACATTTCAAGAAGAGAGCGGAAATTTATACAACCTCGAAGCAACTCCAGCTGAGGGCACTACATACCGCTTTGCCAAAGAGGATAAGAAGCGCTACCCAGACATCATCCAAGCAGGCGAGGGCGATAATATCTACTACACAAACTCAACCCAGCTACCTGCAAATTTCACAGACGACGCTTACGAAGCGCTTGATCTACAAGATGAGCTACAAAGCGCCTATACTGGCGGCACCGTCTTTCACCTATATATGAAAGAGCGCATAAGCTCGGCTAAAGCTTGCAAAGAGCTTGTAAAGAGTATAATCTCAAACTACAAACTCCCATACATCACGATAACGCCGGTATTTAGCGTCTGCGCAAAGCATGGCTACATAGCTGGCGAGCATGAGTTTTGCCCACTTTGTGATGCAGAGCTTATAGAAAAAGAGAAGAAAAAATCCAAATAAGGAGAGAATATGACAGAAAAAGAAATTTTAGAAAAAGTGCAAGATAAACGCACAAGATGCGTCGTTTATACTCGTGTTATGGGCTATCACAGGCCAGTTGAGAGCTTTAACCTTGGCAAAAAAGGTGAGCACAAAGAGCGAATAAAATTTGACGAATACGCGAGTTGCTGCAAGAGATAAATTTATTGCCTAAAAACAAGAATAAATTTAAAAAAATAAACTAAAATGCAAACCAAAGGCACGCCCCTTGTGCCTTTTAGTTTAAAAAAGGGTCAAAAACTTGCAAAGAGTCTTTAGTATAACGCCATTTACGACGCTTGACTATCCAGACAAAGTGGCTGCTGTCATTTGGTTTGCTGGGTGCAATATGCGCTGTGGATACTGCTACAACATCGAGGTCGTAAAGTCAAATGGCACTATAAGCTTTAGCGAAGTTTGCGACTTTTTAGACCGCAGGGTCGGCAAGCTAAATGGCATAGTCTTTAGCGGCGGCGAATGCACGGCAAACCCTCTTTTTTTAAGGCTAGCACGCGAGGTAAAGGCACGCGGTTTTAGCTTAAAGGTAGATACTAACGGCTCGTATTGTGACGTCTTAAAAGAGGCGATAGATGAGGGGCTGATTGATTACATCGCGCTTGATTTTAAAGCTCCAAAAGAGAAATTTATCGGCATCACTGGCTCAAATTTATATGAGAAATTTGCTGCCACGCTAAAATATCTCATAGAGATAAATTTTAAATTTGAAGTTAGAACGACCGTGCATGCGGACTTGCTAAGCGAAAAGGATATCAGCGAAATGTCTGAGCTACTTTACGAGCTTGGATACAGAGGCAACTACTTTTTACAAAAATTCTTTAACACTGGCGAAAATTTTGGAGGCTTAGGCGATCCAAAAAACAGCTTCGATCCAGATAAGATCACATCAAAACTACCTATCAGACTAAGAAATTTCTAAATTTAGCAAAGACTAAAAATAGCTAAAAATAAGAAAATTTAACTAAAATTTACCCCAAATCACAAAAGCAAACAAGGAGAAAAATATGCAAAATTTCAGCTTTTTAAACCCTACTAAAATAGAATTTGGCAAAGACAAAGAGCAAAACATCGGCAAATATATGAAAGAATTTGGCGTAAAAAAGACGCTCATAATATACGGCAGCGATAGGATTATGAAAAACGGACTTTTTGACGTTGCCACAAAGAGCCTAAGTGCAAATGGCATCGAGTTTTGCAAGATAGGTGGCGTGAAGTCAAACCCAGTGCTAAGCAAGGTAAATGAGGCTATAAATTTAGCTAAAAAAGAGGGCGTCGATAGCGTGCTAGCCATAGGCGGTGGCTCGGTGCTTGATAGTGCCAAGGCCGTGGCTGCTGGAGTTAGATATAGCGGCGACGTTTGGGACTTTTTTACTGGCAAATGCCCAAAAGAAGCGCTTATGATCTTTGACATCATAACGCTTGCTGCAACTGGCTCAGAGATGAACGGCGGCGCAGTCGTCACAAACGAAGCCACAAAAGAGAAATTTGCCATGCACGGCGCTTGTCTTTACCCAAAAGCGTCGGTGATAAACCCACTTCTTCAAGCAAGCGTTAGCAAGGAGTACTTGGTCTATTCAGCTTCTGACATCATCGCTCACAGCATCGAGGGCTACTTTACGGCGAGCGTTCAGCCTGAGATCATAAATTTATACATCGAAGCAAACATCAAAACGGTTATGAAAACGACTGAAATTTTACTAAAAGAGCCAGAAAACTATGACGCTAGAGGCGAGTTTGCTTGGGCTGCGACTATGGCGCTAAATGGCCTAACTTACGTTGGCACGGCTGGCTACTCTTATCCAAACCACATGATCGAGCATGCCATAGGTGCGGTGGTTGATTGCGCGCATGGGGCTGGGCTAAGTGTCGTTATGCCAACTTGGATGAAGTGGTATAAGAGTAGAAATTTAAAGGCATTTAAGTGCTTTGGCAAAGAAATTTTTGGCGTAGATGACGCAGACGAGGCTATTAAAAAGCTAAAAGAGTGGTTTAGCAAGATCGGCACGCCAACAAGCCTAATTGAAATAGGCGTTGATGAGTCAAATTTAGACGAGATCATGGCGCTAGTTTATGACTACGCCAAGGGCAGGGGCTTGGAGCAAATTTATACAAAAGAGGCCATAAGCGAAATTTTTGCCTTAGCGAGATAGAATTTATCCAAAATTTACAAAGGATAAACATGAAAAAAGTCGCCCTTATCGCAGGAGCCAGCGGCGCTGTGGGAAGTGAAATTTTAAAAGATTTATGTGGGAGTGAACACTATAACAAGGTTGTCGCCCTTGTTAGGCATGAGCTAGAATTTACCCATGAAAAGCTTGAAGTAAAGATAGTAAATTTTGATGATTTTAAAGATGAGGTGCCATTTATCGCTGATGACGTCTTTTGCGCGCTTGGCACGACTATGAAGGCGGCAAAGCACAAAGAGCAGTTTTACAAAGTCGATGTGACCTATCCGATAAATTTTGCCAAATTTGGCTTGGAGTGCGGGGCAAAACGCTTTGTCTTGCTCTCGGCTGCAGGTGCAAACAGAAAGTCAGGCTCGTTCTACCTAAAGGCAAAAGGTCAAGCAGAAGCAAAGATAAAAGAGCTTGGATATAGCTCATTTCAGATCGCTAGGCTGCCACTTATCGAGGCTGAGAGAAAGGAATTTAGGCTTGGCGAGTATCTGGCGATAAAGGCGTTTAAATTTATCCCAAAAGGCTTTTTTGACGAGTATCGTCCGATGAAGGCAGCTGATATCGCTAAAGTGATCGTGCAAGTAGCGCAAGATGATCACAGCGAAGGTGTGAAAATTTATAATCCGGAGGAATTTACAAAATGAAAAAATATATAGTGATCACTGGGGCAAGCTCAGGCATAGGAGCGGCGGCGGCAAAGGCATTTGCAAGGCGTGGGGAGAATTTGATCCTTATCGCAAGACGGGGCGAGCTTTTAGAAGAGCTAAAAGGCGAGATAGCTAAATTTGCAAATGTCGATGTCGTGATAGAGCTTTGCGATCTCTCAAAGCAAGAAAATGCCCTCTTGCTTTGGCGAAATTTAGAAAAATTTGAGCTAAAAGCGCTTATAAACAACGCTGGCTTTGGTGACTATAACAAGGTCGGCGAGCAAAATTTAGAAAAAATCACGCAGATGATAAATTTAAACATCATCTCACTTGTCACGCTCTCAACGCTCTTTACTAAAAAGTATAAAGACAAAGATACGCAGCTTATAAACATCTCTTCGATAGGTGGCTACAAGATCGTGCCAAACGCCGTCACATACTGCGCTAGCAAATTTTTCGTAAGTGCCTTTAGCGAGGGACTTTACCACGAGCTAGCACAAGATAAGCAGGCAAAAATGCAGGCAAAAGTGCTAGCTCCAGCTGCCACAAAGACAGAATTTGGCATGGTGGCAACTAGCAAAGAGAGCTACGACTACGACAAGGCGTTTAAAAAGTATCACACGAGTGAGCAGATGGCGGAGTTTTTACTTCGACTTTATGATAGCCACTACTGCGTTGGCTCGGTCGATAGAGATAGCTTTGAGTTTAGCCTAAGTAAGCCAAAATTTGACTATGCGATCAAGTATAAGCCAAAAGATAACTAGGCGTTAAAGCCTTGGTAGCCTAAGCCAAGGCTAGTAAAGTAAAAAGTAGGACAAAATAAAAAGGCAGATCATGAAATGCGTTAGAGTTGCTATTTTAGGGGTTTGTTTAGCAGGCGCTTGCTTTGGCGGCGAGCTTAAATTTGATGAAAAGAAATTTGAGCTAAAAAGCGTGCAAGTTGGCGAGAGGACGCTTAAATTTAGAGCATATGAGGGCATAGTCTATGTAGCAAAGCCAGCTAGCGACTATGAGGTGCTAAATTTCTATGTGCCAGAGAGTAAATTTAGCGACCAAAAAGGGGCTATCTTTATGCCAAACGCGATCGGTGGCTACATGAGCGCAATGCCACAAAAACCAGAAATCCAAAATGAAAAGCCAAATGCCACTCTTGAAGCGCTTCTTAGAGGATACGTCGTGGCAAGCGTTGGCGCTAGGGGTAGGACGCTAAAAGATGGCGAGAAATTTATCGGCAAAGCGCCAGCTGCGATAGTCGATCTAAAAGCGGCCGTTAGATATCTTAAATTTAACGACAAATTTATGCCAGGCGACGCAAATAAGATCATCTCAAACGGCACGAGCGCAGGCGGTGCGATGTCGGCACTTCTAGGCACTAGCGCAAACGCAAAAGAGTATGAGCCATATCTTAAAGAGCTAGGCGCTGCAAAAGCTGACAATCAAATTTATGCCGTCTCAGCCTACTGCCCTGTGACAAATTTAGAGCATGAGGACGAGGCGTATGAGTGGATGTTTGGGGATTTGGATAAATTTGAAAGGATTGATTTTGCAAGTCTTGATGCGAGCTCTTTTAATGACAGAAGTAAAAAGCCAAAGACTATCACAGGCGAGCTAAACGCCACTCAAAAAGAGCTCTCACGCGAGCTAAAGAGTAAATTCCCAGCCTATCTAAACTCGCTAAATTTAAAAGACGCCAAAGGCCACGCGCTAAGCCTTGATGAAAACGGCGAGGGCAGCTTCAAAGAGTATATAAACGCCCTCATCTCAAAGGCATTTACCGCTACAAAAAGCAGCGACAAAAGCACGCTCACGCCTAAATTTATAACTCTTGACACGCAGGGCTGCTCGCTTGGATATACCTTTAAGCTTGAAGACTTCATCGCTTCGCTAAAACGCGCCAAAGCGGTGGTTGCCTTTGACGGCCTTGGGCTAGAAAATCCAGAAAACGACCTTTTTGGCGATAGCAAAACGCCTGCAAAGCACTTTGCTAAATTTGCAAAAGAGCGAAGCTGGGGCGAGATGGCGGATGCTGGCGTCATAAAGATGATGAATGCGATGAACTACACTAAAAACAAAGATGGGGCGAAATTTTACCGCATAAGGCAGGGGACAAACGACACCGACCTAGCCCTTGCCGTGCCTGCTATGCTCGCACTTTCGCTTAAAAATGCTGGCAAAGAGGTTGATTTCGAAGCGGTCTGGGGACAAGGACATGGCGGCGACTACGACTTAGACGAGCTTTTTGCTTGGATGAAAAGAGTTGAGCAGAGATAAATTTAAGGAGATTTGATGTTTAAAAAGCTATTTTTACTAGCGGTTTTGGTGGCTTTTGCCTTTGGAGCGGAGGCGAAAGTGAGCTTATATGAGCTACTTTCAACGCCAAATAACAAGAGTTTGCTAAAGCGTCTTGGCAGGGAAAATATCCTTAGCGCAAAGAGCGAGCCAGGCACGCAGGCGATCTTTTTTGCAAGCGCAAAGAGCAAGCCAGAGCTATTTTATGTGCTTGAGTTTTACAAGGACGAGGCGGCTTACAAAAAGCATATAAGCTCGGCGCATTTTAAGAAATTTGCAAGCGCAAGCGCTGAAATTTTAGCTAGCAAAAAGGCTATCAGCCTGAAAAAAAGGGCTGTGATTTCAAAAAATTTAACGCCAGAGCGCCTAAAAGACGCCTACTTTCACATCACAAACTTAAGCCTTAAGGCAAAAAGCGATGCGAAATTTGAAAAGATCATCAAAAAATATATGCAAAAAAGCGTAGATGAGGGCGCTTACGCGCAGTTTGCCTTTAGTCAAAAAGAGGCACCTAGCAAGTGGGTGCTGGTTGAAATTTACAAAGACGAAGCTAGCTTTGAGAGCTACCGCCACAGCGAAAACTACAAGGCTTATGCCAAAGAGCGAGCTGGGCTAATAGATGAATTTGACGGCTTTGGTCTTAATAATGAGACCTCATTTAGCAAGGTAAAATTTTAGGAGATGTTATGAAAAAAATTTCACTTTTTTGCGCACTAGCACTTGTTAGTAGCACAGCTTTTGCCCTTGATAAGGCTGGATGTGAGAGTTTAAAAGATGTGAAAATTTTAAACAACGAGATGATAGGTGCGGTGTGGAATGAGAGTGGCGAAGTATCAGCCGATAAGATGTCTGCGCTAACTGGTGGCAGTAAAAACACTATCAAAGCAAAGCCTCACTGCGTGGTGCATGGCAAACTCTATAAGCGCACCGGAAGTGACGGCAAAGAGTATGCGATTGATTACGAGCTAAGGCTGCCAGAGCAGTGGAATGAGAAATTTTTATTTCAAGGCGGAGGCGGTATGGATGGCTTTGTAGCGCCTGCTCTTGGCGCAGTGCCGATACACACAAGCACAGCCACGCCAGCGCTTCTTAGAGGCTACGCGGTCGTCACTACAAACTCAGGCCACCCAAAGCCAACGGCAGAGTTTGGGCTAGATCAGCAAGCAAGGCTAGACTACGCCTATCAGGCGATCGGCAAGGTCACGGACGCAGCTAAGCAAATTTTAGCTGCCGCATACGCCAAAAAGCCAAAACATAGCTACTTCATGGGCTGCTCAAATGGCGGCAGGGCGGCACTAATCGCAGCCCAGCGCTATCCGCTAGAATTTGACGGCGTCATCGCTGCAAACCCTGGCTTTAGGCTATCTCGCGCGGCGATCGCTCAGCAGTGGGATAACCAAGCCCTTATGAAGATAGCTCCGAAAAATGAAAAAGGCGAGAAAATTTTCGCAAATGCCCTAACGCAGGACGACCTTGACAAGCTAAGCCACGCCGTGCTAGAAAAATGTGACGCCTTGGACGGACTAAAAGATGGGATCATCAATGCGTGGGAAGCATGCAAATTTGATCCAAAAAGTCTAAATTTAGATAAGCAAAAGATAGCAGCGATAGAGAAAATCTTTAACGGAGCCAAAAACAGCAAGGGCGAGCAAATTTATAGCAGCTGGTTTTACGACTCAGGCGTGAGCGCTGAGGGCTGGAGGCAGTGGAAGCTGGGCGACTCACAAAGCGCCAAGCCAAACGCTAGAAATATCACGCTTTCAAGCGGCTCGGTGAATTACTACTTTTTAACGCCAGCACAGCCAAATTTTGACACGATAAATTTTGACTTTGACAAAGACACGCCAAAGACTTTTGAGACCGCAGCTATAAATGACGCCATCTCAACAAGCCTTAGCACATTTAGCGCAAATGGCGGTAAGCAATCATCGTAACTGGCGTTTCAGACCCAGTTTTTTCGGCAAAAGATCAAAGGGATTGGTTTAAAAAGCTAGAGGCTGATAATGAAAATAGCCAAAATTTCGCGGCATTTTTTGCGCTACCTGGGATGAACCACTGCGGTGGCGGCAACGGCATAGATGACGTCGATCCGCTTAGTGCGCTTGAAGAGTGGCACGAAAAGGGCGAAGCGCCAAAGAGCATGCTAGCAAAAAGTAGGACCTACGCTGGCAAGGAATTTTTAGTGTGTGCCTATCCAAAGGTGGCTACATACGTGGGTGGCGATACCAGCAAGGCAAGTAGCTTTGTTTGCAAGTAAATTTAAGAAAGTAAATTTAAGGGGCGAAAATGAGTGAAATTTTAGTCGTATCAGGTCACACCGACCTTGAAAATTCTTTTGCGAATAAGATCATTTTGGACGAGCTAAAAAAGCACCTGCCAGAGGCTAAATTTGACATACTAAGTGAGCTTTATAAAAACTACGCTATCGATGTAAAAGCTGAGCAAGAAAAGCTAGTAAAGGCCGATGTGATCGTGCTTGTTTATCCATTTTTCTGGTACGGCGTGCCATCGCTTTTACAAAAATGGTTTGAAGATGTGCTAGTTCATGGCTTCTCTCACGGCAGTAAGGGAGATAAGCTACATGGCAAAAAGCTAGTGCTTTCATTTACATCTGGCGCGCCTGAGGAGCTTTATAAAAAAGAGGCGCTTCAGCGCTATGAGATAGAGGAGTTTTTGCCACCGCTTAGGGCGTTAGCAAATATGTGTGGCATGGAGTTTGCAGGCTATGTTTATAGCGGAGGGTTATCATATCAGAGCAGGCACGATGAGGCAAAGCTTGCTTTGATGAGACAAAAGGCGCTTGATCATGCAAAGAGGCTAGAGGAGCTGATAGGTAAAATTTCATGATACCGGCGAAATTTTATAGATATGTTTTTGCATTTATAATGTCAGCATTTATGGCGTTTTTTATGTCATTTGTGCTGACGTATCTAAATCTTGGCTTTGTTGATGGCTTTGTGCAAATTTGGCTCACAGCTTATCTAAAAGCCTTTGTAGTGGCTTATCCTGTGCTTTTGCTAGTTTCGCCGTCTGTTGCAAAGATCACGCAAAATTTATGTAAAAAAGAGGGGTAAATTTGAAGTGTGGCTAGAGAGCCTAGCCACGTGAAGGTTTATTTTAAAAGACCTTGTTTTTTCATTTGATCCATTACTTGAGCAAACATCTCTTTAGCTTGTTTGCAAGTAGCGTCTTGTTGCTCTTTTGGTAAAGAAGCTAGTTGATCCATTGATTGTTTCTTTTGATCTTCATACATTTTTACTTGTTGCTCTTGACCAGCTTGTTTGTAAGCTTCGACCATTTTGTCGATGTCTGAGAAGTAAGACTTGCAAGTATCTGTAAGATCTGCAGCGTTTAGGCTTAGTGCAAAGCCAAGAGTAGCTAAAACTAAAAGTGATTTTTTCATCTCTTTCTCCTTGTGAAAATTTAAAGAGATTATATAACTTTTTTATTTTAAATAGATTTAAATTTATTAAATTTAGCCAAGACAAACGCCTTGGCTAAATTTTTTGGCTTTTTAGCCTAAGAATTCGCGCTTAAAATACTCTTTTGGAGCTTTGCAAAGTGGGCAAGCGCCTGGAGCTTTTTTGCCTCTATGAACGTGTCCGCAGACCTCGCAAACCCAGATATCTTCTTCGTCGCTCTCAAAAAAGCCCTCTTCATCAAGCATCTTTTTAAGCTCTAAATACTCTCTTTCATGCTCAACTTCAACCTTGCCAATCGCGTTAAATAGTCTCTCAATATCTCTTAGTTCTTCTTCTTTTGCGATCTTTGCAAAGTCTGGATACATCGTCGTATGCTCGTAGTTTTCGCCAGCTGCAGCGTCAAGTAAATTTTTATCCATCTTATCGATCGGATCGTTCATCATCTCGTGATATTTCTTAAACTCAGCCCTTGCGTGCCATTTCTCGTTTTCAGCTGCCTCGTAAAAGTGTCTAGCTATCGCGTGATAGCCTGCTTCTTTAGCTAGGTCGCCGTAAAGCTCGTACTTATTTCTAGCTTGTGACTCGCCAGCAAATGCCTTCATCAAATTTACCGCTGTTAAATTTTCAGTCACGCACTTCATCTCTTCGCCGCAACAGGCTAATGTGCCGCCGCCAACTTTTTGAACCTCGATCTCGTTGCCGCATTTTTCGCATTTGTATGTTTCGTACTGTCTCATTTTGACTCCTATTTTGATAAAATTTGAGCGGATTATAACCAAATAATCAAAACAAGTAAATAATAATTTTTATTGATAACGTATATTATTTTTATAAAATTTAACAAAAAACAAAATAACTAAATCCATCATCATAAATTTAAAATAGACAAATTTCAGCCAAAATTTATTCTAGCGTTAAAAGTGCGGTTGAGCTTGGTTGTAGAATAACTCAAAATAAATCATCCAAAGGAGATCATTATGAGTTTTCTATCTAAATTTAGTAAGGCTATCTTTGCCGTTGCCGTTGCTGGTGCGATCAGTGCTAGTGCATTTAGCGAGGGCGAGGACTACGTCAAGCTTGAAAAGCCACTAAGTGTCGGACAAAATACGCTAGTTAAAATTTTTAGCTACGCTTGCCCATTTTGTTACAAATACGACAAGAGCGTCACTCCAAAGGTAGTTGAGAAAATCCCTGGACTAAAATACGAGCCATTTCACCTAAAGACAAAGGGCGATTACGGCGAGGTTGCGAGCAAGGTCTTTGCTGTGCTTATCGTTATGGACGAGGCAAAGGGAGTGAGCTTGTTTGATGAAAATTCGCTATTTAAAAAGGCTAAATTTGCCTACTACAAAGCTTATCACGACAAAAAAGAGCGCTGGGGCGATGGCAAAGACGTTGAGGGCTTTTTGAAAACCGGACTTGAGGCTGCTGGCGTTAGCAAAGCAGACTACGAAAAAGAGCTAACTAATCCAAAAGTGACTGAGCTACTTAAAAAGTGGGATGAGAGCTATGACGTGGCTAAAATTCAAGGCGTGCCAGCATTTGTCGTAAATGGCAAATATCTCATCATGACAAAATCAATCAGCTCGCTTGACGGCATGGCAGCACTCATCGAAGAGCTTCTTAAAAAATAAGGCGCCACATGAGCTTTTTTAAAAAAATGGCTAAATTTCAAGACTCACGCATCTCTTGGGCGATCTTAGTCTTTGTAAGCGTCGCGCTTGTCATTATCGCGCATTCGCTCTTTCAAAACTACGCCTATATGCCTCCTTGCGAGCAGTGCGTCTATATACGTTTTGCCTTTTTGTGCATGGCGCTTGGTGGCGTGATCGCTATCATAAACCCTAAAAATTTACTCTTTGCCCTTGTTGGCTACGTCTTTGCCTTTTGGGGAGCGGTGCAGGGCATAATGTATAGCGTAAAGCTAGCCAAAATCCACGACGCGGTGCATGGCGATGACCCATTTGGCGTGCAGGGCTGCTCGACTGAGCCACACTATCCATTTGGTTTGCCACTTGAGAAGTGGGCGCCTGACTGGTTTATGCCAACGGGCGACTGCGGATATGACAGCCCTATGGTGCCTGATGGTGCGGTGCTAAGCGATTTGCAAAAGAGCATAGTGGATCTTTATGCAGACGGCTGGTATCTTGTGCCGTCTTCTAAATTTATGTCGATGGCGGATTGCACGCTGCTTGGATTTGGCATTTGCTTTGTTGTGCTTGCACTTATGCTTGTTTCAAAGCTCTTATCTTTTAAAAATTAAATTTTAGTTAGCCCTATTTTTGGGCTAACTTAGGATATACTGCGCGCATGGGTATTAATTTAAAATCACAAAATATTAAAATTTATGCGATCATCTTGCTAGCAAGCCTCTTTGTCGTGCTTCTTGGGCTAAATAGCTACAACAAAGCAAAAGAAAAGATCATCGAGCTATCTGATAAAAACAACATCGCAGTTAGTAAAAACATCGTTAGCAACTTTCAAATTTGGCTTGATGAGCGCTTAAACTCACTCATCCGTGCATCAAAATTTATCCAAAACTCTGGCATCATAGATGACGATACTAGGGTGGCAAATTTCATAAAGCTTTTTAAAGAAAATGCGAAAGAATTTGATCTCATGCAGCTTCTAAGAGAGGATGGCGAGATCTTTGTAGATGGGCAAAAGATCTCAGAAGAGGTGATGTCAAAGCGTGAGCGAGCAGGGCTTATCTGGTATGTCGAGACAAAAAACACAAATGCCCCAAGCGTAAATTTCATGCAAAATCACAAAATTTTAAATGACTCTACTTTAAATTTATGCGTGCCAGTTGAAAAAGACGCGAAATTTGAGGCGGCACTTTGCGGTGTCGTGCGCATAGGCACTATCTTTGATAGCATTAAAAACTTTAGCCTTGCGCCAAATTCTTACTCATTTTTAGTAACTCACAGCGGCGAGATCCTCACATCGATGGCCGATATAACGCTAAAAAGAGAGATCGAGGAGAAATTTAAAGAGCTATTTTTAAAAGATGAGGACATCACTAGCCTAAAGATAGGGCAAAATTTGATCCAAGTAGCCGAGATACCGACGATGAACTGGTTTATCGGAGCTGGCACAAACAACGAAGAAGAAATTTTAGCCATGACAAGAGAGGCGCTAAAAAACGCTCTAAATTTACTCTTTGCCTTCGTCGCACTTGCATTTTTGGCAAATAGCCTGCACAACTTCATGTATAACAAGATAAAAAAGGTGCAAGACGAGTACGAGACCTTGCTAGCGCACAGAGCCAAGATGAGCGAGGCTGGAGAGCTCATAAGTGGCATAAGTCATCAGTTCATCCAGCCAGTAAATTCGCTAAAACTGATGCTAAGCTCGGCGATAATGCTAAAAAAAGAGGGCAAATTAAGCGATGAGGAGCTTTTAAATTTACTAGAAAAAGGGCAAAGCTCGATCGAGCTTCTTTCAAAAACAATCGAAATTTTTAGAAATTTTTACAAAAGCGCTGAAAATGTGAGCGAATTTGATATCCAAACAAGCGTTAGAAATTTAATAACACTTATGCACACAGAGCTTAGCCGTGCAAATGTGAGTGTGAAATTTAGCGGATTTGAAGAGATGAAGGTCTGTCAGATAGAAAACATCATTCAGCAAATTTTACTAATCCTAATCCATAACGCAAAAGACTCACTCGTTGAAAGCTACAAAGATGAGCCGCTAAAACGCGTCATAGAGCTAAAATTTAGAAGCTTTGAAAATAAGTGCTACATCGGCGTTTATGATAGTGGCGGCGGCGTGAGCTACGAGATGAGCAAGAAAATTTTTACCTGGCTAAACACGACTAAAAAGCAAGGAAATGGCATAGGGCTTTACTTCGCTAAAAAGCTCGCGCGTGAGAAGCTAAATGGCGACATCACGCTTGCGCACAACCTAAAGCCAACGATTTTTGAGCTAAGCTTTGATAAGAATTTAAAGGGTTAAAAGATGCAAGAGGCGCTAGAAATTTTAAAAAAAGTATCTATCTTAGTAGCTGAGGATGACGAGATGGCAAGGGAGCTCATCATCACTGGACTTAAGCCATACTGCGGTCAGGTAGTTGGCGCAAAAGATGGACAAGATGGGCTCGAGAAATTTAAAAAACAGGGCTTTGACATCGTGATGAGCGACATCCACATGCCAGTGCTAAATGGCTTTGAGATGATGAATGAGATAAAAAAGCTAAAACCTCATCAGAAATTTATAGTCTTTACCTCGTATGATAGCGATGAAAATTTGATCAAGAGCTATGAGCAGGGGGCGACCTTGTTTTTGAAAAAGCCTATCGATATAAAGGATCTTAGATCGATGCTGATAAGTCTAAGTTTCGAGCGAGATGAGAAGCTAGTGCGCCTAAGTGATGAGGTGAGTATAAATTTAAAAAGAGAGAAAATTTATAAAAACGGCAATGAGCTATACCTTAGCTTTTTGCAAAATAAGATATTTTGGCTATTTGCCTACAACCTAAACAAGCTTGTCACCTACGAGATGATAGAGGAATTTGTCTATGAGAGCACCGAGGTGAGCAAGGCTGCTATACAAAATGTCGTTTTACGCCTAAAACGCGAGCTTGGCGTGAAATTTAAAAACATCAGCGAGAGTGGGTATATCTTAGTCGCTGAATGCAAAAAAGCATAAATTCCAAATAGCAAAATTAATATATTTATCTAAGAATATCTTAAAAGTAGTGATAAATTTATGTTACTACTAGCTAAAATTTATAGAAAAAGAGATGAAAATTTGCAAAATTTGATAGATAAACTTAAGAAAATTTATGTCACAAGTGGGTATAAATTTATGATAGTTATAAATAAAAAACATTTTGATATAAAAGGGCTAAATTTAGTGGTAATAAGGCTAGATAAAGGCTTTTTGAATTAAGAATTTATGCGTTTAAAATGAAAAAAATTTTGTGACATTTTTGGGTTATTTTATCAACTATGATACCATTTTGATGAACAAAAACTTAAAATTTTAAAATTTATAATAGATAAATGTAAAAATTTTCACACATTTATAAAAAATTTACACATTATTAACCCCTAAACTTAGGCTTTTCTTAAGGGTATTGTACCAAAGTACAATATAACTAAATTTTTTTCTTAGCTAAAATCTTGATATAGATCAATAAAATCCAAAGGGAGGCACTAAGATGCAAAAGTTAGGCGTTATCAAAAATATCCTAGGCGGTGAAGTCGTAGCTGTTGATAAAAGTGGCAACGAAAGAGTCTTGAAGGTGGGCGATAGCATTTTTGAAGGCGAAACGATAAAAGCTAATGGCTCTGCAAAAGCAGTGATCGCAGGAAACGACGGAAAAGAGGTCAGCTTGCAAAATGGCGAAAGTCTGAGCCTAGACAAAGAGGCAAATGCACTTAGTGACAACCCAGAGATAGCCTCTATCCAAAAAGCCTTACTAAACGGTGCAAACATCACAGACCTTGAAGAGACTGCAGCTGGTGGCAACCAAGGCGGTGGCAATGCTACTGGAGATGGCGTGAGCTTGGGAGCTGCTAGCTTTGCTGAGGGTGGCCACTACTCAAACATCAATGAAAACTATAGAAATTTAACCGACGCAAATAGAGCTTTTCAAACTCCAGAAAACTCAATAGGCGGCTATAACGATGCAGGCACAGATGCAGATACGACAACTCCTATCTCACCAGCTACGCCTGTCACCCCAAGCACCCCAGTAACGCCACCAACTCCGAGTACTCCAAGCACTCCTGGCGTCACTGTAACTCCAGGCACCCCTTCACCTGCTAATCCTCCAGTCATCACGCCTCGTCCTGGCGCAGTAGAGATCACTACTAGCATCGATCCTGCTGCTAGCGAGGCAAGAGAGAGTGGCGCTGGAGCAAACGGCGAGGGCGGACACTATCTTGTTTATAAACTAGGTCTATCAGGCACTCCAGTAAGCCCAAGTGGCGAGATAACAGACCTTGCTCTAAATTTCATAGGTGGCACTAGAGGAGAGGACTATTCAAGCGTAGTTGAGTACTCGACTGACAATGGAGCGACATTTCAGCCACTATCAGGCTACACGATAACTGGCGTAAATATAGAAGATATCTCAAAAGTGCAAGTAAGGATAAAGGTGCTTGACGATAACGGCCAAGATACCACAAAAGGCCCTTTACATCACAACCAAAACGAGGGTGAGAACACTGGTCCTCAAGGCATGACTATCGACAACGTACAAAAAACTGATATGGTTGATAATTTTGCTGTATTTAAAGAGGGTGTGAAACTAAGTGTCACGCCAAGCAGTAGCTACCTGCTACCAACAACTAATGCAAATATGACTGAAGGCAAAATAATAGATAATGACGACAACATCGAGCTAAATAAAGATATCAAAGGCAATATCGCAAACTATACAAATTTAAATACAAATGATGGTGATGATACGGTTAGCATAAAAGCAAATTTAGAGAATTTGCATCTAAATACCGGCTC
Source organism: Campylobacter concisus (assembly GCA_018371535.1). GTDB lineage: Bacteria > Campylobacterota > Campylobacteria > Campylobacterales > Campylobacteraceae > Campylobacter_A > Campylobacter_A concisus_BO. The sequence continues at coordinate 188,783 of JAHAKU010000002.1, forward strand.
TGGTAACGACGTGGTAAATTTTGATAAAGAGGTTACGATTAGCGGCACTAAAAATAGCCCTAGCGTAGGCGGTGTTCTTGGACATTATAATAGCACTACTATAAACCTTGGTAGAGGTGATGATGTAGTAAATATCAATGCTGATCTTAGTATATTTAAGGCTGAGATCAAACTTGGCGCATATACTCCTAGCTCAAGCGATAGCGCTCACGATGAAGCAGGAAATAACACTTTAAATATCAATGCAAATATCCTTGGCAAAGAAACATTTAAAGTTATAGACCCTAATATCCATAATAGCTGGTACAATGATAACCGCATCCACACAGGTGACGGCGATGATGTGGTAAATGTAAAAGATGGTGTGAGAATAGAAAAAGTAAATATCCAGATGGATACTGGTAGTAATACTTTTAAAGCAAACAATATAACCATGACAGATGCGTGGGTAGATACTAGCGACAGATACTCTGAGGCAAGAGATGTAAATACTATGGAGATATCAAACTCTACGCTAACAAATGTAAATTTAAATAGAGAGTCACAAGATGCAGTGCTAGGATACCAAAGTCTAAAACTAGATAATAACAAAGGCGAGAGCGTTACAGCTTATGCAAAAGACCTACTTGAAGTAAAAGGCAATAATGATGGCAATAGTCACTATGAAACTGGATCATTTAGCTCAGCTCACGTTATAGCAGACGGCATAAGCATAGGTCAAGCAGGCTTTAGCAATAAAACAGGTGTTGATTTTACAGCTGATATATCAAATTTAACAGCTAAAACTCGTGTGTGGGTAACTAGCTATGGCGAAAGCAATGATACGATAAATTTTAAAGGTAACAACATCTTAAATAACCTTGAGGATTCAAGTAGTGCTGATATAGATACAAGAGGTGGCAACGATACTATAAATTTTGAAGGCAAAAACGTAGCTGGCGCCATCGATATAAATACTGACGCTGGCAATGACACCATAAATATCGGCGGCGAAACTAAATTTGGCGGAACACATGAAAAATATGTATTTAAAAGCGTTCAGTTCTCTAGAATAGACATGGGCGATGGCGACGATACGATAAATATCGACAAAGGCGCTGAGCTAAAAAGCACTACCATAAGAATGGGCGATGGCGACGACGTTGTAAATTTAAATGGTAGTTTAAAACATGCTGGTGGTACATACTGGGATGGCTCAAGTACTATTGATCTAGGTAGTGGCAACGATATCATACATATCGGCAAGGACGCAGAGATAAATGCAGACGGCATGACTAGTGCTGGTGGTAGTTATAAAAAAGAGCATGGCGGTATAGTTATCCAAGGTGGAGCAGGCACTGATACGCTAGATATTGCTGGAAATATCGACTTTAGTAAGGTAGCTGGCTTTGAAAAACTTACTCTTGGTGGAAGCGCAAACAACGTAACACTAAATTTAACTATAAATGACGTGTTAAATATCACAAATGGCAACGGCACTAACCGCACTCTAAGGATAGATGGCGAAAATGGCGATCAAGTAGATATGTCAGCCTTTAGCAAAGGCGGGGTAAATTCTGAAGGGTATACAGAGTACTCAGCTACGCATAATAATGGTACGACATTTACCATCGAGATAAAAGACGAAATAGTCTTACACTCTTAAATTTCATGCCCTAGTATCCCAAAACTAGGGCAAATTCTTACAAAATTTCAAAATTTAGTACCATAGTACAATTTACAAAGCTTTCTCAAGATATTAAAATACGTTCAAAATTTTTAGATAAGGAAGTAAAATGGCAACAAGGATAGGCGTAATCAAAAGCATCTCACAAGGAGCAAATGTAATCGCAACTGCAAAGGATGGCACACAAAGAGTGTTAAAAGTAGGCGATGAAATTTTTCTTGGTGAGACTATACAAACAACTGATATTGACTCAAAAGTAGTCATAACTGCAAACGATGGTAAAGATATCGCGATCATCGGAAAAGATACCCTAAATTTAGACAAGAGCGTAGCTCATAACGATAGCTTTGGCGACGATAGCGTAGCTGATGTAAGCGCTATACAAAAAGCACTTCTTGATGGTGCAAACATCACTGATCTTGAAGAGACTGCAGCTGGTGGTAACCAAGGTGGCAACGCTGGCGGAGACGGCGTAAGCTTAGGTGCTGCAAGCTTTGAAGAGGGTGGTCACTACTCAAATATCACTGATGATTATAGAAATTTACCTGACTCAAATAGAGCCTTTCAAACTCCAGAAAACTCAATCGGCGGCTACAATGACGGCAATGACGCAGGCGATGCAACCCCTGTTGCCCCAGTCATACCTCCAATCAGCGTTGATATAAAAACTTTAACTGATGATTTTGGCACTATAACTGGCGATTATAGCTTAGATGCGCCAAGCGTACCTCGCACAAATGACGCTACACCAACTATAAGTGGCACAGTTGAACCTACTGCTGTAAGAGCGGTTGTTAGCGTGCTTGACAAGGACGGACACGAAGTCTTTACAAAAACTCTAAATCCAAGCGATTATGCTGATGGTAAATTTAAATTCACAACTAATGAGTTAAGTGTAAATGGTAGCCATGATGGCGATTATAAAGTAAAAGTAGTGGCAACTGGAAGAGACGGCAATACTGCAACTGATACTGGTAGCTTCGTGCTTGATACAGTTGCAAAAATAACTATAAACGTTGAAACTGAGATGAGCCTTGTAAAAGAGTCTGAGATGAGTAGCGGACTAAAAGGAAATTTCTGGTTTAACCATATCTATGAAAAAGATGGCGTAAAGGGTATTGAGTTAAGAGACTTTAAAAATAAAATACCTGGCGGTTTTGAAAATACAGAATATGCTCATAAAGGTATGAAGCAAAATGACTTTATCGAATACTATATGAACAACACTAAGCCTTGGGCAAGTTTTAAAGCAAAAGAGTTAAATTTCCAACAAGGTAAAGGTGGAGATAGGGATAACACTGATAACGACGCAGGAACAGTCTCAGGACTTGATGGCGCTCATAATATGATAGGCAAGGTCGATCTTGACGGTAATGTAGTAACTCCAAATAATGAATGGGTAGCTCCAAATTTCAAAGCACTTGAGTACTTCATCGACAACGCAAAAGGTAGTGATATTCATATCGTAAGAGATGCTCCTAATGGTAAAAACACAACAGCTGGCGCGATGGTAAATTTAAAAGGCACTATGTATCTTGAGCCAGGGGACTATAAATTTGACGCAAAAGGCACTGACGATAGTGTAAGATTTAAGATTGATGGCGTTACTATGGTTGATTATGACACTATCCACTCAGAAAATAGAGCCTCAGTTACAACTTTACACGTTGATAAAGCAGGTTACTATGATTTTGATATGAGCTATGCAAACTACATCTACTGGGGCAAGCTAAAACTAACAGTTTCAAAAGATGGCGGACCTGAGAGCATACTTGGCTCAGAAGCAAGTGGTATAAAACTAAATTCAACCGACTTTGACAGCTATGTAGATACGGTAACAAGAAATGTCTATAAAGTAACTCAAAAGATCACAGGAACTGTTGATAATGTAGAAGATGGACAGATCGTAACTGTCACATCAAGCACAGGCGAGAGCCATACAGCTAAAGTGGTAGATGGCAAATATGAAGTTGAGTTTAAAACAAGCGATCCAAAAGCGACATACACAGCTAAGGTTAGCGACCTTGTAGGCAACGAGGCGCAGGCATCATCAACTAAGCTAAATGTCGCTAATACAGACCTAATAGACGCTATAGATAATGACGCAAGCAATGTAAGTGCAAATACAAATACAGGCATAAACGATGCAACTAAATATTATAAATATACAACAGATGACATCGCTCAAACTGATAAATTTTCATCTAATGCACCACTACCAGTACTAAGCGACAAGACTCCGACATTTACAGGTAGCATAGACAGCAGCGCAACTAAAGCGATCATCACTGTGCTTGATAAAAATGGACACGAAGTCTTTACAAAAGAGCTTAGCCAAAGCGAATTTGCAAATGGTAAATTTGAAGTCACATCTGATAATTTGGATGATGGTAGCTATAACATTAAAGCAACTGCTGTCTTTGCAAATGGCGACAAGAGCACGATAGTTAGCGAATTTGTAGTTGATAAGACACCAGTTACTATAGAAAACATCAAGATCATCGAAAATGATGAAGAGGGGCAACACCATACGATCAATTTTAACCTCAAAAACTATGAGGATGGCGATAAGATCGAGAGTATAAAAATCGTAACAGCTGATGGAAATACTAACGTAATCTCTGTTGGCACAACTAAACCAACCAATGGTGTGCTAAGCTTTGAGTACGATCACAAGATAAAACTAGGCGATAAGATCGAAGTTGAGATGACTGATAAAGCTGGTACAAAATATACTCATGTAAATGAAATTTTAGTTCCAACTATGACTCAGTTTGAAAACGGCAACGATACAACTACGAACGCAAATAACCGCTCAGCTGAGAAGTTGTGGGGCACTATGGATATGAGTGAGAGTGGCTTTAGAGCTGATGGCTCAAGGATCGTTTCAAACGACGCTATCCCATACCTAAGAGCTGTGATCCCAGAAGATGCAACAGCTGGCAATGCTAGCGACAATCAAACTGTAAGTGAGTTTTTAAATAGCGGTAGAGGCATAGCATGGGGCACTGGCGATGTTAGATTTGTAGCAACTAACGTTGATAAAGGTGTTTCAAAAGATCTATTATCTCAAGCGATAGAAAAACCAATAGGCAATGTAACGCCTGATCACTACAATAGACTTACAGGCTATAACAACAGACTTGATGCCGCTGGCAAAATGGCTGATGGTGTTTATGATGTATCTATAAAAGGCAAATACCAAGGTGGAGATGAGCTACTTTACAACTCTATCAGATTTACGATCGATGCAACAGCTGCAACGATAAATGACTCAAAATTACACTACGACGCAGCTGCAAATAAAACCACATGGAGCGGAAATTTAAGTGAAAATGGAGTTGGCGCAAGCTATACATTAAAACAACACTTTGAAGAGGCAGTAAAAGGTATAGCTCTAAAAGATAGCATCACTTTAAGAGATGCAAATGGACACATCATAACTGCAAATTCTGTAACGCTTGATGACAATGGAAATTTCGAAGCGGTATTTAACGGCGATGTAAAAGCAAGTGATGTCTATCTACAAATTTCTGATATCGCTAAAAATACAATAGTAGATGCAGAAAATAACAACAATAATAACGTCATCACAACAAGTGAAGGCAACGACATTATCAATGTTGGAGATGGAAACAACGTGATCAATGCAGGACGCGGTGAAAATGAAATTCGCACAGGCAATGGCAACAACGTAATCATCACTGGCGATAACAACGACGTCATAACCACAGGAAGTGGCAACGACTACATCGACGCTGGCAGAAGTGGCTATACTGGCATGAACAAAGGCGATCTAGTAAATGCTGGTGCTGGCAATGATAAGGTTGTATTTACCTTTGATAATCCAAGAGCAGCTCTATCTCAAAGCCTAGATGGCGGCACTGGCACAGATACGCTTATCATGCGTCCAGTGGCAAAGGATGGCACTATCGACTTTGATAAGATAGACAACAAAGGCTTGAATAACGCGATCAAGAGTTTTGAAGAGATCCAACTTGGCATGGATGAGCATGGCAATGACAATCAAGCTGTTAAGCTACTAAATTTAAAAGCGGATAATGTATTTAGCATCACTGATGATGTAAATACTATCTTAAAAATAAGTGGCGACAACAAAGATAGCGTTTCATTAAAAGGATTTACTGAGGCTACAGATCAAACTGGTGTTCAAGCTGGATATACAAGATACGAGGGTCAAACAAGCTCAGCTACTCCGACAACTATCTACATAGATGTGGATAACGACATAAACAAACAACTTGTATAAAATTTGGGCTTTTTAGCCCAAATTCTTCTTTTTAATTTCTATTTTTACTCCCAAAAAACGCCTTTAAAAACCATCTTTGTACCAAAGTACAATATACAAATTTAATAAAAAACACTAGAATAAATCAAAAATAAAAGTAAGGAATAAAGATGACAGCTGTAGCCGGCAAGGTAAAAAGCGTCACATCTGATGTTATAGCGATAGATAAAAACGACCGTGTAAGAGTTCTAAACGTAGATGATGAGGTTTATATAGGTGAGAGCATAAAAGGCGAGAGCCAAAGTGCTAGCGTGACTATCACAGCAGTAGATGGTAGCGACATATCTCTAAATGGATATGACACGATATGGCTTGATAGTAGCGTGGTGAGTGCTGATACTAGCGCTGAAAATAGCATCGATACTGATGCACTTTTTAGAGCGCTTCTTGGAGAAAACTACGCTGAGATACTTGATCAGATGAATGAAAAAGTAGAAGATATGTTTGCAAAAACGCAGCCAAATGAGGCTGAAAATAGCTCAAATAGCCTTGAGAGCAGTGAAAATTTAGCGCACAAACATAGCACAAATGATGAGATTTTAACTGACTCAAATGAGCTAAAAGTAGATAACTCTTACGAGCATGCAAATTTCGACGCAACTACGATATATATCGAGATCGATAACGATCTAAACAAACTTTCATAAATTTGAGCCACTTGGCTCAAATCCTTTTAAAAACTCAAATTTAACTAACATCTCTTATAATAAGCCAAAATTTACAAAAGGAAAACGATGAAGAGAATTTTAATCATCGCAGGCTCTTGCAATAGCGGCACAGCAGGGCTTCAAGCTGATATAAAGACATGCGCTAGGCTAAATTGTTACAGCGCAACGGCGGTTACTTCGCTAGTTGCTGAGACCACAGACGCGATAAAAAGCGTAGTTTGTCTTGAGCCTAGCTTTGTTAAAGACGAGCTTAGCACGCTTGCTGAGGAATTTAGCTTTGATGCCATAAAGATCGGCATGCTCTTTAGCGAGGAGATAATGGACGTGGTGCATGAGTTTTTGCTCACTCAAAAGTGCAAGATCGTGCTTGATCCAGTCTGCGTCTCAAAGAGCGGCCACAAACTCATAAAAGATAGCGCAGTAGAGAAGCTAAAAGAGCTAATGAAGCTTGCCACCGTCGCCACGCCAAATTTAGACGAGGCAAATGTCCTTTTTGGAGGGAATTTTAAAAATCTGCCTTGCGATATCATCGTGAAAAAGCATGTAAGTGAGGATAGTAGCATAGATACGCTTTATAGAAAAGATGGTTCACTGCAAAATTTCAAAACTCCGCTTGCTAGCCCGCTTGTGATGAGTGGGACTGGTTGCACTTTCTCAACGGCACTTGCTTGCTACCTTGCAAAGGGTAAGAGCTTAGAGGAGGCCATAGGGCTTTCAAAAGAGTATATCTGCTCCATTATAAAAGAGAGTATCGATACAAAGCTAGGCAAAAACCGCCTACTTTGGCACGGAGTTAAGTAAATTTAAGCCTAAAATTTAGGCTTAAATTTGATAGTTTTAGCTTACGCCTCTAATATCGCTCCGTTGCTTGCGTTTGTGACTAGTTTTTGATACTGCCTTAGCCAGCGAGAGGTTAGCGCTTTATCGACTGGTTTAAATTCAGATCTTCTCTTTGCGATCTCGGCTTCGCTTAGGCGAACGTTTATCTCGTATTTATCGACGTCTATATCGATGATGTCGCCGTCTCGTAGCAAGCCTATCATGCCGCCTTCTGCCGCTTCTGGGCTTACGTGACCGATGCTTAGACCTCTTGTCGCCCCGCTAAAGCGACCATCTGTGATGAGCGCTACGTCCGCGCCAAGTCCTCGTCCCATGATGAGCGAAGTAGGGCTTAGCATCTCTTGCATGCCAGGGCCTCCGCGTGGGCCTTCGTAGCGGATGACGACAACATCGCCTTTATCTACTTTACCGCTTGAAATTCCAGCTATCGCTTCATCTTGTGAGTTAAAGCAGACCGCTTTGCCACTAAATTTACGCTCGCCAACGATGCCAGCTGTCTTGATGACACAGCCTTGCTCGGCTAAATTTCCAAACAAAATGGCAAGTCCGCCAACTTGAGAGTAGGCATTTTCCACCTTGTGGATGACGCTTTCGTCTTTGATGTCGCTGGCACGTACGCGCTCGCCCAAAGTTTCGCCGCTAACTGTTAGGTTGTCCAAATTTAGCATGCCGTGGTCTCTGCGTGAAATTTCTTTTATCACCGCATTCATACCACCAGCTCTGCCGACATCCTCCATGTGCACGTTTGGCAAGCTTGGGCTGATCTTAGCGATGTGAGCGATGTTTTGACTGATCTTATTTAGCTCTTTGATGTCTAAATTTACGCCAGCCTCTCTTGAGATGGCTAGCATGTGAAGGACGGTGTTGCTGCTGCCGCCCATCGCCATATCAACGACAAGAGCGTTGCGGATCGCCTTTTTATTTAGTATGTTTCTTATCTTAAATTTCTCATCAAGGGCGATCTGGCAAATTCTACGAGCAGCCTGCCTGATGAGCTCCTCACGCTCTGGAGTTAGCGCTAGGATGGTGCCGTTGCCAGGGAGCGCTATGCCCATCGCTTCGCAAAGCGTGTTCATAGAATTTGCTGTAAACATACCGCTACAGCTGCCACCACTTGGACATGCGTTGCACTCGATATCTCTTAGCTCAGCCTCGTCTATCTCTTTGGTCTCAAATTTACCAACCGCCTCAAACGCAGTCGCAAGATCTATCGGTCTGCCATCTTTTGTGTGGCCTTTTTTCATCGGACCACCGCTTACAAAAATGGTCGGGACATTGACCCTTAAAGCGCCCATAACCATGCCAGGGACGATCTTGTCGCAGTTTGGCATACAAACAAGCGCATCAAGTGCGTGCGCGTTCATCACGGTCTCAATAGAATTTGCGATGATCTCGCGGCTAGGCAAGCTATATAGCATGCCCTTATGCCCCATCGCGATGCCGTCATCCACGCCGATGCAGTTAAACTCAAACGGCACACAGCCATTTTTGCGAATTTCATCTTTTAAAATTTGTGCGTATTTGTTTAAGAAAAAGTGCCCAGGGATGATCTCTATAAAGCTATTTGCAACGCCGATAAATGGCTTAGCAAAGTCCTCGTCTTTTAGCCCAGTCGCACGTAAAAGTGAGCGGTGTGGGGCTCTTGTGTAGCCTTTTTTGATTATATCGCTTCTCAAATTTGATCCTTTTTTTAAAATTTGAGAGGATTTTATCACATCTAAAGTATCAAAAATTTTAAAAGTTTTTACAAAATTTAAAAGAAAAATTTTAATAAGTTTTATAACGCAAATAACACGTTAAATTTAACTCTCTCTTAAAAGATAAGACAGATAAAATGAAATTTGCCTTATTTTGATCAAAATGATATATAAGTTGATAACGTAAAATTGTCATACATGTGTCACAAATGTCGAATTTAAGGGCTTTATTGTACCTGGGTACAATATACATGAATTATAAAATTTATTAAAATGCGAGGAAAAATTTAACAAGGATGAATATGGCAGCAAAACTAGGAAGTATAAAATCAATTTCAGGTCAAACTGAAGTGATCGCAGTCGATAAAAGTGGAAACGAGAGAATTTTAAAAGTTGGCGATAGCTTGTATGAGGGCGAGAGCATAAAGACAACTTCGGCTGATGCGAAGGTAGTCATCGTTGCAAATGACGGCAAAGAGGTCTCGGTAGTAGGCGAAGATACTATCTCGCTTGATCCAAAAGAGGTAGCAAACGCACAAAGTGCTAACCCAGAGGTCGCAGCGCTTCAAAATGCTCTTTTAAATGGTGTAAACATCACAGATCTTGAAGAGACAGCAGCTGGTGGTAATGCAGCAGCTGGTGGTGCTGGCGGAGATGGCGTAAGTCTAGGCGCAGCTAGCTTTGAAGAGGGTGGCCACTACGCAAATATCAATGAAAATTTTAGAAATTTAACTGACGCAAATAGAGCTTTTGCTTCATACGATAGCCCAATAGGCGGTTATGCGGATAATAACGACAATGGTGCTGGCGATAATGTTGTGCCGCAAAACCCAGCAAATCCAGTAACCCCAGTAAACCCAATAACCCCAACAAACCCAGCAGTCCCTGTAACACCAGTAGCTCCAGTTACTCCAACAACCCCTGTAACACCGGTCACTCCAGTTACTCCAGCAACGCCTGCAACACCTGTTGCGCTAAGCGTATCGCTTGATGGTAGCGGCGAGGCAAGAGAGGCAACCCCAAACGAGTATCTAGTCTATAATCTCGGCCTATCAGCTGCTACAAGCTCAACTACACCTACTGATCTAACACTAAATTTAAGTGGTGCAAGTGCAGGCAGAGACTACTCAAACGTTATGGAGTATTCACTTGATGGCGGACATAGCTGGACAGCGATACAAAATGGCGGCACGATAAGCGGCGTCGCGCCAAGTGATATCGCAAATGTAAAGGTTAGAGTGCAAGTGATTGACGACTACGGTCAAACAGCAGGTAATCAAAACGAGGGCACAAGCAGTGAGGATCTAGGCGCAAATATCGCTCCTGGCATAAATGGCTATGGTGTTTATAAAGAGGGCGTAACTCTTAGCGTGACTACAAACAACGCTGCTATCACATCTGGTGAGGCTGAGGGCAAGATCATCGATAATGATGACAATATAAATATCACAGAAAATATAGATGCATCTACAGAGGGCTTAAATCCTGCTCTTGTAAATTCTGACCCAGACAATGGCAACACCATGAAAACTATCATTGACACAAAAGATGGCGATGATACTATAACTATCAAAGAGGAAGTCTATTTTTCAAGTGGGTTATATGATCTAAAAGAAAATGCCAATGATGTTATAAAAATGGGCGATGGCGACGATGTGTTTAATACAGAAAAAGATGCTGTTGTAGAAAACACTAGGATAGACCTTGGAAACGCTAGCGGAGAGAAAAATCAAGATACACTCAATATAAATGGAACTGTTATAACAGATACAAGATTTACAAGCCACGATGGCAATGACGTATTTACTATAAAAGATGATTCTGGTCCAAGCCTTAGTAGTACTATTTTAGACAATGTCTTGTTTAAAACAGGAAGTGGCAACGACACTGTAAATATCGAAAAAAGCGATAATCATCAGCTTATAAAAAATACAAAAATAGACACCGGTGCTGATAACGATACCGTAAATATTAAAAGCGATATGTATGCTTACGTTACTAATAACGGAACAACTGACGAGACTGAGTATGCAGGAAGCAGAACTGATAGCTTTATAAAAACAGGCGAGGGTGACGACACTATAAATGTAACTGGCGCAAGTATCAGTAGAGTTGATATCGATACAGGCGACTCAGACACAGGTGATATGTTAAATTTCATCAGTGCAGGTATAGAGAACTCAGAGATCAAAAGTGGCAATGGTAATGATAAGATCGTACTTCAAGATGCTAAAGTAGATGTTATGGATATCTACACAGGTGAGGGCGATGATAGCTTAACTATCAAAGGCGAGACTAATATCACAAATAGTGCAAATCCTAGCAAACCGATCACAGATACTATAAGCTCACCAGCTCACGTGGCAAATCCAGTAGCTAACCAAGCTGGAATTTACTCAAACTACATAGAGATGGGCAAAGGTCGCGATAGCCTAACTATCGAAAGAGGCGCTGAAATTTCAAATACTAAGATAAACACTAGCTCAGCTGATGCTGGAGTAAGTGACGATAGAGACAGCGTAAATGTTACTGGCGCTAGATTTAACAACGCTGCCATTGAGACTGGATATGGCGATGATGAGATAAATTTAAAAGATGTCACCATGATCTCAAACGATGGATATAGCACATATATCGGCGCAGGCGGCGGAAATGACACTATTAACGTCTCTGGAAATAGCTCATTTGACAAGGCTATCATCTACACAAACGGCGGAGATGACCATGTAAATGTCGATGGTGATGTTTCTATGGTGGATTCAAACATTATGCTTGAAAATGGCAACGTAACGCTAAATGTCGCAAAGGCTACCGGTCTAGTTGATACAAACATAGAGGGTGCAGGCGTTGGAAATGCTGGCGTAAAAACCGTGACTATCGATAACGCTGAGCTTAGAAGGGTTACCATAAATACCGCAGATGACGGCGATAGTGTGACTATCGGAGCTGGCACTCATGATAATACTGATGTTAAGATCTTCACTCAAGGCGGAGACGATACGATAAATATCAACTCTGATCTAACTGGCACATCAAGTGTAAATTTAAGTCCAGCTGCAGGCGAAGCTGCGCATGACTACGATGCATCAAACATCAACTCAGGCAAAGGTAACGACACTATCAATATAGCTGATAACGTGACACTAACCAACACCTACCTTTCAGGCGGTGACGGTAGCGACTTAGTCGATCTTGGCAAGGATGTAAGCCTAAATGGCACTGCTATAAATGGAGGCGACGGCATAGATACGCTAAAAGTTCATGACGCATCATTTAATACGACAAATGCTGGCAAGATAAGTGGTTTTGAGGTGCTTGATATGTCAGATATTAATGCTGATGCTAAATTTATATTTCATAATGCCTCAGATATCGCAAATTTCATAAAAAATGTCGGTGGAGAAGGTGCGACATCGTTAATCGTAAAAGGTGTAGAAGGTGTTGGTAAATTTGAAGAAGGCTCATCTGAAATAGCAAGTGCTGGTAAAGAAGATAGCAATGGAAACCACGTATATAGCGTAAATGATGGCGGTCAGACGTTTATTCTTACAATAGAAAATGATATTACTATAAATCCTTCAATGTAAAATTTAGACCCATTTTTTGGGTCTAAACTCCCCTTGCTTCATTTAATAAAATTTTTTATACAAAAAGCCTAAATTTAGGCATTTCTTTTGATAATCAATATAATTTATATTTCAATGTGATTTAAAAACGCTTATTAAAATCCAAAAGTCAATTTTTTAAGAAAGGATTAATATGAGCGTAGAAGTAGCCGAGAAAGAGGGGTTAAATTTAAGCGGTGGAGTGAGCCAAAATGATCCGCATGTGAGGATAATAGAGGAGATAAAGTCGCTTGAGATACTTGACTCTGATAAGCTTTTTGCTGAGTTATACGGACGAAAGGTGGCAGAGGCGAGACCAAAAGCGCAGGATCAAATTTTAAACATTGCAGACGCAACCACGAGTGCAAATGATGTGCGTTTTGACAATGGCAACGATATAGTCGATATGACAAGATCTATCGTAAATGATGCCAAGATAGACGCAGGAGATGGCGATAATAAGCTAATAATTCACGATAATATCGAGGTTAGAGGGCTGAGATTTGACGCTGGAGCTGGCAATGACTTGGTAGAGATAAGAAACAATGTCGGCATAAAAGATCATACGCTTTTATATACAAATGACGGCGATGATAGCGTGAAAATTTATGGTGCAACGATGGAAAATGCTGCCATTCATACAGGTTTAGATAACGACATTATAGATATCCAAAGATCTGAGATCAAAAACGGTGCGGATATAAGACTTGGCGGAGGAAATGACACTATAAACACCGACTGGGTGGGCTTTTTTGGTGATACGAAAATTTCTCTTTCTAGCTTTACAAATCCAAACGAAGTAGATACGCTAAACATGGACAACACTATCTTTAACGGACACACTACTATCGAAGCGAATGATGGCGAAAAGACCACTATGAATATAAAAGTGTGCGGTGGAGACGGCGAGATAGATATAAAAGGCTCGCATGCAAATTTAGACCATACGCCGCTTTTTGATATGAATTTTCTTGGGCCAAAATTTATGGGTGACGTTAAATTTGACGGCAGAAATAACAAGGTCAATATGCACATAGACGACTCAGAATTTCATGGTAAAAATAACGAATTTTACTTCTCTGATAATCAAAATGATACTTTAAATGTGACATCAGCTATCATAAAAAATTCTAAATTTTATCTAGGTGGCGGAGACGATACAGTTAGTTTAACTATGACAAGAACAGATATAGATAATAATACTCAAATATTTGGTGGTAAGGGCTATGATACTCTTGTACTTGATAATAATATCGACTTCTCAAAGGTCTCTGGCTTTGAAGAATTAAAAGTAACGAGCGGTGCTTATGTGACATTAAATGGCAATGATGTGGCTCATTTGAGTGATATTTTAGACAATGGCTCTAATGTAGTTAAATTTAGCGAGGCGCATGGTACTGTAAAACTTAATGGTTTTAGCGAAACTAGCGGAGCAGAAAATGGCTATCATAGATATGAAAGTGCCTATAATACGCACTTAGCAGACGGTAGCGAGCATCAAGGCACAGTCTATATAGATATAAAAGAGGACATTCACATCGATCTTTAAATTTTAGATCCCTTTTGGGATCTTGCTTACATTTATCAAAAATTTAATTTTTAAAACCCACTGCAACAGCGTAATCTTAAGAATTAACATCATATTTACATTACTTTATATTTAAAAGAAATATTTATAATGTGTCAAATTGATTTTAAAGGAGGCAGCGATGGCTGTTAAAGTAGGTGTTATCAAAAACATTCTTGGCTCCAAGGAAGTAGTAGTTATAGACAAAAATGGCAACGAAAGAGTTGTTGTCGCGGGAGATAGTTTATACGAGGGCGATGTCGTTAAAGCAAACGGCGCAAAGGTAACTATCGCATCAAACGACGGCAAAGAGTTCGAGCTAAAAGATGGCGAAACTCTAAATTTAAATAACGACCTTAGCTCAGACAAAGAGGTAGCAGCTATACAAAAGGCCCTTTTAAAAGGTGAAAATTTAGCAAATCTCGAAGAGAGTGCCGCTGGTGGCAATAGCGGTGGCAGAGGCGGAGATGGCGTGAGCCTTGGCGAGACAAGGTTTGAGCATGGCGGTCATGAAAGCTCTGATGTATCAGCTAGCTTTAGATCACTTTCAGATACTTTTGGCGCTGTAAAACTAACTAACCAAGAGGTAAAAGGTGGCGGTAGTGATGTTTTTGATGGTTCAGATAGTGATATAAATTCTGCCATTGCACCTGTAGCCCCAGTTGAGCCATCACAACCAGAAAATCCAGCTCCAACTCCGCAGCCTAAACCGGTTGAGCCAGTTGAACCAAAACCAGAACCAGAAAATCCAACCCCACAACCAGAACCAAAACCGGAGCCAAAACCGGAGCCACAGCCTGAGCCTAAACCAGAACCTAAACCTGACGAGAGCAAAGATATAGTTAAAAATATCTCAGTTGAAAACAAGTCAGAATTTGGCTACGAAAAGAGCTCGGACCCAAGAAGCTCAAATGACAAATCATACCTAGAGTACAACCTAAAAGGCGAAGTAGCGGAGGCTGATGCTGATAAAAAGGTAGATGTGACGCTTAAATTTGGCGGAGAGGCAACTGCTGGCAAAGACTATGAAAACGCAGAGTACTCGCTAGATGGCGGTAAAACTTGGCAAGCGCTTGATAATAGCGGCGTGATAAAAGATGTAAGAGCTGGCGATATAAATAAAGTAAGCGTACGTGTTGAAGTAGCAAACGATCACGACCAAAATGAAGGCACACTTGACCCATCGGAGAAAATTTTCACAGATGCAGATAAGGGCGTAGAAAATAATGGCTACTTTAAAGAGAGCGTTTCGCTAGAAGTTAGCATAGGTGGCTTAAAAGCATCAAATAGCGAAAAAATCGTAGATAATGATCATGATATCACTGTAAATAACCAGTTTAATAATGATAAATCTTTTGACGTTACGTTTAAAGACAATGGCGACAATACATTAAATTTCAAAGACGCAACCATAAGCCACAAAGCTGGCGACGTGGCTAGCAGCATAGAATTTGGTGAAAATGTATATTACAACGATGGAAAAGATGTTATTAATGCCGATAACTCAAATTTAAACTGGCTAAATATCAAAACCCAAGGCGGAGATGACACCATAAATATAAATGGCGGAAGACACGAGAGACTTCACGTCGAAACTGGCGCAGATAACGACACTGTAAATTTAAACGGCGGAACTTACATAGGCACCGATCCTTATCAAAGTGGCTTCACGCTTGATAGCGGAAATGATGTATTAAATTTAAATGGCACAAAAGATAATCATGTAAAAATGACAGATATGTACCTAAGAACCGGCTCAGGCGATAGGGATGAGATAAATATCAAATATACTGAGATGGACTCAACATACAAAAATTCAGCCAACCACATCATCGCCGAATCAAAAAACAACACCGTAAATGTTGAAAACTCAACTTTAAAGGGCATCAACATAGGCACAGAGACCAACACAGGTACTGATGCAAATAGAAATCCACTAAATTTCGATCTAAATTTAAAATCATCTACTCTTGATGATGTAAATCTCAACACTATCTACAAAACTCACGTAGTAGTTGAAGATACAAAGGTAAATGGCAACTTCCCAGAAAATGCCACAAAGTGGAATTTTGCAGATACAGATGATACTTTAGAGCTAAGATCAGGCACTTTAAACGATATGACTGTTAATCTTGGCAACGGCGAAGATAAAGTCGTCGTCTCAAAAGCTATGAAGCTTGATGGATACACTACGATAAATGGTGGCACCAACTACGAGACCGATACGCTTGTGATTGACGGCAATGTTGATTTTAATAAATTTAAGAGCTTTGAAGAGTTGCAAGTGACTGGCAACGAGAAGGTCAGCCTAAAACTAGAAGAGCTATATGATATGCTTGACATTAAAAATGGCGATAGCAAACATATCTTGACAGTCACAGAGGCAGCTGGTGGAGTAGAGCTAGCAGGCTTTAAGCTTTCAGAGTATGGAAGAGGTTTAAAAGAAGGCTTTACAAGATATGAGGGCGACTTTAGCTTTCAAGATAACGGCAGATCTTATACAAGAAAAGGCTATATAGATGTAAAAGATGGTATCAATGTCGATCTTGGTGCTAAACCTGAACCAAAGCCAGAGCCTGCTCCGGAACCAAAGCCTGAACCAACTCCACAACCTGAGCCTCAGCCAGAACCAAAACCAGAACCTAAACCTGAGCCAAAACCTGAGCCAACTCCACAGCCAACGCCTGATCCAGAGCCAGAATATATACATGAATATGACTCAAAATATGTAAAAGACATAGGCATATATGGCAGACAAGGCTTTCAGATCGAAAACCATGAAAAATCGAATATGTGGGAACATAACAATTTAATATTTGAGCTAAGGGGTGAAGTGGCAGAGGCCGATGTGGATCAAAAAATCGATGTGAAGCTTAAATTTAGTGGAGAGGCGACTTACGGCAAAGACTACGATAAAATTCAGTACTCACTTGATAATGAAAACTGGATAGACCTAGATAGTAGCGGCGTCATAAAAGGTCTAAGAGCGGGCGATATCAACAAAGTAGTTGTTCGTGCAAATGTAATAGACGATAAAGAGCCAAATGAAGGCAAGCTTTTGTCTGAAGATAGTGAAAAATTTTATGAGAGCTGGGATAAAGAAAAGTTATTTAAAGATGCAGATAAGGGCGTTGAAAACAATCACTACTACAGCGAGAGTGTCATCTTAGAATTTAGTATAGATAACGCTAAATATACGTATAATGGTGGTATCATAGATAATGACCATATAACAACTGTAAATAGCGAATTTCACAACGACAAACGCTTTGATGTAGATTATCTTAAAAATGGAGATAATGTCTTAAATTTCAACAATGCAACCGTAAGTCATAAAGAAGGAGAAGATCCTAGTAAGATCTATTTTGGTGAAGTATTATATGGTATATCCGGAGACAATGAGGTCAATATCAATAGTTCAAATTTAAATTGGCTTGATATTGGAACTAATATAGGAAAAGATAAAATTGATATCAAGAGCTCAAATTTAAATAATGTCACTATCAACACCTATAACGGAAACGATACTATAAATATAAATGGCGGAACGCACGAAAAAGTTGAGATCAATACAGGCTTTGACAATGATGTCATAAATATAAATGGTGGAGTTTTTAACAAAGAGACCATCTATCTTGGCATTAACAGCGATATCTTAAATATAACAGGTACAAAAGCTGATCATGTAAAAATGACAGATATTCACATAAGCACTAATGCTAATAAGTTTAATGGTGCCATACAATGGGTTAGTAATGAATTAATTAAAGGCGATGAAGACGTTATAAATATCAAATACACTGACATTAACTCAACAACATCAGCAGAAAAAAGTGCGATCTATGCAGGATCATCAAAAGGTACTATAAATATAGATAGCGCAAACCTTGATAATGTAGAACTAAATGGAGGCAGTAGAGTCCCTTCATTTGGAGAAACTTATCATACAGATATAAATTTAAAGTCATCTACCCTAAAAGATGTAGATATCATGGCTTATATAAATGAAATGCATGTGGTAGTTGAAGATACTCACGCATCAGCTAGTGGTTTGCCAGCTGAACACCATGCGAACTGGATTTTGAGTGGACATGAAAATGCAAAAGATTATTTGGAGCTAAGATCTGGAAGCTTAACTAATATTAAAATAGATCTATCGGATGGCAGTGATAGTGTCTTTATATCTAAAGATATGAAGCTTGAGGGTGGCACTAGCATTCTTGGTGGATACTCAGACAATAGAAGTCGCTATGATCACGATACGCTTTTGGTTGATGGTCAGATAGACTTTACAAAGGTTAAGAGCTTTGAAGAGTTAAAGGTTACTAGCAATGAAAAGGTCACTCTAAAAGCTCTTGATATAGCTGATATGCTTGATGTCGGACACGAACATAGTAATAATTTGCTTCAAATAACCGAGGCAAGTGGCGGAGTAAAACTTGAAGGCTTTAGTAAATCTGCTGCTAACGCAGTAGAAGGCTTTGAAAGATATGAGGCGAATTACGGCACAACTACAGCTTATATCGATGTGAAAGAAAACATCCACGTCGATCTTTAAAATTTAGACCCTTTTTGGGTCTAAATTCTCTCTTAACTAATCTAAATTTTTAACTTTAAATTTAAAAATATTTACAAAACATTGCCTAATGTAATTTTATTGTCAATTCTTATTTAAAAAAATTTATTATAATCTTGACTTACATCAATACTATTCAAGGAGAATTTATGCAAGAAAATGAGTTTATAACAGAATTTAACGACCCCACGTTATCAGTGATAGCAAGAAACAACAAAGTAAAAGAGGGAGCTAGTGAGCCATACATTGTCTATGACATATCAGCTTTAAATCTACCTGCCGATATAACAAGTGGTGATCTTAGTTTTAAACTAAATGCAAAGCACGAGACAAATAACTACGATAAAACTATCGAAATTTCAAGAGACGGCGGTAAAAACTGGGAGGCTTTAGATGAAAGCAATGTATTAAAAGATGTGAAATTTGATCAAATTTCAACCCTAAAGGCTCGTGTTAGAGTGATTGATGATAGCGGAGAGCTTGAAAATAATCAAAACGAAGGCGAAATGACACAAAATTTAAGCACTCTTGGAGCTATTAAATTTTATGGCACTTATGAAAACGAACTAAGTTTAGAAGTGAAAGCTGATGGCTTTATAAGCGCTTTGGCTAATGCAAATGTGGTGGATAATGATCACAATGTATATCTTGACGGTACGATAAGAGAAAAGGGCTATGAGATAAATTTAGACGATGGCGATGATACGCTAACTATCGCAGCAGGAGCCCAAAAGAGCGTGATCGATACTAAGGCTGGCAATGATATGGTCGTCTTTGGTGCTGGAGCTTATATGCAAGGTCTTAGAGAAGACGACAAAGAGGCTGTAAATGTAAAAATGGGTGATGGCGACGATACGTTTAAGATGAATGTAGGCAGCGCTATCTTTCACGCTGGCGTTGATCTAGGCGATGCAGATGCAAATGGCAAAAACGAAGACAAGCTAGAGCTAAACTCAGTTGTGGGCGTGATAAACTCAAGCTTTACAAGCGGAAGTGGCGATGATAAATTTAACGTGAGCGAGGGAAGCAATATAAATGGCGTGGTCTTTGACACAAAAGGCGGCAACGACACTGTAAATATAACTAGTGGGACAGTTGCAAACGGGCTTTTAGTGAAGACAGGCGAGGGAAAGGACTTCGTAAATTTCGAAAACTCTAAATTTCAAAACTCAGCAGTAGAGAGCGGAAGTGGCGATGATGTGGTACTGATAGATCACTCAAATGTTAGCTCAAATGATAACTCTAGCTCATATATAGCAAGCGGTGATGGCGATGATCTTATCAAAATTTATGGCTCGACTTATATCAAATCAAAAATTTATGCAGGTGAGGGCGACGATAGAGTTTATATCGGTGGTTCAGGTGTAGATGAGGCAAATATAGACCTTGCTAATGGAGCTGATAAAGTAGAGGTGGTGGCAAGTCACTTTGCAAACTCAAAGCTCGATCTTGGCTGGGGCGGTGAGAAAAAAATGAGTGTGGTAGAAAACTCAGATATAGATGGCGTACTAGTAAGATCAGGCGAAGCAAACGATAGCGTAAGTGTAAAAGACTCAAGCTTGATAAATAGTGCATTTGAGCTAGCTAACGGAGATGACAAGGTAGTTTTAGAAAATGTAAAATACAGCTCAAATGACACCGCTAACTCGTATATCGCAGCAGAAAATGGTAACGATAGCGTCACGATAAGTAGCGGCAGTATCCTAGAGAGGATAAATTTCTATATGGGCGATGGCAATGATGGTGTAAATTTAAGTAGTAGCCACATCTTAAATTCAAATATCTATCTAGGTAGCGGATATGATACATTTAACGCTACAAACTCAAGTGTAAGCGATACTTTGATAGAGAGTGGAGATGGCTTTACTACCATAGGCTTTAGCGGCTCAAACGTAGAGAACTCAACTATCGTAACTGGCAAATATGATGATACTATCGTGCTAGATAGAGGCGAGATAAGCGGTAGCAAAATTTTCACTCAAGATGGTAGTGACGGCGTCGTCGTTGGCTCAAATTTAACTAACAGTGTGATAAACACAGGCAAAGATAGTGATGCGCTAAGCGTGGCTGATGGTGTAAATTTAAAAGATACATACATCTCAACGGGCGATGATAATGATAGTGTAAGTATAGGCAAAGGCGTGATACTAGAAGGCAGTCACATAAACGGCGGAGACGGCGTGGATAAGTTATTTATCTCTGAGGCTATTGATTTTAGCAAGGTAAGTGGCTTTGAAGTGCTTGATCTAACAACCTCTAAATCAGAGGGCAACGGCGTGACACTAAATCATATAAGTCTAGATCTAAATTTAGCCGACGTGCTTCATATCACAGGCAACAACCTCGATACTGTTCTTAGGATTAACGGCGATAAAGACGAATTTGGTAAAGGTGATAGCATCACGCTTCATGACTTTACAAAAGGTGAGTCAAACGATGGCTATACTCTTTACACATCAAATCAAAGCACAGTTTCTATCGAGATCAAAGATCAAATCGATACAGTTATAGCTTAAAATATCATTTTATAGATTTTTAGACCTAGTTTTTGCTAAGTCTAAAAATCACTTCAATATCACTCAAAATTTATAAAAAATTTTCTAAATGTAACATATATTAAGATAATGTAACTATATTGTACCTAGGTACAATTTACAATTTCTCCTAATAGTTATAAAATAATGCCAAAATTAATTTAGCCCAAAAGGAATTAACATGGCAAAGAAATTAGGCACAATCAAGTCTATATCAGGTTCTGCTGAGGTTATCGCAGTAGATAAAAGTGGTAACCAAAGAGTACTAAAAGTCGGTGATAGCCTTTATGAAGGTGAGACGGTAAAAACAACTTCAGCTGATTCTAAGGTTGTGATAGCGACAAATAATGGAAAAGAGCTATCAATGATCGGCGAAGATACGCTAAGTCTCGATCCAAAGGCAACTGCTGCTGATTCGCAAGTGGCAGCACTTCAAAAAGCATTGTTAAATGGTGCAAATTTAGAAGATCTAGAAGAGACAGCAGCTGGTGGCAATAGCGGTGGTCGTGGTGATGGCATGAGCCTTGGCGAGACTAGATTTGAGCATGGCGGACACTACTCAAACATAAATGCTAGCACAAGTGCGATCAATCCTTTAGGCGCTGCATCTTTTGCAGGTCCAGTTGAGGGTAAAAGTGGCGGTTTAGATAGCGGTCGTGGCGGTAGTGATGACGATACAGCAGGCACTGGTACCACTATCGATCCAGAAACTACCAGAAAACCAAGCAACCCAGAAATTAAATTCCCAGAAGATACAAACAAAGATGGCAAAATTTCTGATGATGAAAACAAAGCTGGTGACAAAGATGCTGG
>JAHAKU010000003.1:0-209484 GCA_018371535.1 Campylobacter concisus
ACACAAGCAAATAGCTTACAAGAATCAGCTGCTGCAGTTGAGCAAATGTCAAGCTCAATGAATGCCATATCTCAAAAGACAGCTGATGTTATAAGACAATCAGATGAAATTAAAAACATCATAACTATCATTAGAGATATAGCAGATCAAACAAACCTTCTAGCTCTTAATGCTGCAATTGAAGCTGCACGTGCAGGAGAACATGGTAGAGGATTTGCAGTTGTTGCTGATGAAGTAAGAAAACTAGCAGAGAGAACTCAAAAATCACTTGGTGAAATAGAAGCAAATACAAATGTCCTAGCTCAATCAATAAATGAGATGAGTGAATCTATCAAAGAGCAAAGTGAAGGCATTAATATGATAAATCAATCAGTTGCTCAAATAGATAATCTAACAAAAGAGAATGTAGTAATTGCAAACCAAGCAAACGAAGTAACATCAGAAGTAGATGAGATGGCTAAAGCCATAGTTGAAGAGGTTAGGAAGAAGAAATTCTAAACTAAACCATTACAATTAAATACAAAGCATAGCTCTCTAAAGCACTAGAGGGCTATGTGAATTTAGACTAGATAATTAAATTTAACACATAAGAAACTTCAAACAAATTTTAAGATCAACACTCAAGAATTATCTATAAAATTTTAAAATTTTATTTACTCGCAAGAGTTAGCTGTTAAAATTACTGGCTTATGAATAAAATTTACTAGAAATTTCCGCGTTATATTGTTGAATTTATTAATTATTTCTATGCATTATATGGCTTTTTGTGTAGATTTTAGGATCGTAAAAATTTATAAATTTTTTAGCCCCAAGTGAGAGAAAATGGGGCTAGAGAAAGATTATTTTTTAGCTACAAGAGCGTTTTTTAGCACATCATCGATCGTATCAACTGCGATGATCTTCATATCAGCTTTTACTTCGGCTGGGATATCGACAAGGTCGCGGTCATAGTTTTTACGAGGTATTAGAGCTGTTTTGATGCCAGCTTTGTGAGCGGCGATGAGCTTCTCTTTTAGCCCACCGATAGGTAAAACTCTGCCAGTTAGCGTGATCTCGCCAGTCATTGCGATATCGTGCTTGACCTTTGTGTCAGTTAGTATTGATGCGATCGCTGTCGCCATCGTGATACCAGCGCTTGGACCATCTTTTGGCACTGCACCTTCTGGCACGTGCAAGTGAAGGTCGTAGCGTCTATAAACGTCGCTGGCTTCGAGCTTGTGCTTGTCGTCATCTAGCTTTGGCACGATAGCCATTGGCACTTTTAGCTTTTTGTTATCTATCAGCACTTTTACGACGCTAAATGCGATCTGGGCGCTCTCTTTCATCACGTCGCCTAGCTGACCGGTGATCTGCATGTTGCCTTTGCCTTGGATCCTGATAGCCTCGATCCTTAGCACGTCGCCACCGACACTCGTCCACGCTAGGCCATTTACCAAGCCGATCTGATCTTTTTTATCCGCTGGCTCGATCTCATAGACCTTTTTTTCTAAAAACTCTTTTAAATTTTTAGCCGTGACGCTGATTTTGCCTTCATTCTTTTTGGTGAGGATATTTTTGGCGACTTTTCTTAGTATGTCAGCGATCCTGCGGCGTAAATTTCGCACGCCACTCTCTCTTGTGTAGTCGCTGATGATTAGCTCAAGTGCCTCTTTACTTATGAGCACATCGCTTGGTTTTAGGCCGTGCTTTTTAAGCTCTTGAGGCAAGAGATATTTTTTAGCGATCTCAAATTTCTCTTGTGGGGTGTATGAGCTAAGCTCGATAAACTCCATCCTGTCGCGAAGTGCAGCTGGTATCATGCTCACGTCGTTTGCTGTGGCGATGAAGATGATTTTGCTAAGATCGATGTTGAAATTTAGGTAGTAGTCTCTAAATTTATTATTTTGCTCTGGGTCTAAAATCTCAAGTAAAACCGCGGTCGGATCGCCTCTATAGCTTCTGCCAACCTTGTCGATCTCGTCTAAAACAACCACTGGGTTCATCTGCTTTGCTTCTATGAGCCCTTGCACGATGCGGCCTGGCATAGCGCCTATATAGGTGCGGCGGTGGCCTCTTAGCTCGTTTACGTCCTCAAGTCCGCCAAGAGCGATCCTGACTAGCTCGCGCTTTAGCGCCTTTGCGATCGAGTTTGCAAGGCTTGTTTTGCCCACGCCTGGAGGGCCTGCAAAGCATAAAATGGCGCCGTTATTTACCTTTTCGCCAACACCTCTAAGCTCCAAAAGCTCACGCAAGGCAAAATACTCCTCTATGCGCTCTTTTGGCTTTTCTAAGCTGTAGTGGTCGGCATTTAGGTGCTTGCTCACTTCGGCGATAGATGACTTTTTCTTAGCTACATTTTCAAATGGAATTTCAAGTACCCAGTCAAGGTAGCTTTGTAAGGTATTTGCGTCTGCTGAGTCTGGGTGCATGCGAGAGAGCTTATCTATTTGTTTTTTGATCTCTTTATAGGCGTCCTCTGCCATAAATTTCTTCTTCGCATCAAGCTTTTTGCGGTACTCCTCAAGCTCTTCTTCTCGGCTCGTATCCGCTCCAAGCTCAGCTTGAATTTGCTTTAGCTGCTCTTTTAAAAAGTACTCTTTGTTCGTCTTGTCGATCTTTGAGTGAACCTTATTTTTGATCTCTTTTTGAAGCTTGTTTGCTTCGATCTCTTCGATGACGTAGTCTATGAGCTTTAGTAGGCGCTGCTCTAAATTTTCTTCGACAAAAAAGCTATAAGCGATCTGTTTTTTTAGGCGAAGCGCGCTTGAGACTAGGTCGCAAACCCTGACCGCCTCAGCGCTCTCTTCGATCGTTTTTAAAAGATCAGGCGGGAAAAAGTGGCTAAACTGCGAAAGCTCTCTTACTTTTTCTCTTAAAACTACGATGAGAGCGTCAGTTTTGACCTGCGATGGGCGCTTTACGTGGAGCATATCGACGATACCACGGAGTGGGTTTATGCCTGATTGTTTTAAAATTTTACCTTTGTCGATGCCCTGAAATAGCACTTTTACGCGTCCGTCAGGTAGAGGCACACGGCGCATTATTGTGCCGATCACGCCTGCGTCATAGATGCCGTCAAAGTCTCTAGCGCCGTCTTGCTGGGGCTTTGTAGGCACGACAAGGATCGGCGTCTCTCCTTGTATGGCAAGCTCAAGCGCTTTTAAATTTTCTTCGTCGCTTAAAAAAAGCGGCGTTATCATAAATGGATATAAAAATAGCTCGTCCTCAACTATGATAGGGATCTCAGTTGGGAAGCTTTTGTTTTCGTTTATTTGCAAAATTTCTCCTATTCAAACAGTTTTCTATACCATGCCACGTCAGGTTTGATAAGGTCTGAGTTTTTAAACGGCGACTCTTCTAGCTTTTGCTCGTAAATTTTAGCCGAAACGTCACGGCCAGTTCTCTTGTAAAGATCTGCTATTTGCATATCTAAGAAGTAAAGCGCTAATTTAAATTTGATAAGCATAGTCTCTATAAGTGGCTTATACTCGGTATTTGGATACATATAAAGAAATTTCTCGATCTCGGTTACGCTATCTTCCATGAGCTTTTGGTTGCGGTTTGGCTGGGTAAATGAGTCAAAATTTGCTTTTATCTTTAGGTACTGGGCAAATTCTGTTTTTGGACCATTATCGCCGTATCTTTTGATGTATTCATCAAGATAGTGGTTTGCCATGAGATACTCTTCGTCATTTGCGTGAGCTTGGGCAAGGATGAGTAAAATTTGCTCCAAAAGTGGGCTTGCAACGTGCTCGCTAGCCATTGAAACATAGTGTTTATCAGCTGACTCCAGATCGCCATCTTTGATGTCAGCGATGACCTGAGCGTACCACTCATCTGGAGTTAGATTGTAAAGTTCGGTGTATTTTTCAGCACAACCACTAAAAAGCCCTAAAAGAGCTACGACTGCTAGAAATTTAGAAAATTTTTTCATGCTTTTCCTTAAAAATTTTAAATTCGCTTATTTTACATTTTTTGGCATTATTTTTGTATAAATTTTTTAAAACTATGCTAAAATAAGGCAATTTTACAAAACAGGAGTTAGTATGATTTTTAGTGTTAAAAGCCCTATTTTAGGCTTCGAGCATATCAAGACGATGGAACTTATTGAGCTCGATAAATTTTTTGTTAAGCTAGCGAGCAAAGATGACGAAACATCTTTTACAATGATAAATCCTTTTGCGTTAAGAAGTTATGAATTTGACATCCCAAGCTACTATGAAGAGCTTATGGATATCAAAGAGAGTTCGCAACTTAGAATTTACAACATCATCGTAGTTGCCCTCCCTCTTGAGAAATCAACCGTGAATTTCGTGGCTCCTATTGTTTGCAATATGGACAATATGACCTTATCTCAAGTAGTGCTTGACGTTACAAAATATCCACAATACGGACAAGCTGAAATGATAGAAAATTTCATACAAAAATAACAAACAAGGACGTTTAGAGCTCTTAGCTCTAATTACATTAAGGAGATTGTAATTTGAAAATTCTTTTTTTATTCCTATTTTCTTTTATCTATGTTTTTGGTGATGTTGATCCTGATGATCTAGAATTGCCAAGCACCGTTAGAGCTTGTACTACTGCTGAACAAGCAGCTTGTGGTGCAGGCATTGTTTGCAGGATCGACTATGACAACATTAGACACTGTGTAGGCGCTAGTCAGGATACTGGAGCTGTTTATCCAGAAACTCCAAATGTAGTAAATGGTAGAGTATTAATCCTAAGTGGATATAGGGATGTGAGTTACTATAAAAATTTAAACGATAGCAACCAAATGAAAAAAAGAGATAAATTTATAAGGGTTATCGGCGACATGGATGTTATCGGTGCTAGCGCCATCGTGCCAAGAGTAAATGGCTTTAAGTTTGAACCATCGCTAAGTGGCACAACAGATGATCCTAATGCAAACACTTCTCAAATAATAGAAAAAAGATATGTTAACGAAGAGCCAGGTCTTGGCACTAGTAAATTTCCAAATTCATCTCGCGCAACTTTTAAATTTGAAGATAAAAGTGAATATGAACGAAAAAATATAGATAAGACAAAGATTAAATACGCCAGACTTTACTGGGGTGGAGCAGTTTATGATGAGTGGCAAAAAGATAAAGGACTGCTAAATGCTATGTATGAAAATATCTTTGGCTATACTAGTGTTAAATTTAAAACCCCTGATGGCTTAGTGCATCTTGTAAAGGCTAAAGAAGAAGATGTAAAATGGGATAGCTCTTTTACGCCTTATAATCCAAATGCCGTAACACGCGATACATATTATAAATACTGCAAAGATCCAAACAACCCTGATGATACTGGCGGTTGTGATGCTAAATATACTATACCACTTCACCCTGATGATAAGGGCAATGCTGCAAAATCAACCGTTGGTATAAGAAGTGGTATGTACTTTACTTATCAGGCAAGCGCTGATGTGACTGATCTAGTTAAGGCTAGTCTTGGTAAGAGTGATGCGGGTAGGACATTTGCAGTTGGTGGTATAGCAGCAACTATCAAAAAGACTACTCCAAGAAGCTATAAAGTCACGATAGATGCACAAGAGCAAGATGCAAAGGTGGCTCATGGTACAGCTTTGTACGCTGATGGTGACTGGAGCATTAGCTACGTTGTCTCACAGTATGGCGGCTGGAGTTTGGTTATAGTTTATGACTTTGGTGAAGAGGATGAAGGCAAGATCAAACCAAAAGCTGTAAACATCTATAGCGGCATGTCAGATATCTCACCCCTTGTTAAAAGAAAAAAGACAACATCAACTCAAACTACACAAAATACAAAACTAAATTTAACATTTGATGACTTTTATACTCCGACTGCAGGCACTGTAAATTCAAGTCTTGCTTTTATGGGCTTTGGTGGACGTAAGGAGATAACAGGCGAAGATGTGATGATAAAGAAGAATGATGGAACTTTTCAAAGCCTCACTTCTGGGGCTAATCCATCTGATCCAAACTCGGTAGGTAACCCAAGACATAATCAATTTAACTCTTCTATCACAAGGTTTGGCTATCTGGCTAATGTTGATAAAAAATTTAATAGCCAAATGGATCTAGATCTCTTTGATATATCAAATTTTATGTCAAATAAACAAAGCAGAGTTGATATGCAGTTTGAAGCAACCGCTTCAAATATATCTGGAAATACTCAAGGCGATAGATTAAATATCGGTATGGTTGCTTTTTCTACTGCACTATATGATCCTGAGGTTTGTTATAGTGAAATACTACAAGTATGGGACAAGGTTAAAAATGATTGGGTGAATGTTGCCATAAAAGGAGCCAGTGCCAAAGAGAATGAAGGTAAGGCAAAAACAGCAAAAACTGGAGATAAGTTAAAAACCATAGTAACTGTACAAAATAAGGGTAATGAAGACGCAAAAAAAGCTTATTTAAAGATAAATTTTGACCATAAATTTATTGATTACAAAAAAGACTCAAGCTGTTTGCTAGTGGATGCTGATAGTATAACAAGAACTGATTGTCAAACATTTAATGATACTGACGGCAGAGTAAGTGTAACCAATGGAGCTAATAGTACAGTTTTAAAATACGTAATAGGCCAAGGTGCAAGTGCAGGAACTGGTGGAACACTTATACATAATTCAGGAAACTTTGCAAGATTAAAATTTGTTGGGGTACTAAATTCAGAATATAAAAAGACAAAATATGAGGCTGAATTTGAAAATGCTGCTATAGGGTTAAAATATAATGGCAGGATTAAAGAGTGCGTGCCAACGAATTACGACTTAAAGATCGTTAATGAAGAGGAAAATGACTTTTATCCAAGAAGTCAAGCAAATGATCCAAGTGGGAATTTTAAAAACAAGCTTTATACAAAGATAGCAAATAAGCCTTTTGATATCACTATCTCAAACTACAAAAAGACTGATGGTACTCTAAAGGCGCCTGACTCAAATACTGATGTGACATTAAAGCTAGTGACTGATTGTAGTTCTGATAAATCAGTCATACCAGCTGAGACTTTGCACTTTACTACTTCAACCCACACTATCACAAGAAGAGTGACAGTGCCAAGACCATATCCTGACTTACATGTAAAGCTTAGTTATCAAAATAAAATCACAAATTTAACCGATGAAAAATGTGCTGCTTTTGATAGTTTTGCAGTAAGGCCAGCGACATTTGGTCTTTATGATGCGATTACAAATTCAGCCTATACGGACAAAACTTTAATAGGTGGCAAAAGCTACAGTGAGATCACTCTTGGAGCTTATGACGCAAATGGTGGTTTGGCAAACGGCTATACAAACACCTTAAAAGCTGATAGCACAACTGACAAAGTACTACTTGCTTCAGTAAAAAAAGGCACAAGTGATTGCGTCTTGCCAACAGCTATAAGTGATGGAAGTAGCGATCAGCTTCAAGTAAGTTTTAATGATCCTGATAAAGCCATAGGGATTATAAGTAAGCTTGGATCTACAAGCGATGATGATAGTGGATTTTCTTTTTCTGATATAGGTGAAGCGTACTTTTACGTAAGAGATGCTAGCTATACAAAGGTAGATCAAAAAGCAACACAGCAAGATAGTGACTGCGCACTTGGCAAGAGTTATAATGAAGAGGACGGGGACGGCAAATTTGGTTGTGATATAAATTTTAATCAGCATAAATTTAATTTTGCGCCAAAGGATCTCGAGGTAAGCGACTTTAAGATATTAGGGGGTGGTGTTAGTTATATTGCAAACGAAAAAGAAGCCCCATCTCCAACTTTAAGTTTTAAAGTAAGAGCAAGGCTTTTTAACGACAATCCAGCACTTCTTTATCAAAATGGTTGCTATGCAAACAATACAACATTTAAAATAAAAGCAGGAGAGATCATAGCTGAATATACTGATAATAGTGGCTCAAAGTTAAGTAGTGATGCTGCTGGGGTAGACAAGCTAAATAGTGAAATAATATTTTTTGATGATAGCAATCCTGCCGCACTTGTAAAAAAGGTAAATTTATCTCCACATGATGGAGCTTATAGTGTTAAGAAAGAGGCATTTGGAAGTGACGGCTATGCTGATGTAAGTCTAAAATTTAACTTCACGCGCGAAAAAAATGTAGCCAAAAATCCTTTTGAGGTGACAAGTGATATATTCACTTTTGAAAGCTTAGCTGAGGATCAAAGTAGTAGAAATAAAACAAAGGGAGACAACTACAAAAAGCCAACCACAAAAACATCGGCAAAATTTTACTACGCTAGGACATACGCACCTTACTATGAGGGGCCAAACACTGGCTTTAAGGCAAAAATTTACTACGGAGTGTATTGCAATGGTTGCGACGAGAGTAAATTTATGTTGCAAAAACCTGGATCAGGCGCTCGCTGGGAGGAGTTTGCAGGTACGCACTCATGGTATGTAAATCCTCTTCACGATGCTAGTTATGGCAATGTCGATAGTTACACCTTTTCAAATCACACTACGCGAGATGCAGCCAAAGAGACGGCACTTAGTGACGGCATCAGCTACATTTATGTGAAAAATGACCGAGCAGTTACAGATATAGCCAAGATGCATACGAAAAACTGGCTCATATATAATGAATTTGATAAAGATGCGGCGACAAATGATTTCACAGTGAGATTTCTCGTGCCAAATGGCGACTGGGCTGGCAAGACCCTAAAAAATGGCTCTAGTAAAGGTGACGTAGGAAATGTCATAGGCGGCGAAAACAACTTTAACGATCTAAGCGATAAGACAAATAGGAGAATTTCTTGGTAAAAAGAGGCTTTTCTCTTATAGAGCTTATCCTCTCGATAGTCGTTGTGGCGATCATCAGCACGTCGATACCGCTTGTACTAAAGACCACATCTGAGCTAAATCAAAAGGCGGTTACGCAAGAGAGCTTGATGAATGCTAAGACCTACATGGGGCTTATCTTAAAAGCTCCTTTTAGCGACAAGGTCATCAAGGTCTCAACAAACATCGGCGGCAGTAGCGCTGAGACGGCTTACTTTTTTCCTATCATCTTAAAGCCAGGTGATCAAAGAAACGAATTTTATAAGATAAATAAAATAACAGGCGACGGGCATAGAGTTTTTGCCTATACAAACTCATCAGATCTAGTACCTGATACGGCAGTGAGGTCTGTGGATTATTACAAAACAAGAAATAAAAATTTAAACACAACAAATCAAAACAGAGACTACATAGTTGGTTCAGACTATGAGGTAAGTGTTAGCGAGGGTAAGGGCTGGTTTAAGCCAAATTTAGGGCTAGACAACAGTGATGTAAAAGAGATAAGTGTAACTGCAACTTCATACAAAAATGACACAAAACAAGAGACGACATCAGTGCTAAGAGCCTACGCTTTTAACCTAGGCGAGGGCGGCTCGCTAAATACGAAAGCGTGGAAATGAAAAGAGCCTTTACTCTTCTTGAGCTTGTAGTCGTCATCGTCGTACTTGGTATCATCGCTATGATGAGCTTTAATGCCATAATGAACATCTACTCAAACTACTTTCAAACAAGGACAGTAAATGAGCTCGAGACGCAAACGGAGATCGCACTGGAGCAAATTTCAAAGAGGCTAGAGCACCGCATAAAGCCAAGCGTGATCGCTAGAAAAACTGATGGAGCTTTTTTGGCACTAAATGATAGCGGGGTAAATTTAAATGCCGAGTATGAAATTTTAGAATTTATCCCCTATGCGTATGAAATTTTTAATGACGTGCCTTCTGATAATAAAGCAGGCAGATATAGTGGCTACGCAGATCTTGCTAATAGCTCACCAGCAACTGGTCTTATAAGTCCTGGAAGTAATTTTACTACTGGAGTTGTCGAGACCATAAAAGATCTAACTTGCAGGGAAGATACAAATGCCACTTGTGTTGATTTTAAAAATAAAGATGGTGGCGTTGCAGCGATATTTTCTGATGTTTATTATGATGTGCAAAACTCTTTTGGGTATAAAGGTGTTTCAAATTTAGACATAGCAAAAGTTGGTGTAAAAAGCATAGACGGCGACACGCTAGAAATTTCAGGATTTGCTAACAAGCAAATTTCAGAGCAGTATCATCTAGCCTACACAGCAAATGCCATAGTGCCAGAGCAAAGCGCTGATCCAAAAGATACAGCAAACGGCGTCTTTGATCTAAATTTATACTACGACTATCGTCCATGGATGGGAGAAAAATATAAACCAAACGGCGAAAAAGCAACCCTTGCTAAAAACGTTACGAGGTTTGTCTTTACTGAAAAAAATGGCGTCATCGTGCTAAAACTTTGCATGAGGGCAAAAAACTCAGAGATAACCATCTGCAAGTCAAAGGCGGTTTATTGATGAGGCGAGGTTTTACACTCATTGCAGCGATATTTTTTGTGGTGATCGCAAGCTCTATTTGTATGCTAGCTCTTTCGATCGCTAGCACTTCAGTTAAGCAAAATAGCGAAATTTATCTAAGAGAGCAAAGTGAGCTGGTAGCCCGCGCAGCGACAGAATACGCCATGCTGGCTATCATAAGCAATGATTTTAGCACCACTTGCCTAGGGAACCAAAGCGAAAATGCAAGTGAAGATAATCCAATAAGTGGTGAATTTGGCGATCTCTTTACTTTTAAAGTATATGTAAAATACTTTGGCGATATGGGCATTTGCTCCGGTGACGCAGTGGCTGCTACTGGAGTAAATCAAGGCACGATAATGCTTGATGTCTTTGTCAGCTCAAAACCAGGGAAAGCCTCAAATCCTATAAATTTTCACAAACGAACTCTTCAGAAACTTTAAAATTTTATAAAGTTTTTACTTTAATTTGCTTTTAGTTTCGTCGTGTTATAATCATCTTACTTTCTATAAAGGAGATTGCGATGAACATAAGCATTGTAGGAAAACAATTTGAGCTAACAGAGCCCATCAAAAACTACATCCAAGACGCTTTTGACACCCTTGGCAAGTATAACCTTGACATCATCTCAGCAAGATGCGTAGTAGGAGCGGATGAAAAGCAAGGTAAAAAGGGCTTTAATGCAGAATTTTCTCTAAATATGGCACATAAAGACACGATAGTCGTCCGCCAAAAAGATAAAGATCTCTATGCAGCGATCGATCTTGCTATCGAAAAGGCTTCAAAAGTTTTAAGAAGAGAGCACGATAAGAAATTTACAGTAAAAGGCAAGGCTGATGATAAAGAATTTCGCTCGAGAATAGGCGAAGAAAAGATCGAAGGTGTCGAGGAGATCGTGCCTATGGAGCTTGAAATTTACAAACCTCTAGAGGTAGAAGAAGCACTTGATAAACTAAAATCAAGTGATAAACAATTTTATGTATTTAACGACGTCGATGCCAAAATGCGCGTCATCTACAAAAGAACAGACGGAACTTTTGGTCTTTACTAAAACTAGGGGCGCTTTGCCCCTAGCTGATTTTTAATATAAATTCTCTATTCTTTAGTTATTTAAGCTATTTTTAAATGATTGCTAACTATAATACGACTTCTTTTAAGTGTTCCGGATTAGCTCAGCGGTAGAGTAGGTGACTGTTAATCACTTGGTCGCTGGTTCGAACCCAGCATCCGGAGCCATTTATCTTCAAAAATCCTTTTAGAATCCCTATTTTAGCGATGTTTTAAGAACTTTAAGCTTTCTTGTTTTTTGTAATTTTTCCATTTATTTCCCACTTAGTTTTATTGTTTTGTTTGCGGTCAAAACATGATTATATGTTCGACTTTTGGCGAAGTTAAAATAATTTCTTCATTCATCCTAGCTTCATTTTAGGCTTTTATAATGCGCTCATCCAAACGAAAGTTGGAAATCAAAAATAAAAGGATTAAAAATGAAAAAGGTATTAGGCGCAGCGGTTTTAGCAGTAGTTTTAGGAGCGACAGGCTTGCAAGCAGCCATCACATCAAAAGAGGCTTTAAACATAGCTGAGAAAAACTTCCCAGGCTCAAGCGTCAAAGATATCGAGATGAATGTCAAAAAGGGCGTGACTTTTTACAAGATAGAGTCATTTAAAGATGGTGTCAAACAAGAGATCAAGATCGATGCTAACAGCGGTCGGATCGTTAAAGTAGAGAATAAAAATAAAAAACATATCTTGCCGATCGAAGCGGTAGATTTTTCAAAATTTGCTCTTAGCATCGACGAGGCTGTGGCTAAAGCTCAAGCACTCGAGGCTGGCTGGAGCCTTGATGAGGCAGAGCTTGATAATAAAAATGGTGCTTGTATATACAAAGTAGAGCTTAAGCGCGACAGGAGCGAGAAAAAAGTGATTATAAACGCTCAAACTGGCGAAATAATCGATACTTACACAAAGTGATCTAGCACCCTTTTTGGGTGTTAAATTTTATAAAGGTGAAAAAGATGAGTGAAAATTTAGAGCAAAATTTAAACGATAACGTTTGTGAGCAGGGTTTAGAGAAAAATTTGAACGAAAATTTTAGCCAAGGCGCGAGAGAAAATTTAAGTGAAAATACCAAGCCTAGCATTTATGAAAATAGTTACGAAGATTTAAGAAAGAGCGAGCAAAGCCCTGAAAATTTAAATAAAAATTCAAGCCAAGCAGCTCCAAAATGCAAAGCTCAAAATTTCTTTAAAAATGCGCTTGAAATTTCTGTTCAAGGCATCTCTTGCGCGCTCATCTGCGCTGGCAAGGCTGGAGTGTGGCTATCAAACGCTTCAAACCGCCTAAAAGACGAAATGCAAAGGGCGGAGCTATCAAAGATAAATGAAGAGCAGGCTAAATTTGAAGGGCTAGATCACATCTTGCCAGAAAAAGTCAAAGAGATCGTCATAGAGCGCTTAAAAACAAAGCCAGAAGAGGTGGAATTTGAGCCGATCTATCTAGCGAAAAAACAAAGCTTTGGCACGCTTGGAGCGGAGTATTTTTATGATGCAAGGGCTAAATTTAACGGTTTTTTATATGATTTTAAGATAGGCGCAGCAAATGGTGAAATTTTAAATCTAAAAATAAAAAGCCAAATTTGATAAAATAGCTGGCAAAACCAAGTGAGGCAGGTAAGGCAAAGATGAAAATTTTAGTCGTCGAGGACGAAATAGACCTAAATAGCGTCATCACAAGACACCTAAAGAAAAACGGATATAGCGTCGATAGCGCGTTTAACGGCGAAGAGGCGATGGATTTTACTGCCGTGGCGCACTACGATCTCATCGTGCTTGATCTTATGATGCCAGTGATGGACGGACTCACATTTTTGCAAAGATCGCGCGCCGCAAAGCTAGCGACCCCTGTGCTGATACTAACAGCCAAAGACGATGTGGATGACGTTGTAAAGGGGCTTGACGCGGGTGCGGATGACTACTTGGTCAAGCCATTTGACTTTAAGGAGCTGCTAGCTAGGGTGCGCACGCTCATTCGCCGAAACAGCGGCAACGTGGCTAGTGAAATTTACGCAGGCGAGCTAAAGATCGACCTTTCTAAAAAGTCAGTCGAATTTAGTGGCGAGCAGGTCGAGCTAACTGGCAAAGAGTATGAAATTTTAGAGTTTTTGATGCTGAACAAGGGCAGAATTTTAACCCGCGATCAGATCAAAGAGCACGTCTGGGACTTTGACTACACGGGCGGCTCAAACGTCATCGACGTGCTTATAAAAAACATAAGAAAAAAGCTTGGCGAGTGTGATGTAATCCAGACTAAAAGAGGGCTTGGCTATGTTGTTAAGGATTAAGCAAGCTCTCGCAAACATCCCGATAACGGCGCGCGTAACGCTTTGGTACTCGTTTTTTATCATTGTTATCGTGGCGGCTCTCATTGCTATCTCGGCGGTCGTGGCGGATGAGGTTTTTGAGGATGTGAGCCAAAAAAAGCTAGCCAAATCAGTCACCAAAATCGCCAATGATATGGATGAGTTTGAGCCATACGATGATGGGATATTTTTTATAAAATATAACGCAAAAGGCGATGTGATCGGTGGTCTAGCGCCAAAACACTTTCAAATTTCACTTAAAATGAACAGTGGTGCAGTGCGCCTTTTTGAAAACGGTGAAAACCGCTTTTACTACTACGATATCGCAGCTAAAGGCAAAGGGATCTGGGTCAGAGGCGTGATAAATGCGGAGAAATTTTTCAAAAAAGAGGGGCTATTTTTACTGGCTCTTGGCGTTTTTGTGCCGGTTTTGTTTATTTTTGTGCTTTACGGCGGCTACAAAACGATAAAAAATGCGATGAAGCCAGTCGCCACGATGTCAAAAACTGCGCTTGAGATAGGCAGTAGCCGTGACTTTTCAAAGCGCATAGACCTGCCTGCTGGCAAAGACGAGCTGCACGCACTTGCGAGCGTTTTTAACCAAATGCTCGACTCCCTAGAAAAGGTCTATCAAAGCGAGAAACAGCTCACCTCAGACGTCTCGCACGAGCTGCGAACGCCACTATCTGTCATCATGGCTGAGAGCGACTATGCTAAAAATTACTCACAAAATTTAGGGGAGGCCAAAGAGTCGCTGGAGGTCATCTCTAGGCAGTCAAGAAAGATAACCTCGCTGATAGATCAAATTTTAGAGCTCTCAAGGCTGGAAGCTGGCAGAAATTTGGAGCTAAAAGATATAAATTTAAGCTCTATCTTGCAAAATTTAGCCAGTGACTATGAGAAGCTAGCAAGCGCTAGGGGGCTAAAATTTAGCTGCGTTGTAGCGCCAGATGCCCAAATTTTAGGCAATGAGCTGATGATATCAAGGCTGGTGGATAACTTTTTAAGCAACGCACTAAAATTTGCAGAAGCTAAGATCGAGCTAAATTTAACTCTCACAAAAACGCACGCACTTTTGTCTGTAAAAGACGATGGCTTA
This sequence comes from Campylobacter concisus, assembly GCA_018371535.1. Lineage (GTDB taxonomy): Bacteria > Campylobacterota > Campylobacteria > Campylobacterales > Campylobacteraceae > Campylobacter_A > Campylobacter_A concisus_BO. Next base: position 14,740 of record JAHAKU010000003.1, read on the forward strand.
GGCATCTCTAAAAAAGATATCGAGCTAATCTGGAATAAATTTTATCAAGTTGAAAGCTCAAGAAATAAGAGCCTAAACAAAGGCAGTGGTCTTGGTCTTGCTATCGCTGCAAATATAGCTAAAATTCATGGCGCAAAGCTTGGCGTAAAAAGCGAAGCAGGAGCTGGAAGCGAATTTTGGGCAGAATTTGATCTGGTAAATTTAAAGAAAGTATAAATTTAGGCAGTTTGCTAAGACAAGATTTATGCAAGAGTAAAACAAATATAAGAGCGAATTTAAATTTCACACAAAACGGCATCTATTCATAAGTATAAGACTATCAAAGATACAAGATAGATTAAGCTAAAGCATTAAGATGTGTAATTTAATGCCCATTTAAATGGCTTTTAAAAGAGTTTGTAAAATAATGTAAAGAAAATTTTGCCACTTTGATTTTGAACAAAGCCCACTCTGACTATGATTTAACCACACTTTTCTATGCCTTTTATAACTTTGATATCTAGCAAGCTTTACAAAATTTAGCCAAGAGCCATGAGCTGCAAGGCACGCTTGCCGTAAGCCACGAACCACACAAGCTACAAACCAAAAACCAAAAAGACACTAAATTTAGTGCCTTTTATCGTTATCTTTCGCCAAGCTTTCCGCATGCATCAGCGCGGCACCTACTGCAATGCGTCATCTGGTCTATATCGCTAGCTATTGATCTTCTTATGCGGTGGATCTCATCGGTTGAAGGGGACTTTAAATTTTCAAAAAGGGGTGTCATGCACCGGTATCATCGCCATGCAGTTTATTGTGTCAGCTCTTCACTGCTTTGCCTTTGCTAAGATGCTTTGGACGTGGTCTATATTGACCCCATGGATGACTACGGTGTTTATCTTTACTAGCATGCCAGTCTCTTTTAGCTTGCGGATGCCCTCGTCCTGGCGCGCTAGCAGTATCCTAGCAGCCTCCTCGCCGTAGTAGTTTTTATTTTCATACCTCACCCACGAATAGATCTTCGAGCCAACATCTGGCGTCACGGCATTAACAGTCACTGTCACGTTGCTCACGCCAAGGCGCACGATCTCATCTACATGCTCAGCCAGCGCTAAGCCATTAGTCGAGAGGCAGAGCAGGGCATTTGGGAAGTGGGACTTGCACTTTTCAAAGATCGCTAGTGTCTTGTCAGCGTCGCACATCGGATCGCCAGGTCCAGCGATGCCGATGACAGATATGTCTTGTCTAAATTTAAAGAGCTTTTCTAAAAATTTTACCGATTCATCTGGTGTTTGCACCTTTGCTGTTACGCCAGGGCGGTTTTCATTAGCGCAGTCATATATGCGGTTGCAGAAGTTGCACTGAATGTTGCAGTGAGGTGCTACTGGTAGATGCACGCGTCCGTAGCTAGCGGAGGCCTTTTTGTTAAAGCATGGGTGGTTATCTAGATCAGCTTTGGTGCGAAAGATCATTAGCTCTTTTTCCTTCCAAATTTAATGGCATTTGCATGGCAGACATTGAGGCAGTTTCCGCAATTTGTGCAGTTTATCTCATCAGGTCTTGTCCCCATTTCGCACTTGCGCAAGCATGCGTCGCAGTCGTCACAGGCACTTGTTTTATAGACACGAAAGATCGAAAATTTACGCAAAATTTCAAGCACGCCACCTGATGGACAGACGAAACGGCACCAAAGGTTAGCTATGATTAGCGAGGCTAGCATGACTGAGATGATGACTGCTGTGCGAGTGACCTACTCCCATTCGCCAAAGCGAAGTGACAAAGTAACGGCAGTTAGGTACTCGTCGCTCGTTCTTATAGGTATCATCATGCGAGGATTGCCCCAGACGAAATATACCCAAAGACTGATTGCTATGGCAATTAGCATGCCTATTTGAGCGATTATCAGCTTTTTGCTGCGGATTTTTAGCTTGAAAAAGGCAAATTTACCAAGCATTTGATTGACAAAGCCAGCTGGACAGACCCAGCCACAAAATGCTCTGCCAAAGAGGATGACAAGCGCTGGGATAAATAGCCAAAATCCAAAAAAAAGCGATGTGATCCGCCCCCAACAGGTGATGATAGGGCAGTTTTGGCAATTTACAAAAGGCACCACAAAAGGGCATCTAAAAATGCCGTAATACGCCCACTGACCGATGCCTGCTATAAAGATGAGCTGCACTAGGCGTCTTATCTTTGTTGTGGGGGAGTTTTTGCTTTTCTTTTTTAAATTTACGTTGCCGCATGCACTGCTATTAGAGTATGCGCTATTACAGCTACTACACATCTTTTACACCAAACCTTTCTATAAGCTCTAGCCCACGCGCTGAATAAATGGAGGTAAAGCCGTGTTTTTCAAAAATTTCTTGCCCCTCAGTGCCGCAAACAAAGTCTGCAAAGTCATTTGCTAGCCTTTCATCTTTTACATATTTCATTATATTTAGCGTAAAAGTGAGCGGTCCAGGCGGGATGAGCTTTTCGTCGATGGGCATATACTCGATCTTGTCCTTAAACCTATCGTGCGTTGTTAGGCGTTTTTCGATGATCGAAGCATCGCCCTTGCCATCAACTAGCTCGCACATCATATTTATGACGCATGATCCATTTGCGACCATGTTTTTCATCACCGCATCAGTTAGGTTTGAGTTTTTTAAGATCCCTTTGACTGGGCCACTGCCAGGGGGCGATGATCTAAGAGGCAGCATCACTCTAACTCCTGGCTCTGCAAGGTCCTTTAAGTCGCGAATGCCTGCTGGATTGCCTTTTGGCACGACTAGGACGTAGTCAGTAAAGCATAGAGGCCTAAAATGGAGGCTAAGACCAGCTTTGCGAAGTTTTTTAGAAAGCTCTAAAACCCTTGCTCCAAAGAGCTCGGTCGTGCTTTGAAGTGCTAAAAGCGACTTGCCAAGAGCGCCAGCAAAAGCGCCGGTGTATTGGATGTTGTGCCCTGTTCTTGACTCGTAAATGGCATTTAGCTCGTTAAAAGCTTCAGATAGGCCTCCACACGACCAAACTTGAAGCGAGTCAGACTTAAATGGCGTAAAGCCAGCCAGCATCGTTTGTGGCGTGGCAGCAGCCGCTGTGGCTAAAGCACCTTTTAAAAAGCCACGGCGTGATATACCAGTTTGTTTTAATTCCACGAAATCTCCTTTTGGGATTTAAGAAATGTAAATTTGATATTTTCGGCACGCGAAACTTGTGAAATTTGACTTTTGAAATTTGCAAAAATGGTAGTTGAAGATAAATTTATGCAAATGTAAATTGCGACCGCAATCTAAATTTGAGTGATTATAGCCAAATGCTAGCTTAAAAATCGAGATAAATTTAAAAAGCACAGGGATAAATTTGCTAAAGTAAATTTATCGTTTAAAGAATAATTAAGATTTTAGTCGTCAAAAGGTTTAAAAAGGTATATAATGCCTTTTGCGATTTAAATGGAATTTATCTTAAAAATGGAGGTTTATCTTGAAAAATAATCTTAGCATTTCTCTTGTTTTATCTAGCATTTTATTTAGCTGCTTAGACGCTCAGGTCATGGATATAGGGACAAATTTTTATAGAGATTACCTTGATCTTGCGCAAAATAAAGGCATCTTTAAAGCCACAGACGCTCCACTGGAATTTACGCAAAGAAACGGCACTAAATTTACGTTTAATAAGATCCCAAACAACAACGCAAGAAACAATAAAGGCAACTTTACTGCGCTTGGGCGAAGTTTTGTAGTGACGGCTACGCATGTTGAAAAGGGGACTAATGCGGTTGATTACAATGAAAAAAGAGGCGTTTTTGGCAATACAAAATATGAGTATCTGACTAGATATTCATCTACTTCAACATCAAAAGTCTATAACACTGAAACGACATATCTAAGAACTACTAAATTTATAGTAGAAGGCAGTGTTGATCCTATAGATATACCAGATCTTGAAATTTCGCCTGCTTCTTATAATGATCAAGATATAGCAGAGATTGAAGTTAGAAAAATAGAAAATTATTTTAAATCGATAAAAAATAGCGGTGGCGCAAATGGTAATGATATTTTTGCTTATCAAGCTGGCATTGGACTACTTAGCTTAGAAAAACCAAGGATCGACCCTATCACAGGAAATCCAACTGGTGGATACGATACTATAGTAGATAAAGATGACACTAATAATCAAATGTTGGGTGCAAGTTTAAATAATATAAATATAATTAACTCGGTTGCATATAAAAAGAAAATTCCACTACTTGGAGATGGCAATGAAGTAAATGGAATTTACGTGCTTCCATTTACTAATGACAACTTTAGAAATAAACTTTATATAGGCGATAGTGGCTCAGGATTTTTTGCTTATGATACTTTGAATAATAAATGGGTGTTGGTTGGCGTAACTTCGGTGGCCAATGGCACTCAAAACTACGCTTCTATCGTTACTGCAAGAGATTTTAACGACTATAAAAAAGGGTATGAAAATTTAGTAAGTGGCGTAAATGTCCTAGGTAGCGCGCTAGTGCAAAACAAAGATAATATATTTAGCAGTGCAAATGGCTCAAATATCACGCTAAGCACTAACCTAGACTTAGGACATGGCGGTATCGTCGTAAATAGTGGCGACTTTACTCTAAATAGCACAAATGGTAGCAAGATAGCGAAATTTGCAGGTTTTGACATAGCTCGGGGCGCTAGTTTAAATTTAAACGTCACTTCAGACACAAGCGTGCATAAGCTAGGCAAAGGCAGCTTGATAGTAAGCTCAAGTGGCAACAAACCACTAAGGCTAGGCGAGGGCGTGGTTGAGCTAAGAGCTTTAAACGCCTTTGATAAAATTTATCTAACAAGTGGCAGAGGGCTCTTAAGGCTTGGCGTGAATGAAAATTTAAATGATAAAATTTTCTTTGGCAATGGCGGCGGAGCACTTGATCTAAATGGCTTTGATCAGACTTTTGACAATATATCAGCCAACTCAAGCGATGCGAAGATAACAAATGCAAACTCACAAAGGGCGACGCTTACTATAAACGGCGAAAGTGGCAAAGATACGATATTTCACGCAAGTATCGATAAAAATATAGAGCTAAGACATAGCGGGCAGGGCAAGGAGCTTGTTTTTGACGGAGGATTTGACATTGATGGTGCTTTGAGCCTAGAAAATGCCAAGGTTACGCTCCAAGGTCATCCAAAAACGCACGCCATTGGCGATGCTAGCGTTTTAACTCCCCTAGCAAAGAGCAAGATAGCCGCAGCTGGTTTAATCGAGCCAGACTATATGGATCTAGCTCGCCCATCTACTCTCTCTCAGCCTGATTGGGACGAGAGAAAATTTAGTGCAAAAGATGGCATAAAGCTTAAATCATCAGAGCTTACCATAGGTAAAGATGCTAAGCTAAATGGTGACATCACAGCTAAAAACTCGGTCATAAATTTAAGTGGGAGCTAACTCACTATATAGATAAATTTGATGGCTCAAATACCTATGATGACGGTTTAAAGTATCGCCAGGATATTGAGAGTAAAAATTTACTTGTTAAAGACGTTAAATTTGACAATAAAATCGTTATGGATAGCGATAGTCTGCTAAAAGCAGGAGGCGGTGCAACTAAGCTAAAAGAGCTAGTTATAAATGGCAAAGATACGCCTTTGGCTAAAGATGTGCTCTTAGGCGATGGTAAATTTGAGGTAGAAAATTTAGAGGTTAGTGGCGCGCAAAAGCTTGGCTTTGAGCCTGATAGCTTCATAAAAAAGAGCCTAAAGATAAAGAGCTTTGGCAGTGAAAATGAGCCAGTACTTGACTTTAAAAAGGTCTTAATCCTTGGCGCTGGGATGAAATTTGATGTTGATTTTACTGCGGCGCTTAAAGGCGGTATGGTGCTTGATAAAACATATACTTTAGTAAGCGCACAAAGCATCATAAATGAGGGCGCTATCTTTAACAACGAGCAAAAACTTGGGGATTTGTTTATGACCTACACCATAAGTGACGGCAAGATCGTGATGAAGCTAAGCGACAAAAAGGGAGAAAATCCAGCCGTTTCGTCCAATGTGGTTCAAGAGAGGGTTTCTAAATTTAGCCAAAGAGAAAATAAAATCCTAAGCATGCTAAAAGGCACGCCTGAATTTGTGCAAGCAATCTCAAGCGGTGACGATGAGGCGCTAAGAAAACTAGCGCAAAAAGCCGACAAAGATATGAGAGAAATTTCTACTTCTTCGCTCAAAATGAGCATAAAAGCCTTGCAAAACAGCAACGAGCTGATGAACTCTAGGTTATTTCAGGTCACGCAGCTAAGGGCAAAGGCTGATATCTCGCAGTTTAAGCTAGCTGGACTTGAAAGTGACATCATGCCAAGCGCGAAGATGGCTTACGAAGCAGCAGAAGCTAGCAGGGAGAGAAACAACTTTTGGGCAAATGTAAATGGTGCTTATTTTAAAGATAAAAAAAGCGACGGGGATCTTAAATTTTATGGCACAAATATCGGCTATGACAGAGGTTATGACGAGTTTATCTTAGGTGTAAGCGCTGGGGTAAGCAAAGCTAAATTTAGCTCAAATGTATTAAAAGATGATGCTAAAATTTATAGTTTTGGTGCGTATGGGCTTTTTGAAAGAGGAGCTCACGAGATACAAAGTAACTTAAATTTTGCCTTTATAAACTCAAAACGCAGCCTAGATGAGGCGCAAAAAGCTAGTGCAAAAGGCAGAGGCATCCTCTCAAGCAACTACTATAAATATAAAATTTCACTCTCTAAAAGTGGCGAGTATGAGCAAAGCATAAAGCCTCTACTCGCATTAGAGCTTGGCGCTAACGGCATTGATGGATTTAAAAATGACCGATATGATCAAAAGAGCATCAATGACTTTAATGTGGCTGTGGCAGCAGGAGTAGAATATGCTTTAAACAGCGATAAAAACGTATTTGGCGTGCAATTTTTAGTAAAACAAAGTGTATATAACTCAGAAGATAAGTCTTATGTTTCGCTTAATAATTCAAATGAGTATGTTGATTACAAGCTTGATAATAATAAGCTAAGCTATAAGCTTACTTTAAACTCAGACACCAAACTTAGCGAAAATTTGGTTCTCTCTTCTCAGCTAAGTGGCATGCTTGATAATGATAAAAACTACGGCATAAGTGGTGGTTTAAAGATCGAGTATAAATTTTAAATTTATGTCAAAGTGGATTTAAATTTCACTTTGACGTTATTAAAAAGCAGATTGTTTTAAATTTGGTAATTTTGAAATCTAATGAAAAATAGTGAAATTTAAAGCTTGAAAGTAGGTGGTGGGTTCACCAGGACTCGAACCTGGGACCATCCGGTTATGAGCCGGATGCTCTAACCAACTGAGCTATGAACCCACAGTTGAAAGAAAATCGTATTATACAAGAAAAAGCTTATCTAAATATAAAAATAGCCTTTTTAGTATGGCGTATAAAAACGAACAAATTTAAAAAGAAAAAGCCCTAAAATAGGGCTTATAAATTATTTATAATTTTTTATCGCAGCGTCTAAAATCTCTTTTGCAGCGTTTGCGTCTTTAAATTCTTTCACTTTAACCCATTTGTTTGGCTCAAGAATTTTATAAGTTTCAAAGAAATTTTTGATCTTATTTAGTGTCGCAACTGGCAAGTCTTCGTAGCTTTTTATCGCCTCATATCTTGGATCGATCTTTGTAACTGGCACAGCCAAAAGCTTCTCATCCATGCCTGCTTCATCCTCCATCACCAAAACGCCTATCAAGCGGCAAGGGATGACGCTACCAGCTTGGAGTGGATACTCGTTTAGCACTAAAATATCAGCTGGATCGCCGTCAGCTGCAAGTGTGTTTGGCACAAAGCCGTAGTTTGCTGGGTAGAACATCGCTGAGTAAAGCACGCGATCAACCACGACTGCACCACTATCTTTGTCGATCTCGTATTTGATATTTGAGCCATAAGGTATTTCGATTACGGCATTGATTTTGTCTGGGTTTGAGCCAAATTTGATCTTTGAAACGTCCATATATTTGTCCTTTGTGTTAGAAATTTTCGTGATTTTAGTATTTTTTGCATTAAATACTCGTAAATTTAACTACCTTACAACCTCTACGCTATCTACGTCGATCTTCGTTTTTGTAAGCTCTTTATCCACCTCGCCTCTTATTCTTAAAGGCGTATCTTCGTTAGCTGTTACATTGCCCCACTTGTTATTGTCAATCTCAACAACGATAACGTCGCCATTTTTATCAACAAATTCATATTTGTCTGATTTGATGTGTGACTTTACCTTGCCCTCAAGCACGACTTTGGTGTCGTCATTTAGCTTTAATGCCTCTTTTACGCTTATAACATTTTCACTTTTTTGATTTGAGACAAAGCCTCCAGCCATTGCGATGCTAGCAGCTAGTGAAGCGATGATGATTTTTTTCATTTTTTCCTTTTTGGTTGGTTGCTAAATTTAAAGGATATTACATTTTTGGTGTTAATAAATGGTAAGTTTTAAAACCTTGCACCTTTTGATGCAAGGTCTGTAAATTATATAAGTTTAGCTAGTAAATTTTTGATGTCAGCTACGATCTCGTCGATGCCACGCTCGCCATTTACCACGTGAAGTAGCTCTTTTTCGCTGTAAAATTTGCGGATAGGTTTGATCGGATCAAGATAGACTTTCATGCGGTTGTTAAAGACTTCGTTGTTGTCGTCAGCGCCTCTTGCACGGCCAAGCACTCTAGCTCTTGCCACATCTTCGCTGACATCTACTTCGATGACACCTTTTAGAGAAATTTCATCTTGCTCGCTTAAGACTTTGTCAAGCTCAGTCATTTGCTCAACGCTTCTTGGATAGCCGTCGATTATGATGTTTGATTTATTTGAGCTTTTGATAGCTGAGACGATCGCATTTACGACAACGTCAAGTGGGACTAAATTTCCTTTTGAGATAAAGCCGTCTATCAGCTTGCCAAGCTCGCTACCACTTGCGACTTCAGCTCTTAAAAGATCACCAGTTGAAAAGTGTGCAAATTTCTCATCTTGCTGTGCGATGATCGATGCGTCTGTTGTTTTGCCGCTGCCTGGAGCGCCGATGATTAAAAATAAATTTTTCATTTTTTCCCTTTTTTATATTTTTTGAGCGCCTTTGAATGAGTTTGAAAATTTCACCCTGCAGCAGACTATATGTCTAGCTTTGGGATGAAATTTTCTGCACAACATCCAAAATCATCTCAAAAATTTAATCTTTAAAATAAAATAACTCAAATTTAGACATCTAAAAGTCTAAATTTATTGCAAAAATTTTAAGCCTTTTGCTCTTTTTCTCTTATCCTTAGTCCTAGCTCCCTAAGTTGTTCGTTACTAGCGTAGCTTGGTGCCTTTGTGAGTGGACACTGAGCGCGCTGTGTTTTAGGGAAGGCTATGACGTCGCGGATCGAGCTTGCTTTATTTACAAGCATATTTAGTCTGTCAAAGCCGATCGCTATACCACCATGTGGAGGCGCACCAAATGTCAAGGCATCAAGCAAGAAGCCAAATTTCTCACGCTGCTCGGCTTCATCTATGCCAAGAAGCTTAAAGACTTTTTGTTGGATGTCGTTTTTGTGAATTCTTATGCTTCCGCCGCCAAGCTCAAAGCCGTTTAGCACGACGTCGTGAGCGATAGAGAGGATATCTTCAAGATCAGGCTCATCTATATTTTTTGGCATTGTAAATGGGTGGTGCATTGCAGAGTAGCTGCCGTCGTCATTTTGCTCAAACATTGGGAAGTCAAGCACCCATAAAAACTCAAGTCTGTCTTGATCGATGATGCCCATTTGCTCAGCTAGGAAAATTCTAAATCGTCCCATATAATCAAGCACGATCTTCTTCTTGCCAGCGCCAAAGAATACGACGTCGCCAACTTTTAGCTCACATCTTGAGACGATCTCGTCAAGATCGCTTTGCTCGAAAAATTTGCAAAGCGGACCTTTTAGGCCATCTTCTTTCATCTGGAAGTAGCCAAGGCCTTGCGCGCCAAATTTACGTACAAACTCCTCAAATCTATTCATCTCGCGCTTACTAAAGATATTGTCGCCATTTGGCACTTTTAGCGCTTTTATGCGGTTTTTCTTCTTATCTTTTGCGATAGAGCTAAAAATTTCATTGCTTGAGCGCTCGAAAATATCGATCACGTCGATCATTTTTAGATCATATCTAAGATCAGGCTTGTCTGAGCCGTAAGTCTCAGTCGCCTCTTTGTAGCTCATACGTCTAAATGGCGTTTTGATGTCGTGTCCGCAGGCTTTAAAGATATCTTTTAGCATCGTCTCAGCCATATTTATGATATCTTCTTGCTCGACAAAGCTCATTTCGATATCTATTTGAGTAAATTCTGGTTGGCGATCAGCCCTTAAGTCCTCGTCGCGAAAGCATTTTGCTATCTGAAAATACTTATCAAAGCCAGAACACATTAAAAGTTGTTTAAATAGCTGCGGGCTTTGTGGGAGCGCGTAAAATTGGCCTGGATATACACGGCTTGGCACTAGGTAGTCTCTTGCGCCTTCTGGAGTTGCGCGTGTTAAAACTGGAGTTTCAAACTCGATAAAGCCCATTTTATCTAGGCTGTTTCTAGCTGCGATCGCTGCGCGAGAACGCATTTTAAAGATATTTTGCAAGCGCTCGCTTCTAAGGTCTAAAAAGCGATATTTTAGCCTGATGTCCTCATTTACGCTCTCATCGCCTATCATAAATGGTAGTGGCTCGCTTGGATTTTCGATGATGAGCTCGCTTACTATCACCTCTATCTCGCCAGTTTTTAGCTTTGGATTGGTTAGTCCTTCGCCTCTAGCTCTTACTTTACCTTTTGCTTTTAAGACATATTCATCTCTTACTTTTGCAGCCACGTCGTGTGCTTCTTTGCTATCAGCAGGGTCACAAACTAGTTGTATAAGTCCGCTAACGTCTCTTAAGTCGATGAAAACAACGCCACCGTGGTCTCTATATGTGTTTGCCCAGCCACAAAGTATTACTTCTTTGCCGATATCAGCTTTGCTAAGATCGGTGCAATAATGACTTCGCATAAAATGCTCCTTTGCAATGTTTTTTAGGCAATTATAATCGCTTTTTTCTTTTGAAAAGCTTTGTTAAAATAAAATATGTTACAATCATTTCTATGAAAAATGAACAAAAATTTAATACCACAAACGCCAAAAAAGTGGGACTTATCGCGAAAGATTATCCATTATTTAAGCAGGATTTAGCAAAGCTAGAAAAAATTTTAAAAAAGTATAACGCAGAAATTTTGCTTGAAAAAAGCTGTGCAAAACAGGTAGAAAAAAGTGGCTTTGAGCTGATAAAACTAGCCAAAGAGTGCGAATTTCTTATCACGCTTGGCGGTGACGGTACGATCATCTCAACTTGCAGAAAGCTAGCTCACATCTCGCCACTAATCCTTGGCATACACGCTGGTAGGCTCGGCTTTTTGACAGATATCACGATAAATGAGAGTGAGAAGTTTTTTAAAGACTTTTTTGATGATAAATTTGAGGTAGAAACGCCTTTTATGCTTGATGTTACGCTTCACAAAGATGATGGCAAAACTGAGAAAAAGATAGCATTTAACGACGCAGTCATCGTTAGTAAAAATGGCGGTTCGATGACGCATATCGAGGCACTTTTAAATGAAAAGTATTTTAACTCATATTTTGGAGACGGCGTCATAGTGGCGACACCTGCTGGCACAACGGCATATAACATGAGTGCAAATGGCCCTATCATATATCCGCTAAGTGAGGTCTTTGCGATAACTCCCATCTGCTCGCACTCGCTCACGCAGCGTCCAGTCGTGCTTACGAAAAATCACACGGTCAAATTTAGAACAAATAGCGACGCCATTTTAGTTATAGACGGCCAAGACCGCTTTGATATGAGTAAAATTTCAGCCGTTAGCATGAGTCTGAGCGAGAAAAAAGCGAGGCTGATACGCCATATTGGCAGGGATTATTTTCAAATTTTAAAAGAGAAACTTCACTGGGGTTATAATGATTGATCGAATTTTGATTAAGGATTATCTAAATTTTAAAAATGTCGAGCTAAATTTCAAAGAGGGTCTTAGCGTATTTACGGGCGTTAGTGGTGCTGGTAAGTCGGTACTGATGAGTGCTATAATGGCCGTTTTTGGGCTAAAAGATAGCGAGGCAAGGCTGATAGAGGCTGACGTGGAGCATAAATTTGAGCTTGATGAGTTTGGCATAGAAAACGAAGAGGTCAATATTTTCAAGCTTTTAAAAGATAAGAGCACGAGGTATTTTATAAACCAACAAGCCATCTCAAAGAAAAATTTAGCCCAAGTGGCGCGCGAGCACATTAAATATCTCTCGGCAAAAGAGGCAAATGAATTTGAAAATGAGAAATTTCTAAATTTGCTTGACAGGCTTGAAATTTCAAAAAATGAGAAATTTAAAGAGATAAAACAAGAATTTGAAGCGGCATTTTTAGAATTTTCTAAAATTTCAAAAGAGCTAGCCACTATAAAAGAGGAAGAGAAAAAGGTCGAGGAGCTAAAGGAGCTTGCTAGCTTTGAGATCGAGAAGATAAGAAGTGTGGGGCCTAAAAAAGGCGAGTTTGAAGAGCTTATGGAGACTAAAAAAAGGCTTAGTAAAAAAGATAAGATAAATGAGGCGTGGGCTAGAGCTGAGCGGATATTTGAGCTAGAGCACAGCGTAAATGAGGCGCTAAGTATCAGCGACCTTGATAGTGGCTTTTTTGAAGATGCGATGAACGAGCTAAGGGTCGCGCGCGATAGCCTAAATATGGAGGAGCTTGACGATATCGATGTGGAGAGCGTGCTTGATAGGATAGAAGCTCTTAATGCCATCATCAGGCGCTATGGCAGCGAAGAAGAGGCGTTAGAAGCGCTTGATAAAAAGGAAAAAGAGCTTGCTAGATATGAAAATTTAAGCTTTGAAAAGAGCGAGCTTGAGAAGAAATTTGAAATTTTAAGCAAAAAGGCAAATGAGCTAGCCAGCACATTAAGCAAGGCAAGAGGTGTAAATTTAAAAGAGCTTGAGGCGATGATAAATTTATACCTAAAAGAGCTTTATATGCCAGATATCACGCTAAGGATCGAGGGCAAAAAGCTTGATATTTTAGGTATTGATGAAATTTGTCTAAATTTAAACGAGACCTCACTTAAAAATTTAAGCTCAGGCGAGCTAAACCGCCTAAGGCTGGCCTTCATAGCTGCCTCTAGTGAGATCACGAAAACGGGCGGTGATGTCATCATTTTAGACGAAATAGATGCAAATTTAAGTGGAAAAGAGGCGATGAGTATCGCAAATGTCTTGCTCAGGCTTGCAAATTTCTATCAAATTTTTGCCATTTCTCACCAGCCACAGCTTAGCTCAAAGGCAAATTCGCACTTTTTAGTAGAGCGTCACGGTGAGAGCTCGGTCGTAAGAGAGCTTGACAAAGAGGAGCGTATAAACGAGCTTGCGCGTATGATAAGTGGCGAGCATATCAGCGAAGAGGCGATAAATTTTGCAAAAGGACTTTTAAAATAGCTTGAAATTTAAGTTTTAAATTTAAGCTTTGTGATTAGGTTTATTTGTTAAAATCCGAGCTAGTTTAATAAAAAATCACAGGAATAATATGGAAAGAATTCTAGTAGTTGATGATAATAAGGCACTTGCTAAGCTAATCGTCATGCAGATGGAAAAGAGCATTGAGGATATGGCGATCGACGTTGCGTATGATTTTGCCGAAGCCAAGATGCTTATTAGTGAGCACGGCAAAGATTATTTTATGACTATCTTGGATCTAAATTTACCTGACGCACCAAATGGCGAGATCGTTGATTATGTCCTTGCTCAAGGGCTCTGTGCTATCGTTTTAACTGGTAGCATCGATGATAAAACGAAAGAATTTTTTATAAACAAAGACATAGTTGATTACGTCTATAAGGGCAACATGGATGATATCAACTACATCTTTCAAATGATAAACAGACTAAGCAAAAATAGACAATACAAAGTTCTAGTTGTTGAGGACTCACTGCCTTTTAGAAATATGATAAAAAAGATCTTAACTAGCCTTCAGTTTAAGGTTTTAGCAGCGGCTCACGGCGAAGAGGCGATGAGCTATTTTGCAGATAATCCTGATATAAATTTAATCATAACTGACTATAGAATGCCTGTCAAAGATGGCTTAGAAGTCTTAAAAGAGGTTAGAAAAGAGAAAGATAAAAACCACCTTGGCGTGATCGTGATGACCTCGCCTAGCGAAAAAACAGATGCTGCGATATTTTTAAAAAATGGAGCTAGCGACTTTATAGCAAAGCCATTTTCAAAAGAAGAGCTCATTTGCCGTGTAAATAACACCATTGAGGCGATGGAAAACATAAATAAGATAGCAAATTTTGCTAACCGCGACTTTTTAACTGGCGCTTACAATAGAAGATTTTTTTACCAAGATATAGAAGAGTATGTCCAAGCAGCTGAAGAGCTTGATGAGCCTTATGCATTTGCCATGCTTGATATAGATCACTTTAAAAAGATAAATGACACATACGGACATGATGGTGGCGACAAGATACTAAAATCACTCGCAAAGATACTAACTGACAACACAAAAGGAAGAGATGTGGTCGCTAGGTTTGGTGGCGAGGAGTTTTGTGTCGTTCTTAAAAAGATAGCAAAAGAGGAGGCGATTAAATTTTTTGTAAATTTAAGAGCAAAAGTGGCTGAAAATGAGGTAATCATAAAAGATAAGATCGTAAGAGCGACCGTCTCTATCGGCATATCTTTTGGAAAAGGTCACTGCGAGATAGATGATATGCTTGAAGCTTGCGACTCAGCGCTTTATGTCGCAAAAGAAAATGGTAGAAATAGGGTAGAAATAGCTTTATGATTATAGATACGCATTGCCATTTGGATAGTAAAGTTTATGATTTTGACCTAGAGCAAATTTTATCTGAAGCCAGAAATTTAGGGCTAAAAGGCTTTATTATCCCTGGAGCTGATATTAATGATTTACCAAAAGCGGCTAAAATAGCGCACGAAAAAAATGATATTTTCTTTGCCGTTGGAGTTCATCCCTATGATAAAGAAAATTTTGATATTGAAACTTTAAGAAAATTTGCAAAAGATGAAAAGTGCGTGGCTATCGGTGAATGTGGGCTTGACTACTACCGCTTGCCAAAAGATGAAGACGAAAAGCTAAGAGAAAAAGAAGATCAAAAACGTGTTTTTTTAGCTCAACTTGATTTGGCAGTTGAGTTAAAAAAACCCGTTATCCTCCATATCAGAGAGGCTAATGAGGACTCTTTTAACATCTTAAAAGAGTATGCGCCAAAGCTTGAAGCTGGAGCGGTTTTGCATTGTTATAATGCTTCGCCACTTCTTTTGGAGCTTTGTAAATTTGGGAATTTTTACTTTGGCATAGGTGGCGTTTTGACATTTAAAAACGCTAAGAATTTAGTTGAAATTCTGCCAAAAATTCCTTTTGATAGGGTATTGATAGAGACTGACGCCCCTTATCTCACGCCAGAACCAAATCGTGGTAAGAGAAATGAGCCGGCGTTTACGACATTTGTTGCTAAAAAGATAGCTGAAATTTTAAACCTTGAATTTGAAGTAGTTTGTAAAACGACTTCAGATAATGCCAAAAGGTTATTTAAGTGCTTTGCCTAAATTTTGGGCATTGTGCTTGCTTAAGATGCTAGCATCATTAAGCTTTGACACGAAAAAGGATAGAAATGAAAGCAATGCTTAAGATATTTTTATTATTTGCATGTAGCACCTTGCTACTAGCAAACGCCCCTGAGAAGAGCTCTTACGACACTCAGGTTAAAATTTTAAAAGAGCTAGACATCGATGCTAGCTTTATGAAAACTTCTCACTATGCAAAGATGAGACAAGGCATACAAAACTCACAGGTAAGAACATTTACAGATGCCTTGAAAAATGGCTATATGTATATACCAATGATAAAAGAGCAGATCAAAAAATCAGGCGTCCCTGAGTCGTTTTTCTATCTAGCGATGATAGAGTCAGGCTTTTCAAATCACACTGTTTCAAATGCTAAAGCTACTGGTATGTGGCAGTTTATGGAGCAAACAGCAAAAATTCACGGCCTAAAAGTAGGGCAATACACCGATGAGAGAAAAGATCCAGTCGAATCAACTGTCGCAGCTACAAACTATCTAAGGTCACTTAAAAATCAATTTGGCAAGTGGTATTTGGCAGCAATGGCATATAACTGCGGCGATGGTGCGTTAAAAAAAGCTATACAAAAAGCTGGTACAGACGATCTTGTAACACTTCTTGATGCTGAGAAAAAATACCTCCCAGCTGAGACTAGAAATTTCATCATTAAAATTTTAAGAGCGGCATATATAGCAAAAGATGCGGACTTTTTGATATCTAAAGAGTCATCTTTGCTAAACATAAATGGTGGATTAAGGCTTACGAAAGTAAAAGTGCCAGGCGGTACAAATTTAGCTCAGATAGGCGATAGCATCGGCCTTAGCACAAAAAAGATGAAAAGCAACAACCCGCATTTAAAATTTGTATTTACTCCTCCAACTTTGAAAGATTATTACGTTTATATTCCTGAAAATAAAAAGCAACTTTTCTCAGATAATTTCAAACCATTTAATGGCAAAAATAACTTCTACGCATACACTGTAAAAAAAGGCGAGACCTTGCTTTCTATCTCTAAAAAGACAGGCGTTAGCCACAGAGCGATCAAGGACTACAACGAGCTTAGCACAAACGCAGTAAGCTATAATCAAAAACTAATAATCCCTTTTTCTACTCAAAATAAATCTCACAACTACGTAGTTCAAACAGGCGATACAATCGCATCTTTATCAAAGAAATTTAATGTAAGTGAAAAAGATATAAAAGATGCAAATTCTTTGGCTAGTTCAAATTTAAATGTCGGAGCAAATATTGTCATACCGTAAGAGCCTAAATTTCTACTTAGGACTAAGTTTTACACTTCTAATCACTGGTTGTTCTTGGAGCGGGGCTCCATTTGCTCCAAGTGGCCCAACTAATGTAAGAGGCAACAACTCCGCCTCGGTTCAAAAAGCAACAATGAGACCATACACGATAAACGGCAAAACATACTATCCAACCGTCGTAAGTGTCGGCGATAAAGCTAGCGGAACGGCAAGCTGGTATGGTCCAAATTTTCACGGCAAAACGACCTCAAATGGCGAAGTTTATAATATGTACAATATGACTGCGGCGCATAAGACTTTGCCGATGAATACAATACTTAAAGTAACAAATTTAAGAAATCAAAAAAGTGTTATCGTGCGTGTAAATGACAGAGGACCTTTTGTGGCGGATAGAGTGCTTGACCTTTCAAAAGCAGCTGCGATGAAGCTTGATGTTATCGGCACCGGCACAGCTCCAGTTAGTATGGAGGTTATCGGCTTTAATGAAGACATTAACGCTGTTACAACCGCTAGCGCGCAACCAACAAAACCAACAAGCACTGGCATAAAAGTGCCAAATCCAGTCTCTCCAACGGCCCCAGTTGGTGGCATCGTGATCTCATCAGAGCAACGCGTTGTGGGTGGAGATTTTATGGTGCAAATTGGCTCGTTTAAGAACCTTGAAGGCGCAAACAGATACCAAAGAGAACACAAAAGCATAGATGGTTATAGATCAGTCGTTAAGACATTTACGATAGATGGCTCAACCATTTATAGGGTATTTTTAAATGGCTTTAGAAGCGAGGACGAGGCTAGGGATTACGCAAGGAGCGGTAAATTCCAAGGCGCATTTATAGTAAGAGGTTAGGGCGTGAGAGAGGAAATTTTAGAACTAACTAGAAACACAAAAGAGACGCAAATCTCGATGAAGCTTAAAATTTACGGCTCCGGGGTTGCAAAGATAAGCACAGGCATAGGCTTTTTTGACCATATGCTTGAAGCTTTTACAAAGCACTCTTTACTTGATCTTGAAATTTCATGCAAGGGCGACACGCATGTGGATTTTCATCACAGCGTCGAGGATGTAGGCATAGTCTTGGGACAGCTTTTAAAAGAGGCTTTATATCCACTAAGCGGTGTTGAGAGGTTTGGCGAGGCGAGCGTTGTTATGGATGAGGCGGCTGTTTTTTGCGTGCTAGATCTTAGCAACAGAGCCTACCTTGTATATGAAAATTTTAATGAAAATGCCAAAGTTGGCGAGTTTGACACTGAGCTTGTGGAGGAGTTTTTTAGAGCAGTTGCTATAAATTCAGCCATCACTCTTCATCTAAATCAAATTCGTGGCAAAAACACGCATCACATCATCGAAGCAACATTTAAATCATTTGCCGTAGCACTCCGCAGGGCGCTTGCCAAAAACGCAAGGATCGGCACTCCAAGCACTAAGGGCGTTTTATGATAGAAATTATATTTTTAGATGTTGATGGGTGCCTCACTGATGGCAAGATCATCTACAATGCAAACGGCGAAGAGCTTAAATTTTTTGATGTAAAAGATGGCTACGCGATAGAGAGCTGGCTAAAACTTGGCAAGAAAGTGGCTATCATCACTGGCAGAAAGTCGGCTATCGTTGAGCGAAGGGCTGAGGACCTAAAGATAAACCACGTCTATCAAGGCGTTGGCGATAAATTTGAAGTAGCAAGCGAGATATTAAAATTTGAAGGGCTTAGCTTTAAAAACGCAGCAGCTATCGGCGATGACTATAACGACTATAAAATTTTAGACGCAGTTGCATGGAGCTTTAAGCCAAAAGATGCCATTAAAGAGCTTGATGTAAAGACAAAGCTAAAGCACAAAGGTGGCAATGGCGCTGTTAGAGAGATGATCGAGATGATCATAAAATCAGAAAATTTATATGACGAGTGGTCTAAGCGTTGGTTGTAAAAATTTTCTACTTCGTCGTGGCCATTTTTAGTGCTGTGATGATATTTTTAGCGGCTCAAGACCCATACTTAGCAAACGTGCTAAAGGTTGATACAAAGATATCAAATATGCAGGTAAATGATGTGGTTGATTACGAGATAAACTCAACTAAGATAAGCGGAGTTTATGAGAGTGACGAGCTAAATAGATATAGCGACAGGGATGAATTTTTAGACTTTAAAGCGAGAATTTTAAGGGGAAATTTAAGACATTTTCTAAGCTCAGACAAGGCTATCTCGCAAAATGATGAGATAATCTTTCAGAAAAATGCAAACTATGAAAATAATGATAGTTTGAAATTTAAAAGCGATGAAGTTATATACAACACAAAGACAAAAATAGTAAGATCAGAAGCAAATTTCACCATCACTAGAAATGGCGATAAAGCATTAGGTGATAGTGGCAGCTACGATCTTGGTAAAAAACAAACGCAGATAAAAGGGTTAAGGGCATGGGTAGAAGAAAAGCAGCGATTTTAGCGATGATTTTGGGCTTTACATTTTTAAATGCAGAGCAAGTTGAGATCACATCAAATGATTTTTTCGCAGATGAAAACAAGCAGATCAGCGAATTTGTAGGCAATGTAAATATCAAAAAAGGCTCATACGACGAGCTAAAGGCTAACAAAGTCGTTGTGCATTTTGATAAAAAACGCCAGCCAGTAAAGTATGTAGCAACAGGCAACGCTAGAGTTAAAATTTTTATGAAAGATAAGCACTATGACGGCAAGGGCGATACGCTTACATACGAGCCAGCAAAGCAGACATACACAGTAACTGGCAATGGCTACTTGCATGAGGTAGAGACTGATAAAAATGTCTACGGCGAAAAGATCGTGGTCAATCAAAAGGATGGCACATATAGCGTAAATAGCGACGAGAAAAAGCCGGTTAAATTTATCTTTCAAATAGAGGATAAAACCAAGTGATAAGAGCCTTGAGTGCTAAATTTATCACTTCAAGCCCAAGCATAAAGGAGGCTCCAAGCTTTGTGACAAGCGAGGTGGTCTTTTTGGGTAGGTCAAATGTGGGTAAAAGTAGCCTCATAAACGCACTTGTAAATCAAAAAAATTTAGCCAAAAGCTCATCAACTCCTGGCAAAACGCAGCTTATAAATTTTTTTGAGGCTGAGTTTTGTGAGGAAAAGGAAGAGAGTGAAAAAGAGAAATTTAAGCTCATCTTGGTCGATCTACCAGGCTTTGGCTACGCAAAAGTAGCAAAGTCAAAACATGATGAGTGGCGCAAAAATTTAGATGAGTTTTTGAAATTTAGAAGCGACATCAGACTTTTTATACATCTAATCGACGCTAGGCATTTTGACTTAGACATCGACGTAAACGTGGATTCTTACCTAAAAAGCTTTTTAAGGGCTGATCAGAAAATCTTAAATTTATACACAAAAAGCGACAAGCTAAATCAAAGCCAAAAGAGTGCGATAATGAAATTTGACCCAAGTGGCATTTTGGTCTCTACACTCAGCAAAAGCGGCATAGACAAGGCACGGGAAGCTATTATAAACCACGCTCTTGGTAGGTAAAATGCAAACCATAAGCAGCTTAGACATTAAAATTTTTAAAGGCTTTTGGTGGGCCATTTTTTTGCTCTCTTATGAGATCGCAACTACGCAGTTTGGCTTCTTGCCACCACTTATTGGCATCTTTTTTACCTATATGATTTTGGAGTATTCAAGAAAGCAAAAGCAGTATGATGAATTTAAGCCCTCATGGTATTTTTCGCTCGTTTTCTTGGTCTTTGCTGAGCAAATTCATGGCTTTTATCTCTTCTCAACGATCATTGCATTTTTGCTATTTTACAACTTCGTGCTAGATTGGCTCTATACGACGATGAAATGGCGAAACTGCCTGCTCATCATCTTTGTCGCCTCTGGCTATGTGCTAACTTTTCTTGTAAATAACCTTTTTGCCTACGTCTTAAACGAGCCAAATTTGACTTTTAGCGCAGAGTATCTATTTTTTATAGCGCTTGAAAGTGTGCTTGCTATCGTGCTTTTTCGGGACAAAGTGCTATGAGGATGCGTATCGTTTTTGGCGTGATCGCTCTTTTTTGGATCATGCTTTTGGGGCGGATATATCACCTAAGTGTAAATTCAAACACCTACTACAACGAGATCGCCGAGCAAAATGCGATAAAAACTATCTACATCCCGCCAGTTAGAGGCATCATCTTTGATGCGCACGACAAGCCTATGGCGGTCAATCGCCTTGGCTTTTCTATCTATGTAAAGCCGCACCTTAGCGCAAATAAAAAGGTAAAAATTTTAGACGATGAGCTAGCTTATATCGGCTCACTTTTTGGTGATCTAAATGTCACTAAGCTTAAAAATGAATATATCAAAAACGACTCGGCTTACAACCAAGACTTTATAAACGTGGTCGAATTTGTTGATTATGATAAATTTTTGCCATTTTTTGCACCCCTTTCTCTGCGTGAAAATTTAGAGATAAGACCCGCTTCAAAGCGCCACTATCCATACAATGACCTAGCTTCTCACATCATCGGCTACGTCGGCAGGGCAAACCAAAAAGATATGGAAAATGACCCTTTGACAAAGCTTACAAACTATATCGGTAGAAGTGGAGTAGAGCGCTTTTATAACCCGATCTTGCAAGGAATTCAAGGCTTTAAAAAGATCAAGGTAAATGCGCTAAATGAGGAGATCGAGCAGGTGAGCTATCAAGCGCCACAAAGTCAAAATATAAAGCTCGCCGTCGATCTTGAGCTTCAGCAGTTCGTCGCTGACGTCTTTGGTAAGGACGCGGGAAGCGTCATAGTTATGAGCCTAAAAGATGGCGCTATAATCGCAGCAGGAAGCTTTCCCGAGTATGATCTAAATCCGTTTGTGCTTGGAATTTCTCAGGCTGAGTGGGAGGAGCTTGTAAAAAACGTCGATCACCCATTTACAAATAAGCTGATAAACGGTCTTTATCCGCCAGGATCTGTCGTAAAAATGGGTATGGCGCTTGCCTTTTTGGACAATGGCATGAGCAAATATGATAGCTTTTTTTGTAGTGGCTCGTATGAGCTTGGAGGGCGTAAATTTCGCTGCTGGAACTCGCATGGTCATGGCACGGTTAATATGAACACAGCTATTAGAGAGAGCTGCGATGACTATTTTTACAAGGGTAGTCAAAAGATCGGTATAGACGCCATTGTGCCGATCCTTGAGCGTATGGGCTTTGGTAGAAAAACGGAGGTTGATTTGCCAAATGAATTTGTGGGGACGCTGCCAAGCAGGGAGTGGAAGATGAGGAAGTATGGCAAGGCGTGGTTTCAAGGCGAGACGCTCATCACCTCTATCGGACAGGGAAATTTTCTAGTCACGCCTATGCAGGTGGCTAAATACACAGCAGGCCTTGCAACTGGGCTAAATGTGACGCCACATTTTTTAAATAGCATCGATGGCAAAGATGTTGATTTTACGCCAACAGATGATGCTTTTACGCCGTTTGAGAAGTCACAGCTACCTGCCATTAGGCATGCGATGTATGAGGTGGCAAATCACCCAAGAGGTACGGCAAATAGGCACTTTGTGGGAAGTCTTGTAAAGGTTGCGGCAAAGACCGGAACCGCTCAGGTCGTTGGCATCTCGCAAACTGAAAAGAAACGTATGAAAGAGGAGGATATGGCGTATCTGCAAAGATCTCACGCGTGGATGACGACCTATGCGCCTTTTGAGGATCCACAATACGTAATCACAATGGTTGTCGAGCACGGCGGTCACGGTGGTAGCGCTGCTGGACCAAAAATCTCTCAAATTTATAACAAGCTAGTTGAAATGGGATATATAAAACTAGATAAAGTCCAGACCGAAAAAGATAAAAAACAATAAATTCTATCTCTAAAAAAATTACTAAATATGTCTGTATGTATTTGTTTGCTCGCAAAACGTGAAATAGTTCTTGAAAGATAAAAAATATAATTAATAATTAGTTACCTTGTGGGGGACATGTATTCTTAATTTTGATATTAATTAAAATGAATATTTAAATTTGTAATGAAGTGATTAAAAATAGTTTTTGAAATTTTAGCCCAAGAAAGGGCTAAAATTTATGGATTATAGACCTTCAAAAGGGTTTGAAACTACGTTTTTACGATCAACTATGTAAGGTATGATAGCTGCGTGGCGAGCTCTCTTGATCGCTTTTTCTACCATCTCTTGGTATCTTTTTGATGTGCCAGTTAGGCGTCTTGGCATGATTTTAAATCTCTCTGACAAGCAATACTTCAAAAGTGAAGTGTCTTTGTAGTCTATAAAATCAATCTTTGCTTCTGTAAATTTGCAATATTTGCGTGAATATTTTCTTTTTTCTGCCATTTTTTATCCTTTAAAATTAAAACGGTATTTCTTCATTGTTGAAACTATCAGCATCAACGTCTATATCAGGAACTTCTGAATAACTCTCTTGCTTTCTTTGCGGCGCAGCTTGTGGTCTAGCTTCTTGTTGGCGGTTATATTGGTTATTTTGATATCCGCCTTGCTGTCCGTAGCCACCGCTATTTTGGCTATTCATAGAGTATCCGCCTTGTTGCGTTTGGTTATTTGAGCCAAGCATTTCCATGCTTTCAACGGCGATAGAGTGTTTTGAGCGATTTTGTCCGTTATTGTCGGTCCATTGGTCAAATTTAAGTCTTCCTTCGATAAGCAGCTTCGATCCCTTGTTGAGATATTGGTTTGCTATCTCTGCACTCTTGCCAAAAAATGATATATCAATAAAGCAAGTCTCATCTCTTCTTTCCCCATTTGAGGTGATTTTGCGTGTCACAGCTATACTAGAATTTCCTATGGCAACGCCGCTAGTAGTATATCTAAGCTCTATATCTCTGGTTAAATTTCCAACTAATACTACTTTATTGAACATTTTTTATCCTTGATTATTCTTCTGTAAATGTTTGCTCGTCTACTTTTTCAACTCTTGGCTCGCGTGGTGCTCTTGGCTCGCGAGTCTCTTTTTTTATAGTTTGCTTGATACCTTTGCAAAGTCTTTCCCAAGCTGCGATTTCGCGTTTGTTTTCATATTTAACGCTTAAAAATCTTATGATATCTTCTGTGATCCTTACGTTTCTTGTAAGCTCTGCAAGAAGTGCTGGTGGAGCTTTGTAGTAGATAACAAAATATGTTCCACGCTCATATTTTTTGATGGCATAAGCTAGTTTTCTAGTGCCCATCTCAACGACAGTAGCGATCTCGCCGCCGTTTTTTGTTATGACTTCTTTTACGAAATCAACCTTAGCTTTAACTTCCTCTTCCGTCAATGTCGGCTTAAGAATAAATAAAAGCTCGTAATGTTTCATTTTTTCTCCTTATGGATATTTAGCTCACTTTGTGAGCAAGGATTTTGCATTAAGCAAGGGTGGATTTTAGCTTAAATTTACTTAATATTTGCTGTTGATATGAGGTGCTGGAGGTTTAAAATGGTCGATAAGACGAAAATTTCTTTATCCATTTTTGTATTTGTTTTTAGCTCTAGCTCGGCTAAATTTAGCGTTTTAAATATCTCTAAATAGGCATTTAAACTTAGCTTTAAGCTATTTGCTTTTAGTAAATTTGCCACATTTACAGGTGGCTGATAGCCGATCGCTTCATCTAAATTTAAGCGGCCATTTATCTTGATGTAAGAGTAAATTTTAAATAGCCTAAAAAATGCTTTGTAAAGTGAGTTTAGAAGTAAAATTTCATTAAAATTTGGATCTTCTAGATAGGTAAAAAAGTCGTTTTTTATATCTTTTAGAGCCATAAATTTATTGAAAAAATCATCAAAATTTATCCCGCCAAGTCCAAAAACCAGCCTTTTTACATCGTCTTGTTCGATATGAGCGTTTAGGCTCTTTAGTTTTGTAAGTTCGCTTGCTGCAAGGTATAAATTTTCATTATGCGTAAAATAAAGCTCATAAAGTGCGTTTTTGGTTATGTTTAAGCCTATTTTGGCTGAGTTTTTGGCTAGTAAATTTATCGCTTCATCTGGAGTTGAGGGCTTGAAAAATCTCGCAAAATTTGTCCCAAATGCCTTTTGCGTATCAAAAACTAGCTTCATATCAGCCTCATAAAGCTCAAACAAAAAGTAGTTGTCCTGGCTTTTTGAACAAAGCGAAATGAGCTCTTTTAGCTCTTTTGCCGGGATCTTTTTGTCGCTTTTTACATAGAGGATATTTTTGCCGCCAAAAAGCGACTGCTCGCTTAGGTGAGAGCTTGCCTGAGCGTAGTTGTATTCGTCAAAATAAAGGCTTAATAAATTTGCATCTTCACTTGAGTAAAAACTCAAAATTTCCTTGCCAAAAAGCTCGATCTGAAACTCGTCCGCGCCAAAAAGCAAGAAGTAGTTGCTTAAATTTGCATTTGCTAAATTTAGCTCCAAATCTTTTCTATACATCGATCTTTCTTACCACTTTTGCAAAAATTTTAGCGCTTGCGATATCTGCCTCTGTGATCTTTACGACAAGCTTTTGAAGTAAATTTGCGCTGTATCCAGTGATGAAAATCCTAGCTCCAACAAAATGATCATCAAGCTTAGCGACCAAGACATTTTGGTTTTCGCTAACGTAGCAACGCACCTCTTTGCTGATGTTTGCGGCTGCCCAGCGCGCAAATTTTCTATCCATAAAGTCGTAGGCTACCTTGTCGGCCTCTCTTTCAAGCTCGCTTAAGGTTGCGCATGTGCTTTGGATGTTTAAAAGTAAGAAGTTGTAAAGCTTATCATCTTTTGAAATTTTAGCCTTTAAAAGTCTGTGTAAAATAAGGTCAGAATAGCGTCTAATAGGGCTTGTAAAGTGCGTGTATCTATCAAATCCAAGCCCAAAGTGGCCTAAATTTTCACTTGAGTATTCAGCCTTTTTTTGAGACTTGATGATGAGCTTATCTATCTCTTCGCGGTTGCCTAGTTCATCGGCCTTTGCTTGGATCTTTCTTATCAAATTTGCAAGGTCGCTCTCGTAGGCAAAGTCAAGTCCCAAAAGCTGCAAGTCTTCAAGCAAGGTATCTATCTTTTTAAAATCAGGCGAAGCGTGGTTTCTAAAAACGCCCTTTGTGATGAGCTTTGCAGCAGCTTTGTTTGCTAAAAGCATGCAGTCTTCGACTAGTCTATGTGAGTCAGAGTCGCTTTCAAACCTAGTTTGTGAAATTTGACCCTCTTTATCAAGGCTCATTCTAAGCTCTTTTGTCCTAAAGTCAAACGCGTGCAAAAGCCTTTTTTTGCGAAGCTTCGTGGTGAGTTTAAAAAGTGGCTTGATCCATGAAATTTCACACTCTCTTTTACCTTCTAAAATTTCATCGATCTCATCGTAGTTAAAACGCCTTTTTGAAAGGATTATCGCCTCAAAAAGCTCCTCTTTTTTTACCTCGTTGTTTGCATCGAGTGAAATTTTAAAACAAAATGCAAGGCGTGGCACATCCGGCTTTAGCGAGCAGATATTTTCACTAAGCGCACGCGGCAACATCGGCACTGAAATGTGCGGAAAATAGATAGAAAAGCCTCTTTTTTTAGCCTCACTATCAATGGCACTATATGCGGTCACATACTCGCTTACATCGGCGATTGCTACGTAAATTTCACGCTTTTTCTCATCAAAATATATGGCATCGTCAAAGTCTTTGGCATCGACTGGATCGATCGTGCAAAACTCTAAATTTCTTAGATCAACTCTGTTTGGATACATGCTAGCATCGACTTCATCGCCAAATGCCTTTGCCTCAAGCTCGCATGCTTCGCTAAATTTATCATTTTTATTATAAATAGCAAGCGAAATTTTCTCATCGCTTAGTGGATCTTCTAAATTTCCTAAAACCTCGACTATTTCGTTGTTTAGATTGTTTATCTTTAGTAGCGTCCCAAGCGGGAGCATCTTTAGACTTTTTTGAGTTGCCTTTAAGGTTGTGCTTAGCCCAGTTTTTAAATTTACCCCTAAAATGGCCGCCCCAAAGCGTTTTGTATAGACCACGCTTGTCTCATTTGCAAGCTTTAGGCTCATCACTATCTTAGCGCTTTGGCGTTTTTTCTTAAGTGGCAAAAGCTTTGCTAACACGATATCGCCAAGGTGAGAGTTGTTTAAATTTTTATTTTCTACGATGATATCTTGTTTGAAGCGCTTGTCAAATGGCATGATAAAGCCAGTTGCATTTTGGCTGATATCTAGCTTACCGCAGACATAGCCGTTGTTTAGGTAAAATTTATCTTTATGTAAGCTTACGGCACCAAGGTTTAGGAGATTACGTAAGACCTCTTTATCTTCGTTTGATATCTCTTTTTCTTTGATGCCAACGAGAAGTGATGTTAAAAATTCTTTCACAAATTGTCTTTGACTTTGCTAACAGCCATTAAAAATGTATCTCTCTCAAAGCCATATTCGTTTATAAGAAGTGTTGCGTTATTTACGCTCACATCATCAAGCTGGTTAAAGATATTAACCGCTGTTTTTACTACTTTTAGTGCTCTTGCGTACTCTTTTATATGATCAGGTGCCTCTTCTGGAGTGTTTGAGTAGAGGATAGAATTTCCAAGCTCGATCTCTAAATTCCACTGCTCAAAAATTTTAGCCGTGACTTCTTCGTTTGTGATGTCCAAAATTTCAGACTCTAAAAGCGCAAGATCATAGGTAGATGAAATTTGTTTTAACTTTGTTTTAAACTCAGCAACTTGGTTATTTTCTGTGAGCTCATGAGCTAAAACGATCTTGCCAACCTCAAGCATAAATGAAGCAGGAGAGAGAATTTCTAAATTTTTAGGTTTTATCTTAGAGTACCAGTGGTACATCAAAGCATTTTGCATGATTGAGATATTTAAAAAATCTTGTGCGGTAATGTCATATGGCTCTAAATTTATAGAAAAGGTCTTTTTAATGGCACTTGATAGCGCAAAACCGCGGATAGTAGCCATACCAAAAAGTGAAATGGCTCTTGCGATAGTTGTGATCTCTTGAGAAAATCCGTAAAGTGGTGAGTTTGCTGAACGCAAGATATTTGCTGTTAGCATAGGGTCTTTTTCGACCACTTTTGTGAGGTCATTTATCGAGCTATTTTCGTCAGCATGTAGGCGCTGGATCTGTATGACAGTGTCGTCTAGTGGCGGAAGCGCTTTGATTTTTTTAAAAATTGATTCATTCATGTAAAGTGACTCTTTTGGTTAAAAATTTTGTCACATTATAGCAAAAAGCTGCAGCATAAAACTTAAAGATACTTTTTTGCTCTTTTTCAGCAACGTTTTTGTTGCTAAAATGTATAATTTTGCCAAATTTTAACAATAGGAGAAACAATGGCTATAAATGTTTATTATGATAAAGACTGCGATTTAAGCCTTATTCAGAGTAGAAAAGTAGCAATCATTGGCTTTGGCTCGCAAGGTCACGCACACGCTGAAAATTTAAGAGACAATGGCGTAAGTGTCGTAATCGGTCTTGCAAAAGGTGGCAAAAGCTGGGCAAAAGCTGAAGCAAAAGGCTTTGAAGTAAAAACTGTAAGCGAAGCTACAAAAGGCGCTGATGTAGTTATGATCCTAACACCAGACGAGCTTCAAGCTGAAATTTATAAAAATGAGATCGAGCCAAATTTAAAAGATCACGCTGCTATCGCATTTGGACATGGTTTTAATGTTCATTTTGGACAGATCAAAGCTCCAGCAAACATAGACGTCATCATGATCGCTCCAAAAGCTCCAGGACACACAGTTAGAAGTGAATTTTTAAGAGGTGGCGGCATACCTGATCTTATCGCTGTTGAGCAAAATGCAAGCGGAAAGGCTAAAGAGATCGCTCTAAGCTATGCTTGCGGTATAGGTGGTGGTAGAACTGGCATCATCGAGACAACATTTAAAGATGAAACTGAAACAGATTTATTTGGCGAGCAAGCTGTGCTTTGCGGTGGTCTTTGCGCACTTGTTAATGCTGGATTTGATACGCTTGTAGAGGCTGGATATGAGCCTGAGATGGCGTATTTTGAGTGCTTACACGAGCTAAAACTAATCGTTGATCTAATGTATCAAGGCGGCATGGCTGATATGCGCTACTCTATCTCAAACACAGCTGAATACGGCGATTACGTAAGTGGCGTAAGAGTGGTTGGCGAAGAGAGCAGAAAAGCTATGAAAGAAGTTTTAAGAGAAATTCAAAATGGTAAATTTGCAAAAGACTTCATCCTAGAGAGAAAAGCAGGATATGTTAGAATGAACGCTGAGCGCGGCATAGCTGAGAGAAGCTTGCTAAATAAAACTGGCAAAAAACTTCGCGCAATGATGCCTTGGATAACTAACGGCAAACTTATAGATCAAAGCAAAAACTAAGCCTTGAGCGAAAAAAAGACTACAAAGAAGCGTCCTGTAAAAAAGAGTGCAGGTCGCTCTCATAATAAAATTTTCCTTGGTATCGGTGTCATCGCTGCCATTTTGATAGTGGCACTCATCGCAGCTCTTAGCATCAAAAACAAAGATGTTGAGCAGATAAGCAAAGTAAATGAGCCAAAGAGCGAGAAGCAAATTTCAAAAAAAGCTGAGCAAAAAGTTGTCAGCAAAGATAAAAAACAAGAGTACGAGAAGAGAAAATACCCTCTAAAATTTGATGAAGATGAAAATTTAAGTAAAATTTTTACCGATCCTAAACATAAAAGTGAGCTTGCTCTAAAGCCAAAAACTGAGCCAAAAGAGCAAAAAAAGATAACTCCTGAGATAAAAACTGAAGTAAAAGTAGAAACTAAAAAAGAAGAGCCAAAAAAAGAGCAAAACGATACGAAAAATCTACTTGCAAATTTATATAAAAATATGCAAAGTAGCGTAGATGCAAGCTCTGAAACAAAGAGTGAAGAAAAGCCAGAATTAAAGGTTGAGCAAGTAATAGAGCCATTTTATGCAGGCAAAACAGAGACAAAAACAGAGCAAAACAAAAGCGCTGAAGCAAATTTAAGCGTAAAAGAAAATTTAAAGCATAGTGAAATTTTAAAACCAGAGCCTACTAAAAAAAGTGAGGTTGAGCCTAGCAAAAAAGATAAGAAGCAAATTTATAGCGAAAAACCGCAAAAAGAGAGCGCGAAAAAAGATGACTTTGCAGTTGTGCCATTTACTCCAAATAGCAGTGTAAAAGGGCGTGCTAAGCTAGTGCTAATAATCGATGATGTGGCGACATTTGAGCACGCTAGCATGGTAAAATCAATCGGTCTAAAGATAACGCCGTCCATTTTCCCAGCGACAAAAACCCATCCAGATACGCCAAACATCGCTAGGTCGTTTGAGTTTTATATGATACATCTGCCGATGCAAGCAAAGCACTTTGATAGTCCAGAGATAGGCACGCTCACAGTAAATGAGAGCTTTGAGAGTATGCTTGAGAAGATAAAAAAGATACGCAAAGACTTCCCGCGTGCAAAATATACAAACAATCACACTGGATCACGATTTACCAGTGATTATGACGCGATGGACAAGGCTTATAAAGCACTGATAGAGCAGGGTTTTATCTTCGTTGATAGCAAAACTATCGCTCAAACTGCGGTGGCAAGGGCTGCGAAAAAGTATAATCAGCCTTACATTTCAAGAGATATATTTTTAGATGATGATCCATCTGCTGCAGCTGTCAGACGTGAGCTTGTGGCTGCTGTAAATTTAGCCAAAAAAAGAGGTTACGCGATCGCCATCGGACATCCAAAGAAAAATACGATCGCAGTGATAAAAGCTAGTAAAAACAACATCTTAAAAGATGTAGAAGTTGTTTATCTAAAAGATATTTTATGAAGCTTGAAATCATCCCAGAGGCGCTAAATAGGCTAAAAAATCCCCCAAAAAAGCTAAATTTCATAGGCGACACTTCGCTTCTTAGCATGCCAAAAGTAGCAGTCGTTGGCTCAAGAAAGGCAAGTGTCTATACAAAAGAGTGTGTCACAGCACTTTGTGCAGCGCTAAAAAATGCAAATGTCTGCGTGGTGAGTGGTGGGGCTATCGGTGTGGATATCACAGCTCATAAGGCCGCCATGCCACGAACTATCGGTGTTTTTGCAAATGGACTTGATATCATCTATCCAGCTCAAAATATGGCGTCGATAAAAGAAATTTATGAAAAAGGTTTGGCTCTAAGCGAGTATGACGAGGGCGAGCCACCGATCGCTTATAGGTTTTTAGAGCGAAACCGCATAGTTGTGGGGCTTGCGCAAGCTCTAGTTGTCGCTCAGGCTGATCTAAGAAGCGGCTCTATGCAAAGTGCAAGGCTTGCAAATGAGCTTAAAATCCCTCTCTTTGTCCTGCCGCAGCGCATAAATGAGAGCAATGGGACAAATGCCTTGCTAGCTAGCAAAAAGGCCGAGCTTATCGATGATTACGTTAAATTTGCTTCGCTTTTTGGTGAGGTAAAAGAGCAAGAAAAAGCTGATGATGAGATCTTGAAATTTTGCAAAAACGGAGTTAGCCTTGATGAAGCATTGGCTAAATTTGGCGAGATCATCTACGAGTACGAGCTTGATGGGCTAGTTGAAATTTCAAATTTAAGAGTAAAAAGCGCGCTATGAGAGAGAAATTTATGGCAATTGATGTTGGACTAAAGCGCATAGGGCTTGCTTTTGGCTTTGGCGAGGTCGTGACGCCACTTGAGCCAGTGCTTAGAAAAAATAGAAATCAAGCCGCAAGAGATGTGAGTCAAAAAGTAAATGAATACGCTCCAAATACGCTAGTAGTGGGCGTTCCGATCGGTGGCAGTAGCGAAGATGAGATGAGAAGGCGCATAGAGCACTTTGTCTCGCTTCTTGATGTGCAGGCTAATATCGTCTATCAAGACGAGGCATTTAGCAGCAGCGAGGCAAGTGAAATTTACACAAATACAAAGCGAGATGGTAGGCTTGATAGCGTCTCAGCCACCATTATCTTAAAGAGATATCTAAAAATTTTATAAATTTCTAGCCACCACCCCCAAAGTTTCATGCAAACTATCGCTAGTAAATGGCTGTCTAAGCGTAGTCATCTTCTCGCTTTTGATGCTTTTGGCTTCATCCTTGCTGATGATGACGATGTAGAAATTCTTAAGTTTTTGATAAGTTAGCATCTCGTCAAGCCTTGTTTTATCGCTTAGATATTCCTTTTGCACAAAGATGATGTCTGGCTTAAAAATGGCATCTTTTATGTGTAAATTTAAACTCTCAAAGCTCTTTTGTTTGCTGAGCTTTAGCCCAGTAAAGCTTAGCTCATGGCTGAGCGTTAAAAATAAATTTTCATCATCGCAAGCTATTATCGCATTTTTGCCTAAGAGGCTTGCTATCTCGACGCTTTGCCTCTTAAATGTCCCGCTTTTTGGCAGTGGCACGCTTATGCTTATATTAAAGCCGTCCTCAGTTTCGCTCATCTTGGCATTTAGCTCTTTTAGTAGCTCGCCAGCTTCTTTAACTAGTCTCTCATTTGGCTTTTGCGGGCATGAAGTGCATTTTATATGTATGTCAAAATGCACTAAACTTAGACTATAACTTACTAGAGTAAAGGATATGAGCAGTTTTGAGTTGCTTACGTCATTTAGGTAAAATTTGCTTAAATTTTTGATCGCGCCTATTAGCTTATGCGCTTCAAAGCTTAGATAGCGCGGGTAGTTTGGGTTGTAGTTAAAGACGATGGCGTTGTTTCTAGCTGTTGCGTCCTTAAAAAGTGCCTCTAAAAAAAGCTCCATTTGCGCGACAAAATCGACATTTTTCATATCACAAGCATCCCATCGCCATAAGAGTAAAATCTATACTTTTCGCTAACTGCCGTTTCATAAATCCTCATCGTCTCTTCAAGCCCTATGAAGCTAGTAACTAGCATGATCAACGTTGATTTTGGCAGGTGAAAATTTGTTAAAAGGTAGTTTTGCCTGATCGGTCTATTATTTAGGTTTAAAAATAGCTTGCAAAAGCCGCTTGGCTGCTTGCTTCTAGCAAACTCTTCAACGCACCTAGTAACCGTCGTGCCAACGCCGAGAATTGGCTTATTTGAGTTTATGATCTCTTGAGCTTTTTCGCTTAGCTCATAAAACTCAGAGTGCATTTTGTGGTCATTTATGTTTTGGCACCCCACGCCCTTAAATGTCCCAGCGCCCACGTGAAGCGTGATGTAGGCGACCTCGTGCTTTGCCTTTATCTGCTCTAGCATCTGCTCGCTAAAGTGCAGACTGGCTGTTGGAGCCGCGACTGCGCCGCTATTTTTAGCAAATATACTTTGGTACCAGCTCTCATCGTCCTTTGTATCAGCTCTTTTGATATATGGAGGGAGTGGGACGTGGCCGATCTTTTCTAGCTCGCTAAAAAGTCGCGCCGTATCTAAAATGACGCCATCTTTGGTGAAATTTACCACCCTTGAGCCATCGTCATTTAGCTCAAGCACATTTACCTTTATGCTATCAGCGAAATTTAAAACGCTACCGACACTTACTCTGCCCCTTATATATACGCTAAATTTATTATCGCCAACTGGCTGATTTAGCATCACTTCGCAGGCTCCGCCACTTTGTTTGTGTCCTAAAATGCGGGCCTTAACCACCTTTGTGTTGTTAAAAATGACCGCCGCGTCCTCTGGGATGAGACTGGCTAGATCTTTAAATTTATAGTGTTTTATCTCTTTTGTTTTTTTAATATAAACAAGCAGTCTTGCCTCTTCTTTTGGCAAAACTGGCTCTTTTGCGATGAGCTCGTTAGGCAAAAAGTAGTCGTAGCTTGAGATATCGTTTATATCACTCATCGCCTGCGTCGCTGTTTGTGTCGCTATCTTGTTCATCATCGTCGCTTTTGCCAGCTCTTTTGGCGACTATGATAGAAATTCCATAAAGTCCGATGAGTGGCAGTGCCATTAAAATTTGACTTATAACATCTGGCGGTGTGACGATGGCTGCAAAGATGAAAATGACGACTACTGCGTATCTAAAGTAGTCTTTTAGCATCTTGTCATCGACTAGGCCTATCTTTGCTAAGAAAAATGTAATGACTGGCAGCTCAAATGAAATTCCAAAGCCGATCAGCAGTTTCGTGAAAAAGCCCACGTATTCGCCGATACTTGGCAGTGCCGTAAAGAGCTGACCGCCAAAATTTACCAAAAATGTAAAGCCAAGCGGGATGACCACGTAGTAGCAAAACGCCGCCCCGCACGCAAACATAAATGAAGCAGAGAGGACAAATGGGATCACATATTTTTTTTCATTGTCATAAAGTCCAGGTGCGACAAATAGCCAAAACTGCCAAAAAATGATAGGCAAAGCAAGCACCAAACCAGCAAAAAAGGCGACCTTCATCGCAGTGAAAAATGGCTCTTGAATTTGCGTAAAGATGATGTTTGAGCCAGCTGGCAAGACCTGCTTTAGCGGCTCGCTCATCCATGCAAGCAGTGGATTCCAAAATGTAAAACAGATGCCAAAACAGACAAAAATGCTTACTATGCTTATAAAAAGCCTCTTTCTAAGTTCGATCAAATGGGGTCTTAGCTCTTCAAACATCACGCCTCTTTTTTATCGTTTAAGATCGCATCTTTAACTAAATTTGTTGGATTTTGTATATTTTCTACCGTTTTTTTGGTGTCGCTTACGACGTTTTGTATGCTTTCGGTGACGTCGCTTGCACTTTTTTTGATCTCGTCAAGCTCTTCAAATGTGAGCTTTTTACGCACGCTTTGCGCACTTTGAGTTATGCTCTCTTTGTATTTTTGAGCGTCTTCTTTGAGCTCGGCTATCTTCATCTCTTGATCAAAAGTTGATTTTGCGTCGTTTATACCTTTTTTAAACATCTTTAGAAATTTAGCGATCTGCACCATAGCGCTTGGCAGCTTGTCAGGGCCCAAAACTAGCACGGCGATCACGGCGATGACCAAGATCTCAGAAAAACTCATTCCAAACATTTTTGCCTCTGTTAAATTTTATTTAAGCTTTGTATTTTATCTTGACTTTGCTCAAATTTTTATAAATTTAGCCCTCGATAAAGAGTGCGATCTCGTCGCTTAACAAGAAATTTGGGTTGTAAAATTTGCCATTTTTAAAGAGTAGTTTTTCATTTTCTACAAGTAAATTTGCTCTTTTTTTTTGAGCTTCATTTAAGCGCCCAGCCTCCACGCCTACGATGCTTCTAAGCCCTAAAAATATATGCTCTCTTGCTAGCTCGCTTTGGCTTAAAATTTCTCTTTCTCTATGCGTTGGCTGCGTGATATAGGCGTCTATGCTATTTTTGGCGTAGTATCTGGTGCCACCCACAAAGCCCACGCTAAAAGCGCCCACGCCAAGGTAGTTTTTGCCTTGCCAGTAGCCAAGATTGTGCCTGCAAATTTGCCCGAAATTTGAAATTTCATACTGCCTAAAGCCAGCCCCTTGGATCTGCTCTATCATAAATTTAGCCAAAGTGTCGCTATCCTTTTTATAGCTTTTTTTGCCAGAAAATGGGGTGTTTTCTTCAAGTGTGAGCGAGTAGGCGCTTAGATGCGTGATAGCAAGGCTTTTTAGATTTTCAACCTCAGCTAAAAGGCGCTTTTTAGTATCAAATTTAGTGTCATAGATGAGGTCTAAATTTATGCTCTTAAAGCCAGCTGCATGGGCATTTTCAACTGCTTTAAAAATTTGCCCCCTGCTGTGAATACGCCCTAGAAATTTAAGCTTATCTTCAAAAAAGCTTTGAGCGCCAAAGCTGATGCGGTTTGCGCCTAAATTTTTTACATGCTTTAGCCAGGCTAAATTTGCTGAATTTGGATTTGCTTCAAGCGTTATCTCAGTTTCTGGCGTGCAAAGTGGAGCTAAAATGCTAAAAATCTCATCATAAAGCTTAGCATTTACCGCACTTGGTGTGCCGCCGCCAAAAAAGATAGTAGAAATTTCTTTTACATTTTGGCTTTTTAGCTGGAAATTTAGATCAAGGCAAAGCGCTTTAAAATAGGCGCTAACCTTGCTAAATTCGTCATCGCTTGAGCCAAAGGCGCAGTAAGGACACTTGCTCTCGCAAAATGGCACGTGGATATAAACTTGCAAATTTCTCTCTTTTTTAAATTTTCGCGATTATAAGAAATTTGGCATTTAGCGCAGTTTAAAAGTAGCTTTTTTGCCTTATTAGCTCGCTTGGTAAAAAGCCAAAAGTGCCTTTAAAAATTTTTGCAAAATGTGCTGCATTTGTGTAGCCAACGATGCTGGCAGCCTCTTTTATGCTGATATCATTTTGTTTTAAAAGGGTAAATGCAAGCTTTAGCCGCTCTTTTGCTAAAAGCTGATAGATCGTATCTTTGAAAAAGAGTTTAAAATTTTTCTTAAGCCAAAAGTCATTAGTGCCACAAAGATGGGCTAGCTCTTTGATACTTGGGGGATTTTGCATGCGAGTAAGTAAGATTTTTTTGGCTTTTAAAAGCACTTTTTCTTCGTCGCTACTAAAGCAAATTTTCTCATCTTTTAAAGCTTTGCTCTTGTAGATAAGCTCTAAAATTTTTGACTCTATAAAGATCTCTCTCATCATGCCATCATATAAATTTGTCGTCTCAAGCTCGTTT
Organism: Campylobacter concisus; assembly: GCA_018371535.1. Taxonomy (GTDB): domain Bacteria; phylum Campylobacterota; class Campylobacteria; order Campylobacterales; family Campylobacteraceae; genus Campylobacter_A; species Campylobacter_A concisus_BO. Next base: position 51,018 of record JAHAKU010000003.1, read on the forward strand.
AAAACGCAAATTTGATCCTTATCTTTTTTGTATTTTATAAGATCGAATTTCTCTTCAAACCTAAGCTCACTAAAAATTTCAAGCTTATTTGCGTAGTGCTCTTCAAAAAGCAAGGTTTTGGTTTTATAAAATTTATTTTGATATTCAAAAACACCTTTTAAGCTATCATTTACCAGTCCTATGCAAAACTCATCCCTGCTTAAAAGATACTCTTTTTTATCAAGCTTGAAGCAAAGATTATCTTTTGCTTCGTTAAACATCAAAAATAGATATTTTTTATCTCCCTCGCTCTCTCTTTTTATGATATCGTTGCATAAAATCTCGCTTTTTAGGTAGCTGATGCCATTATTTTGTTTAAAAAATTCTACATTTATCCGCTTGTTACTTTGTGAGATTTTACTTATGCCATATCTTTTATCTAAATTTATCATTTTATCCCTTGAGCGTTAAATTTAATCCCTTTAGCGTTATGTCTGATATTGATAACGATTATTTTATTTTAGTAAAATGTGATTTAAATTTTAATAAGGAGTTTTTTTGTGAGAAGTCTATTAAAAATTTCTATTTGTGCGGCAGTTTTTATAAATTTACCGCTCTTTGCAAATGAAGATAAAGTTCTGCCAGAGGTTAAAGTAGTGAGCGCAACTGGCTTTGAGCAAAATATAAAAGATGCCCCTGCAACGCTTAGCGTCATCACTCAAGATGCGCTAGAAAAGAGAAATCACAAGGACGTTGAGAGCATGGTAAAAGACGTGCCAAGCCTTTTTGGAACGACTCCCGAAGCGGCAAATAGACGAGGAATTTCTATACGCGGATTCTCTCCAAGATTTACTAAAATTTTAGTAAATGGCATGCCAGTGCCAGGAGATAACGCCTATAAGGGGCTAAGAAGTGTTGGAGGCTCGTATAGTTTCATCCCGCCAGCAAGTGCGATAAGCCGTATCGAAGTGATACGTGGCCCTATGAGTTCGCTTTATGGCAGTGACGCACTGGGCGGTGTGATAAACATCATAACAGATGAGTTTAGTAATGAATTTAGTGCAAATCTTGGCTCAAGCTATAAATTTGCTAGAAATAAAAATATAAGCGGCGAGTTTTACAACAGCCTCTATCTACACTCTGGGTTAATAGACGATGTTTTAAGTGTTTCTGTTTATGGCAAAAATTTAAACAAGTCAGAGGATAAAATCTCATACGCAAACAGAGAGCAAAAAGATAGAAATTTTGGCACGAAGCTCTTTTTTAGACCAAATGAAAATAACGACATCACGCTTGAGCTTGCAAGAAGTGATGTGAAATATAAAAGAAGCAAAGGCAAAACACTATCAACTGGTACTAACTCGGTTGCTAGCGAGAGAATAAAGGGCGATGTGATAAATTTAAGCCACGAAGCAAGGCTTGATAATATCTTGCTTCAAAGCTACCTGTCTTACGGCAAGATAAAAGAGATAGCACAACAAAATTTGACGCTAAAAACACTAAATTTTGATACAAAAGGCTCATATTTTACTGATAATAATGCCTTTACTTTAGGACTAAACGCCAAAAAAGAAAAGCTTGACGAAAAGGCAACCACGGCAGATGCGGCAAATGTAAAAAGATATGACATTTCGCTTTACGGCGAGGATGATTATCACCTTACGAAAGACTTTATCTTAAGCACTGGAGTTCGTTACAACTACGACGAGAACTACGGTTCGCACGTTTCACCAAGAATTTATGGTATCTATAACTTAAATGACTTTTTTGCACTAAAAGGCGGAGTTAGCACAGGATACGCGACACCTGATATCAAACAACGCACGCAAGATCTTGCATTGCCATTTGCTGGAGGACGTGGAGCACAGCTTGGCAGAAGCGCTCTTAAGCCAGAGACAAGCGTGAGCTATGAATTTGGCGGCGTTTATAATGACAATGAAGGCTTTGAAGCATCGCTAACTGGCTTTTACACAAGTTTTAAAGATATGTTAAGCTATAGCCCTATCTGCTCAAGAGGCAGTGTTTGCAGACATAAAGGCAAAATTTATCCAAATGGTATTTGGGAGAGTGTAAATATCGGCAAAGCTGAAATTTACGGAGTTGAACTAACAAATGAGTGGCAAGTCACAAACGCTCTTAGGCTAAATCAAAGCTACGTCTATACAAGATCAAAACAAAAAGATGGAGCGGAGATCGGCAAAAGTTTAAACAACTATCCGCTTCATACATTTAAATTTGGAGCAAACTACGAGCTAAACAGATGGCTAAATTTCTGGTCTCAGATAAATTATTATGGCAGGAGCAAAGACTCACTTAGCTACGATGATGACATCAGACCTTACGTGATCGCCGATCTTGGCATAAACTACAACGTAACTAAAAATTTCAGCCTAAATCTAAGCGTTTATAACCTCTTTAATGAGTACTTTACGACAAGATCTGGCAGATACGACATCTTGATAGCTGACGGACAAAAGATCGAACTTGGGTTTAATCTAAAGTTTTAAAATGATAAAAATTTTGAAAAAATTTCATCTTATCTTGGCTTTTATCTTTGCCTTGCCACTTCTTGTGCTTAGCATTAGTGGAGCGATCATCTCGTATCACGATGAGATAATTGATATCTTTAGCAAAGATGAGGTCGTGGCTGGCAAAAAGCCTTTAGAGATAGATGAAATTTTAAAAATTTTTGGCAAGAGCGAGCCAAATTTTAATCTTAGCTACCTAAAGATAAGAGCAGAGGCAAACAAGGCTTACGTCATAAGCGGAACTAATGAAAATGGCGAGTTTGAGTCGTTTTTTGTCGATCCTTATACTGGGGAAATTTCTGGAAAAAATAGCGCAGAGAAATTTATAGGACTGGTTTTAAATTTGCATAAAAACTTAGCCCTCTCTCTTTTTAAAAATGAAAATTTGAGTAAATTTGCAAGCGAGCTAGTGGCACTCTCTATGCTTGCATTGCTTTTTATCTTGATAAGCGGGGCGGCGATATATTTTTGGAGATTTAGAAGCAGGGTGGGGGATGCTTTTAAGCTAAATTTAAAAGCAAGAAAATTTGCATTTTTGTATTCGCTACACGGCTTTTTAGGTATCTATCTTGACGCTGTTTTAAGCGTGATTTGCATTAGTGGGCTTTACTTTTCTTATGAGAGCTTTGCTAAGGTTATAAATCAAATTTGTGGCGAAGAGAGGGTCTTTAAAAAGCCAAATTTTACAAACAAAAATGGCTTTAGCTTAAGCGATGAGCAAAAGGTGGCAAACCTTAAAAAAGCTTATGAAATTTTTATTTCTAAATTTGGAGACGAGTTTGAGGCTTTAAATTTTATAGCAAATAGTGGTGGCATCAAATTTATGCTCTTTTACCTGCCAAAGGGGGCTAGCGAGAGAGATGGCGTTAGGCTTTTAGTAGATACTAAAAGCGAGCAAATTTCAAAAAATGCCATGCCAAAGTCATTTGAAATTTATAAATTTATGCTTGATCTGCACGCTGGATATATCTTTGGTGAGCTTGGTAAATTTATATTTTGCCTAGCATCGTGCGGTGTAGTTTTACTACTTTTTAGTGGAGGTGTGATTTATTACAAACGGCGTAAAAACTAACTCTTATTTATCTATCTCTTAACTCTTTTTCGTTATCATCTCAAATAAATTTTTTGGAAAAGACATGCAAAAAAAATATAGACCAAATGTAGCAGCTGTCATTTTGTCTAGCTCTTACCCTTTTAAATGCGAAATTTTAGTCGCAAAAAGGGTTGATATGGACGATATCTGGCAGTTTCCTCAAGGTGGCATAGACGAAGGCGAAAGTCCAAAGCAGGCACTAAAAAGGGAGCTCAAAGAGGAGATCGGAACTGATAAATTTGACTTCTTAGAAGAGTATCCTGAGTGGCTTAGCTACGACTTTCCAGCAAATGCGTCAAAGAGATTTTACCCATTTGATGGGCAGACGCAAAAGTACTTTTTGGTTAGGCTAAAAAATGGTGCGAGCATAAATTTAAAGACCGAGCATCCAGAGTTTAGCGAGTATAAATTTGTAGATATTAACAAGGCTTTAGAGGGGATAAATCACTTCAAAAAGCCTATTTATGACAAAGTTTTGAGTTATTTTAAAGAGAAAGGATATTTTTGATGTTAATCGTTCAAAAATTTGGCGGAACTAGCGTAGGCACGCTTGAGCGCATCGAAGCTGTGGCAAACAGGGTCATAGAGACTAAAAACAGCGGCGCTGACGTTGTGGTCGTAGTTTCTGCGATGAGTGGAGTTACAAATCAATTAGTTGAATATAGTGAGTATTTCTCAAAGCACCCAGACGGCGTTGCTACTGATATGCTTTTAAGCTCTGGGGAGCAAGTAACCACCGCACTTTTGACGATTGCACTAAATGCAAAAGGTTATGCGTGCGTAGGACTAACTGGCGCAATGGCTGGGATAATGACTGATGATGTGCATACAAAAGCTAGGATAGAAACGATAGAGACAACAAGGCTAAAAGCTGAGCTAAAAGCTGGCAGGATTGTCGTCGTAGCAGGCTTTCAAGGCATAGACGACAAAGGCGATATCACCACTCTTGGCAGAGGTGGAAGTGACCTTAGCGCGGTTGCATTAGCTGGTGCGCTTGAAGCTGATCTGTGTGAAATTTTTACCGACGTTGATGGCGTTTATACGACTGATCCAAGGATAGAAAAAAAGGCAAAAAAACTAGAAAAGATAAGCTATGACGAGATGCTTGAGCTTGCTTCTGCTGGGGCAAAAGTGCTTCAAAATCGCTCAGTCGAGCTAGCAAAAAAACTAAATGTCAAACTAATCACAAGAAGCAGTTTTAACCACAACGAAGGTACATTAATAGCAAAGGAAGATAATATGGAAGCGGTTTTAGTAAGCGGTATAGCACTAGATAAAAATCAAGCAAGAGTAACTTTAAGAGGCGTAGTCGATAAGCCTGGCATCGCAGCTGAAATTTTCACAGCTCTAGCTCATAAAAATATAAATGTAGATATGATCATCCAAAACGTAGGACACGACGGCACGACAAATTTAGGCTTTACAGTGCCACAAAACGAGCTTGAGCTAGCAAAAGAGACTATGCAAAAGCTCTCAGCTGCAAAACATGTCGAGTATGACGATGCGATCGTGAAAGTCTCAGTTATCGGCGTAGGTATGAAGAGCCACAGCGGCGTAGCATGTCTAGCATTTGAGACGCTTGCAAAAGAGGGGATAAATATCCAAATGATCTCAACAAGTGAGATAAAAATTTCAATGATCGTCGATCAAAAATATGGCGAGCTCGCAGTTCGCGTGCTTCACGATGCGTATAAGTTAGATAAATAATGCAAGATTTTATCCAATGGACGCTTGAGACTATAAGAAGCGAAAGATATATGAGCTGGATGGAGGAGAAGCGCGTCGAATGGACGCCTTTGCTTGCATCTAGGCTTAAATTTTTGCTTGATAGCAAGGCTTTTATAGTCATCTGCGACGATGAGCGAGAGTGGTTTGAAAACTATCTTTTAAGAAATATCAACCGCACAAAAAGCGAGCGTCCATTTTTGCCATTTTTTAGTCTAAGATCGCTCTATCCAGCCTTTGATAGCATCGAGACAAACGAGCAAAAGCAGCTTTTAAAAGATATGCTAAGTCTTGCCTTTCCAAATGGCTACATCTTTTTTTACATCGGCAAGAGCATAGATAAGCGTGCAAATTTAGCCAAGACTGATGAAAACAGCTATATGTGGCTCTTTGACGAGCAGGCGCAAAACAGCTTCACGCTAAGCTCTAGCGATGAAAACTTAGACATCAAACTTCTAAATTTATATAAACTTTTTGACAAGAGCATAGACGCCGTGCTCTTTGCAAAGGTGATGCTCTAAATGCTTAATAAAATCGTCATAACAAGCGATTTTGAAAATTTAAAAGCCAAGCTTGAAGCCGAGTTTGGCGTAAATAATCTAAGATTTTTTATAAGCGATGATTTTTTACTAGAAAATGCAAAAGAGGTCATCGCCGAAGCCTATATCGCCGAAAAAGATGAGAAAATTTTAGTCATAGAGGCGAAGTCTTTTCGCACCGAGGCTCAAAACGCACTTTTAAAGATCATCGAAGAGCCACCAAGAAATATCAAATTTATAATAGTAACGCAGAGTAAAAATTTGCTTTTACCAACGATCAGATCGCGAATGCTCATAGAAAATAAGCTCACCAAAAAACCAAAAATGAGTGTGGAGCTAAATTTAAAATCACTCAGCCTAAAAGAGCTAACAAGCTTTATCGATCAAAAGATAGCAGAGGAACAGGCGCAAAAATTTGGCAAAAACGAGCTAAAAGAGCTTGTGGGTGCTATCGTAACAAAGGCGGTTGATAGCGGGTATAAATTTAGCGGCGAGGAGATGGAGTATTTTTTCTCACTCATCAAGCTTGCCGATCTAAACACCAAGTCTCACGCCATTTTAACGCCACTCTTGCTTACTATCTTTGAGAAAGGACGACGTTGAAATTTTATAAGATAAATAACAAAAGCGACTTTGATCAAATTTGCAAGGCCATCTCGCCAAGTCCGGCTGGTGCGAAGCTCATGCACGAAAAGAGCGAGATAAATTTTATCTTCATTGACGAGATAAAGACCCCAGCGGCAAATATCCTAAAGCAAGACGCCCTAAGTGTCGGCGCCGAGCTTGTGACGCATAATGATACGATTTTAGGTCGCGAGAGCCTAAACAAAGCCTTGCTAATGGCGACAAACGCGCAGCTTAAACAGCTAGCTAAAAAAGAGAAGCTACAAGACTTTGGGCTTAAAAAGCTCGCCACCTTTTTAGAGACTAAATTTACAAAGCCCACAAAGCCTCTTATAATGGGCGTTGCAAATATAAATTCAGATAGTTTTAACGAGCAAAGCCGCATAAATACACAAAATGGCATAGCAAAAATAGAAGCGATGATCGAAGCAGGCGCGGACTACATCGACCTTGGCGGCGTTAGCTCAAGGCCAGGGAGCGAGTACTGCGGACGTGAGGAGGAGTTTAGGCGCATAAAAGATATCATAGAAGAAATTTATAGGCTAAATTTACACGAAAAAGCGAAATTTAGCCTTGATAGCTTTGATGAGTATTGCTTAGAATTTGCGCTAAACCACGGCTTTAAGATGATAAATGACATCACAGCAAACACAAATTTAGCCCCGCTTGCTGCAAGATACGACGCGCAGTTTTGCATGATGCACATGCAAGGAGACCCTGCCACGATGCAGATTGCGCCAAAGTATAACGACCTAATCGGCGAAATTTCAGACTTTTTTGAGCAAAAGATCGCCCTAGCAAGGGAGCTTGGTGCTAAAAAGCTAGTGCTTGATGTGGGCATCGGCTTTGGCAAGACGGCTGAGCAAAATTTACTGCTTATTAAACATTTGGAGCATTTTTTGAAATTTGGCTGCCCGCTGCTAGTTGGCGCTAGCCGCAAATCAGTCATAAACCACTACTATAAAAGCGAGGTCAAGGACCGCTTGCCAGGCTCGCTTTATCTGCACTTAAAAGCCTTCGAAAACGGCGCTCAGATCATAAGAACGCACGATGTGGCCGAGCACAAGCAGCTTTTTAATATGCACGAGGCGATGAGCCAAGCCACGCTTTGGTAGGGCGCTTGCTAAAAAGAGGCTAGATGAAAAATTTATTGCCGCCACCTTGGATCAAATTTCCCCAGATTGCTCCCTTTTCTATAGGCTGGAGGATGGGCTGCGGCGAGGATTATAAGTTTAAATTTAATGGCTGGCTAAAAACGCTAAGTCAAGACGAGCGGCGCGAATACCAGCAGCTCTTTGCTGAGCCTGCGACGTGGCGTGGATACTGGGATGAGAGGCTAGGCAAGGATGAAAGCGCGCTTTTTGTAAATAAGGGCTTTGTTATAGACCTTTGGGAGCGAGAGCCTAGATATGAGTTAAAATGGCTTAAAAAGCGCTACAACGCTGGCAAGTCGGATAAATTTCTATTATTTTGGGGTCATCAAAAGAGCGCAAATTTAAGCGTAAGTTGCCTTAGTCAGTGGTACGCCTCTAGTTTTTGGGAGGATGAAACTAAATACATTTGTGCCGAGCAATATATGATGGCGAAAAAGGCTCTGTGTTTCGGCGATAAAGAGGCTTTGGAGCAAATTTTATCCGCCAAAGATCCAGCGCAGATGAAGGCGCTTGGCAGGCAGGTGCGTGGCTTTGATGCTAAGGTCTGGGACGAGGTCAAATTTGGTGTCGTGCTAAATGCGAGCTATCTAAAATTTAGCCAAAATGCCCCTTTGCGTGAATTTTTACTTCAAACTGGGAGTAAAATTTTAGTCGAGGCAAGCCCAGTTGATAAAATTTGGGGCATAGGCTTGGGCGCAAGCGATGAAAATGCGCAAAATCCTATGAAGTGGCGAGGGCAAAATTTGCTTGGCTTTGCGCTGATGAGGGCTAGAGACGAGATAGCAAAGGTCTATAAAAATGTCCATTTATGTGACGCGAGAGAGCTAAATTTGGATCATTTATAAAGTATGTTTAAGATAAAATGCGGTGTAAATTTGGAGCAAAAATGACAAAACAAGAGTACGAAAAAGCGGTAGATACGCTAAATGCGTGGGCTAAGGCCTACTACGACGAGGACGAGCCACTTGCAAGCGACGAGGAGTATGACGCGCTATATCACGCGGTTTTGGCCTTCGAGCAGGCAAACCCAAGTGAAATTTCGCTATTTTCGCCGACTAAGCGAGTGGGCGGAGGCGTAAAAGAGGGCTTTAGCAAGGCAAGTCATATAAAGCGCATGTGGAGCATGGAGGATATCTTTAGTCTTGGCGAGCTTGATGCTTGGCTAAAGCGCGGCGAGAAGGAGAATTTGACCTTTGTTGCTGAGCCAAAATTTGACGGAGCGAGCCTAAATTTACTATATGAAAATGGCGTTTTAGTTAGGGCGATAACCAGAGGAGATGGCGTTACAGGCGAGGACGTGACGCAAAATGCAAGGACCATTAGCTCGGTGCCAAAGAGCATTAGCTACAAAGGACTCATTGAAATCAGGGGCGAGGTCGTCATAAGAAAAGATGACTTTGAGCTACTAAATATGGAGCGCGCAAAAGAGGGCGAGGCGCCGCTTTCAAACCCTAGAAATGCAGCTGCAGGAAGTCTTAGGCAGCTTGATAGCGCGGTCACTGCAAAAAGAAAGCTGCTTTTCATACCTTGGGGCGTGGGCGAGCAGAGCCTTGGGCTAAAAGATCACAGCGAGGTGATGAAATTTGTGCGAGATCTTGGCTTTGAGAGGGATGATTTTTTCAAAATTTTAAAAAAAGATGAGCTTGAGGCTGCGTATAACGAGCTACTAGCGAGCCGTGAGGCAAAGAGCGTGATGATGGATGGCATGGTGATACGCGTAAATGACCTTGCGCGCTGTGAAGAGCTAGGCTATACAGTCAAATTTCCAAAATTTATGGTGGCGTTTAAATTTCCAGCCATTGAAAAGGTGACTAGACTAAGAGATGTCGCGCTTCAAGTTGGTAGAAGCGGCGTAGTAACGCCTGTTGGCGTGCTTGATGAGGTAAATATCGATGGTGCTAATGTAAAATCCGCCACCCTTCATAACTTTGACGAGATAGAGCGCCTTGGCGTCATGAAAAACGACTACATCGGCATCATCCGCTCAGGAGATGTGATACCAAAGATCACAAAGGTTTTTAAAGATAGGCGAGATGGCAGCGAGCAAGCGATAGAGAGGCCTAAATTTTGCCCAGTTTGTGGCTCGCACCTGCTTGATGAAGGTGTCTTTGTAAAGTGTCAAAATTTAAGCTGCAGGGCAAGAGTGGTGGGCTCAATAATCCACTACGCATCGAAAAAGTGCCTAAACATAGACGGTCTTGGCGATGCGATCGTAAATTTGCTATTTGACAAGGGGCTAATTGCCTGCATAAAAGATATCTACGCCCTTAAATTTGATGATCTCATGGCGCTTGAGGGCTTTAAAGAGAAAAAGGTAAATAACCTTTTAAATGCCATTGAGGCTAGCAAAGGTGCGGAGTTATCGCGCTTTATCACTGGTCTTGGCTGCGAGCACATCGGCGAAGTGGCGGCTAAAAAGCTAGCAAGTAGCTTTGGACTAGGTTGGCTTGATGCTAGCTTTGAGGAGCTTGTCTCGCTTGAAGGCTTTGGCGCGGAGATGGCAAATAGTTTAACCGACTTTGCTGAGGTAAATAGAGATGAAATTTTAGCTCTAAGCCAGATCGTGCAGCCAAGCGTGACGCAGGTGCAGAGCATCTCAAACGCGCTAAGTGGCAAGACGGTCGTTATAACTGGCACGCTAAGTCGCCCAAGAGATGAGATAAAGGCGGAGCTTGAGAGCTTTGGCGCAAAGGTTTCTGGCTCAGTTTCTAAAAAAACGGACTTCGTCCTAGCTGGCGAGGAGGCTGGCAGCAAGCTAGAAAAAGCAAATGAGCTAGGCGTGCGAGTGATTGACGAGAGCGAATATGAGAGGCTAAAACTTGAGGTTTGATAACTACGTCGCAAGCGTTTTAAACATAAGTAGAAATAAGGCGAGCGAGCTTATAAAATCTGGCAAGGTGCTTGCAAATGGCGAAATTTGCACCAAGGTCTCAAGTGAGGTTAGTGAGGCTAAAATTTCACTGCTTGATGAAATTTACGTTGGACGAGGCGCTTTGAAACTAAAAAGTTTTTTAGAGACGATGAAATTTGACCTAGCTGGCAAAAACGCACTTGATATTGGCAGCTCAACTGGCGGCTTTATGCAAATTTTGCTTGAGTGTGGCGTAAAGAGCGTGACTGGCGTCGATGTGGGCACTGATCAGCTGGACGCCAGCCTAAGAGGCGATGAGCGAGTAAAAATTTATGAAAAAACTGACGTCAGGGAGTTTGCAAAAGAGAATTTAAACAAATTTGATCTCATAACCTGCGACGTGAGCTTTATCTCTTTGGCTGAAATTTTGCCAGTCATTTGTGAGCTTGCAAGCGCAAATTCGCTCATCATAACGCTTTTTAAACCGCAGTTTGAAGTGGGCGTTGGCGTAAAACGCAGTAAAAAAGGCGTTGTCACCGACGCTAAGGCTGTAAATTTAGCGATGAAGCGCTTTGAAGTGCTAGCAAGTAGCTTGAAATTTGAACTGATAGCTTGCAAAGAGTGTGAGATCAAGGGAAAGGAAGGAAATGCCGAGTTTTTCTACGCTTTTAACAAAAGACAATATCACTGCCGTTGCGATAGGGCACTTTGACGGCGTGCATAGGGGGCACAAGCAGCTTATAAAGCAGCTTGGCGAGTTTGGCGGACTTGTTGTCATCGACAAAAATAAGGCCAACATCACGCCAAAGCTAAAGCGAGCTGAGTACTCAAACTATCCTTGCTTTTTGTATGATTTTGAGAGTATAAAAGGGCTTAGCGGCGAGGAATTTATCGCACTTTTAAAACGGGATTTTAAAAATTTAAAAAAGATCGTTGTTGGATTTGATTTTAGATTTGGCAGAAATAGAGCGTGGGACAAGCACGATCTGAAAAGAATTTTTGATGGCGAGGTGGTCGTCGTTGATGAGGTTTGTTATGACGGCATGGGCGTGCATAGCTCATCCATCAGAGAGCTGATACGCCAAGGCAACATCGATGAGGCAAACAGGCTAATAGGCAGGGAGTACTCGATCGAGGGCAACGTGATAAAAGGGCAGGGCATCGGCGCAAAAGAGCTGGTTGCCACGCTAAATTTGGACGTCAAGAGCTATCTTTTGCCACGCGAGGGCGTCTATGCGACAAGAACGAGGATGGGCTCATACACCTATGGCTCGGTCACTTTTATAGGCAACAGACTTAGCACGGATGGAAATTTTAGCGTCGAGACGCACATCTTAGACGAGGTCGCGCCAAAGGTGACAAAGCACGTTGCTGTTTGCTTCATAAAACGTTTGCGCGATAATAAGAAATTTAATAATCTAAGCGAGCTAAAAGAGCAGATAAAACGCGATATAAACGAGGCTAGACAGTGCGTTGGCGTGTGCGATCTCTTTTTTGGAGAGACGATGAGATACTTTGACGGATATGGAGCTGGTATATGAGAGATGAAATTTTTAAAGAGCCTATAAGCAAGCAGTTTGAATTTGATGACTTTGTGGCGAGCGTTTTTGATGATATGATCTCGCGCTCGGTGCCGTTTTACGACGTTAGTTCAAATTTAAATGCAAAGTTGCTGGCTAAAATTTTGCCAAAATCAGCAAAAGTGTGCGACCTTGGCTGCTCTACGGCAAATAGCCTGCTTTTGCTAAACAACCTTAGAAACGACCTCGTGCTAAGCGGCGTGGATAACTCTGAGGCGATGCTAGCAAATGCTAAAAATAAGGCAAAAGCTTATGGGGCTGATATTGAATTTATCTTAGACGACATCTTAGAGTGCGAGCTAGAGGGCTTTGACGCTGTTTTGGCAAACTATACTTTGCAGTTTATAAGACCGCCAAAAAGAGCTGATCTGGTGCAAAAAATTTATAACGGACTAAATGAAAATGGCGTCTTTTTGTTTAGCGAAAAGATCATCTTTGAAGATAAAAAGCTTACTAAAAGCGTTATAGAAATTTACGAGGACTACAAGCAGGCGCAAGGCTACTCACGCTACGAGATCGCTCAAAAAAGAGAGGCGCTTGAAAATGTGCTGGTGCCATACACTGAAGAAGAAAATAGAAACTTAGCCCTAAATGCTGGCTTTAAGCGTGTCGAGAGCACGTTTAAATGGGGAAATTTCATGAGTTTTTTGGCGTTTAAGTAAAATTCTCTTTTAAAAAAGCTATTTTATTCTCAAATATTTAGGGCATGCTTTATAAAACTAATGCCCAAAGACTTCTAATATAAATGTGGCTTAAATAGTGAAAATTTAAAATTAAAGACTAAAAATCAGTTTTGATCTGCTTAATATTCGCCTGAAGCTTATCAAATCAATCAAAACAAATATAAAAATAAGTGATATCTTTGGGTTTATAAAACAAGAAATTTAAATTTAATAGTAAAGAAATTTAGCGGGAGTTACCCGCTAAATTTACTCATTTATCGCTGCGTTTCCGTGGTGGTGGAAGTCATCGTAGATGATCTTCGAAGTTTGGAATTTCTCGCGTTTTAGCTCGCGAACTCGTAAAAATTCCTCTTCATCGATCTTTTTGATCTGGATAGCTGCTTTAAATGTCGGAGTCTTGCTGATGTAGTCCCAACCGCTGCTTGTTAGCTCGTTGCAAGAACTCTCCCAGTAGTGGAAAGTCATCTGGATGATGCCATCAGGCACGATGTCAGTTACTTCAGCTTTTACGACGATGTAGCCGTATCTACTCCAAGCTTTGATAAAGTCGCCTTGTTTTAGTCCGTATCTCTCTGCAAGCGCTGGACTCATCTCAGCGATAGGTCCGATGCTATCTCCGCCCTCTTCGATGGCACGTGAGCGTCTTGTCATGGTGCCAACTGTGTATTGATAAACTTTTCTTGTAGTTAAAAGCTGTATCGGATACTCAGCGTCAGTCTTCTCATCGACTGAACCAGCCATGATAGGATACTCAGGCGACATATTCATCTTCTTAGCAAACTCAAGTTTTGCGCTCTCGATCTCATCAGCTTTATCCACAAATAGGCATGGTACAAAGCGACCTTTGCCATCAGGGGTAAAGAATTTCTTATCAAGATAGAGGCTTTGACCGCCCATATCATCTTCAGTTGGGCATGGCCAGTGAAGTCCGTGATATTTTTTAAGTCTATAGTAGCTCATACCGCCGTAGCGTCTAGGGTCGCATTTTCTAACTTCTTCCCAAATCTCTTCTGGTGAATTGAAGTTAAAGCCCTCTGTCGCGCCCAAACGACGTGCGATCTCACAAACGATCCACCAGTCTTGTCTAGCATCGCCTGGAGGTGTGATGACTGCTTCGTTATGTTGGACACGGCGCTCCGCGTTTGTGTAAAGACCCTCTTTTTCGCTACTTGCAACGCCAGGGAGAACGACGTCAGCTTTTAGTGAAGTCTCAGTTAAGAATAGATCTTGAACCACGTAGAAATCAACATTTGCAATGCCTTTTAAGAAGTGGTTTGTATTTGGCTCAGAGATGACTGGGTTTTCACCGATAGTCCAGAAGAAATGCACTCTGCCATCAAGGATTGCATCAGGTACTTCAGTTTTATGGATACCTATCTTTGAGTTTAAAAATCCAGGTTCTAGGTGCCACATTTTCTCAAACCAAGCTCTTTGCTCTGGGTCGGTGACTGAGCCAAGATTTGGGAATATGTTTGGTAAAACGCCCATGTCACAGCAACCTTGAACGTTCTCTTGACCTCTAAGTGGCAAGTCGCCTGTGCCAAGCTCACAGATATTGCCAGTTATCAAGAATAAATTTGATACGTCGCAAACTCCGCCAACGCCGTGGTTGAAGTGAGTTACGCCCATGCCGTGAGTGATGACGGCTGGTTTTGTTGTAGCATACATTCTAGCAGCTGCTCTGATATCCTCTGGATTTAGCCTTGTGTATTTAGCTACGACCTCTGGAGCATAGTCTTTTACAGCTTCTTTGACATACTCGATGCCTATTGTGTGATCTCTTACAAATTCCTCATTTACAAGGCCTTCTTCGATGATAGTGTAAAGAAGTGCGTTAATAACTGGGATGTTGTGCTCAGGCTCTAGCTGCAAGTGGATGTCGGCTCTACTTGCAAACTCAGTCTTAATAGGGTCGATAACGATCAGTTTTGCACCGCGGTTTAGCGCTCTTTGGATGTGCATAGCTGCGATTGGGTGACCATTTTCTGGGTTTGAGCCTATCATTAATATACAGTTACTATAAGTGCCAATCTCTGTAAAGCTATTTGTGGCAGCTCCGTTTCCGATTGTTTTAGCAAGTCCTGCTACTGTCGGAGCGTGTCAAATTCTAGCGCAGTGATCGACGTTATTTGTACCAATTACAGCGCGCATTAGCTTTTGAGCGACGTAGTTGTCCTCTAATGTACAGCGTGCTGAGAAGTTACCAGCAAGTGCATCTGGGCCGTATTTCTCTTTTGCCTCTTTCATCTTTTCTACGACAAGATCAAGCGCCTCGTCCCAGCTGGCCTCTTCAAATTCACCATCCTTTGAAAAGACCCCGTTTTTCTTTCTAATAAGCGGCTTTGTAAGTCTGTCTGGACTTGCAACGTAGTCCCAGCCATAAAAGCCCTTTAAACATAAATTTCCTTGATTGACTGGATTGTCTTCGACGCCAGTAGCGGCACGAACGACGTTGTTTTCCACGTGCAAGGTTACTTGACAGCCTGTCCCGCAATAAGGACAGATGACTTTGCCTTCTTTCATCACTTTCTCCTTCTAATTATGCATTTTCTGCATATTTATTTTGAGTAATATTACTAGCGTAAAACTTAATCTTTTATGAAAAATTCTTTATTTAAAAAATAAATTTTAATTTTAAGTTATATTTTATATAAAATTTAAAAAGCCGAATATATAGGAATTCAAAAAATATGCTAAATTTGCAGGAATTTCTAAAATTTATCAAATAAGAAATAAATTGTGTAAATTTGACACAAAAGCTGAAAGATGAAAAATTAAATTTAAATTTAATTTGAGGCAAGCTGTTTCAACTATAAAAATAAAGAGAAATTTTGAAAGTAAAAGTGAAATTTAAAAGGAGAGCAGGTCGCTCTCCGTGAGATTATTTATCTCTTAAGCCAAGCTCAGAGATTAGTTTTGAATATGTAGTGTAGTCTTTGTTTTTAAGATACTTTAAAAGTCTTTTTCTTTGACCAACTAGTTTCAAAAGACCTAAACGTGATGAAAAGTCTTTTTTGAAAATTTTAAGGTGTTCTGTAAGTTCAGTTATTCTAGCTGTTAAAAGAGCTATTTGAACTTCTGGAGAGCCTGTATCTCCCTCTTTTCTAGCGAATTTCGCAACTATTTGAGCTTTTTTAGCCGAATCCAAAGCCATGATGACCTCCTGATTGGTGAATTTTGGAAGAGCGATTATAGCATTTAAAACATAAAGTTAGATAAAATTACGCTTTTTAAAAATTAATGAAAAATGCAGTAAAAATTTAATAAAATTAGGGCTATTTAAAGAGTTAAGGAAGATAAATGCTTTTTACAAAGGCAAGCGAATACGCTCTACTTTCGCT
The DNA here is from genome assembly GCA_018371535.1 of Campylobacter concisus. Classification (GTDB taxonomy): domain Bacteria; phylum Campylobacterota; class Campylobacteria; order Campylobacterales; family Campylobacteraceae; genus Campylobacter_A; species Campylobacter_A concisus_BO. Next base: position 67,115 of record JAHAKU010000003.1, read on the forward strand.
TATTTTAATATCTCAAAAATCATCGCCAGTTGATGTTGATACGATCTCAAATGAGCTTAAAATTTCAAAAAGCTTTCTGGCAAAAATTTTACAAAATTTGGCAAAAGATGGAGTTTTAAAGTCATTTAAAGGAGCAAATGGCGGTTTTGCACTAAACGGCGAACCTGAAAATCTAAGTATAAAAAAGATAATCGAGTGCGCCGAAAAGCGTGAGCTAAGCGTCTTTGAGTGCTCATCTTCAGCGCTGGGATGTCCGTCAAACAAAGCCTCAAGCTGTCAAATTTGGTCGATGTTTAGTGGCCTTCAAGGCAAGATCGACGAGATGCTTGACGCGATAAAACTAAGTGACATCGTTAAGAAGTAAAGTTGGCAAAGCAAAAAAATAATATCTTGACTCTTGTCGCACCATTTCTTGCGCCGATTGTCAAATTTAAAAGTCTTAGCATCGTTGGCATCATCGTTGCCATCCTTGCTATCATCATCGTGCCGCTTCCAAGTGCGGTGCTTGATTTTTTCTTGGCACTTTCGATCTCGATTTCAGTGCTTATTATTTTGATATCTATCTACGTGCCAAAGCCGACTGACCTTAGCACGTTTCCAACTCTCATTCTCATCATCACGCTTTTTCGCCTCTCGCTAAACATAGCAACCACGCGTATGATCTTAAGCGAAGGTCACAACGGTCCAGAAGCGGTCAGTGAGATCATCTCAAGCTTTGGAAATTTCGTCGTTGGTGGCAACTTCGTCATCGGTACCATCGTATTTTGTATCTTGGTACTCATAAATTTCATGGTCGTAACAAAGGGTTCAACCCGTGTGAGTGAGGTGCAAGCTCGTTTTACACTCGATGCTATGCCTGGTAAGCAAATGGCGATAGATGCGGACCTAAACGCAGGTCTAATCGACGAAAAAACGGCGCGTGAAAGACGTCAAGCCATCATCGGCGAGGCAAATTTCTACGGCGCAATGGATGGTTCTTCTAAATTTATAAAAGGTGACGCCGTCGCTGGCATCATCATCACTATAATTAACATCATCGGCGGCTTTGCTATCGGCTCGTTTCAACACGGCCTTGATATGGCGACATCGGCTCAGTACTATACGATCCTAACTATCGGTGATGGCCTAGTTAGCCAGATACCTGGACTTATCACTTCAACAGCGACTGCTATCATCATCACAAGAGCTAGCAAAGACGACGAGGACTTTGCAGAGGGCACACTAAATCAACTCTTAGGCGATTACAAAACCTTGCTGATAGTGGGCTTCATACTATTTATGTTTGCCCTTGTACCAGGACTTCCAACCCTATCTCTTGGCTTTATAGCGCTGCTATTTTTAGGGCTTGGCTACATCATCAAGCAGACAAAAGACGGCGGGCTAAATTTAAGCCTTGCACCAAAAGAGAAAACTGCTTCTAAAAAGGCTGGAGCCGCTACGCCAAGTGGAGCAGGGGCGGCAGCTGCAAGCGGTGGGGCTGCTAAGGCACCAAAGAAGAGCGACGAAGAGATCGCAAGAGAAGAAGAGACAAAGATAAATGACATCTTAAAGCTTGAAATTTTAGAGCTTGACCTAGGATATGGCCTGCTAAAGCTAGCTGATGTGGATCTGATAGAAAGAATTCGCGCTATGAGGCGAAATATCGCTTCAAGTCTTGGCTTTTTGATGCCAAAGATAAGGATCCGCGACAACCTCCAGCTACCGCCAAACGAGTACCGCTTTAAGCTAAAAGGCATCGTGATCGGTCAGGGAGAAATTTACGCTGATAAATTTCTAGCGATGGATAGCGGACTAGTGAGCGAAGATATAGAAGGAATTCCGACAAAAGAGCCAGCTTTTGGGCTGGACGCTCTTTGGATCGATGCTAGCGTCAAAGAGGACGCCATACTTAGCGGATATACGATAGTTGACCCTGCAAGCGTCATCTCAACGCACATGAGCGAGCTTATCAAGCAAAATGCAGCAGAGCTTTTAACTCGCCAAGAGACGCAAAATTTACTAGACAAACTAAAGATCGACTACCCAGTCGTGGTCGAGGATACGTTAAGGATCGCACCTATAAATTTGATCCAAAAGGTCTTAAAAACGCTGCTTAAGGACAATATACCGATCAAAGACCTACTTAGCATACTTGAAGCCATCAGTGACATCGCCGAGGTTAGTAAAAATTTAGACATGATCATCGAGCACGTGCGTGCTGCACTTTCACGCGTCATCACCTCGCTTTATGTAGATGAAAAGGGCCAGCTAAATTTCTACATCCTAGACACCGCCGCACAGCAAAAGCTGATGGACGCGGTGCAGTATAAAGACGGCGCCTATCACCTGATGATAAACGTGGCGCAGACATCATCTATCGTGCAAGCACTTAGGCGTGAAAAAGAGAAGCGACCGATGAGCCAGCACGGAGAGATGGTGCTTTGCGTGGAGCCAAGCTTGCGCAAATTTATAGCAAATATCTGCGCAAATTTCGCCATCGACATAGTGGTGCTAAGCTTTGCTGAGATCTCGACAAATACGCCATTTGAAACAGTTGGCGTCATAGAAATAGAAAATTTATAAAGGAAAAAGATGAAAATTTATCACCTCTCACACACCGATCTTGACGGATACGGCGCGCAATACATAACAAATTTTTACTTCAAAGATGTGAAATTTCTAAACTCAAACTACGGCAGAGAGATAGATGATAAATTTGCTCAAATTCTATCTGAGATAGACGCCTCAAATGATGATAAAAACGTCATTTTGATCACTGATCTAAATTTAAGCCTAGCTCAGTGTGAGAGCTTTGAGGAGATGATAGATGGTAAAAATATAAAGCTATTTTTGCTAGATCATCACCAAAGTGGTGCCGAGTGCGCGAGCACTTACTCATGGTATTTTTTAGATAGCTCAAGGTGCGCTACAAAGATCACTTACGATTTTTTTGCGGGCATTTTTGGTCAAAACAAAGAGCTTGAAATTTTTAGTGACGTCGTAAATGCCGTGGATATCTGGCTAAAAGATGATAAAAATTTCGAGATGGGCAAGGTCTGCTTGGGGCTTGTGGCAAACGCCAAAGAGATAAATAAAGTGATGTTTGAAGCTGAAAACAACCTCTATATGGATCACATCTTAAAAGAAGCGAGCAAATTTTTTAACGATAAAAACGACTATATCGGCCTTGATATGCAGGTGCATGCTATTAAAAAGTCATTTTTCAAAGAGGATAAAGACGATACGCTAAGCAATCTAATCTCAAACTACGTCGTAAAAAAACTTAGTGAAAACAAAGAGAAATTTAGCATCACCTATAAAGATCATAAAGGAATTTTAACTTACAATATCGGCAACGTTTCTGTTATCGGCAACGACTTTTTGGTGGCAAATCCTGAATTTGACTTCTTTATCGACGTGACAAATAAAAAAACGCTAAGCTTTCGTGCAAATGGCAAGCTAGACGTTAGCGCCATGGCAAAACACCTAGTTGGCGGCGGCGGACACGTGAACGCTAGCGGCGGGCTGTTTGCAAATTTCAAAGATGGCTTTAGCTATGAGCCGATCAAGGCACAGATAGTTGATCTAATAACTAAAAAAACACAGGAGGAGATATGAAAGAAGAAGAGGTAAGCGTAGAGGAGCTTAGCTACGAGCTTAGCATGGTGCTTGAAGCGATGTTTTACTATGCTGGAGTGAAAAAAGAGAAGCTTGAAGAGGCGGCAAATCTCTATGTCGAGTGCATCGACGATGCGCTAGAAAACTCTGATGCTAGCGGTAGCGACGAGGTCATAGAGATAGTTGAATATATGAAAAAACACCATCCAAAGTTATTTAAATAAGGAGAAAATATGAAGAAAATTTTAGTTTTAGCGGCGGCACTTTTTGCGTTAAATGCTATGGCAAATGAAAATTTAGACAAGGCAAATGAGCTTTATGCAAAGAAAAATTTTAACGAGGCCTATCTTGCTTTTAACAAAGCTTGCGGCGAGGGCGAGAAAAAAGCCTGCACGATGAATGCGATCATGCTATTTAACGGCGATGGCGTGGCGAAAGATAAAGCTCAGGCTGAGAAAATTTTTACAAAAATGTGTGATGAAAATGAGGGCATGGCCTGCGAAAAACTAGGCGAAATGACAGCTTATGGCCTTATAAAAGACAAAGACGATAATGAAGCAAAAAGCGAAGAGAAGGCAAAAGCTTTGTTTAAAAAAGCTTGCGATAACGGCTATAAACCAGCTTGCGACTTTGTAACAAAATAGATCAAAAAGGGCTTAAAATGGGCTACAAACATAAAGATTTGATAGGAACTAGAGAGCTTAGCAAGGAAGAAATTTTATATTTTCTAGAGGCGGCGAAAGAGTTTAAGGAGCTAAATTTAAGCCAAGTGAAAAAAAATGACTACCTTCGTGGAAAGACCACGATCAACGCATTTTATGAAAACTCGACAAGAACTAGGACATCCTTTGAGATCGCAGCAAAGAGGCTTGGAGCTGATACAATAAATTTCAGCTCGTCAAGCTCTAGCGTGACAAAGGGCGAGAGCCTAAATGACACGATGAATAACATGGCTGCTATGAGAACTGACATCATCGTGCTTCGTCACCCAAGCTCTGGAGCGGCGAAATTTGCAGCTGATAGGACAGAGGCTAGTGTTGTAAATGCAGGGGACGGCACAAATGAACACCCAAGCCAAGCTCTGCTTGATCTTTTCACACTAAGAGAGCACGGCAAAATTTTGGATAAAAATTTAAACGTGGCGATCATCGGTGACATCGCTAGAAGCCGCGTGGCAAGGTCTGACATCTGGGCGATGAAGAAATTTGGCATAAATTTAAAGCTCTTTGCGCCAAGGATGATGATGCCAAAAGACGCTGAGGTTTTTGAGTCTCAAATTTGCAAAAATATGGAGGAGGCTTGCGAGGGTAGCGACGTCATCATCATGCTTCGCATCCAGCTAGAGCGTGGCGGTGCGGACGTGGCGTTTCCAAGCTCGAGAGAGTACTCGAAATTCTTTGGACTAAATAAAAATAGGATAAAGCTAGCAAAGCCTGACGCGATCGTGCTACACCCAGGACCTATAAATAGGGGCGTGGAGTTAAATTCAGACGTGGCTGACGGCACGCACTCAGTCATACTAAATCAAGTTGAAAACGGCGTTGCTATAAGAATGGCGATACTAAATACGCTTGCAAAAAATAGGGGCTAACGATGAAAATATCAATAATTAACGGCACTATCGTAAATAGCGACGAGAAATTTAAGGCAAATATCCTAATAGAAAACGGCAAAATAGCCAAAATCGGAAGTGAGAAATTTGAGGCTGATAAGGTCATAGACGCTACAAATAAGCTAGTCATGCCAGGACTTATCGACATGCATGTGCATTTTCGCGATCCTGGTCAAGAGTATAAAGATGACATCATCTCGGGCTCGCAAGCGGCCGTAGCTGGAGGAGTGACCACCTGCCTTTGCATGGCAAACACAAACCCAGTAAATGACAACGCCTCAATCACAAGAGCGATGATAGAAAAGGCTAAAAACTGCGGGCTGATCGATCTTTTGCCAATCGCAGCCATTAGCAAAGGACTTGGCGGCAATGAGATCGTTGAAATGGGCGATCTTATAGAGGCTGGCGCAGTTGCATTTAGCGACGACGGCCTACCAGTGACTAGCTCAAGCGTGATGAGAGCGGCGCTTGAGTACTCAAGTATGTTTGGTAGCTTTTGTATAAGCCACTCAGAGGACTGCTCGCTTTGCAGGCAGGGCGTCATGCACGAGGGTAAGGTCTCAGCCATACTTGGACTTCGCGGCATGGCGAGAGAGAAAGAGGAGATCGCAGTGAGCCGTGATATGCTGCTTGCAAAACTCACTAAAGCGCACATCCACATCGCTCACGTAAGCTCGGAGTACTCGCTAAAGATCATCGAAATGGGTAAAAAAGAGGGCATAAACATCACTTGCGAGGCGACACCTCACCACTTTAGCTTTAGCGACGATGAAATTTTGAAAAATGCCTATGATACAAATTTCAAAATGTCGCCGCCACTTCGTGAGATAAGCGATGTAAAAGCGGTAAGAGAGGCGCTAAAAAACGGCCTTATAGACGTTATCGCCACCGATCATGCCCCACACCACACGGATGAAAAGATAGTGGAATTTGACAAGGCGCCATTTGGTATCATCGGACTTCAAACCCTTGTGCCACTCACTCTTAAGCTCGTAAATGAGGGCGTTATAAGCCTAGAGCGCATGGTGGAGCTAACATCTACAAATGCAGCTAAGATGCTAAATTTAAAAGATAAGGGCAGGCTTGCTGAAGGCATGCTAGCTGACATCGCTGTGATAGACCCTGAGATCGAGTATGTTTACGACGAGAAGATAAACCGCTCAAAATCGGTAAATTCTCCACTCTTTGGCAAAAAGCTAAAAGGTGCAGCGACTACCACGATAAAAGGTGGCAAGATCGTTTATGAGTTTGAAAAATAATAAATTTGCTCGTGCTTGCGGGCAAATTTGCTTTAGATGCCTTAAGATATAAAATTTGCTAGAAATTTCTAGCAAATTTTACTTTTTTATGAGTTATATTTTTTAACGATACCACGAACTACTTTTTCTATAAAAAGCGCAGAAGCTACTTCGCAGTGCTCTCTTGTAGAGTGAGGTGAGTAGATGTTTGGTCCAATAGAACATGCACTAAGACCTGCTTTTTTCTCTAAAAGCACTCCACACTCAAGACCTGCATGCACGGCTGTTATCCTTGCATTTGGCTTATAAATTTTAAGCTCTTCTAAGATGTCGTTTGCGAATTTATCATTTATAGGTTTCCAAGCTGGGTTTCTGTCTTTTGAAATGACATTAAAACCAACCGCTTTTGCAAGCTCTGAAATTTCAAATTCCATCCTATTTAGGCCGTCTTTGCTCATAGATCTTGCGAAAAACTTCCCAAGCTTATAGATAAGAAATGTAAAAAGAATACGCAATAAAGAAGCGGAGAAGATAGTGTAGTGACATTGAATTTGATAAATTTGCGTTTGGCTGCTGGAGCCACCATTTATAGATATTTTGGTAGCTAAGATAGATGCTCATTAAGATAAGCAGAGCAAAATCCTATATAAATAGGTAGGATGAAATTTATTTGACGGCATTTTTGGCTACGAAATTTATAAAATAATTAAATTTCAAGCCAAAAATACTAAATTTTGGCTCTTTTTTCTCTTGCTTTTTTGATCTTATTTTTAACTACATGAAATTTTGAAGCCGCAGCCGAGCATAGATCCTTATAAGTAACCAAAATTTTTGACTCTTTTTTAGTGCAAATGACTGCAAAAACGCTCTCAAGGTCAATTCTCTCTTTTTGTGTTAAATTTTCCATCTATTTTCCTAGCAATTTTCTCATCTTATTGACAACAAATAATATTTCATCATCGTCAAGCTCACATAGCAGTTTGCAAACAGCAGCAGCAGCTTGTGGCTTTGAGTTTCCAAGTCTCCAGTCCTGATATGTCCTCATAGGCACGCCAAGATCCTCTGCCATTTTTGCTTGTGAAATTTTCTTACCGATATTTTTTGCCTCAACTGCATTGTGAAGCAAATTAAATATATCACTTGTTTCAATCATTGAATAATTATACGTTATTTATCATTAAATATACCTAAAATATTATATAAATAATGTAAAATAGTATATAAATATCAATGTTGAGTATTAAACATACTAAAAATTATTTATAATATACGTTAAAACGTATAAAAATCTTTTAAATTCTTGAATATAATTAGAAATTTTGGGTTTTATGTTGAAGTTAAATTTTTATTTTGTTTTAAATTTCATTTCTTTTTACGCAAAGCTTATAATATAGGCATTAGAAAAGTTTAGTTATATAGGCTAAATATATATAAATAAATTTTTTTAACTTATATACTTGACATTGATAAACTAAAGTTGTATAATCCGCTTAGCAATTAAAAAGAAAGAGTGCTAAAAGTGAGTAAAACAAATAAACGCGATTTGATACTAAATTCTATCATTGAAGCCTATTTGCAGGTCAATGCGCCTATTGGCTCAAACGAGCTTGGCTCTCGCATGAGCGTGGCGATACCAGCATCGACGATACGTGTTTATTTTAAAAAGCTTTCAGATGAGGGCGAGATCACAAAGCTTCACATCAGTGGGGGCAGGATCCCAACTATCGCTGCGATGAGAAGATATTGGAGTGAAATTTTTGGCGAAAACGACATAAATTTAGAGATAAATGACTCAAGAAGCTTAAAGATGCTCTGTGATGAGTTTGAGCTTTATTGTATGATTTTTGGCACGATCGATAAGGAGTTGCTAGAAATTTTAAATTTAAATGATAGATATTTGATTTTAAATTTTAGTGGCGATGAGATCGTTATCAAATTTGACGCTAGGATGTATAAATTTTTAAACAACCTTATCGGAGTTAGCTTAGACAAGCTTGAGCTTATCTGTTCTCAAGTTGGCTTAAGCGAACTAAAAAACAAGATAAGAGAGCTTAAAAGGACTAAAATTTACTTCCAAGAAAATGAAATTTTAGCCTTTGATATGTTTAAGGATAGACGCTTTAAGATGGTTTTTGACCCAAGTTTTAGCTTGCAGATGGATGAAAAACTTACATTTTCTCCTATGTTTGATGAAAATTACATGGGGCTTAAATTTAAAGCAAACTACCTTGGTAGCGAGGCGCAGATGATCTGTGCTGGCAGTGTTTATACTGATTATGTGAAATTTATAAATCTAATAAAGGAGGCCGCGTGAGCGAAGAGGTAAAAGAGCAAAATCTACCTGAGGTCGAGCCTGTGCAAGAGGTAGCTAGCGATAGCGTAAATTTAGATGCACTTGGCGATATCTCAAAAGTGGAGAAGCTCGAAAAAGAGCTTGGCGAGATCACTGATAAATATTACAGAGCAAATGCTGAGTTTGAAAATATCAAAAAGCGTTATGAAAAAGAGAAAGCAGACGTTGCAAGCTATGCAAATGAGAAATTTGCAAGGGACTTGCTACCTGTCATCGATGCGCTCGAGATCGCTGCAAATTTTGACCCAGAGGATGATGAATTTGCTAAAAAGATCAAAGAGGGCATCTTGATAACGATAAATCAGTTCAAGAAATGTTTTGAAAAGCATGGCGTGAGCGAGATCGCAACTGATGCCGAGTTTGATCCAAATGTGCATAATGCCGTTTTAAGGGTCGATAGCGAGGAGAAGCAAAGCGGTCAGATCGTGCAAGCTTTACAAAAAGGCTATATGATAAATGGCAGGGTTTTGCGCCCAGCTATGGTCAGTGTGGCAAACTAAATTTAAAAAATAAATCTAATAAAGGAAAAATATGTCAAAAGTTATAGGTATAGACTTAGGTACAACAAACTCTTGTGTGAGCGTTTTTGAGCGCGGCGAGAGCAAGGTTATCCCAAATAAAGAGGGTAAAAACACAACTCCATCTGTTGTTGCTTTTACAGACAAAGGTGAAATTCTAGTAGGTGACGTTGCAAAACGTCAAGCAGTTACAAACCCTGAAAAAACGATATATTCTATCAAACGTATCATGGGTTTGATGAGCAATGAAAAAAATGCTGAAGAGGCAAAGGCTCGCTTGCCATATCACGTTGTAGATAGAAATGGCGCTTGCGCGGTTGAGATCGCTGGTAAGGTCTATACTCCGCAAGAAATTTCAGCAAAAATTCTTATCAAACTAAAAGAAGACGCTGAAGCATACCTTGGTGAAAAGGTAACAGATGCGGTTATCACTGTGCCTGCATACTTTAATGATAGCCAAAGAAAGGCTACAAAAGAAGCTGGTACTATCGCTGGTCTAAACGTGCTTCGTATCATCAACGAGCCAACAGCTGCGGCACTTGCTTATGGTCTTGATAAAAAAGAGGCTGAGAAAATTTTAGTTTATGACCTAGGTGGCGGTACATTTGACGTTACAGTGCTTGAAACTGGCGATAATATCGTTGAAGTTTTGGCAACTGGCGGTAACGCATTCTTAGGTGGTGATGACTTTGATAATAAGATCATCGACTGGCTAGTAAGTGAGTTTAAAAACGAAACTGGTATCGATCTAAAAGGCGATATCATGGCACTTCAACGCTTGAAAGAAGCAGCTGAAAATGCTAAAAAAGAGCTAAGCTCAGCTCAAGAGACTGAGATAAATTTACCATTTATCACAGCTGATGCGACTGGTCCAAAACACCTTGTCAAAAAGCTAACTCGCGCTAAATTTGAAGGCATGATCGACTCACTTGTGGGCGAGACTATCACTAAGATAAATGAAGTCATCAAAGATGCAGGTCTAAGCAAGAGTGACATCAAAGAGGTCGTAATGGTCGGTGGTTCAACTCGTGTGCCACTTGTTCAAGAAGAGGTTAAAAAGGCATTTGGCAAAGAGCTAAATAAGAGCGTGAACCCAGATGAAGTCGTGGCTATCGGTGCTGCGATCCAAGGTGCAGTTATAAAAGGCGACGTTAAAGACGTGCTACTTCTTGACGTTACTCCACTTAGCCTTGGTATCGAGACACTTGGCGGCGTGATGACTAAGATCATCGAAAAAGGCACAACTATACCAACTAAGAAAAGTCAAGTCTTCTCAACTGCTGAAGATAACCAAAGTGCCGTTACTATCATGGTTTTACAAGGTGAGCGTGAGTTTGCAAGGGATAATAAATCACTTGGTAACTTCAACCTAGAGGGCATCCCAGCAGCTCCAAGAGGTGTGCCTCAAATCGAAGTTGAATTTGACATCGACGCAAACGGAATTTTAACCGTTTCAGCGAAAGATAAAGCTACTGGCAAAGCCCAAAACATCACTATCTCAGGATCAAGCGGTCTTAGCGAAGATGAGATAAATAGCATGGTAAAAGATGCAGAGCTTCACAAAGAAGAGGATAAAAAACGCAAAGACGCAGTAGAAGCTAGAAACCAAGCAGACGCGCTTGTTCATCAAACTGAAAAGAGCATGAGCGAGCTTGGTGAGAAAGTCCCAGCTGAAGATAGAAGCAACATCGAAGCTGCGCTAAATGATCTAAAAGAGGTTCTAAAAGATGAAAACTCTTCAAAAGAGCAGATCGATGCAAAAGTAGAAGCTCTAAGCAAAGCTAGCCACAAACTAGCAGAAGCTATGTATAAAAAAGATGAAAATGCTGGCGCAAACGGCGGCAACAAAAAAGACGACGACGTTATAGACGCTGAAGTCGAGTAAAACTCCTAGAGCAGGGCAATCAGCCTTGCTCTTTAAATTTAACTCATAAATTTAAACCACCAAAAATTTCTTAATATGTGCTCACTTCACAAAATCATTTAAAGGTATAAATTTCTAAAATGCAAAAATTTAGCCACACCCCAAAAATCAAGATCTTTTAACGATCTCCACCCATCTATCAAGCTCTTGTTGCTCGGCTTTTAGCGTGCTACTTTCGCCGTGTCCTGGATAAAGTGCGAAGTCGCCCTTTAAATTTTTGCATTTTTCTAAGCTTTCTAGCATCTCATTTTTATCCGAATATGGAAAGTCCCAGCGTCCGATGCTACCTTTAAATAAAAAATCTCCACTAAATATCGCGTCATCTATCTCTATCATCGAGCATCCTGGAGTGTGCCCTGGGAAGTGGCGAAATTTAAAAGAAAAGTCACCTACTACAAAGCTCTCATCGCCTTGAACCAAAACATCTGGCACAAAGGTGTTTTTCATATAACCAAAAATGTCACTCTCACACATAAAAGCATCAAATTTATTGATATAAACTGGGATTTTTAGCTCATTTTTTAGCTCGCTCACGTCGTAAATATGGTCAAAATGCCCATGAGTGCAAAGTATCGCCTTTAAATTTTGTGCATTTTGCAAAACCCACTCTTTTGCCCCATCACCTGGATCTATCACTAAACTTGAGCCATTTTTGGTGACGATGTAGCAATTTGTCCCAAAATCGCCAAAACTTTTATGCATTACTCTCATTTCTTACCTTAAATTTATCATTTCTTAAATATTTACATCTTTTTACTTAAACTTAAAGAAAAATTTTAAATTTAATTAGTATAATTTTTGCAAAAGGAAGCAAATTTAGGCAAAGGGACAATGAAGGGGTATCAAAAAATAGAAGAAACCTTAGTTTTTAGCTTAAAAGATAAAACTAAAGGTAAAAAACTACTATTAGGTGTAAGTGGCGGTATTGATTCTGCTGTGGTTGCGACGCTTTGTGCGAGAGCAAAGCCAGATGAAACTCACGCACTCATCATGCCAACAGCATCATCAAACAAAGAAAATATGGACGACGCCTTAAATTTATGCGAAAAACTAAACATAAAATATAAGGTTTTATCCATAGAGGGTATTTTAAATGCCTTTTACGAAACGATAGATGTAAATTTAAGCAATTTAAGAAAAGGGAATTTAGCAGCTAGAGTTAGAATGAGCTTGCTTTATGATTATTCATCTAGTATAAACGCTCTAGTCATCGGCACAAGCAACAAAAGTGAGCTTATGCTTGGTTATGGCACGATATTTGGGGATTTGGCGTGCGCGATAAATCCTATCGGAGAGCTTTATAAGAGTGAAATTTTTGAATTTGCAAAACATCTTGGTGTTGATGAAAATTTTATCAAAAAAGCACCTTCAGCTGATCTTTGGGATGGGCAAAGTGACGAGGGCGACATAGGTTACAGCTACGCTGTCATTGATGAAATTTTACAAAATTTAGAAAATAACAAGGAGCAAGCCATCAAAAAGTTTGGATTAAAAGCGGTCTTGGATATAGAAAATAGAGTTGTGTCAAACAGGTTTAAACGACAAATGCCGTTGATAGTGAAAATTTAAAGGATTAAAGATGAGAGAAATTCCGTTTTACAAACCAACTATCACTGAGCGTGAGAGTGAGCTTATCGAAGAGGCTTTGCATTCTGAAAATGCTACTGATACGGTTGCTAAATTTGAAGAAAAGCTAAAAGAGTACTTTGGTGCTAAATTTGTAGTTACTACAAACAACATCGCAGCAGCGCACCATCTAGCACTAAGTGCGATGGATACAAAGCGCGGTGACAAGGTCATCTGCTCGGTAAATGCCTTCCCTAGCGTGGCTCAGGCTGTTAGACATTTTGATGCCGAGCCTATCTTTGTTGATATCGATGAAGAGGATTTTAACATCAGCCCAGAAGCCCTTGAAAAGGTGCTAAAAGAGCAAAATCACAAAAAACTAAAATGTGCTTTTATCTCACACATCGCTGGACAAAGCGCTAGGCTTGATGAGATAAAGGCTATCTGCGAAAAATATGGCATCGTCGTTTTAGATGATGCAAACCGAGGCATAGGACTAACTTATAATGGCAAAAAAGTCGGTTCAGACTCGTTTTTATCATGCTTTCAGACAAACTCACGCGTGCAAAATCCTATCTCAACAGTTGGATTTTTCACGACAAATGACGAAGAGGTATATAAAAAAGCAAAACTACTTCGTAACTATGCCCTTGTAAATGGTATAGATAAATTTGGTAGTTTAAGCTACATCTACGACGTTGTTGATATCGGTTTAAAATACGATATAAACTCGATAAATGCGGCGTTTTCTATCGCTCAGCTTGAAAAGACAGACGAGCTTATAAAACGTAGAAAAAAGATCGCTGAAATTTACGATAAAGAGCTTAGAGAGTGTCACAACATCACAACTCCAGTAAAAAAACGCGAGCACATCTACACTCAGTATATCATCAAGATAAATAAAAACCGCGACAGCTTTGCTAGAGAGCTTTTGGAGCGTGGAATTCACACTTCGCTGCACTACATACCGATACATTTGCTAAGCTATTATAAAAATAAATATTCGCTTAAAGTAAATGACTTCCCAAATGCTCTAAAAGCGTATCAACAAGTCTTGTCGCTACCTATATATCATAGTTTGAGCGACGAAGAGGTGCAATACATCTGCAACACGGTAAAAGAAATTTCTAAATCTCGTGTTTAAGAAATTTAACATCCTTTTACACTCTTGGGCGAATGACTATTTCTTTCGCCCAAATTTCTTTCAAATTTTACTAGCATTTTTACTTTTGCCACTAAGTTTTATCTACGCTTTAGTCGTTATTTGTAAGAAATTTAGTGCGCAAAAAAAGGACTTTGGTATAAAGATAATAAGCGTTGGAAATTTAACCCTTGGAGGAAGTGGCAAAACCCCACTTTGCGTCGCTATCGCTAAGAATTTCGAAGGTGCTTTTATCATCCTTAGAGGCTATAAAAGAAAGAGCAAGGGCATGCAAGTTGTCGCAAGGGATGGCGAAATTTTACTTGACGTGGCGGCAAGTGGCGATGAGGCGATGATATATGCCATAAGCCTTAAAAACGCAAATGTGATCGTAAGCGAAGATAGAAAAGTAGCTATAAACTACGCCAAAAAGCATGGTGCAAAGTATATCTTGCTAGACGATGGATTTTCTAAATTTGACATAGCCAAATTTGACATCTTGGTGCGTCCAAACCCAGAGCCAAAGCTAAAGCTTTGCCTGCCAAGCGGGGCTTATAGATATCCGTTTAGCTTTTATAAATTTGGTGATTTCATAGCACGTGAGGGGCAAACTCACTTTAGAAAGAGTGAAATTTTAAATAAAAGCGAAAAAATGGTGCTAGTCACCGCCATAGCAAACCCAGCGCGCCTTGAGGCATTTTTTAGCGAGTGCGTGGGACAGGTCTTTTTTCCTGATCACTACGACTTTTCAAAAGAAGAGCTAAGCGAAATTTTGCAAAGTTACGGCGCGACCTCGCTTTTGATGACACAAAAGGACTATGTAAAGGCAAAGGATTTTGGGCTGAGAGTATCGCTTATCACGCTTGAAGTTACGCTAAGCGAGGAATTTAAAAAGGTTTTGGCGAAGCAAATTTAAGCCCATTTTGTTATAATGAGCCACTTTTTAAAAGGAAAATTTAGATCAAAATGAGAATTTTAATCACCTTAGTCGCAAAGAAAAAAGAGGCAAAAAAACTAAGCAAAAAGCTCGTGAAAAAGGGATTTGCAGCTTGTGTGAGTAGCTTTAGCGCAAAGAGCATTTATCTTTGGCAAGAGAAGCTTTGTGATGAAAAAGAGCAAATTTTACTCATAAAAACGGACGTGAAATTTAAAAAAGTAGCTAAATTTATAAGAAAGCACCACAGCTACGAAACCCCAGAAATTTTGGCACTTAAGCCAAAAGAGATATTTAAAAAATATGAAAATTGGATAAAAAATCAACCAAAAAAGGCAAAAAATGAGACTAACACCAACTAGAAGCGTAAAAGATGAAAAGGTAAAAAATGTAAATTTAAGCACAGCTATGCTTAGCCCAAGCTCCGCTCACGGCGGACTTTACGCGCCAAAGAAGCTACCAAAGATCACAAAGGCAAAGTGGCAAGAGCTCTCAAGCCTAAGCTACGAAAAGCTCGCACTTCACGTCATCTCGCTATTTAATTTTGATGTGTCAGAGGCATTTTTCAAAAAGGCGCTCAAGAGATATACAAGCTTTGATGATCCAAAGCACCCAGTTATTTTTAAAAAAATAGATAAAAATTTATACGTAAATGAGCTCTATCACGGTCCAACAAGGGCATTTAAGGATATGGCGCTTCAGCCTTTTGGCTCGCTGCTTAGCCAGCTAGCAAAAGAGAGGGGCGAAAGATACCTTATCATGTGCGCAACTAGCGGTGACACTGGCCCTGCGACACTTCAAACCTTTGCAAATGATGAAAATATCAAGGTCGTCTGCCTCTATCCAGATGGCGGCACGAGCGAGGTGCAAAAGCTTCAGATGCAGACCATGCAGGGTGAAAATTTAAAGGTTTTTGGCATAAAAGGCGACTTTGACGACGCTCAAAGAGCGCTAAAAACGCTGCTTGCAAATGATAAATTTAAGGCCGAGCTTAAGAAAAAACGCCTTAAACTAAGCGCGGCAAACTCGGTAAATTTTGGCAGAATTCTCTTTCAGATCATCTACCACGCCTACGCCTACGCAAATTTACTAAAACAAAAGGCGCTTAAGGCAAACGAGAGCTTTGACATCATCGTGCCAAGTGGAAATTTTGGCAACGCTCTTGGGGCGTATTACGCTAAAAAAATGGGCGCAAAGATTGGTAAGATCAAGATCGCCTCAAACGCAAACAACATCTTGACACAGTTTTTCACCACCGGCATTTACGACCTCAGGGACAAAAAGCTGGTTAAGACGATAAGCCCAGCCATGGACATTTTAATAAGCTCAAACGTCGAGCGCTTGCTATTTGATAAATTTGGTAGCGAGCGAACAAATGAACTTATGCAAAGCCTAGCCAAAAACAAATTTTATAAGCTTAGCAAACAAGAGCTTGAAGCGCTAAAAGAGGACTTTGAGGCTAGCTGGTGCGACGACAGAGAGTGCGAGGCATATATCGCAAAGCTTGCAAAGGACGGCTATGCGATCGATCCGCATACGGCTACTTGCTTTAAAATGGTGGATACTAGCCGAGTAAGCGTCATCACATCGACCGCGCACTGGGTGAAATTTACGCCAAGCATGATCAAAGCGTGCCAGATCAAAGATACAAAAGATGAAAAAGATGCGCTGGCAAAGACTGCTAAAATCTTAAATGACAGCGTACCAAGCTCGATAAACTCGCTATTTAGCGCGAAAATTTTGCATAAAAATATTATAAAAGAGGACGAGATCGAAAAGTGCGTCCTAGAATGGATCGAGCGATGATAATCATCCCAGCCCGTCTTGCCTCAACAAGGTTTAGTAATAAAATTTTAAAAGAGATAAATGGCGTGCCGATGTTTGTGGCGACGGCTCTTAGAGTAAGCGGCGTGGACGATGTGGCGGTTGCTGTGGATGAGCCAAGCGTGCTTGATATCGCCAAGGCTCACGGCATAAAAGCAGTGCTAACTAGCAAAGATCATCAAAGTGGCACTGATAGGATAAACGAAGCGGCGCAAATTTTGGGGCTAAGCGAGAGCGAGATCATCATAAATGTTCAGGCTGATGAGCCATTTATCGAGCCTGAAAATATCGCCAAATTTAGGGCATTTTGCGAACAAAATAGGCAAAATGCCTTTATGTTTTCTTGCTACAAAAAGATGGACGATGAGTTTGCGGATGATAAAAATTTAGTCAAAGTGGTGACTGATTTTGAGGGCTACGCGCTTTATTTTTCAAGATCAAGGATACCATTTAACAGAAGCGAGTGCAAAAGCTACAAGGCGCATCTTGGCATCTACGGATACAGCGTAAAAAGCCTAAAAGAGTTTTGCGGCCTCTTGCCTTCAAGCCTTGAAAACACCGAGAAACTCGAACAGCTACGCGCCCTAGAAAATGGCAAAAAGATAGCGATGCTGGAGGTTAAAAGTCAAAGTATCGGCATCGATAGCGAAGAGGACTACCAAAGAGCGCTTGCTAAATTTGGCAAATGAGCCTAAATTTGCTCTGCTTTGGTGTCTTTGCTACGGCAGAGCAAATTCTAAATTTTTATAAATTTCGGTAATGGTTTGGCTGATTTTTTGACTTTGATTTTGTGCTCTTGCTCAATTTAGCCTTGTTATTGGTTAAATTTACTGCGAATTTCATATTTTTAAATTTATTTGAATAATTTTGCCTATTTGCTGAGATGTTCTAAATTGTAAACTTGACTGAAGTTTTTTGACTTTGCGGTCTTGTTTGTGCGTGAGATGAGTGAAATTTGATTAAATTTCGGTTGTTTTACTATCCTAGAACCAAACCAAATTCGCTGATATTTTTAAAATTTGATAAATTTAAGATGATTGCAAGTTTTGCTTTTGCGATTTTACTCGTGTCACTGCATGATATAAATTTGATAGCCTAAATTTACTTCTTTGCTACTTTTCTAGTTAGTTACAAGGTCTGCAAAGCCTAGAGAAATTTGGCTGATAAATTTAAAAAAGCAACCAAATTTGCCTTTGTAATTTAAATTTTCTCAAGCTTTGCTATGAAATTTTTAGCATTTATAAAGCCGATCGTTCTAAGTGCTTTTTGCTCCTCGCCGTCTTTAAAAAGTAGAAGTGCAGGCGGATCGATGAGCCCAAAATTTCTTAACATCTCATCGTTTTGCGCCCCACCACTTGTCACATCGATGCGAATAAGTGTAAATTTTGCCAAAGCATTTTTCACGCCGGCGTCCTTAAAAGTGATGTGCTCTATCTCTTTGCAGCTCGCGCACCAGTCAGCATAAAAATCCACAAGCACTGGCTTGCTTGAGCTTTTTATCATCTCATTTAGCTCGTTTAAATTCCTAGCTTGTTTGAAATTTGGCTCGCTCTCGTTTTTGGCTAAATTTAGCCCAGAAAGTGGCGAAAATGCGTCTTTTGAGCCTAAAAATGCGCCGATTATCAGCATGAGCGAGTAGATAAAAACTAGCACGCAAAGTGCTTTTTTAAATTTAGCCCAGCCGCTATTTGCTGCCTCAAACGCCCCAAGATAAATGGCTGCAAAGACGCCTATGACGCCATAACCAAGTAGCTCAAAAAACGCTCCAAGCACGCGCGCGAGGATCCAAACAGCCATGATGAGCATCAAAAAGCCAAAGAGTTTTTTGACTTCATCCATCCAGCCGCCAGGTCTTGGCAGGAGCTTGCCAGAGCTTAGCCCTATCACAAGAAGCGGTGCGCCCATGCCTAGCCCCATGACAAAGAGCATGATGCCCCCATAAATGGCATCTCCGCTTTGCGCGATGTAAAGAAGTGCGCCTGCTAGCGGTGCTGCCACGCAAGGTGAGACGATGAGTGCCGAGGCAAAGCCCATGATGAAAACACCGACGAGGCCTGAGCTGTTTTGTGACTTTTTGTTGATTAAGTTTTCAAATTTTGACGGCAGTTTGATGTCGTAAAAGCCAAACATACTAAAGCTTAAGATGACAAAAATGGCCGCAAACGCGCCGAGCACGTAGATGTTTTGCAGAGCCCCTGCGATGCCAAAGCCAAGTAGGCTTGCTCCAACGCCAGCAAGTGCGTAGGCAAGGCTCATCGCAACGACGTAGACTAGCGAGAGCAAGAAGCCTTTTTTGGCATTTAGGCTGCCGCCCTTTGAGACGATGATGCTTGATAAGATCGGTATCATCGGAAATACGCAAGGCGTGAGCGAAAGCAAGAGGCCGTAGCCAAAAAATGTCGCAAGTGAGATGAAAAAGTTTTTGCTGCTTAGCTCATTTGCGATGCTTTGATCTTCTGAAAGCTCGGTAAATTCAGGATTTGTTTCGTCTTTTTGCTCTTTTTCAAAGGCTATGATGCTAAATTTGCCAAATTTCTCAAAGATGTCATAAATTTTAGTTTGCGGGCGGTAACAGATGCCATTTTTAGCACAACCTTGATAGCTTAAATTTAGCCTAGCATTGCCGTTTTTAAGATGCTCTTTTACTAAATTTAATGGGATAAACAGTGAAAAATCTTTTGGGTAAATTTCATATTCGCCAGTGTTTTCGCTCTTTGGCATATTTAAGAGGCTGTTTATCTTCTCTTCGCCAAGCTTAACCTCAAAGCTATCTTTGTAAAGATAGATATTTTCGCCAAATTTAAACTTGATCTCAACACCTTGTTCATCGATACTTGAGTTTAAAACAAATGCCTTACTAACGTCTAAAACCTCGGCAAAAAGCGAGCTTGCAAACAAAATGAGAGAAAAAATAAATTTAAAAAACATGCTAATCCTTGCTAAATTAAAAGAGATGATTTTAGTCTAAATTCTTAAATTTATTCTATTTTATAGTAAAATCGTGAAAAAGCGTGAAATTTTCAAAAGGAGTGATGATGTCAAAAGATAAAAAGCACCAAAAGAGCGATAAACTTGGCTACGAAGAAGAGCTAAGGCTGCTTCAGATAGAACTTTTAAAATTCCAAAATCATGTCAAAGACAAGGGCCTTAGGGTGCTTATGCTAATGGAGGGTCGAGACGCGGCTGGCAAGGGCGGCACGATAAAGCGCCTAACTGAGCATCTAAATCCGCGTGGTTGCCGTATCGTGGCGCTTACAAAGCCAAGCGACGTCGAGAAGACGCAGTGGTACTTTCAAAGATATGTGACACATCTGCCAAGCGCTGGCGAGATCGTCATCTTTGATAGGAGCTGGTACAACAGGGCTGGTGTAGAGCCAGTGATGGGCTTTTGTACGCAGGCTGAGCATAAAGAGTTTTTGCGTGAAGTGCCAAAATTTGAAGAGATGATCATAAACTCAGGCATCATTTTCTTTAAAATTTACCTCTCGATCACAAAAGAGGAGCAAAAAAAGCGCTTCAAAGAGCGTCTAAATGACCCGCTAAAGCAGTTTAAGATCTCTCCAGTAGATCAAAAAGCGCAAGAGCTTTGGGATCAGTACTCCATCGCCAAATACTCGATGCTTCTTGCCTCACATAACAGCATCTCGCCGTGGGTGATCGTCTCAAGTGACAATAAAAAAGAGGCTAGGCTAAATGTCTTTAAATTTATCCTAACTCACGTCGAGTATCCAAAAAAGATAGATGAGTATCTAAAATACGATAAAAGCGTCGTGAGAGATGGAAGCGAGGAGATCAAGCGTATAGAAGAGGGGCTAAATAAGGATAAGTTAAAGAGTATTGACTAAATTTATTTGGACTTGGCTGTAAATTTTGTGCTTTAAATTTACGGCCAAGTTTTGTTAAAGCCACCACATAAGTTTTGCTAAAATGACCATTATTAGACAAAGCACAAGAGCCATGAGATGTGAAAATTTACCAAATGGATCTGTTTTTTTTAAGATAGTGACATTAAAAACAGAGATGAAAGTGACAAGACACATTAGAAGCAAAACCGCGATCTTTGCTAGCAAGAGCTTTTGAAAGTTGCTCTGCCACCAACCATGATCGCCTCCAAGATAGTCCTTTGCCATATATGCCCCACTTATCAAAAGTAGTAAAAATGCCGTGCCAAAAACCTTTGCACTTCCTTTTGTGTAGGCTTTTTTGACAGCTTCAAGGGTTTGAGGACTTATCGTTTTTTTGGCAAATGGATATATGCAAACATCAAAAAATACATATCCTATAAAGATAATGGCGCAAACTAAATGCGTAATGAGAGAGAAAAGATACATTTTTTGCCTTTTTTGTTTGGCATTATATAAATTTTATTAGTTATATTTGCTGATTTTGATTAAGTATTGAGAAGTTGAGAAGATCCGAGCGAAAGCTCGCTCGGATAAATGTTTTTAGAAGCTATATTTTGCTTCAAATCTTATACGATCTTGTTTAAAGCTTGCACCATCTTTTTTGTCTTTAGCGGCTGCATACCATGTTAAGAATGTAAGCTTTTTGCTGTATTTGTAGCTAGCGTCAAGAGACCATTCGTTTCTTTTTGCTCTCTCTTTACCAAGAGCCCAGCTATAGCCTTTACCTTGAGTATATCCAGCACCAAAGCCAAATTTATCTATATCATATCCAGCGTTAACAAACCAGTAGTCGTTGTTGCCTTTGATGTTATTGTAGTATTGTCTACCACCACTCATTACGCCATTTAGGATTTTTGCTGGGTTGATAAGTTCGCCATTTGCATCAAGTGTTGCAAATGAAATTTTATTATTGTCTTTGTTCTTAGCATCAAAATCTAAATAACCAGCGTTAAGTTTAGCACCAAATAGTTTTGTACCAGCTTGAACTGCCCAGAAGTTAGCATCAGCTACATCTTTGTGATCTGAGTCATTGTGAACAAATTGACCTTTTAAATTTAGGTTTATATCATCAGTTACATTAAAGCTTACACCAGCATCAGCACCGTAAAGTGTAGCTACTTCTTGAACATTTGCAATAGCTGCTTTAAATGATACTGGATCATAGCTGCCAGCTGCACCTAAATAGTATATATTGCCAGGAGCGTCACTGATACTTCCTGTAAGTGTTTTTAGTAATGGACCGTCTAGCTCTGTACCATCACTTTGTACTGCATCAAATGCAGCTGCAGCTAAAGTAAGACCTGGTACGTCAGTATTTATTACTTTTAGACCTGTACCAGCTACATCTTTGTCATCAAAGAAAGTACCTAATAGTTGTTTACCAGCTGTAATTGTAGTATTGCCAGCTTTGTAACCTAGATACATCTCATAAACACCAAATGTTCCTGTTGTATATGTTTTATCTGTTCCAGCAGCGTTTTTATCACCAGAATCATCAGTTAGATCATATCTTAAATTTAATACACCAAAGAAGTTATCATCTATCGCAGCTTTAAATGCTGTTTGCATTCTAAAAGCATGACCAGCACCACTATTTTTTACTGTATTATTTTGGTTTGAATTTTTTATAAAATCATTTGTATAACGATATCTTGCAAATCCTGAAAGATCTACATTTTTTATAGCTTCTTCAAGTGGAGTTGCACTTGCAACGCTTGAAAATGCACCTAAAGCAACCAAAGCAGCTAAGCTAACTTTTGTAAGTTTCATCTAAATCTCCTTTTGATAAAAATGTTTTGAAAGGATATTATCATAGAAAATTAATTTTATAGCTTAAATTTCGTTAAAAAAATCAAAAATTATTACCGATCGTTTACCAAAATAAGATAATAAGATAAGATTTGTCTTTAAAAATTTGAGTTTATTTGAAGTTAAAAGATGAGAATTTATATCTCATCAGTTAAATTTAGACGTTGTTTTTAGCCTGCGCCTCGTCGCGCTCTTTCTTTTGTCTTATAGCGGCTTCTTTTTGGATATTTTTTTGCTGAGTGACAAAGATATGCTCTTCAAGTGTGACTAGCTGAAAGACACCCTCAAAGATCTTGATCTCTTTTACGTAGCCTATAACTTTTACCTCTCTTTTTCTGCTCTCTTCAAACCTTGCTTGTGCGTCAAATTCGACCACATCGCCAAGCTTGAGCGGTCCGAAGAAATTTATCCTAGCACCAATGCTAACGCAAAATTCTTCATTTATAGCTAAAAGTGCTGCGTAGTTAGCCCCCATAAAGACAAAACCGCTATGTATGAGCCCTTCGGCGTCACTTACCATGTCAGCCGTGGTAAAAAATCTAGTTTTTGCGTGATTTTTCTCAAGTAAAAATGCCGTTCCACTAAAATTTAGCTTTGTTAAAGGAGCTATTTTTATCTCGTTTCTTAGCGGGTTTTCATCCTCTGGGAGGATTATTTGCGACTCGTCTTTTGCTTCAAAAATATTTTCATCTGCCATATTTATCCTTAAATTTTAACTCTCACGTAGGCTCTTTTTGGTGCTGGATAGCCTTCAATCGTCTTTGTATTATCGGCTGGATCTAAGAAATTTGAAAGACTCTCACCATCTATCCACTGCGTTTTTCGCTGTTCATTTAGATCAGTTGCCTTTGTCTCAAGCAGGGTAAAGTCCTTAAATTTAGCCCTCTCGCACCAGTTTTGAAGCGCGCTAAGCGTTGGCACAAAGTAGATATTTGGAATTTTTGAGTATCTATCCTTTGGGCTTAGCGCAAAGTCGCCATCCATATCTATATACATCGTATCTAAAAATAGCTCACCGCCAGTATTTAGCGCGGTTTTTAGCTCTTTTAGCATTTTAATAGGATCGCTTCTATGGTATATCACGCCAAGGCAAAAAATGGTGTCAAATTTAGCTCCAAACTCTGGCAAGCTCTCTACTCCAAGAAGCTCGTAGGTGATATTTGAGCGGATAAATTTATTTAAAAACTTAAACTGCAAATATGTATGCACGCTTGGGTCAAAGCCAGTTATGCTTTTTGGGTCATAACTAAGCATCTTAAACATATAATATCCATTGTTACACCCCACATCAGCCACGCACTTGCCAGCTAAATTTAGGTGGGGCGCTAGGATGTTAAATTTAATAAAACTTTGCCACTCGCTATCTATATATATATCATCAAGTAAAAATGGCCCTTTTCGCCAAGGCTTTAGGCTAAGGGCGAGGTTGTAAATTTCATCTTTTTTAGCTTGGTCTAAATTTTTAAATTTGACATTTACGCTATCAGAGAGGCTAAATTCGCAATCAAAATTTGCTAAATTTTCTATCCTATTTAAAATTTGCTTTTGCTGCTCGTTAAATTTGCTAAGATCCACGCTATTTCCAGTCGACGATGTTATGCGGACACTCTTTTTGGTAGGTGCCAGTCGCGTCATAATACTCTTTACAATCATTATAATACTGAGTCGAAACTCCACGCTCATTCATATAAAGACAACCGTTGCAAAATAGCGCTATAAAGCCTAAAAATATAATCTTTTTCATGTGGCGGATTTTATCATAAATAAAAATTTTATGCTAGAATAGCAGGCAGTTTTAGAGCCAAGTTTGGCTAAGATTAAGCAAAAGGCATTTTATGCAAAGAAGAGATTTTTTTAAATTCAGTAGTTTTTTAGGTGCAGCAAGTCTGCTTCCAAGTGTCACTCTAGCTAGCGACGAGCCAGCAAACCCAGTAGTTAGAAATTTTGACGTAAATTTCAAACACCAGCTGCTTGAAAAGGGCAAAAGCTCGAGAATTTGGCTGCCGCTCCCACTAAGCACCACTTATCAGCAGCTAACTCAAGACTACGTCATAAACACAACCGCTAAGAACGTCTATATCTCAGACACGCTAATACCTACAATGTATGGCGAATTTGAAGAAAATGAGCAAAGACCTATTTTAAATATCCAGTTTAAGATCCAAACAACAGAGCGCAATACTGACTTTAGTAAGGTAAATTTCGATCCAAATGAGAAGGTCGATCCTGCTGTTTTGGAGTTTTTAAAACCAACTTCACACATCCCAACAGATGGCGTCGTAAGGGCAAAAGCGCTTGAAATCGTTGGAAATTTAAAGGGAGATTTGGAGCGCGCAAAAGCGATATATATGTGGGTTGCAAACACTATGCAGCGTGATAACAGCGTCCTTGGATGTGGTACTGGCGATGTTAAAGCCATACTTGAAAGTGGCAAGCTAGTTGGCAAATGCACCGACATAAACTCAGTTTTTGTGGGACTTTGCAGATCAGTCGGCATCCCAGCAAGAGAAATTTTTGGCATTAGAGTTGGTCAGTCTAGATTTTCAGATCAAATGGGCAGCGCAAAAGATGGCGTAGCTAAAATTTCAGGCGGGCAGCACTGCAGGGCTGAGTTTTACTTAAAAGGCTATGGTTGGATACCGGTTGATCCAGCAGATGTCACAAAGGTAAGACTGGGCGAGAAATTAACAAACGACGACGCTAAGATCGTAGCTGTTAGGGATTATTGCTTTGGCAACTGGGAGATGTGCTGGATAGGCTTTAACTACGGACGCGACTTTATCTTAAAGCCAACCCCAGAACAAACTCCGCTAAACAACTTTGGCTATCCATACGCTGAGGTTGATGGCAACACACAAAACTACTATTCGCCAAAAGAATTTAGCTACGACTACGTCTCAACAGAGCTAAAATGAGAGCCTTTTGGCTGATACTAACATCCATAGGTAGTGCTATCGGCGCTACCTTGTGCTGCTTACCGGCACTTCTTTTCTTGCTTTTTGGCACATCTTTTTCATTTCTATCTTGGACACAAAATTTATACGAGTACCGCGTCCCTTTAAGCGTCGTGGCAGTCATTTGCTTTGTGATCTCTGGCATTGCTTTATTTTACAAGCCAAAAAGCTGCAACCTAAGCTATAAAAAGAAAAAATGGATACTTATATATATACTTTTTGGAGTGATACTACTTTTACTCCTTACATATCCGGAGCTTTTAGGAGAAATTTATGCGTAAAATTTTAGTTTTAGCCCTTGTTGCACTTAGTTGCTACGCTGAGAAAACTATAGAAATTTCAGTGCCTAGTATGCACTGTCCGCTTTGCACGGCGATAGTAAGAAAGGCCGCACTTAGCGTTGAGGGCGTAAAAAAGGCAGACGTGTCGCTAAAGGAGCGAAAAGCTGTCGTTATAGCAGATGACAAGGTCGATGAAAAAGAGCTTTTAAAGGCGGTTGATGCGACTGGCTATAAGGGCGAGATAAAATAAATTTAATGGAGGCAAATATGCCAAAGAGCGAAGTTTTAACGAAATTTGAGACACTTGCGTCGATACCGCACTGCAGTTACGAGACTGATAAGATGCGTGATTTTCTGGCTAGCTATGCAAAAGATAAGGGCTGTGAGGTCGTGGTCGATAGTTTTGGCAACGTTCATGCATTCAAAGGCAAGTCAAAAATTTGCTTGCAGAGCCACTACGATATGGTCTGCATGGGCGATGCGCCAAAGATAGAGATAGTTTATGGCGATGATGGCTATATGAGAGCTAAAAACTCATCTTTAGGCGCAGATAACGGCATAGGCGTAGCTATCATGATGCAGATGATAAGCGAATTTGATGACATTGAGTGCCTCTTTACAAACAACGAAGAAGTCGGCATGATCGGAGCCACTGGCTTTAGTGGCGATCTAAAAGCCAATAAACTTTTAAATTTAGACAGCGAAGAGGACGACCGCGTAACTATCGGCTGTGCTGGCGGTGTAAATTTATTTGCTACTATTGCGCTTAATAGCAAAAAGACAAAAGAGAGCACGCTTTATGAGGTAAAAGTAAGCGGCCTACCTGGCGGACACTCTGGCAACGAGATACATAAAAATATCCCAAATGCGATCAAGGTTTTGGCGGCATTTGTGACAAAAAATGGCTGCAAGCTTGTTAAATTTGAAGGTGGCGAGCGAAGCAACTCTATCCCAAGCGGCGCAACTGCGCTGGTTTTAAGCGATAAAGAGCTAAAGAGCGAGTGTGAGAATTTAAGCGTGAAAAAGCTTGGCAAGGGAGATGAAATTTTAGAAAATGGCGAGAAAATTTTAGCACTTATCAACTCATTTTCACAAGGCGTAAGAGCCTACAACTGCGAGCTAGGCATACCACAAGATAGCGTCAATCTCTCACTTGCAAAGATTAAAGATGATGGCACGCTTGAAGTGGAGTTTTTCGCAAGATCAATGAGTAAAGACGGCCTAAATAGGATGGAATTTGAAATTTCAGAGCTTGCAAAAGCGGTCGGTTTTAATGTCATTTCAAAAGATAGAAACCCAGCTTGGAAACCTATAAATGATAAATTTGCAAACGATATCTTAGAAGAGCTTAAAATTTATAAACCAAATGCAAGGATAACAGCTGTGCACGCGGGCCTTGAGTGTGGAGTGCTTTTAGAGAAAAAAGCAGGTCTTAGTGCATGTTCTATTGGACCAAATATCTATTCACCCCACTCTACAAGAGAGCACTGTGAAGTAGCTTCTGCGCTTTTTATAGAAAAAGTAGTTCGCGGTATCGTTAAAAAATATAACTCATAAAAAAGTAAAATTTGCTAGAAATTTCTAGCAAATTTTATCTATATCACCTTGTCCTTGCTCTTACAAAGATCGTTTAATATGCACTCAAAACAAAGTGGTTTTTTAGCCTTACATGTGTAGCGCCCAAAAAGAACCATGCCCTGATGAAGCTTGCCAAGGTCGGTTTTAAAGGCAAGACTTAGATCCTCTTCAGTCGCTTCTGGCGTCTTTGCGCTGCTTAAGCCAAGCCTGTGTGATACTCTAAAAACATGCGTATCAACAGCCATTACGTTTGCATTTGTCGCCTCTAAAAGCACGACGTGAGCAGTCTTTTGCCCAACTCCAGCAAGCGCTTTTAGCTTCTCTTCATCAAGTGGAATTTCTCCGTCATAAAGCTCAACCACGCTGTTTGCCATCTTGATCAAATTTACGGCTTTGTTGTTAAAAAAGCTGCATGAGTTTATCATGAGTTTTAGACTGGCTAAATTTGCACTTGCTAGCTCAAAAACATCTTTATATGCCTCAAATAGGGCAGGGGTGATCAAATTTACCCTTTTGTCTGTGCACTGAGCTGAGAGCATGACACAAACAAGAAGTTCATATAAATTTCTAAATTTAAGCTCGCTTTTTGCGTCTTTAAACTCGTCTAAAAGTCTTCTTTTTATCTCTAAAATATCTTTTTTCGTTCTCATTTGGCTATTTTACCTAAAATTACAA
The DNA here is from genome assembly GCA_018371535.1 of Campylobacter concisus. Taxonomy (GTDB): domain Bacteria; phylum Campylobacterota; class Campylobacteria; order Campylobacterales; family Campylobacteraceae; genus Campylobacter_A; species Campylobacter_A concisus_BO. The sequence continues at coordinate 95,024 of JAHAKU010000003.1, forward strand.
GTTAAACGAAAAGTTACCGCATTATTTGATATAATCTTGCCCATAAAATCAATTTTTTAAAGGATTTATATGAAAAAATTTTTGTTTCCAGCAGTTTTAAGTTTAGCTGCAGCTGTCACTCTAAACGCAGCAGTAGTTGCAACAGTTGATGGCGATGCTATAAATGATAGCGATATCTCATCACTTTTATCAGCAGCTATGCCAGGATTTGACGCTAGCAAGCTTCAACCAAATGAGAAAAAACGTATAATCGACGATCTAATCAATAGAAAACTTCTTCTAAAAGATGCAAAAGCAACAGGCATTGAAAAAGATGTTGATTACATCAAGGCTGTAAAAGCTGCACAAGAGGGCATAGCAGTTGAGCTTTATATGAGAAAACTATTTGATGGTATAAAAGTAAGCGATAGCGATTTAAGAGATTTTTATAACAAAAACAAAGCTAGCATGAACCAACCAGCTCAAGCAAGAGCAAGACATATCTTAGTTGAAGATGAAAAAACAGCAAACGACATCATCGCTCAACTTAAAAATTTAAAAGGTGAGGCTCTAACTAAGAAATTTGCAGAGCTAGCAAGCCAAAAATCAATCGACAAAGGCTCAGCAGCACACGGTGGCGAGCTTGGCTGGTTTGGTCAAAGCCAAATGGTAAAACCTTTTGCAGACGCAGCATTTTCAATGGCTAATGGCACAGTTTCAACTAAGCCAGTTAAAACTCAGTTTGGCTACCATGTTATCTTAAAAGAAGATGGCAAAGCTGCTGGTACTGTAAGCTTTGAACAAGCAAAACCAGAGATCGAGCAAGCTGTAAAAATGGAGAAATTCCAAGCTGCTGTTAGACAAAAAAGTGAAGCTCTACGCCAAAAAGCAAAGATAGAATACAAATAAAATTTGGAGGATAAAATGGGCGTTTTAGATATCGTAAAACCTGGTGTTTTAAGCGGAGATGATGTAACAAAACTTTATGCTTATGCCAAAGAGCAAGGTTTTGCAATACCTGCTGTAAATGTCGTAGGCAGCGACTCAGTAAATGCTGTTTTAGAGGCAGCAAAGGTTGCTAACTCGCCTGTTATCGTTCAGTTTAGTAATGGCGGTGCAGGTTTTTACGCTGGTAAAGCCTGCGAAAACGCAGCCGTTCTTGGTGCGATCGCTGGAGCAAAGCATGTTCATCTGCTTGCCAAGGCTTACGGCGTGCCAGTCATCTTACACACTGACCACGCTGCTAGAAAGCTTTTGCCTTGGATAGATGAGCTAGTAAAAGCAAGCCATGAGTATAAAAAAACTCACGGCGTGCCACTTTTTAGCTCTCATATGCTTGATCTTAGTGAAGAGAATATCAACGAAAATTTAAGCACGTGCGAGAAGTATCTAAAAGAGCTTAGCGAGCTTGGCATCAGCCTAGAGATCGAGCTTGGCGTCACTGGTGGCGAAGAGGACGGCGTAGATAACACAAGCGTTGATAACGCACTTCTTTATACTCAGCCAGAGGACGTCGCGCTTGCTTATGAAAGACTAAGTAAGATAAGCGATAAATTTAGCATCGCGGCTAGTTTTGGCAATGTTCATGGTGTCTATAAACCGGGCAATGTCGTGCTAAGACCAGAAATTCTTAAAAACTCACAAGCCTATGTTGCTAAGAAATTTAACACAAAAAGCGACAAGCCAGTAAATTTTGTATTTCACGGCGGAAGCGGCAGCGAGCTAAAAGATATCAAAAATGCTGTAAGTTACGGCGTTATCAAGATGAACATTGATACCGATACTCAGTGGGCTTTCTGGGACGGCGTGCGTGAGTATGAGGCCAAAAATAGAGCATACTTGCAAGGGCAGATCGGCAACCCAGAGGGCGATGATAAGCCAAATAAAAAATACTACGATCCAAGGAAATGGCTAAGAAGTGGCGAGGAGAGCATGGTTAAGCGTCTTCAGACTGCTTTTAGCGACTTAAACTGCCTAAATAGGAACTAATCCTATGCAAAATCAAAATGATTTTAGTGAGCTAAGCGTGCCAAAAGAGCGCCAAGCTCACTCTTTCTTTGTCTTTTTTAAAGTTATCTTTATCCCTTTAGCCATCTATATCTTGGCGATACTAGCGTATCTTGGCGTTATAAATTTTCAGATGAAGCTTCACACCATCGTGATGATGGGCGTTATACTCTTTGTCGCTTTTATATTTTCACGCCATAGCGCCTTAGTAGCTTACTCAAATTTCTTAGCAAATGCCAAAGACTACAAGATAAGACTAAAAGAATTTATCATCGCTCATCTCTTTGAAATTTCAAGCGTCAAAAAGGCAAACGCTAAATTTGAAGATTTTTTTGAGAGTTATACAAGAAATTTTAGAAATGACAACCTAGCAAACATTGGCCAAGCAGTCTTTCCTATGCTTGGAATTTTGGGCACATTTATCAGTATCGCTATCTCTATGCCAAGCTTTAGCTCAAGCACAGCAAATGGACTTGAAAAAGAGATCGCTATACTGCTAAATGGCGTGGCTACGGCATTTTATGTATCGATTTACGGCATATTTTTAGCGCTTTGGTGGATGTTTTTTGAAAAGATCGGCATTAGTAAATTTGAGAGATTTTACAGCGAGCAAAAAGAGCTAAGCCGTGAGTTTTTCTGGCAGGAAAATGAGCTAAATGCAAATTTCATGAAAGCAAGTGTGAGCTACTTTAAAGATAGTCACGACGCCTTTAAAATGGTGCTTGATGATAAATTTATAAAAGAGCTAAGCGAGCAGACAAATGAGAAATTTAATAGCCTAAAAGAGCTTTGCGAGGTTGAAAAAAATATCATCAATCAAAGCAAGGCCGAGCTTAGCGCAAGTTTAAAAATGCTAAATGAATCTGGTCTAAAACAAGATGAATTTGTAAAAATCCACTCCGATATATTAAAGGCGGTTGGTGCGTTTTCTAACGCCTTTAAAGATATGGAGGTTAAAATTTTAACCGAGCATGCAAAGCTTGGCGAAATTTTTAGCAGAAATTTAAACGCCACAAAAGAGAGCCAGCTTAAATTTGAGCAGACTATCAAGAGCTTTGATGCCATTTTAAAAGAATTTTCTCTCTCTTTGATGAAAGAGCAAAACGAGGCACTAAAGGCATTTAGAACCTCGCTCGTGGAGAGTGCCACGATATTTAAGGCAGCGTATGAGCAAGAGGGCAGGAGCTTGGAGCGTGAAAAAGAGCGCGAGAGCCTCATTGCTGAGCTTAAGAAGAACATAGACGAGATCGATAAAGAAGCAAATTCTGTAATAGAAAAGATCGAAAATCTAGTGCAATGAAAATAAACAAAAATAACGAAGATCAATCGAGCTTTTGGGTTTCTTACGCGGACTTGATGGCGGGTCTGCTCTTTGTTTTTATGCTGCTAATAGGCGCTGTCGTCGTAAAATACGTCCTAACTCAAAACACTCTTGAAAATAAAGAGCAAGCCATCATCGCAGCACTAGCAAATTTAAAAGACGCTCAGGGTAAGAATTTCACCCTCGAAGAGCTAAATGACGCCCTAAAAAGCGAGCTTTCAAAGATAAACGACGAAAACATAAATTTAAAAAAATCAAATGAAATTTTTGTCATCCAAATAGACGCCCTAAAAGAAAAACTAGCCCAGCTCATAGAGGAAAACAAGGACGCAAATGCGAGCATAAAAGAGCTAAATGCCAGCATTTTTGATCTAAACCAAAAGATGATCGTGCTAAATGATGAAATTTCATCAAAAGATAGAGCGCTTAGTGACGCAAATGCAAGTAGCGAGAAAAATTTAGCCAAGATCGCCTTTTTGCTCGAGCAAGTGAGCAAAAAAGAGGCTAGATATGACGAGCTTTTAAGGGATCTAAACGTCACTCGTGACAGGGTCAAAAACCTAACCGGCATAAGAGTAAAAGTGATCTCCGCCCTAAAAGATAGGCTGGGCTCTAGCATCGAGATCGATCCAAACTCAGGCGCGCTAAAGCTTAGCTCCTCAGTGCTTTTTGATAAGGGTAGTGCGGTCTTAAAAGAAGAGGTCAAAGAGGAGCTAAAGGCCACGCTTAGTAAGTACTTTGACGTGCTTTTAAATGATAAAGAGATCGCTTCAAACATCGATCAGATCGTTATAGAGGGCTTTACGGATAGCGACGGAAGTTACATTTATAACCTAGAGCTTTCACAAAAAAGAGCCTACGCGGTGATGGAATTTATAAACTCATTTAGTGACGATGCACGCCTTAGAAAGCTGCTTGTCGCAAGTGGCAGAAGCTACAACGAGCTAGTTTTTAAAGATGGAGTCGAGGATAAGGACGCTTCAAGGCGTATAGAGATCAAATTTTCACTCTCAAACAAAGAGGCTATCAACGAGATAGAGAAATTTTTGGAGTTTAAGGGTGATTGATAAAATTCGCTTAAGAGAGCGAGAATTTTGGCTTTTAAGAGATGATTTGCTAGGCGAGTTTAACGGCAACAAAGCAAGAAAGCTAGAGTATTTTCTCAAGGCTGATCTTAGCGGCGTCAAAGCCATCGTATCTCACGGCTCAAGCCAGTCAAATGCGATGTATAGCCTAAGCCTTTTTGCCAAGCTAAAAGGGCTTAAATTCTACTACGTAGTCTCTCATTTAAGCTCAAATTTAGAGCAAGATCCAGTTGGAAATTTCAAATTTGCACTTGAAAATGGTATGGAAATTTTTGTAAAAGAGGAGCGTGAGAAATTTGCTAAAGAGCTAGCAAAGAGTAAAAACGCGCTCTTTATAAACGAGGGCGTAGCGCAAAGCGAGGCTGAGCTTGGCTTTATAACGCAGGCAAATGAGATCAATGAGTGGAGCAAAAAAAGTGGCATAAGGCCTGATATTTTCTTGCCCTCAGGCACTGGCACAAGCGCATGCTACCTAGCAAAGCACACCGATCTTAGGGTCTTTACAGCACCTTGCGTAGGGGATAGCGACTATCTAAAAAAGCAAATTTACGAGCTAGATAAAAACAGCAAAGTGCAAATTTTAAACCCCCCAAAGAAGTATCATTTTGGAAATTTATACAAAGAGCTTTATGAAATTTGGCTTGAGGTTTGTAAAAGTGGTGTTGAATTTGAGCTTATCTACGACCCAGTGGGCTTTATGACGCTTTTTGCAAATTTAGACAAGCTTGGGAGCGAAATTTTATATATCCACCAAGGCGGAATTTTAGGTAACATTACACAAAAACAAAGATATGAGAGAAAACTAAAAATAAAGGATCATAAATGAAGTTTTTACACAGCAGCGACGCTGACTTTGAGAGTAAATTTTCACAGCTTGTTAGGCGAAGTGACAATGATATGAGTGCCGTGATGCCAGTGGTTACAGGTATCATAGACGAGATAAGAAAAGATGGCGATAGTGCGCTTTTTGCACAGATAAGTAAATTTGATAAATTTAATGTCACAAGCAAAAACGACATAATAATCGACGTAAAAGAGATGGAAGCGGCCTACAACTCGCTAGATAACGCCCTAAGAGTGGCTCTAAATTTAGCCCACGACAGGATAAAAAGCTATCACGAGCGCACAAAGCCAAGCGACTGGACCTATAAGGATGAGCACGACATCTTACTTGGTGCTAAATACACTCCGGTTGATCGCGCTGGCCTTTATATCCCAGGCGGTAAGGCGGCCTATCCTAGCTCGCTTCTTATGAATGCTATCCCAGCAGTCGTTGCTGGCGTAAAAGAGATCGTTGTCTGCACCCCAGCGCCAGGTGGCAAGGTAAATCCTCTGCTTCTTGCAGCGATGCATCTATGTGGCATCAAAACAGCCTTTAAAATAGGCGGTGCAAGTGCGATCGCAGCGATGGCTTACGGCACAGCGACCGTGCCAAAGGTCGACGTCATCACAGGACCTGGCAACATCTACGTAGCGACTGCTAAAAAGCTAGTTTATGGCGACGTAAATATCGATATGATCGCTGGTCCAAGCGAGATAGGCGTGATCGCTGATGATAGTGCGGACCCTCGCCATATAGCGATCGATCTACTCTCACAAGCCGAGCATGACGAGATCGCAAGTGCCTTTTTGATAACGCCAGTGGAGGCCTTTGCAAGGGCAGTGCAAAGACACATAGAGGATGAGCTAAAAACTCTAAAACGCGAACCAATCGCAAGTGCTAGTATGAGAAACAAAGCTGCTATTATCGTCGCAAAAGACTTGCAAGAGTGCTTTAAGCTGATGAACGAGCTTGCAGTGGAGCACCTAGAGATCGCTACAAACGACGCTTTGAGCTATATGGACGAGGTAAAACATGCTGGAGCGATATTTTTTGGACACTTTACGCCTGAAGCGATGGGCGACTACATCGCAGGACCAAACCACACCTTGCCAACTGGCGGAAGTGCGAGATTTTACTCACCGCTTGGAGTTGAAAATTTCATGAAGCGAAGCTCTATCATCTCAGTTAGCAGAAAAGGAATCATGCATCTTGGCAAACCATGCATGCAGCTAGCCGAAGCTGAAGGACTAACAGCCCATAAAAGATCAATCGCCGTGAGGTTAGAGGATTAAAAAATGAAATTTGATTTTAGAAAATTTAAGATTTTCTAAAATCTTTTTAAAAATATTTTTTGCTTTAAGAAATATTTTTGCAACTTTTTATGAAATTTATAGTAAAATCCATCCCAAAACTACTAAAAAGGAGTTGATATGAAGTTAGGAACTTATACTGCAAACCAGGCTTCAGGAAACTATTATTTAGATCAAGCTAAAAATAGCGAGAAAAAGGCGCTAAACGCCATCTCTGCAAATAGCGAGATCAAAGCATCAGGTGCAAATTTGCAAATCGCAGAGAGCTTACTTTCGCAAACAAATGTCCTAAATGAGGGCATGGCAAATGCAAACGATATGATCGGTATGCTTCAGATCGCCGACTCAACGCTTTTAAATTTAAGCGAGAGTGCGGACAAGATCGGCGAGCTATCAAGCAAGCTTTCAAACCCAGCTCTTTCAGCGAACGAGCAAAAGGGCATAAAAGGCGAGATAAATGCGCTTAAAAATGCGATGAGCGACAGCGTAAAAGAGGCTAATTTTAACGGCAAAAACGTTTTTGACGCCGAGCTTGGCTTTTTCACAGGTGAAGGTACAAAAAATATAAATTTAAGCACAAATGCTCTTTTAAATGTTAAAGAGGATGGCTCAAATTCTGGCGATATTTTGAAAAACATAAATTCACTTCGCTCAGAGATCGGCTCGACACAAAATGCTGTATTTAAGGGCATGAACGCTCTAGCTGCTAGAAGCGTAGCAAACGCTAATAGCGTAGAAAATCTTGATAGCAGAGACATCGCAAAGAGCTTGGAAGAAAATTTACAAGCAAATTTAAAGCTACATGCTGCCTCTTTGGCTAAAGCTCACGACACTACGAGCTTGGCTGCAAAACTAGATAAACTTCTAGGCGAATAAATTTTTACCGGTCTTGTGCCGGTAAAACTCTCTTTTTATTTTTATGCTTTACTTTTTGATTTTAGAATATATGTTCAAATCAAAAATTTGATATTTCTCATTTGAAATTTTATAGCATATGTACCTTTTTTATAGTAAGTGTGCCCTCAAAACGAAGGTTATATTAATTATGCTTAAGATGAGAGCTATATGTAATGTTTAAAACAATTTTTGAGTATATATGCTATAAATTTTTCAAAGAGAAAGTCCTTTAAAGGGTATATATGCTAATAATTTACCAAAAGAAAAGCTGTCTAGGCAAGAGTATATGCACCAAAGTAGGGCAAAACGCTATACAAAAACATTAAATTTTTTGCTTATCTCTTTTACCTTTTTTTGTTGCAAAAATAACTTGATTTTAGACTGGAGTATAAATTTAGAATTAAAAGAGTTTAGGCGCAGATGCCCAAAAGGGCAGGGCTTGTTAGCCCTCGATGTAGTTTTTGAGTTTTCTACCAACTTTTGGGTGTTTTAGTTTCTTGATAGCTGAGCTTTCTATCTGGCGGACGCGCTCACGAGTGACGTTTAGTGCCTTGCCGATCTCTTCAAGTGTGCGGTCACTCTCATCTTCAAGCAGACCAAATCTCATCGAAATAACTGCCTTTTCGCGCTCATTTAGCTGTGAAAGCACATCGTCGATTTGCTCTCTAAGGTCACTTTTTAAAATTTGATCTATCGGTGATAGAGAAGTTTTGTCCTCGACAAAATCTCCAAATTTACCGTCTTCTTCGTTTGCGATTGGTGCTTCAAGGCTGATAGGCTCTTTTGTGATCTTGATCACCTGTTTTACCTTATCGACGCTTAGTCCGACCTCTTTTGCGATGACGCTTACATCAGGCTCTTTTCCTTCTTCTTGGAGGTATTTGCGGTTGATTTTGTTGATACGATTGATCGTCTCTATCATGTGGATAGGTATCCTAATCGTCCTTGCCTGATCAGCGATCGCGCGTGAGATAGCCTGGCGTATCCACCATGTGGCGTAGGTTGAAAATTTATAGCCTTTTCTATATTCAAATTTATCAACCGCCTTCATAAGGCCGATGTTGCCCTCCTGGATGAGATCAAGAAATGGCAAACCCCTGTTTGTATAGCGTTTTGCGATACTTACGACTAGACGGAGGTTTGACTTAGCCATTCTAGCTTTTGCTTCGTCTGAAATTTTCTTTCCACGCTTGATCTGCTCTAAAATCTCTTTTAGTCTTGCTGGCTCAAGGTCAAAGCCCTGTTTGCTAGCCTCTTTTGTCGTAAAAAGCTTTTTGATCTCGACATAGGTTGAGACCATCGTAGCCTCTGGCACGCGAGCCGCGATCTCTTCTTTGCTAAGCTTGATGATATCTTTTAAGATGCTTTTGTGATTTTTCTTTAGCTCGTCACTAAACATTGGCAAGCGATACTCCAAGCGCTTTAGCTCTCTATCAAATTCGTCGTCGCTTTTAAGAGCTGTCTCCATTGATTTTACGATCTCGCTAATTAGCTTACTTGTTGGGCCAAGGTCCATCAGCTTCTCTTTTAAAATTTTCTTTTTAAACGCAAGCGTCATCTTTGAAGCTGTATCGTCGCTTTCAACTTTATCTTGCTTGTTTGCGGTCTTTAGCCACTCTTTTTTAGCTTTTTCAAGAGCCTTAAAGCTTTCTATAACTTTTTCAGCGCGCTTGTCGTTTTTGGCTGATTTTTTAGGAGCTTCGTTCTCTTCGTTCTCCTCATCCTCTTCGTCTATATCCTCTTCGCCATCTTCATTTTCATTTTCGCTCTCGTCTTCAAAGCTTTTAAAAAGCTCTTTTACGCGGCGCTCTCTGTTGATAAGTGGCTCTTTGTAATCAAGTATGAAATCGATCAAAAATGGCACCGAACAAAATGCGTCGATGATGATATCTTCGCCAAGCTCGATCCTCTTGCTGATCTCTACCTCTTCGTCTTTTGTAAGAAGTGCGATCTGGCCCATCTCTCTTAGATACATTCTGACTGGGCTATCTGATCTTGACCACTCTAAAAGGTCAGTTTCGCTTGAAAGATCGAGGTCTTCGTCGATATCTTGGTCGCTTTTTTGAGCGTTTTCTTGACGTTTTTTGGCGTCAGCTAAATTTCTAAGCTTTGCAGCCTCAGCAGATGTGATGAGCTGGACTTTGTTTGTTTTTGCGAGTTGTTCTATCTTTTTTACTATCGTAGCCGTCGGGGCTTTGTCTAATAATTTTACTAATTTTTCGTATGTCAAAAAGCCTTTTGCATTTTCAACAAAAAGCTCTTCTATTTGAGAAAAAGAGTCTTTTGCGGCGCTCATAAATTTCCTTTCAAATCGTATCATTGTGATTTAAGTGTTGGTTAAAAGAAAATGGATTATACCCAAAATTTTTTAAAAGTGTATAAAAAGAAAGTTGGAACGATGATTGCTTAGTAATTCTAAAAAATCAAATTTTGATTAGGAAATTTTATGCAAAATGGTTATTATCAAGCCACTGCTGGCATGGTAACGCAGTTTAACAGACTAAATGTCATCTCAAACAATCTTGCAAATGTAAATACGATCGGCTACAAGCGAAACGACGTAGTCATCGGCGACTTTGCGAGAATTTTTAAAGAGACGCAAGATGAGCTTCCGCTTAAAAATCACACAAAAGACGGAGCTAAATTTCTAAATAGAACGCTTGATCGTGTGCCACAAGTGAGTGAAGAATACACCGACTTTAGCGCTGGTGGCTTTAAATACAGCTCAAACACGCTTGACTTTGCGATAAAAAGAGAGGACGCATTTTTCTTAGTAGATACTCCAAATGGCGTAAAACTAAGCAAAAATGGCTCTTTTAGCCTTGACGGCGACGGATATATCGTCACAAAAGAGGGTTATAGGGTATTGCCAAGTGGCTATGAGGCGCAAAATCCTGGTCAAAGAGGCATCCAAGTGCCACAAGGCGAGGTTTTGACGGGTGATAAAAATGGAAATTTATACTCAAATAACAATCAATTTTCTAAATTTTACATCGCTCAGCCAAGAGAGATAAGAGATCTAAAAAAGGTCGGCGACAATCTCTTTGAAACGAGAAATTTTGACGACATAACCGAGCTTGACGAGGCTGATAGCGTGATGCAAGGCTACGCTCAGATGTCAAATGTAAATCCAGTCTTAGAAATGGTGGGTCTAATAGAAACCCAACGCTTAGTTGATATGTATCAAAAGGTTATGACAAGCCACATGACTGACCTTAACCAAGATGCTGTTCAAAAACTAGCCCTAAAAGCTTAATAAAAGGATAAAACTATGATGAGATCACTTTACACTGCGGCCACTGGCATGATCGCCGAGCAGACGCAGATAGACGTAACCTCACACAACATTGCAAACGTAAATACCTATGGATATAAGAAAAATAGGGCTGAATTTGCTGATCTTATGTATCAAGTTATGGAGTACGCAGGCACAGCTACGAGCCAGACTACCACAAGCCCGACAGGCATCGAGGTTGGTCTTGGCGTGCGCCCAACGGCGATAAATAAAATTTTTTCTCAGGGCTATTTTAAAGAGACTAGCAACAACCTAGATATGGTCATAGCTGGCAACGGCTTTTTTCAAATTCAGCTCCCTGACGGCACGACGGCTTATACTAGAAACGGCGCATTTAAGCTTGACGCAAACGGCACGATCGTAAATAGCGACGGCTACCAGCTCATCCCGCAGATCACAGTCCCTGCAAATGCGACACAAATTTCAATAGGCACAGATGGCACCGTCTCAGTTTTGCAAGCTGGCGAAACAGACATGGCTCAGATAGGTCAGATTGAGCTAGCGAATTTCATAAACCCAGCCGGTCTTCACTCGATGGGCGATAATAATTACCTCCAAACAAGCGCTAGCGGCGATGTGGTGGTAGGTGTGGCTGGCCTTGACGGACTTGGCACCATTAGACAAGGCTTTGTCGAGATGAGTAACGTCCAACTTGTTGAAGAGATGACTGACCTTATCACCGGCCAGCGCGCATACGAGGCGAACTCAAAGGCGATAACCACGAGTGACTCGATGTTAGAGATAGTAAATGGACTTAAAAGGTAGGTGATATGGACGCGACTTTGGCTATTGTTGGACTTATACTCGTTGCTTTTACGCTTGATGTTTTTTACTTTTCGGACAGGACCCCAAAGGGCAAGGGTCCCAAAAGTCAGGTGCATTAAATTTATAGAGCATTGTAAATTTGGCAGTCTTCGTCGTTGCCTAGCTCGCAGGACTTGCCAAAGTACTTTTTAGCTAAATTTTTATCTCCTTCTGTTTCATAATAAATAACCCCAAGGTTGTGACAACCATCCCCAAAGTCCATTTCGCAAGCTTTTATGAAGAGTTTGCTAGCTCTTTTTTGATCTTTTTCTACATATTTTCCGCTATGAAGCATCATACCAAGGCTATTGCAGCCTGCTGGTGCGTCTAGTTCGCAGCTTTTTTCAAAGAGCTCTTTTGCCTTTTTGGCGTCTTGTTTTACGCCATTTCCGTCATAGTATAAAAGCGCAAGGCCGTAGTATCCGTCGCCATCTTTTAGCTCGCATGCCCTTAAAAACAGCTCTTTTGACTTTTGATAGTTTTTATCTAGGGTATAGACAAAGCCAAGCCTTGCGCAGCCAAAGCCGTCGTTTAGCTCGCAGCCCTTTTGGTAAAATTTGGCTGCATTTTTGTTATTTACATCTTTTATGTAGTCCATGTCGTAGAGTGCGCCCACGCTACTGCAAGCACTTGCGTGTTTTAGCTCGCAAGCTTTTTTGTAAAACTCGCCCGCTTTTTTGTAGTTTTTGCTCTCTTGATAGATAGCTCCAAGCTCGTAGCAGCTTGCGGTATCAGCCTTTTCGCACTTTGTCTCAAGCGCTTTTTGGTCTAAATTTGCGCCCCACAAAAGCACCGCAGAGGTTAAAAATAAGAAAGTCTTTTTCATTGCCTACCTTTTTAAAAATTTAAATAAGTTTAGATAAAAAGGTCTAAATTTATAGTAAATATCAAATTTAATACCCAAGCTTATCTAATAAATTTCTCATATCACAGCCCTTTTTAAAGCCTAGCTCGCATGATCTTTGAAAGTAGCTTTTGGCTGTCATTTTATCCTCTTTTTTGCCGTTATCTAAAAGCGCGTAGTTAAGAAATCTTGCATATCTATTTAATATGATAGTTTGATTAAGCTCGTTACCCACGTCGTTGTAGCCATTTATATAGATGAGCGCAGCGCTGTAACAACCCTCTTTTATATCATTTTCGCAAGCTAGTAAAAATATCTTTTGTAGCTTTTTAAAATCTTTATCATCGCTTGATGAGTTATAAATTTTTACAGCGACCTTGTAGCAGCTCGTTAAATTTGCTCTTATATCGCCCTCGCTTTGGCACATCTTGTCTAAATTTTCTGCATTTAAAAGCATAACGAGGGATAAAAACAAAATCAGCTTTTTCATAAATGCTCTTTAGTGAAAATCTCTAACTATCTCGCAAGCCTCTTTAAGGCCTAGCTTGCAAGCTTTTTTAAGCTCTTTTTCTGCCAGCTTTTTATCCTTTTTTGTGCCTATGCCATGATAGTAAAAGTATGCAAGATGTTTGCACCCACTTGCGCTATCTAGCCTGCACGCTTTGTTGTAGTATCTAAACGCCACTTCATCGTCTTTTTCTACGCCAAGTGCGTCGTCGTAAAGGCTGGCTAGGTTATTACAAGCATCGGCAAAGTCAAGCTTGCAAGCTTTAAAATAGAGCTTGCTAGCCTTTTCATACTCTTTTTGCTCTTGATATAAGCTCGCTAGGTTGTAGCAAGAGATGCTAAAGTCGCTATCACAAGCCTTTTTGTAAAGTTTTATCGCTTCTTTGTAGTCGCGCTTTACACCAGGGGTGTTGTGGTATAAAACGGCTAGGTTGTAGCATCCTTCATAGAAATTTTGCTCGCAAACTTCTTTGTAAATTTTAGCAGCCTTTTTGTAGTCTCTTTTTACGCCGCCGCCGTTATTATATAAAACTGCGACGTTAAAACAGCTTTGTATAAAAGCTAGATCGCAGCCTTTTTTAAAAGCATCTAAAGCCTTTTTGTGATCTTTCATCTCTTGATACTCAACACCAAGGTTGTGACAGGCAAATTTATTGCTCTCATCGCAAGCTTTGTTAAGAATTTCTAGTGATTTTGTCGCGTCTTTTTTTACGCCAAGTCCGCTTTTGTAAAACTCAGCCAGATAGATGCATGCGTCTAAATTTTTAACCTCGCACTCACTTTTATAAATTCCAAATAGCCTTTTATACTCATCATCGCTGTATCTGCGGCTAAAATCAATGCAATTATCCTCGATATTGCAGCTATTTGCTTGAGGGATTTTGATCTTTGGATTTGTTGTTAAGGCTATTAAATTTAGTGTTAAAAATATTAGTAAAACTATCTTTTTCATAGAAATTTTCTTTATAAATTTTTGTTGTTATTTTATAAAATTTAGTTTTAAAATGCGAGTAAGCAGTTAAATTTATAAAAGCAAAAATGCCTCTTTAAATTTAAATTTTTAAATTTTTGCTAATATTTTGGCTTTTTATGAAGGTAAAATTTGACATTTAGCTACGTTTTTAAACTATCTATTCCTATCTTTATGGGCTATTTTCCGCTTGGTGTCGCCTTTGGCGTGCTGGCAAAAAGCATGGGAGTGAGCGCATTTATCGCTATGGCGCTTAGCATGCTTGGATACGGCGGAGCAGCGCAGTTTATGATGCTCTCGCTCTTTAGTGTTGGCACGAGCTACGTTGAGGTCTTTATCGTGAGCTATCTTGTAAATTTGCGTCACACTTTTTATGGGATTTCACTTTTAAAAGAGTATAGCGGGATCAAATTTAAGCTCTTAAACATCGCTTTGCTAACAGATGAGACCTTTGCGATATTTAAAAATTTAGGGCTAAAAGATGCGAATGATCGAAGCTTTGTCTTTACCTGGCTAAATTTGCTTTCTTGGTCATACTGGGCGGCTGGGACGCTACTTGGAGCGATACTTGGCGATTTTATAAAGACCGATACAAGGGGACTTGAGTTTAGCTTAACAGCGCTTTTTACAGTAGTCGTCATCGAGATGTTTAAAAATGATAAAAACTACCGCGTGCTCTTTGCGGCGGTCTTTTTTGGAGTGCTTGGAGTGAGCCTGTTTCCAGCTAAATTTGTGCTTGTTGGCTCGATGGCGCTTTGTTTTGTATTTTTGCTTTTGTTTAAGGATAAAATTTGATAAGTGTAAGCTCTAGTGAAATGGTGCTTTTTGTGGCGGTGCTTTTAAGCGCCTTGGCTACTTTTATAACGAGGGCGACGCCGTTTTATGCGTTAAGAAACTATAAGTCAAATCCTTATTTAGACGCCATTGAGAAGCACATGGGCATGATGATAATGGTTGTTTTGGTCTGCTACGGGCTAAAAGATACGAAATTTAGCGAGTTTCCATACGGCTTAAGCGAGATAGTGGCAGTTTTTACGGCTATTTTGGTGCATTTGAAATTCAAAAATGCCCTTTTTAGCATAGTCGTTTCAACTGGAATTTATATGCTTTTGATAAGAATTTTTTAAATAAATATAAATTTTGAAAATTAATAAATTTTTTAAATAAAGGACGTTATAATGCTCTAGCAAATTTTAATGCAAAGGAGCTAAAATGCGTTTAATCTTTAAGGCGGTGTTACTCATGATTTTAGGTGCTACTTTAGCGGTTGCTAAGCCAACCATCTACATCCTAGCTACTGGTGGAACGATAGCAGGAAGCGGCTCAGGTTCGCTTGATTCTAGCTATACTTCTGGAACTGTTACGGTCGATAAACTTATCGCAGCCGTGCCAGATATCAACAAGATCGCTACCATAAAAGGCGAGCAAATTTCAAATATCGGTTCTCAAGATATGAATAACGAAGTTTGGCTTAAGCTTGCAAATAGAATAAACGAACTTCTAAACAGCGGCAAAGCTGATGGTATCGTCGTTACTCACGGCACAGACACTATGGAGGAGACAGCTTACTTTCTAAATTTAGTCGTCAAAAGCGACAAGCCAGTTGTACTTGTAGGTGCGATGAGAAATAGTGGCTCACTAAGTGCTGACGGCCCACTAAATTTATTTAACGCTGTAAATGTAGCTATCAGCAAAGATAGCGTAGGCAAGGGCGTTGTAGTTGTTATGAATGACGAAATTCACGCTGGTAGAGAGGTAACAAAAACTAACACAACAGGCGTTGATACATTTAAATCACCAAATAGCGGCAAGATCGGCACAGTCTTTTACGGCAACGTAAAATACTATATGAATCCGATCAGAAAACACACAGCAAGCTCAGCTTTTGATCTAACTGGCGTAAAAGATCTTCCAAGAGTTGATATCATCTACTCTCACGCAAATGACAACCCTGACTTTGTAAATGTAGCTGTCAAAAACGGCGCAAAAGGTATAGTTAGTGCTGGTCTTGGCAACGGCAATCCTTACTTTAGCGTACTAGAGGCTCTTGGCGAGGCTTCAAAAGCTGGCGTAGTGGTAGTTCGTGACTCACGTGTGGGAAGCGGCGAGACAACTATGAACGGCGAAGTTGATGACGCAAAATACGGCTTTTTAACAAGCGACAACCTAAACGCTCAAAAAGCTAGAGTGCTTTTGATGCTTGCTCTTACAAAAACAAGCGACAAAGCTAAAATTCAAGAGTTTTTCTTAACTCACTAAGCTTAAATTCTCGTGGCGGAACTATGTAAATTTATAGCTCCGCCCTCTCTTTTTTTCAAATTCACATTAAATTTAAGGCTCTAAAATGGGTATCAGTGCGCACTACTACGCCTACTTGCAAGATGATATAGAGATGATAAAAAATGGCGGCGGCGGCGAGCTTTTGGACGAATACGACATGGATAATTTGTGGGACGCGATGTGCAAAATGCTAACTGGCAAAAATTTCAAGCAGAGGCTTAAGGCTGGCGACATTTTTAGCTTAAATGAGCCTTTTAGCTGGGCTATTTTTGGGCGTAGTGCCTTAAATGAAGAGCTAAGCGAGATGATCTCTTATACTAACGCTTCGGATGTAAAAGAGGTGGCTGAGACGTTGAAAAATGTTGATATTAGCGCACTTTTAGCAAAGATAAATTTAAAAGAATTTGCTAGCTCAAACACGTATCCTGATATCTTTGGGCGGCAGAGCGAATTTGAAGATATAAGGGCGAGTTTAAAAGAGCACTTTACTGGGCTTTTAAATTTTTACCAAAATGCCGCCGACAAAGGGCTTGGCGTGATAACAGTAATAGCCTAAATTTATAAATTTAAAAATGAAAGGTGAGCTATTTTGCTCTAAATTTAGCTAGCTTTGAAGGCAATTAAATTTATAGAGCGCCTACGTGGCAAAAGATAAATTTGCTATCTAGGCTACGAAACACACACTAAATCGCCTTTATTTTGCGCTAAATTTATTAAATTTATATACCTAGCGCCAAAAGTCAAATTTCTCACGTCCAAAAGCAAGCTAAATTTGCTAATAAAGCCTTCTTTTATCATAAATTTATAGATTTTGATTTAGCATTTCATTAAAATTTCAAGGCATCTCATGAATTTCTTGCTATTTTTTATCACCCTTGCGCCTATCTCGATGATGCCAGGCATCAACATGACTTATGCGATGAGCGTTGGTATGAGCTTTGGCTACAAGCACTCGTTTTTCGTGATGGCTGGGCAGCTTTTAGCGATCGCTTTTGTCTCGTTTAGCTGTATGCTTGGCGTGGGCGCGGTATTGCATCATTTTGAATACGCATTTAAGGCGCTAAATATCATCGCAGGCCTTTATATGCTCTATCTTGGCGTGATGCTCTTTTTTGGCAAGGGCGAGCTTAGCATCACAAACGTCTCAAATTTGCCAAGCAAAAAGCAGATGTTTATAAATGGTCTCATCGTTAGCGTCTCAAACCCAAAAGCGTGGATATTTTTCTCAGCCTTGCTGCCTACATTTTTGGATAAAGATGACCCTTTTAGCCTAGCTCGTATGTGCGTTATCACTGTAACGCTTGTTTTCATCGAGTTTTGCGCGCTAAATATCTACGCGCTTGGCGGAGCTATGCTAAAGAAATTTTTACAAACTCACCTAAGGCTACTTGAAATTTGCACCGCCATCATCGTCTGCACGATCGGCGTGCTCTTGCTTTTTAGATAAATTTATCCCCTTTTTACCTAGCTTGGCTAAAATTTGCCCAGTTTGCACTACATTTTTAGCAAAAGGATAAGAGATGAAAAAATTTCTATTTATATTTACAAATCAGCCATATAACGGCACGGACAACGCTTACAACGCGCTAAGGTTAGCTAGAGCGCTAAAAGAAAAGGGCGAAGAGGTTAGGATATTTCTTATGAACGACGCAGTCGATCTTGCGCGAAATAGCACCAAAAAGCCAGAAAACTACGACGTTGATCTAGTGGCGATGCTAAAAGAGCTTTACGCTGGTGGCGTGATGCTAAAAGTTTGTGGCAGCTGCCAAACAAGGTGCGGTTTGCATGTGGGAGAGCCTTATTTTGAGGCTGAGGTGAAAGGCAGCATGGATATCTTGTCCGAGTGGGTGAGAGAGTGCGATCAGGTGATGACATTTTAGAGCAAAAAGGAGAATTTATGAGTTTGACATTTAGTGTAAAAAATAAAAAGAAGCTGCTTGGCGGATACGCAAAGGCGCTAAGCGAGCGTGAAATTTCAGCTCTTGTTGAGGGACTTTTCTTTTTTAACAGCGAGCAAGAGGAGCCAAGCGCAAATGAGCTGGGCGCTGACGTGATGATAGCAGGCGTGTGGCAAAAGAGCGTTCGTGGCTTTGAGCTAAACTACGAAGATGGCGAGTATATCGTGCGCGTTTATACTCCAAGTGGCGTCGGCGACTGGCAGATCGCACTTGAGCTACTCTCAAAGCTCTCAGCCCAAACTGGCTCAAAAATAGAGTGCGATAACGAAAAAATTTATGATAGTGAGCAAATTTTAAAATTTGACTACGAGACTGACATCATGTGGGGGCTTGAGGCGTTAAAAGATATAAAAGAGAAAAATCAAACGCTTTATATCTCTGGCGTGGAGCGAGACGTGGCGTTTGACGCGGTTATGGTAGATGAAATCTTTGCAAGTGCCAGCCCTGCGGCTAAATTTGATGAGATGATGAGGCAGGTGCAGTATCTTGACGCATACAGCGCAAGAGAGCACCTCTATCAAGACAAAGACGGCAACGAAATTCTTGGCACATATACGCTTAGTGAAAATTTACCGACCATCTTGCCTTATGCTCCATCTCCGTCGTGGCAGGCACAAGAAGCGCTTGGGGATCGCAAGGTATCGCGCTGGGTGCTTACGCTAGTTGTGGGCGTGGATGATAGTGACGCTCACGTGCTTGATGAGTGTGAATATGGAGCTTTTATGGCAAATTTGCCAAAAGAAAAATACCGCTTCATTGACGCTGCAAACGTGCTTGTTGAGCCACTTAGCGAAGATGAGATGAAAGAAATTTTGCAAAAGGCTAAGGCATAAATTTATTAAACACCAAAAAAATGTAAATTCACCTAAGACTTGCTTAAAACTTAAGCCAGTTCAAGCGCATTTTTAAGCTCATAAAAGCCAGAATTTTACTGACTATGCCGCTTTTTGAGTATGATACGCATGGTTTAAAAAGGATAAAAATGAAAATTTTAAAGGCTATTTTAGCGGTGGCATCAGCGATTTGCTTTCTAAATTCGGCCATTTTGCCAGAAAGCGACTGGAGCAAAAAGGATCTAAAAGGCAAGGTCAAAAGCATGACGGCTACGGAGTATGAATACTCTATGGATGGCTCTGGCGCATTAGAAAATACGCGCGTGAAGCGGACGGAGTTTAACGAAAACGGCTATATAGTGCAAGAAACCGAACACATAAACGGCGTGCCGAACAGCTCGGTTTTGTTTGAGTACGGCAAAGACGGGCTAGTCCGCAAAAAATATCAAGACAGCGCCGTTTATCTATACGAATACGAATTTGACGGCGAAAATTTAGTCGCAACAGCCAAAGAGCAGTATATCGAGGATAAATTTTACCCGCGCACGGAGAAAACTACTTACGGTAAGGATGGCAAAATGATCGCTCGGGCTGTGTATTCGGGCAGGGAACTAGTGATAGACGATAGCTACGTCTACGACGAAAAGGGCGTTTTAACGCGGATAGAAGATAATATGGAGCCGCGGCACGGCATAGAGATAAGCTTCGAGCGCAAGCCAAACGGCGAATACGAAAAAATCACGCAAACTCCGAACTCAAAATGGGTTTATTACTACGCCGCAAATGGCGATGAAATGGAGTATACGTCGGTAAATTACTTCGGCTCTGAGGCAAAAATCTGGCAAATCTTGCAGTTTAAGGATATAAGCAGGGACGAGCGGGGAAATTTGACACATAAAACTTCAGTCAAATTTAAGCCCGCGGACAAATACTACGAAAACGGCGACATAAAAGAGATCGGTCTATACAAAAAACTACAAATCAGCTACGAATACTACGAATAAAATAACCGCTCTTAAATTTACAATCCTGCTGGCGGAGGCTAGTTGGCTTGATAAAACTGAGCATCGACATTAAACTGCTAAACTGGGCGGTGCATGTTTTTATTTTTGCTTTTTAGCCATTTTACCGCTAAATTTAGTAAGACTTAAATTCTTAGCTCATACGCATCGCTTAAAAGACCTTAAATTTACCCACATTAACCGATAGCTGCCGAGTTTTGATTATTTATTTAGCTTCTTTTGGTTAAAATCAGCCCAAATTTACAAAACTAAAGGTTAAAAATGAAACAAGGCAAAGTTTGGAAATTTGGCGATAACATCGACACCGACATCATCATCGCCGCAAGATATTTAAACACTTCAGACGAAAAAGAACTAGCAAAACACATCATGGAAGACGCTGATCCTAAATTTAGCTCAAAAATAGCAAAAGGCGACATCATCGTAGCTGGCGAAAATTTTGGCTGCGGAAGCTCAAGAGAGCACGCCCCATTAGCGCTAAAAGAGGCTGGCATAGCAGCTGTTGTGGCTAAGAGCTTTGCGAGGATTTTTTATAGAAACAGCTTTAACACAGGGCTTTTGATACTTGAGATAAAAGAGACTGATGAGATAAACGAGGGCGACACGCTAAAGATCGACGTAGATAACGGTGTCATCGTAAATGAAAGCACAAAAAAAGAGTATAAATTTAACGCTATCCCTCCATTTATGCAAGAGCTTTTAAACGCTGGTGGCCTTATCGAATACGCAAAAGCGAAGATGAGCTAAGGAGCGGCGATGAAAAACTATAAAATTTGCGTTATAAAAGGCGATGGCATCGGCCCTGAGATCATCGACGAGGCGATAAAGGTTTTAGACGTCGTGAGCGCTGAGTTTGGTATCAAATTTGAGTATGACTATAAGCTTATGGGTGGCGCAGCCTACGACGTTTTTGGCGAGCCTTTGCCAGATGAGACGCTAAGCTCAGCACTTAGTAGCGACGCTGTGCTTTTTGGAGCGATCGGCGGCGAGAAATGGGACAGCCTGCCAAGACACCTAAGACCAGAGAGCGGGCTTTTAAAGATCAGAAAAGAGCTAGAAGCTTATGCAAATTTACGCCCAGCCATCATTTTTGACGAGCTAGTGGATGCTAGCACGCTAAAGCCAGAGGTTTTAAAGGGTGTTGATTTTGTCGTGGTTCGTGAGCTAACTGGTGGGCTTTATTTTGGACAGCCACGTGAAAAAGGCGAAGATAGAGCGTTTAATACGATGGTTTATACTAAATTTGAGATCGAGCGCATCGCAAAGATCGCCTTTGAGACGGCTATGCTTCGCAAGAAAAAGGTCTGCATGGTCGATAAGGCAAATGTCCTTGAGACAAGCCAGCTTTGGCGCGAGGTGACTAGCGAAGTGGCAAAGGGCTATCCTGAAGTAGAGCTTAGCTTTATGTACGTTGATAACGCAGCGATGCAGCTAGTAAGAGCGCCAGCAAATTTTGACGTCATACTTACTGAAAATTTATTTGGCGACATTTTAAGTGACGAGGCGAGCATGGTTTGTGGCTCGATAGGACTTTTACCAAGCGCTAGCATGGGTGGCAAAGTGGGAATTTATGAGCCAATTCATGGCTCAGCACCAGACATCGCAGGGCAGGGCATAGCAAATCCGATCGCGACCATTTTAAGTGCAGCGATGATGCTAAGATACGCATTTGGCGAGAGCGAAGCGGCAAATGCGATAGAAAATGCCGTAAAAACAGCGCTTGCAAAGGGATATAGAACAAAAGATATCGCCGCTTTTAACGCAGTTGAAATTTGCTCAACAAGCGAGATAGGCGACGTGATAGCAGGATTTATCAAAAAATGAAAAACACGATCACTGAAGCACTGATCTACGAGGCGCAAGGGCTAAAAGATGACGCGCTTGAAATTTACAAGAACATCTTAAAACAAGACCCATCAAACAAGGACGCCCTTAGCGCGATAAACCGCCTGAGCGGACTTCGCAAGGAGCGCGTGATAAAAAATGAGCAGATGAAAGAGTTTTTTATCAGGATGAAAAGTGACGAAGAGATAAATGAATTTAAAAGGTGGTTGATAAGATTATGAAGCTTGATGATATCGCTAGGATGGCTATTAGTGAGGTTAGCGCCGAGCTTGAGAAGATAGAGGCGCTGCAAAGCAAAAAGCAAGAAGAGCTTGAAAGGGAGAATTTAAAAAAAGAGCTTTTAGCTATGGAGGCTAGGGGGCAAGAGGCGGCTGATGAGCCAGAGCTTGAGATAAGTGCGCAAAGCGAGCCAGAGCCAAAGGTGGCGCAAATTTTGCCAAAGAGCAGGGAGATAAGTGATGAAGAAATTTTCTTAGCAAACCTTGCAGAGCGCATAGAGGTGCTTTTTGAGGGGCTTAAGCAAACTAGCGAGCAAGACCTTAGCCAAAGGCTCGAGCTAACGACTAAATTTTTAGAATTTACCCTTGCAAACATCGAAAATAGACTACAAAATCTCTCAAAATAATAAATTTGAGGAAAAAACCGGTACAAGCATTTACAAAAATAGCGAGCTAGACTTCTTTAGATCGCTATTTGCCCCTTTTAGCAAGCGCGTCTATCTAGTCGGTGGCTGCGTGAGAGATGCACTTTTGGAGCGAGAAATTTATGATTATGACATTGAAGTCTATGACATAGAGCCTCTTAAATTTGACGAGCTAATGGCTGGCATAAAGGCTAGTGGTGTTGGCAAAAGCTACTTTATCTACAAATACAAAAACTACGATCTTGGTCTGCCACGAAGCGAGAGTAAGACGGGAAATTCGCACAAAGACTTTGCCGTAAGCTACATAAATGATCCAAGTCTTGCAAGTCTTAGGCGTGATTTTACGGTAAATGCCATGATGATGAACATCTTTAACGGCGAAATTTTAGACTTTCATGGCGGCAAAAAGGACCTTGAGAGCAAGACACTAAGGCACATAGATAGTGGGAAATTTAAAGAAGATCCGCTAAGGGTGCTTAGAGGCGTGCAGTTTAGCGCTAGGCTTGGTTTTAGCATAGATGATGATACGCTAGAGCTTATGAAAACGCTTGATCTAGCGCATCTAAGCAAGGATAGGATAAATACCGAGCTCATTAAATTTTTTCGCTCAGAGCATCTTGAAAAAGGGGCGTTTTATCTTTTTAAGCTTTCACTTTTTAAAGAAATTTTTGGCGTGCAAATTTGTGAAAATGATGAGTTTTTGGCTGAGCTAAAGAGTGCCAGAAATTTCGTGGATGATGAGAGGCTGTTTTTATATATGCTTTTTGGTAAATTTGAGCTTGACGCAAAAGAAATTTTAGAAAAAATGCGCCTGCCAAAGAGCTACTTTTCTATCTTAAAAGAGCCATTTTTTAATGCTATGCCAAGCGATAGAGAGCTACTAGAAGTTGCTCTAAATATGCCAATAAAATCGTGGCTTGGAGCTTACAATAAAGAGCGCATAGAGCGTGCAAAAGAGCTTGGGGTCTATGAGCGTAAATTTGAGCCAAAGGTCGATGTGAGCAAGATCTTAGCGGCTGGCTTTAAAAACGAGATGATAGCAGCTGAGATAAAACGCAGACAAGAGCTTGAAATTTCAAGCTATCTTAGCGAGCTCAAATTTAGAAAATCTTAATCTTTAAAACTCTTAAAAGCCCATTTTGGCTAAAATGAGCCAGTTTATAACACTTTTTAAGGCAAGAAAAACTTATGTTTAACATAGTCCTAGTCCATCCTCAGATACCGCAAAACACCGGAGCTATCGGCAGAATGTGCGTAAATGCAAATTTAAAGCTGCACATCGTTAAGCCAACTGTCTTTGATCTGAGCGAAAAGGCTGTTAGACGTGCTGGGCTTGATTATTGGAAAATTTTAGATCCAAAAATTTGGGAAAGCCTAGATGAGTTTTTACAGGCAAATTTAAGCCACAAAGAGCGATTTTTCTTTGCTACGACTAAGACAAACAGACTTTACTACGACGCTAAATTTGAGCCAGGGGATTTTATATTTTTTGGCGGAGAGAGCACGGGGCTGCCAAGAGAATTTATGGATATAAATTTCAAAAACGCCATAACGATCCCGATGGGGAAAGAGGGCAGGAGCTTAAATTTAGCCATGAGTGCTGGCATCATCGCGTATGAGGCGATCAGGCAAAATATCTCTAAATTTGACTTTAGGAGCGAGGTTTGAGAGCGCTCTTTGCACTAGTCTTTGCCGTTTTGATGGCGTTTGCTAGCGAGATAAGCATCGCAACTTATAATGTGCAAAATTTATTTGACTGCAAGGATGATGGTAGCGAATATCCTGACTTTAAATCTAGCACTTCAAAGTGGGACTGCGAGGCGGCCAACTCAAAACTAAAAAGAACAAGGCAGGTCATAGACGCCATAGATACCGACATCATCGCACTTGAAGAGGTCGAAAACGAGCAGGTTTTAAAGGCTTTGGTTGATGGCAGCGAGTATAAATTTATAGCCTTTAGCAAGGCAAAAAACTCTCCAGTCGGGCTAGCTCTCATATCAAAGATAAAGCCAAGTGGCAGTGAAATTTTTGAAGTGCCAAATGTAAAAACTAGAAACATTTTAAAGGTCGTTTTTGAGGTGGAGGGTAAGAAATTTAGCGTTTTTGTTAATCACTTCCCAGCTTATAAAAATGGCATAAATATGCAAAAAAAGGCTGAAAGAACGCTAAGGGCAGCTCTAGGCAATGAGCAAAATGCCATTGTTTTGGGCGATTTTAACTCACCTTATGGGCAAAAATCCATCTTAAACGATATTATCGCAACTCGTGGATTTTACGATCTTTATAGCTTTTTAGCCCCAAAAGATAGATACTCTCATGCAGTCCATGGCAAAAAGCGAGCCATTGATCACGTTTTGCTCTCGCCTAGCTTTATGGCAAATGGCGATCTAAGCTATGTCGCTGGCAGTTTTGAAGTCTTTAAGCCAAACTTTGTGCTTGATGAGCATGGCTTTGCAAAGAGTGATCTTTACTCAGACCACTTTGCACTTAAATTTAAAATCTCAACCAAACCAAGCCCTGCTAAAAGTGACCAGCTTGCAAATGAAAATTTAAAAAAAGAAGCTAAAAAAGTAGATGATCAAAACTACAAAAAAGCTGACATAGAGACGCTTTTTGAGCATCCTGAGGATGTGCCAGCACTAGTTGAAAAAGCTGTTGTCATCTTAAAAGATAAGCATGGCTTTATCATCTCGAAAAATCGCCGTGGAATTTACGTTTATGATCCTAAAAATAGCGTCGGCGTGGGCGATGAGCTTGACATTTTGGTCAGACGAGTGAAATTTTACAAAGAGGCGCTTGAAGTAAGCTCTTATGAGATCATAAATGAGCATGGCACAAAAGATGTAAGCGAAAATTTGCTAGATAGCTCAAAGCTAAGCATTGCAAGAAGCGGCGATGTGATCGCTAAAATTTCAGGTAGGCTAGAGAGTGGCTACTTGCATACACCACATGGCAAGATCAGAATTTATAGCAAAAAAAGGCTAAAAGATGGCGAGTATAGTTTTGATCGGGCGAGGGTGAAAATTTATAAAAACGAAAAAGAGATCGTTGTGGAGTAGATGGTGCAAATTTTAGATATTTTTATGATCACGGCATTTGTTTTATTTGCCATTTTTATGATAAGAGGCGTCATTTTGCAGGCGCAAGAGAAGGAGAGAGCAAGAGAGATGATAAGAGAAAAAAGAGAAAATTTTAATAAAAAGAGTGAGATATGAAAGAGTTGTTACTAGAGATCGGAGTCGAGGAGCTCCCAGCGATACCATTTTTAAGGGAGCTACCAAACATCAACGCTAAATGGCAGGCTGTGCTTGAAAAATATAACATCAAAAGCGAGTTTAAATTTTATTTTACGCCGCGCCGTTTGGTCTTTTTTCATGAGAAATTCCCATTAGCTCAGCCAGATAGCGTGGCTAGCTTCATTGGTGCGCCAAAGCAAGTAGCGCTAAAAGATGGAGCTTTTACAAAGGCTGCGCTTAGCTTTGCAAATAAATGTGGCATAGATGAGAGCGAGCTTAAATTTAAAGAGATAGACGGCAAAGAGGTGCTTTACTACGAAAAAGAGGTGAAGGGCGAGCCAGTTGCTAAGATAATGGGCGACATGGTTGAGGAGTTTTTAAAGAGCCTAAATTTTGGCAAGTCTATGCGCTGGGGCAACGGCGAGTTTGAGTTTATCCGCCCGATAAGATCGTTTTTGTGCTTGCTGGGCGATGAGGTCATTAAATTTAACAAATTTGGCGTAGAGAGCGGCAACTCTACATATCCGCACAGAAGCGTTAGCTACGACATGATAAAAATTTCAAGTATAAAAGAGTATTTTGATGGCTCAAAGAGCCGTGGTGTCGTGCTTGAAGCAGACGAGAGAGAGAAAATAATCCTTGATGAATTTGAAAAGATCAGCCAAAAAAGCGGGCTAAAGATCGAGATCGATAAAGACTTGCTAGCTGAAGTGGTGGCGATCACTGAGTATCCAACAGCGCTTCTTGGCTCGTTTGAAGAGGAGTTTTTGGAGGTGCCAAGCGAGGTCATCATCACATCGATGAAAGAAAATCAGCGCTACTTCCCAGTCTTTAAAGATGGCAAGCTAGCAAATGGCTTCGTTGTCGTTAGTAACGCCATCACAAAGGACTATTCGCTCATCATCAAAGGCAACGAAAAGGTGCTAAGAGCAAGGCTAAGTGACGCGATGTTCTTTTGGCAAAGTGACCTTAAGGCAGAATTTAGCCCAGAAAAACTAAAAAATATAACCTACCTAAAAGAGCTTGGAAGCATCTACGAAAAAGAGCTTAGAGAGCTAAAAGTGGCTAAAAAACTTGCTAGCAACTATGGCGAGCTACTTAAAAAAGAAGCTGGCGAGTACGGAGCTAAGCTGGAGCGAGCTGTGATGCTAAGTAAGGCTGATCTTACAACGCAGATGGTTTATGAATTTACCGAGCTTCAAGGCATCATGGGTGCTTACTATGCAAAGGCTAAAAATGAGGACGAAAACGTCGTTCTAGCCATAAAAGAGCAGTATCTGCCAGACGGCGAGGAGGCGCAGTGCCCAAGCAAGGTTTTTAGCTCGGTTGTGGCGCTTTCAAATAAGCTTGATACGCTAATGGGGCTCTTTAGCATCGGTAAAATACCAAGCGGTACCAAGGACCCATACGCTCTAAGACGCGCAGCAAATGGCGTGATAAAGATCGTTTTGGCGCATAATTTGAAATTTAACGTAAAAGAAATTTTAGAAGATATCGCAAAAGATTATAAAAAATTTGACGTTGAAGTGCTTATAAATTTCATCCTTGATAGGCTCTATACCTTCTTTGACGCAAACGCTTCTATCGTAAAAGCGTGCATAAAAAGCGGCGAAAAGGACATCTTGGAGCTAACTAAGATGATAGAGGCGCTTGCTAAAATTTCAAGCGAACCAAATTTTAGGGAGAATTTCTCGACATTTAAGCGCCTTGCAAACATCATAAAAGATGATAAATTTAGCAAGGTCGATGAGAGCCTCTTTGAGATAGATGCTGAAAAGGCCTTAAATGACGCATTTAAAGCTGTCGATAAGAGCCTAGCGTACGAGCCAAGGCTAAAAGCGCTATTTGCACTAAAGCCGCAGATAGATGAGTTTTTTGACAAAGTTATGATAAACGTTGAAAACGAGAAAGTGCGAAATAACCGCGTCGCGATAATCGGTCAAATTTATAGCGAGATACTAAAAGTAGCTGATATAAAAGAGATCAGCTTTTAAATTTGTGCCAGCTTCGGGCTTTGCCTAGGCTGGCTTTAAATTTACTGCCTAAAAATATCAAATTCTGGCTCATAAGCCTTAGTTTTCACCCCAAAATATCCAAGAACTGAGCTAAAGACAAAATCATGCGAAAGACTTTCGTCTTTTCTAGTTTTTAGCCTTTTTAAAAGCTCGCTATCGTTTGAAAAGATGATGGCTGGGATGTGTTTTTGCTCGTCTGGAGCGATGGAGTAAGGCAGTCCGTGTAAATATATACCATTTTCGCCCAGGCTCTCTCCATGATCTAAGAAAAAGAACATAGTGGCTTCAAATTTATCTTTTTTGCTTCAAGGGCGTTTATCAGCTCACTTTGTAGATAGTCCTCGTATAAAATGGTGTTGTCATAGGTGTTTGCTATCTCATCTGGCGTGCATTTGTTTAGCTCGGCAGTATCGCAGGTTGGGGTGAATTCTTTAAATTTACTCGGATAGCCTTTGTAGTAGATAGGGCCATGCGAGCCTTGCAAATGTAGCACGATAAAGGTAGTGGAGTTTGCATCTTTTATGACCTTTTTTGCCTCATCAAATATCACTTCATTAAAACCTTCTGCTTTGTGCTCTGAAGTGTGGTTTTGATCAAGATTGTCGCAAACCACTACTCCTTTTTTTTCGCATCCGCCACTATTGTTGCCAAAAAAGTATGTTTTTATGCCAAGTTTATTGATGATATCAACTAAATTTTCACGAGCTTTAGCCTCGCGGTTGCTAAAATTTTCTCGTTTTAAGTCTGAAAATAGGCAAGGCACGCTAGTCTCTGTCGCAGTCCCACATGAGTAGAAATTTGTAAAACTTACCACATCTTTTTGCTTGGTGAATTTGTTTGTATCGTTTTTAGCGTAGCCATTTAGCGAGTAGTTTTTGCTTCTTTGTGTCTCGCCAACTATCAAAACTAAAATTTTCTTTTTATCGTTAGTAAGAGTTGCGTCATTTGCCACGTAGGTAAAAGGGAGCGGTTTTTGCGCCAAAGACTTTGCTAATCTTATACCAGAGTAGATGGGATAGTATGGGAGTAAAACGCTTATGGTTGAGGCGTTATGCTCTCTAAAAAATGGTATAAAAATTTTAGACATGAGAGCAAATATTACAGCTGCACTTGCCAAAGTGCTAAGGGCTATTTTTGCCCTTGATCTAAGCGCACTTTTAAAACCTCCATAGCTAATCTTTACAAGCGCTACATATATGCAAGGCAGGATAGTTGCAAAAATAAGCCAAATGGCTAAGCTGGCATCAAAATAGCTAAAGGCCTCTCTTGTGTCAGTGTGCAAGACGTTTATAGCATGCCTTTATCTATAATGACGCCATAAGCTTGCATAAAGTAAGCAGAGATGCTGCTAATCATGATGAGAAAGATAGCAAGAGGTTTTAGCAAAAATGGCACAAGCAAAATGCAAAAAACTCCAGCAAAGAGTAAAAGAAAAAATATGCTAAGTAGAGTAAAAAGCAGTATAGAAAAAGATAAGGTGTCGCCCGATAAAAATCCTAAAAACACGCCCTTGAATAAAAATATGTAGTTTATGAAAAACATATAAGCTACAAATAAAATTAAAAATTACAAAAAGCTTATATGTCTTATTTTGTTGATGTTTGGCATTCTAGCCACCTTCTTTCAAGGGCGTGATGATAGAGCTAAAATGTAAATGGCTAGAAATTTAGAAGAGAAAAACTATTTTTTCTTTTTCTTGCTTTTTAGCTTCTTGCTTTTTGACTTCTTTTCAGGCTCAGCCTTTTTCGCCTTTTGGCTATCTTTTACACTAAGCTTTTCTTTGACCTTTTGCATGTCGTTAAAGCCGATGCCTTGAACCTTCTCAAGCTCCTCGACACTTGTAAATTTATGAGCTTTTCTATACTTTATGACGTTTAGTGCTTGGCTCTTGTTTAGTCCAAGGCTCATTAGTTCGCTCTTACTAGCTGTGTTTAGATCAGCGCCATATGCAAGGCTTGCAAGCGCTAGACAAAGTAAAATTTTTAATTTTTTCATCTTATCTCCTAAAATAATAATCCATCGTTTTCTTGATCTTGAATGATGTCGTTCGTTGGCGTATTTTGCGGCAACGGCGAGTCGTTTGTGTAGTACTCATCAGCGCCGTTGTAGTATCCTTTATAGACGCCATCAGGCTGCTCAAACGCACGCCTTAGAGTAGGGTAGAGCTTGATGTAGCCCTCCATAAATTTCTTAAAGACCGGTGCAGCTGTCCTGCCGCCACCCTCGACCTTTTTCATAGGGCTGTTATCGTCGTTTCCGTACCAGATGATGGCCTCGATATCAGGCGAATAGCCGCAAAACCAAGCATCGATGTTATTGTTTGTCGTGCCAGTCTTGCCAGCGATCTGGATGCCATTTACCTTTGCGTTGCGTCCGGTGCCGTTATTTACGACGTTTTGAAGCAAGGTAGTCATCAAAAATGCCTGCTCAGGTTTTAGCACTTGCTTCTTTTGTGGCTCGTAGTCCATCGACGCGCCAAAGCTATTTTCTATATGCTTAATGAGCGTAGGCTCGACCACTTCGCCATCGTTTGGAAACATCGAGTAAAATTTCGCAAAGTCAAGTGGCGAAATTCCAAAGCTACCAAGTGCGATTGATAAATTTTCAGGGATGTCGTTAAAGCCCATATCCGTAAGCTGTTTGCGAACCGAGCTAAGACCAAGATCGTTTAGTAAATTTATGGTTGCGAGGTTGCGAGACTGGGTTAAGGCTGATTTTATCGTGATGTAGCCTTGAAAACCACCGCTATAGTTCTTTGGCGTCCACTCTTTGCCATTGCCCATGTCAAACGTCCTAGCGATGTCAGCTACTTGAGAGACGACCGAGTAGCCGATATCAAGGGCTATTTGATAGATAAATGGCTTAAAGCTTGATCCTGGCTGGCGTTTGCTTTGTGTCGCTCTGTTGTAGCTGCTTTTTGCGTAGTCGATGCCGCCGATGAGTGCTAAAATTTGACCGCTTTGTGGATGAGTGACGACGATAGCGCCATTTAGCATCTCTGGATTTGCCTTTTTATCTCTTTTTAAAATTTCATTGTAGCCATAGACTAGAGCGTCTTGAGCGATCTTTTGTACGTTTAGATCGACGGTGCTTTGTATCTTGTAACCGCCAGTTTTTATATCGTCAAATTTCTTTGAAGCCTCTTTTATGATCTCATCGACCACGTAAGGAGCTTTATTGCGTGTGAGCGTATCGTCAAAGACTGCTGGCTCTTCAAGCACGCCCTTGCGGTACTCGTCCTCGTTTATCCAGCCGATGCTATACATTCTCTCAAGAACCCTGTTTGCGCGGCTAAGAGAGAGATCGAGGTGCTTTGTAGGATCATAAGTACTTGGCGCTTTTGGCATGCCAACTAGCATCGCTATCTCTTTTATACTTAGCTCATTTAGCTCTTTTCTAAAGTAGCCCTCCGCGGCCGTTTTGATGCCGTAGTAGCCGTGCCCAAAATATACGTGATTTAGGTATCTTTCGATGATGTCCTCTTTGCTAAGCTCGCTTTCAAGCTTCATAGCGAGCACAACCTCTTTTATCTTTCTTGTAAATTTCTTCTCGCGGCTTAGGGCTAGGTTTTTTATGAGCTGCTGAGTTAGCGTAGATGCGCCTTCTACCAGCTTTCTAGCTTTGATGTCCTTTATCGCAGCTCTTGCCATGGCTTCTACGTTGATACCGCCGTGCTCAAAGTAGCTCGTATCCTCGATAGCCACGAGCGCTTCGATGACACGCGGCGGGATGTCGTTATATTTTACGTAAATTCTATTTTCTTCAAAGATATTTGCGATGAGCTCGTTGTTTCTGTCAAAAATTTGCGTTGTGAGCTTTGGTTTGTAGTCGATGATGGAGTAGGCGTCAAACCTCACTTGCGAGTAGAAGTATAAAAACGCTCCGCCAAGCGAAATGGCAACTATAAAGATAAATGCCAAGATATATTTCATAAAAATGCCTTTAAAATTTTTAAATTTAGCCCCATTGCCGTGCTGGTCTCGCCGTGCTGGGAGATGATGTATTTTTTATTAAAATTTTCTATCGTCATGGCTCCAGCCTTGCCCTGCCAGTCGCCATTTTTTAGATATTTTTCGAGGTCTTGCTCGTCAAATTTAGCAAATTTATATGTGGTTTTACTTACATTTATGAGCTCAAATTTACCCACAAATATCATCGCCGTATATACGCTGCACTCGTTGCCGCTTTGTAAATTTAACATATCAAGCGCTTCGTTTTCGTCCTTTGCCTTGCCTAAAATTTGATCCCCGCACGCCACGCAGCTATCTGCAAAGAGTAAATTTAAAAGCTCTCCATTTGCCTTTAAAAACTGCTCCTTTTTTGCCTTAACGACGTTTTGGACATAAATTTCTGGCTTTAGGCTCTTTGCTATCTTGCTCTCATCAAAGTCAAAAGAAATTTGTTTAAATTCTATGCCGGCATTTTTTAGTAAATTTGCCCTTGTTGGCGAGCTAGAGGCGAGTACTATCATCAAAAATCCTTATAGCTTATGCCAAGATAAAGAGCGCCAAGCGAGACTAATAAATTTAGCGGCGTAAAATAATAGATGATGACGATGAGGCTCTCGTTTAGCTCGATCATCTCGTGTGACCTAAGCGCTTTTATGGCCGTTTTGTATTTATAAAAAATGTAGCCTAAATTTAAGACCAAAAACAGCTCTATCGCCCATTTTGTCGCAGCTGCTGCGCTTGCCATAGGATTTGCCGTTTTGTTACACTCAGAGCCATATATCATCACCAAGCTAGTTACTGCGATACAAAGAACGAGCGTGAAAATGGCGATACCAAAGCGTCTTATGATGTGAAGCAAGATGTGGTAGCGCTCTTTATCTTCAAATTTGCTTTTGACAAAGTAGCTGCCAGTGAGCACCAGACCAGCTTGCAGCCCCACAAAAAGGGCTACAAATGTGACGTGTAGAAATAGAACTATCTGGTCAAATTTGATAAAAGCTATCTCTTGGTGGCTCATTTTTCTAAAGCTTGCCTTGCGTACTCTACCGAGCTTCTTATGGCATCTTCGATGGCTAGAGCGTTTTTGCCGCCAGCCGTTGCAAAGTCATCTTTACCGCCGCCATTTCCGCCAAGGATCTGCGCTGCAAATTTGACCCATGCACCCGCTTTTATAGGGGCATTTTTCACGCCAGCTGCAAGAGAAATTTTCCCCTCTTCATCGACTTGTACTAGCAAGATCGCAGCGCTTTCGTGCTCGTTTTTGAACTCATCTATCATCGTTTTTATATCGCCACCATCGATGCTTGCTACGCAAAGTTTGGTTTCATTTACGTTTAAAAAGGCTAGGGCGTGAGAATTTTTAGCATTTTTTAGCTTATCTTTTAGCGTTTTTAGCTCGCCTTTTAGCTTTTTGACGGCATTTAGTGGCTCAACGCTCTTTAGCTCTTCTTTTAACTCTTCAAGCTCAGCTCTAAACGATCTTGCTAAATTTAGCGCAGCCCTTGAGCAAACAGCCTCTATACGCCTAACGCCAGCGCTTACGCCACTCTCTTTTATGATGAAAAACGATCCGATCTCATCTATATTTTTCACGTGTGTGCCACCGCAAAGCTCTTTGCTGATCTCGCCAAAGCTTACAACTCTTACTTTGTCTGCGTATTTTTCGTTAAATAGTGCGATCGCACCGCTATTTTTGGCATCTTCAAGGTTCATTAGCTTGGTCTCTTGGCTTGCGCCATTTACGATCCACTCATTTACTAAATTTTCAACCTTAGAAATTTCCTCGCCGCTTAGCGCTTTTGGATGCGAGAAGTCAAATCTTAGCCTGTCTGCCTCGACGTTTGAGCCAGCTTGAGCGATATGAGTGCCCACAACTGCTCTAAGCGCTGCGTGAAGGAGGTGTGTAGCGCTGTGGTGGCGCGCGATCTCCGCTCTATCGCTAGAAACTTCAAGCTCAACTTCATCGCCAACTTTTAGCGCCGCGCTACTCTCAACTAAAGATAAATTTAGTCCGTGGAATTTTTGCGTATCAAGCACATTTGCTTTGCCTATTATCTTGCCGCCATCGCCGCACTGGCCGCCACTTTGAGCGTAAAACGGTGTGACATCAAACATCACCCAGCCCTCTTTGCCAGCCTCTAAGCTATCTATATTTTTAAATTCCTCATCAAGCAAGGCTAGAATTTTACTTTTACTCTTAAGCTCTTCGTAGCCTATAAATTTATTTTCGCCAAATT
This sequence comes from Campylobacter concisus, assembly GCA_018371535.1. Taxonomy (GTDB): domain Bacteria; phylum Campylobacterota; class Campylobacteria; order Campylobacterales; family Campylobacteraceae; genus Campylobacter_A; species Campylobacter_A concisus_BO. The sequence continues at coordinate 128,885 of JAHAKU010000003.1, forward strand.
TCTCAAGTAACTCTTTAAAATCGCCCTTCGCGCTCTTGTCGCCACTGCCTTTCCAAGCAGCTTTTGCACGTGCTTTTTGCTCGCTCATAAGCTCATCAAACCTTGCCTCATCGACCTTTAAGCCCTTTTCTCTAAGCATATCAGCCGTTAGATCAAGTGGGAAGCCAAATGTATCATAGAGCTTAAACGCAGCCTCTCCACTAAAAATCTCTTTTGTATTTTTTAGCTCGCTCTCAAATAGCTCAAGACCGCTTGCGATAGTCGCTAAAAATCTCTCTTCTTCAAGCTTGATCTGCTCTTTTACAGCCGCTTTTTTCTCGTTTAGATAGGTGTAGTGCTCTCCCATGAGCTCGCAAACTTTATCGACAAGCTTATACATAAACGGCTCTTTTATGCCTAGCAAGTATCCATGGCGGATCGCACGGCGTAAGATACGGCGAAGCACGTAGCCACGGCCTTCTTTGTCAAATGTCGTGCCTTGAGCTAGCAAAAATGTGACTGAGCGGATGTGGTCGCTTATGACGCGGTAGCTAGCACCACTTTCATAGACGTATGGCTTGCCACAAAGCTTTGCTACTTCGTTAATTAGCGGCATAAAAAGTGTGCTGTCGTAGTTGCTAAATTTACCCTGCAAGATAGCAGTAACGCGCTCTAGCCCCATGCCTGTATCGATGCTTGGCTTTGGCAGTGGGCTTAGTTTGCCATCTGCGCTTCTTTCATACTGCATGAAAACAAGGTTCCATATCTCTAAAAATCTATCTCCATCGCCGCCCATGTAATCTTCTGGTGTGTTAAAGTGTTCAGCCCCTTGATCGTAAAAAATTTCACTGCAAGGGCCGCATGGTCCAGTATCACCCATCTGCCAGAAGTTATCGTGGTCGCCGAAGCGGTAAATCCTTTCTTTTGCGATGTGAGTGCTCCAAATTTCAAACGCCTCATCGTCGCTTTCGTGAACGGTCACATAAAGCTTATCTTTTGGTAGTTTTAGCACCTCTGTGACAAATTCCCAAGCGTAAGAGATCGCCTCTTTTTTGAAGTATTCGCCAAAGCTAAAGTTGCCAAGCATCTCAAAAAATGTGTGATGGCGCGCTGTGTAGCCGACGTTATCAAGGTCGTTGTGCTTGCCTCCAGCTCTTATGCAGGTCTGACAGCTAGTGCGGATAGGTGGTGTTGGGCGTGGCACTTCGCCTGTGAAAATGCTCTTAAATGGCACCATGCCAGCATTTGTAAAAAGTAGTGTTGCATCGTTTGGCACAAGTGGTGCAGAAGCTACTACTTCGTGACCTTTTGATTTAAAAAAATCAAGATATGCCTTTCTTATATCTAAATTTTGCATTTTTATCCTCGTTAGTTTTAAAATTTTGCTTGATTTTAGCCAAAATTCGTTTGCGAAATTCTAAAAAGAGAAAAAATAGTGATATTTTGAAAACTATCTCTTGTTTTATCTATTTAAAAGCGATTTGTAAATAAAATAATTAAAAATTTCTAAAGTTTTAAAGGGTGAATGTGAAGCTAAAAATCGGCATTATCGGCTATTGCAGCACAGGTAAAAAACATTATTTAGAGCTTAGACGCTCAAACGAGTTTGAAATTTGTGGCATTTTTGACAAAGACAATGTTGATGAGTTTTGCAGAGCTGATTTTTATACTGATTTTAAAGAATTTATAGAGGTTGCCCAGCCTCAAGCAGTTGTACTTTGCTCGCCAAGAGAGGAGATGGTGGAGGCATTTTGCCAGTGTGCAAAATACTGCCAAAATATCCTTATCTCACGCCCAGTTTTTAAAAGTATCGCTGATCTTAAAGAGATAAAATATGCCGCTAAAACAAACAAAACTAGGGTTTGCACAGGTATTTCAGAGCGTTTTAATCCAACTATCTTGTCACTTAAAAAGGCACTTTTAAAAGAAGAGGAAATTTATAGCATTTCTATCGCTCATTTTAAACCGCTTTGCGACGGAAATATCATAAATGAACTCTCAGTTTCTGACATCGACCTAGCAAAAAATATCATAAATTCTGAAGTCAGCGACTTTTACTACACTCAAACAAACAAGACAAATGCCAAAAGTGCCGACAACGCGGCGATAAGCTTTAAAAGTAAAAATCAAATTCTAGTGCATATCACTGACTCATTTTGTGGCTCACTGGAGCGCTTTAAGATAGAGGTAAATGCGAAAAATGGCGTCTATTTTGGCGATCTCATCGATCACAAGCTTCATCAAGTGAGCGAAAATGGACAGATGAATTTAAAGATAGATACAAATAATAGCGAACTAAAAGCGCAATACGAGGCCTTTTACGATCTTTGCCAAAGTGGCGAAAGCAGCGAGCTTTCAAACATAGATGATGCGATAAAAATAAGAGAACTATTTTGATGAAAAAAGCTCTTTTGCTTTTAAATATGGGTGGCGCAAACAGCCTAGATGATGTCGAAATTTTTTTAACAAATATGTTTAATGACCCGTATATTTTGGGTATAAAAAATAAATTTTTAAGAAAATTTGTAGCTTTCATGATCACAAAAGGCAGGCTAAAAACTGCGAAGCACAACTACGAGCAAATAGGCGGAAAGTCGCCACTTTGCGAGCTTACTGCTAAGCTTTGTGAGAAAATTTCAAGCCTTAAAAGTGAATTTGACGCGGTTGATTTTGCGATGAACTACACTTCGCCATTTGTAAAAGATGTGCTTAAAAAGTATGAAGATTTTGATGAGATAGTTCTTTTGCCACTCTACCCTCATCACTCACAAACTACGATAACTTCGAGCTTAGCTGATTTTAAAAAGGCAAAAAAGGAGCTTAAACTAAAAGCCAAAATTTCACTTTGCGAGCCATTTTATGATGATGACACTTACAATAAGATCATTATCTCTCACATCCGTGAAGCGGTAAAAGATACCGATATAAGCGATATTAGCCTTATCTTTTCTGCTCACTCTTTACCTCGCAAGATTATTGAAAAGGGCGATATCTACGAAAAACACATAAACGAACATGTGCAAATTTTAAGCAAAATGCTAAAAGAGCAGGGGCTAAATTTTAAAGATGTAAGCCTTGCTTATCAGTCACGTCTTGGCCCAGTTAAATGGCTAGAACCATCACTAAACGAGGTTTTGGCTAAATGTGAGAGCAAAAAAGCGCTTATCTACCCGCTCTCTTTTTGTATAGATAACTCTGAGACCATTTTTGAGCTAGTTATCGAGTATGCCAAGCTTGCAAAAGAGTTAAATTTCAGCTTTTACAAAGTCGTTCAGTGTCCAAATTTTAGTGATGAATTTGCTAGTTTTATCCTAGAAAAGTCAAAAAACGCTAGAGAATTTAGCCTTTAGGAATAAATCTTGCTTATAAAAAGCATCTCAAATTTAAAAGGAGATGTATGAAGGTTCAAAATAACGATATTATCGATTATTTGTTGCAGTCAGGCTCAAGCAAAGCTAAAGATAAAAAAAATAGTTTTGATGAAATTTTAAGTCTAACGCTTGATAAGATCACAAGCGAGGCAAAGGTTTCAGACAAGCTTGAGCAGTTTAAGAAAAGGCTTACAGAAATTGGCGCTGCTGGCTTTATAAATGAGCTAAATTCAAACAAGATAGAAGAGAAAATAGCTCAAAAAAAAGAGGAGCTAACTGAGCTTTTAAGCATAAATGATCCGACCAAAACGCAGGATCAAAAAAATGAGCTACTTAAAATAATGGATAAAATTTTAAGTGACTACCGCAAAGAGCTAAACATGGCACTTACTAGCCAAACACTGCTTGAGAAGCAAAATAGCCTTGGCAAAAATACAAATAATTCTGTAAATTTAAGCTCTGTCTTAAATGAACTTGGACTTGCATAAATTCTGGATTTAGGCCACTTGCCTAGATCCAAATTTCTTCTTTAAACCCTAAATTTGAAATTTAATATTTATATCTTAGAAGTTAAATTTAATCTAAAGCCGGTTTTTGCTTTGCTTTGTCGTTTTTGAGCTTATCTTTTTTAGCTTCAAACTCAGCTATGACATTAGGATCTGGGAATAAATAGCCATCTTCAACCATTAGATCAACGGCCTTTTTAAATGTCGGCAACGCACTTTGCGCACCAAAGTAGTAGTAAGGTTTTTTAGGGTCTCTTGCTAAAACGCCTATGGTGTAGCTGTTGCCTCTTGTGTCATTTACGAAGCCAAAAAACGAGCCGTTATAGGTATTGCTATATCCGCCTTTGCCAGAAGCGATGTGCGCGGTGCCAGTTTTTCCGCCTATCTCAAGACCTGGCGTAAATGCCTTTAAGCCAGTACCTTTTTCAACCGTTTTTATCAAAATTCTCTTCATTATCTTTGCGGTCTCTTGCGTGATGACCTGAGCTGGCTCTGCTTTTGGCAGATCGTAGCGCTTGCCGTTTCGCTCAAGATATGCCACCATGTGCGGCGTCACCTCGATGCCTTTGTTGTTAAAGGTGTTATAAGCTTTTAAAAGCTGCATAAATGTCGCTTGAAGGCCGTATCCGTAGCTAACTGTCGCTTTATATGTCGATGAGTTTAGCTTTGTAACCGTTGGCATCATACCCACTTGCTCGTATGGCAGGTCGATGCCTGTTTTTCTCGAAAAGCCAAAATTTAAAAGTCCTTGATAAATTTGTGGGCCATTTAGTCTATCTACTAGCTGGATCATACCGATGTTTGAGCTGTGCACTATGATGTCTTCAGCACTCATAAAAGGCTCTGGGTGGGTGTCCTTGATGATCCTTTTGCCTAGCTGATAGCGGCCGTTGTAGGTATTTACTAGCTCAAAAGGATTTACCTTTTTTTCTTGAAGTAGTATGGAGAAGATAAATGGCTTAAAAACCGATCCAACCTCGTATGCATACTCGCTTGCGCTCGAATTTAGCGCGCTGTAATCTTGCTTTCTTATGTTTGAGGGATCATATCTTGAACTAGAAGCTAGGGCTAGAATTTCGCCATTTTTGCTATTCATTATGCAGATGATTAGCTCTTTTGCGTCTAGAAATTCACGTTTTTCATCTAAAATTTGCTCTAGCTTGGTTTGAAATTTAAGCGGTATAGAAAGCACTGCGTTATAGCCATCGACTCTTGTTGCTAAATTTGAATCACTGGTTAAAATTATATTGTTGCCAATATCACGTGGGCCAAGGATTTTGGCATTTTGTATCGGAGCTAGATAGTCCTCGTAGTATCTCTCAAGCCCTTTTACACCTTTGCTTTTGGTAAGTGCGTCGCTCTCTGTTTTGCTCACGTAGCCAATAGCTGGCGTTAAGGCGTCTTTTGACATAAATTTACGGTTTTGACCGCTCTCCATTACGCGCATACCTTGAAATGAGGCAAGTCCAGTTTTTGGATCAAGGTAGGAGATCAAAATGCCCTTGCGGTTTAGCTTTCTTGAAAGCTCCTGAAGATAGGTAGCGCCCTTTGCGTCGATGCTGTAAGAGAGCGTGACAAGGCCTTTTGTGCCGTTTATGATCTTTCTTACTTTGTTTGGATCGTCGCCGCTATAAAGCGAGTAGAGCTTGATGAACATCTCTTTTTTGTTTGGATCGATGTTTCTGGTGTCAAGCATCACTTTGTAGAGTTTTTGGCTTGATGAGATGCTAAAGCCGTCTTTTGTAACGATATTGCCGCGGATAGCGGTATTTACGTCGCTTGTTTGAAGCTTAGGAAGCTTTCGCTCGATGCTTGCTCTATAAAATATAACGAGCACAAAGATTGAAATTCCAAAAGTAATTAATAAAAAAAGTATGGTTATTTTTGATTTTCTGGAATTCATTCAATGGCTTAAATTTGCGTTCTTGAAATTTCTTTGTATGCGCTTAGCGCTTTGTTGCGAATTTCTAGCATAAGCTTCATACTAGTCTCTGCTTTGCCTATCGCGATAGCTGCTTGGTGCAAGTCTTTTACCTCGCCAGTTGCAAGATCAGCGATGGCTTTATCGGCGTTTATTTGAACCTTGTTTAGCTCTTTTAAAGAGTCGTTTAATGCGTTTTCAAAGCCGCCTTCTTCGCCTGCTTTTGCTATTTTGTTTGAATTTTCGCTTTTGTTTAACTTATCTAAATTTATGCTATTTATCATTATGCTTGTCCTGAAATGAGTGATATCGCACTTTGTGCTATTGTTTTTGCGTTTTGAAATGACGCTACATTTGCTTGATAAGCCCTTGTCGCCTCGAGCAAGTCAGCCATTTCGATGACTGGATTTATATTTGGAAATGCGACGTAGCCATTTGCATTTGCGTCCGGGTGGCTTGGGTCGTATTTTAGTTGAAAGTCCTTGTCATCGCGCACCACCTTATCTACGATCACGCTAGTTAGGGCAGGGTGAGCGTTTTTAGGTGAGCTTGGATCATCGAGTGGATTTTCATACTCAAGCAGACTTTGTGAATTTTTAAGCTGATCGTTTAAAATTTTATCAAAGTTCATCTCTTTAAAGATCACCTCTTGCCTTCTGTAAGGGCCGCCCTCAGCCGTTCTTGTGGTTTGAGCGTTTGCTATGTTTGAGCTGATGACGTTCATCCTGAAGCGTTGTGCGCTTAGTCCGTATCCGCTAATATCAAAATCATTTAAGTATGACATCATCTCTCCTAGTTCTTAGCACTTGCGTCTATTACGCTTTTAAAGATATTGCCCTGAGCCTTGTAAGCGCTATCAAGGGCGTTTATCATAACTGTATTTTTGCCCATTTCTGTTGTCTCAACATCAAGATCAACCGTGTTTGCATCGTTTCTAGCCATGTGACCATCGCGCAAGAAAATTTGAGCTGTGTCGCTTTTTGGGAAATCAACCGCAGCCATGTGCGCTTCGTTTGTTTTAGCTAAATTTAGTTTTTTGCTCTCTGAAACGTTATAAATTTCATTTGCTTTTTCTCTTAAAACATCTTCAAATCTTACGTCTCTAGCCTTGTAAAATGGCGTATCAACATTTGCAAGGTTGCCAGAGATGAGCTTTTGGCGTAGCTCTCTGCCTGCAAGGGCTGATTCGACGAGTGGGCTAGATTTTGATCTATCTAAAACAAACATTTAAAGTCCTTCTAAAATTTCACACATTTATAAGCAAATGATGTTCCAAATATAAGGCAAATTTATTTTGTTTCATAGATTTTTGCCAAATCTTCTTTCATTTTTGTGACTTTTATGCCGCCAAGATAGTATTTTACTCCGTATTGTCCGCTATCTACGTCTGTTAAAATTTGATATTCGCCGTTTTTTATCACAACTTTAAAAGGTAGTGCGATCTCATGTTTGTATTCGATATCTCTTACGATTTGCTCGGCAAGCCTGTCATTTATCTTTTGATCGTTTGTTATGAAGTAGTAGGCATTAAATTTTTGCATAAATTCATGCAAAACATACTCATTTGTGACATTTTCAAAGTGAGTTAGTCCAATTAGCGTAAATTTATCTTTGTTTTCAAGCTGATATTTTGTAAGCTCGGCTGCCTCTTTTTGACAAGGTGGGCAAAATGTGCCAAAAATGTCGATCATTAAAACCTTATTTTCATCATTTTTGATAGCAAAGCCGTGATCTTTTCTAACCAAAGTAAGCTCCTTGCCGCTCACATCTACAAGCTTAACCTCTTCATTTGGGCTAAATTCTTTAAAATTTGCACTACTGCTCTCATCTTCGCCACAACCAAAAAAAGCAAATAAAGTGATTATTAAAACAAGTAAATTTTTCATCTTATCCCTTAAACATATCTTTTTATGGCAGCTCTTGCCTCTTTGTCTGCCTCGCGTCTTTTTAAAGTCTCGCGCTTGTCGTGTAAATTTTTACCTTTTGCAAGAGCTAGCCTTGCTTTTACGATGTTTTTATTGCTTAGATAAAGTGCTAAAACAACCAAAGTAAGCCCATCTTGCGAGACTTGACCGAAAATTTTATCGATCTGCTTTCTATGCATCAAAAGTTTTCTGGCGGCTCGCTCGTTTGGACGAAATGCGCTGTGTGTAGTCTCAAGATAGCTGATATGAGCGTTTAGTAAGAAAAGCTCGCCCTTTATGACGCGCACAAAGCTATCTTTTAAATTTGCTCTGCCAGCCCTTAGAGCCTTGACCTCGCTGCCCTTTAAAACGATACCTGCCTCAAAGGTCTCAAGTATGCTAAAGTCATGCAAAGCTTTTTTGTTTTTTGCTAGATATTTTATCAAAATTTTACCTTTTATTTTACACTAAATACGCTACTGCCGCTGCCGCTTAGAAATTTATCCCTAAACTCATTCATCTGTGGATAGAGCTTAAAGCATGGGGCAAAAAGATCGTTTAGCTCCTCGTTTTTATAAATTTCAAGTAGCTCTTTGCTCTTTAAATTTTGCATCTTTTTTGCAGCATTAACGTCTATGTATTGTAAGAAATTGCTTCTAAATTCTTGATAAACCATCGGTGTGGAGCAAAAAACATTTGGCGTGAAAATATTTAAATTTGGCACTTCATCGTCAAATTCTTCTATGATCTCGCCTATGCCGCCTACATTTGCTGCCTTGTAGCCGCTTACAAAAAAGGCCACATCTGCGCCGACTTTAGAGGCTATTTGCATCAAATTTTCGCGTTTTATATGTAAATTTAGCTCGTCATTTACCATAAGTAAAAAGGTGGCGGCGTTTGAACTGCCTCCTCCTAGACCAGCACCTATTGGGATTTGTTTGTTGATGATGATTTTATGAGAGCTAAAAAACTCATCTAGCTCGTTTGAAAAGCCAGCTTTTTTTAGCTCGTCTATCGCTTTTTGGATGATGTTTTCTTTTATCTCTTTGTTATCGCATTCGATAGCAAAAGAATTTGACCTTTCAAAATAAATTTCATCAAAAAGCTGCTCGCAAAGAACAAAACGTGACAAAATTTCGTGGTAGTTGCCTCTGGTGCCAACTACCTTCAAAAATACGTTGATCTTTGCAAAGCTTTTCATTTCTCGATTTTTTTCGCAAGCTCGTGGATATCGGCTTCGCTTGCTTTTTTGGTGGCGTGGATATTTTCGTTTTTGATATCGTTTGCCAGCTCGCTTCTTAGTATCATTGTGTTGCGCGGGGCCTCGATACCAAGCTTAACGGTGCTTTTTGAGATACTTACTACGACGACTTTTATGTCGTTACCTAGTAAAATTTCTTCGTTTTCTTTTCTTGCTAAGATTAACATTTTTCTACCTTGTTTAAAGTGTAATTTATAGTATCATCCATGATTTGGATTACGCTCATAAATTTATCATAATTTAGCAAATAAATTCCTTGTGTTTGTGTTTCAAAATCGTTAATTTTTAATTTCTTGCCGTCTAGTATATTGTTAATGTCCCCAAAATACGTGTTTTGCTCAATATTTAAAAAATTGCAAATATTTAAAAATTTTTCATTTTCATAGCGAAATTTACCCTCGCTTACCCTCTTTAATGAGCTTAAAGTTACATTATAACCAACTTTTTGCCCAAAAATTTCTGCATAAGAGCGGATGTAACTCCCCTCACTTACACTTAAACGAAGTGTCAAAAAAGGGTGTGAATAATTCAAAATTTCACTCTCATAAATTTCCATTGTTTCTGGCTTTAGCTCAAATTCCTCGCCGCTTCTTGCTAGTTTGTAAGCTCTTGTGCCATTTACATGTTTGGCACTAAATTTTGGCGGGACATAGCTTATCTTGCCTATTAGCTCGCCTCTAATGGCTTCAAGTTTTTCTAAATTTAGCTCTTTTACATTTGAAATTTCAGTGATATTTTCATTATCCATGCTAGGACTGCTAGCTCCAAGCCAGATCGTCGCCTCATAGACCTTTGGGCTTTTGTCTAAAAATCTAAAAAATTTCGTATACGAGCCAAAAGCGACTATCAGACAGCCACTCGCAAATGGATCAAGCGTACCTGAAAATCCAGCCTTTTTAACGCCATATTTTCTTTTTAGTCGTCCTAAAAAGTGGTTTGAGCTCATGCCAGCAGGCTTGTTTGCCACGAAAATGGCGTTCATACGGCCTTTTCCACGAAGCTTGACATTATCTCTCTTACATTGCCACCAAAATTTATAGTCAGTTTAAACTCTTTTTTGATCTTGCTAACCGCGCTCACCCTGCCGATACCAAAAATTTTATGTTTAACAAGGTCGCCTTTTTTAAATTCATTGCTCTGTTCGATAACTAGCGAGCCATGCGTGATACCACTCTCACTTAAAAATCTACTCTTATTTAGCCTAGTGCGCTGACCTTTGTAAAAGCGTGAATTTGCAAAGCTTAGGCTAAGTGTCCTTTTGGCTCTTGTTATCGCCACGTAAGCGAGCCTGCGCTCCTCTTCGATGTCGCTACCATCGCCAATGAGTGGGAAAAATCCCTCTTCAAGGCCGATCACAAAAAGGTGCTCAAACTCAAGTCCCTTGCTCGCATGCACGCTCATAATGCTAATAGCCTCGTCGCTGATGCCGTCTTGCTCGCTTGTTAGCGTGATCTCGTTTAAAAACTCTTCTAGATCAAAGCTTGGATTTTGCTTGATCTGATCTTTTAAAACAGCATAAAACTCGTCGATGTTCGCCGCTCTTTCAGCACCATCTGGCAAGCTTTCGTAGTATTTTTTCACGCCAAATTTAGCTTCAAATTTATCTATGAGGTCAAAAACCGAGCTGCTTTCTTGAAGCTCTTTTAGGTTGTTTGCAAACTCAAGAAGGGCTGATTTTACCTTTTTACTAAAGGCTTCGTCGTTATCAGAGATGTTTGAGATTGCTTCAAAAATGGAAATTTTGCCCTCAAATGCCATCTTTTCAAGCTTATCAAGGCTTACTTTACCAAGGCCGCGCTTTGGGCGGTTTATGATGCGTCTTATCGAAAAGTCATCATTTGGATTATTTATAAGTCTTAGGTAGCTTATGATATCTTTGATCTCAGCTCTTTCGTAAAATTTAACGCCGCCTACCATTTTATAAGCGATCTGCTCTTTGTTTAGCCCATCTTCAAGTGAGCGAGATAGCGCGTTTATGCGGTATAAGATAGCGATATCTTTTGCCTGCACGCCTTTAATTAAAAGCTCTTTTATATTTTTTGCGATCTTGCCAGCCTCGACGCTCTCATCAAAGCTCTCTATCAAATTTACAGCTTCGCCTTCGCCCTTTGTGCCGACAAGCTTCTTGCCAAGGCGGTTGCGGTTATGATCTATCAGTTCGTTTGCAGCCTTTAGTATCGCCTCGCTCGAGCGGTAGTTTTTCTCAAGTCTGATGATCTTTACGTTACTAAATTGATCTTTAAAATTTAAGATATTATCTATCTTTGCACCGCGCCAGCCGTAAATACTTTGGTCATCATCGCCCACCACGCAGATGTTTTCGTGGCATAGACAGAGTTTTTTTAGCAGTTTATACTGAAGATCGTTGGTGTCTTGATACTCATCGACCATTATGTATTTGTAGCGGTTTGAAATTTCACTAGCAAGCTCTTCGTTTTCGTCTAAAATTTTATATGTAAGCCCTAGCAAATCGTCAAAATCAACAAGGTTGTTCGCCTTTAAATAGTCCTCGTACTTTTCATAAATTTGCGCTGCTTGCTTGTAAAAGTTATCCTTGCTCTTGTCAAATGAAGAGAAATTTGCGTTTTTATAGACCTCTTCGACGCTTAAAAGTGAGTTTTTATAATTTGAAATTTCACTTGAGAGTATCGCCGTGGCGACCGGACTTTCAAAGCTTTTTATGATGCGCTTTTTATCGTCTGTATCGATGATGACGAAGTTGTTTTTTCTGCCAAGCTTTTCTATATAGAGCTTTAAAAATAAAAGTCCAAATTTATGAAATGTGCAAAGAAGCGGTGAGTAGTTTTTGCCGCTTTGACTCAGCATCGCCATGGCTCTGCTACGCATCTCGTTGGCGGCTTTGTTTGTAAAAGTAAGAGTTAGTGTGTTTGCCGCGTCTATGCCGACCTCGCCGATGAGATAGGCAAGTCTAGTCGTGATCGTCTTTGTCTTGCCGCTGCCAGCGCCTGCAAGTATGAGCATCGCACCGTCTATGTGGGTGGCTGCTTCGCGCTGGGCTTCGTTTAAATTTGATAGTAAATTTTCCATTTTTCGCTTTTTAAATTTTCTTTTGATTTTAGCCAAAAATGCTTAAAATTACTATTTTTTCTTAAATATATCTTTATTTTTTGGGTTTTGCAAAAAGACTGAGGCTGATTTTTTAGCGTGATCGACTTGTTTTTCTTTTGGCTTGTGGATGGAGAAATTTACAAGGATCGGACTGTTTTCAACCAGAATTTGAACCACCGCGCCAAGTGGAAATGATACCACTGAGGCGAAATTTTCACTACCAAAGCCAGCCTCAAAGCTAAGCTCATCTTGCGTTAGCCTCGCACTTTCAAGCGTGTATCCACCAAGTGAGAACATAATGACTGGCATGCTAAAACCACTGCTTATCTCATCTGGCAAGCTAGGCTCAAAGCTAACTAGCGGTAAATTTGCCATAACTGAGAAATTTAGCCCCTTTTCAATTAAAAAATCAATGCACTCATAGACGTGCATCTTCATCAAAAGCGCAAATTTCTCGTCGTCTAAAATTTCGTCTAACATCTTAATCCTTTGAAATTTCTAAAAACTCATCTACTAGTTTTTTGACCTCGTTTATGCCGATCTGCCAGAAATTTTTATCATCTATGTCAAAGTCAAATTTACCCACAAGCTCCCTTGGGCTAAGGCTCCCACCAAGGCTTAAAAACTCGGTGTAAATTTCAACGAAATTTTTGCATTTGCCGCTTTTATAAAGCCCAAAAAGTGCAAGCACAAGAAGCTGCGCGTAAGAGTAAGCGTAGCAGTAAAATGGCGTGTGGATGAAGTGCGGGATATAGCTCCACCAAATTTTGTAGTAGTCATTTAGTATGACACTTTTGCCAAACATCTTTTTGCTCTCTCTTAGCCAAATTTTATTTAGCTCATCTAGGCTAATCTCACCCTCATGTGCATGTACAGCCCTTTCAAAGGTGGTGAAATTTATCTGGCGGTAAAGCGTGGCAAATATATCCTCGATCTTGCCAGCGAGCAGTGAAATTTTCTCTTTTTTGCTAAGGTTTTCTTTTACGTGGTCAAAAACTAGCATCTCGCAAAAGACTGAGGCCGTCTCAGCCGTGGTTAGCGGGGTGTCTGAGTTTAGGTAGCTTACACTATATGAGAGCTTTTGATGCACAGCGTGGCCAAGCTCGTGAGCTAGCGTGAAAAGATCTCTTCGCTGGTTTGTGTGATTTAGCAAAACATAAGGGTGAGTGTCGCTTGATCCAGAGTGAGAAAACGCTCCACCTCGCTTATTTGGTGCTGGATAAACATCGATCCAGCCGTCATTAAAGGCGCTTTTGGCTATATCGCCAAATTTAGGTGAAAATGTCCCAAACGCCTTTAAAACTATCTTTTTACACTCATCAAATTTATACTCGCCTTCGCTGCTAAGAGGCGCATATCTGTCGTAGTCATAAAGCTTTTTTAGGCCTAAAATTTCTCTTTTTCGCTCGTAAAATTTAGCAACTAAATCAAAATTTTTCTCCGTTACAGCAATTAGCGAATCAACACTTTTTTTACTGATTTGATTTTCAAGGTGCCTTGGCTCTTCAGGAAGCTTGAAATTTCGCAGCTCGCAGCTCGTTTTTAGATCAGTTTTTATCATATTATATATGTAACCAAGGAGGTGCTGGTGTTTGCTAAGCTCTTTTGAAAGGCTTTTAGCCGCTAGTTTTCGCACGCTTTGGTCGCTCTCATGAAGCTTAGCTAAAATCTCTTCTTCATTTAAAAGCTCGCCTTTAAATTTAAACCTCATCTTGCTCATGCTCTCATCAAAAAGCCTTGAAAAGCCCTCAGCTCCGGTGCTTGCAGTGCGAAGCAAGACTCTCTCTTCTGCAACACTTAGTTGGTGTGGTTTTGCTTTGGCGAGGTTGCTTAGATAGTAGCCATATTTTTTAGAGCTTTTGATGATCTCTTCTTGTTTTTTAGGGCTAAACTCATTAAATTTGATCTCAAAAAATATCAAATTTTCATTTGCTTTTGTCGCGATCTCATCGATCTTTGCGTAGAATGCACCCTTGCTTGTATCTTTGGCAAAATTTAAAAAAGCGTAAGTCATTACTTTTGAAATTTTAGCTACCAAATTTTCAAATTCTTCAAATGCCTTTAAAAACTCCTCTGTTTTTAAATTTTCATAATTTTCAAGGTATTTATCTTTAAATTTCTCGCACTCAGTCTGTAAATTTAGTGCGCTTTTTTCGCACTCTTTTTCGTTTGCAAAAAGTGCTTTTAGATCCCAAATTTGCATATTTATCCTTTAAATTTTTGGGATATTTTACAAAAAAATGGATAAAAGTAAAATTTCAGCCAAATTTTAGCTGAAATTTTATGAAGGTTAGTTTGAAGTCTCTGATGCCACGGCTGTAAAAAGCACGTCTGATGAGCTATTTAGCGCAGTTTCAACTGAGTCTTGGATGACGCCTATAGTAAAGCCAACTGTGACAAACTGCATAGCGATGTCATTGCCGATGCCAAAAAGTCCGCACGCTAATGGCACTAGAAGTAGTGATCCGCCAGCCACGCCAGATGCGCCACACGCACCAAGAGCTGAGATGAAGCATAGAAGTAGTGCATCGCCAAATGTAACTGTGATAGATGGGATAGAATTCACCGCAGTAAGCGCTAGGATGCTAATAGTAACTGCCGCACCTCCCATGTTTATAGTAGCGCCAAGTGGGATTGAGATCGAATAAAGCTCTTCTTTTAAATTTAGCTTTTTGCAAAGTGCCATATTTACAGGGATGTTTGCAGCTGAGCTTCTTGTAAAAAACGCCGAGATAGCACTCTCTTTTAAGCAGATCATCACAAGTGGATAAGGATTTTTCTTGGTTAGTGCAAAAACCATCGCTGGATAGACGATAAATGCCACTACAAGCATAGCACCAACGAGAACTAAGATCAGTTTGAGATATCCTGCAAGTGCCTCAAATCCAGTGTCGTGAATGCTAATAGCAACCATACCAAAGATGCCAAATGGAGCTAGTCTGATGATAAATTTAACGATATGAGTTACGCCGTCGCTTATATCTTTAAATACCTTTTTTGTCTCAGGTGTAGCGTATCTCATAGCGATGCCACCACCTATCGCCCATGTGATAATGCCTATATAGTTGCCATTTGCTAGGGCGGTTATCGGATTTTCAACCATTTTATAGATAAGATCTTTTAATACGTTTGTGATACCTTGAGGTGCTGACATACCAGCGCTTTGCAGACCTTTTAGTGGTATCTCGATAGGAAATAAAAAGCTAGCAATGACTGCCACAACAGCTGCTAAAAAGGTGCCAACAAGGTAGAGTGTGATGATCTTTTGCATGCCTTTTGTGTGGCCAAAATCTTTTAAAATGATAGAGGTTGCAACTAAAACAAATACAAGAATAGGTGCGATCGCTTTTAGAGCGCCTTTAAACAAATCTCCTAAAACTGAGGCTGAAGCAGCGATAGAATCAGCCGAACTAGCCTTTTCTTTGGACTCATCAAGCTGTTTTGCTTCATCTTGGCTAAGGCGAGTTTTTATAACTTCATCTACGCTTAATCCACTCTCTTTTTGGATGGTTTGAATTTTAGCTGAGATTTGGTTGTAAGGGGCTGCCTGATAATGTGTGTAAAAGCCAACTAGGGCACCTAGGATGATACCAACTAAAATTTGAACGATCAAATTTCCATCGGCGTATCTTCTTGCAATGTTTTTAAACATATTCATTTGACACCTTAATAAATTAGTTTTTTGTTGATTTTAGCTAAATGATTTTTAAATATAAAGAAATTTAAAAAGATTAATTCGCTTTTTATATAGATTTGTTACAATTGCACGAAAATTTAACCAAGGAAAAGGACTAAAATGTATCTATTTACTTCTGAAGTTGTAAGTCCAGGCCATCCAGATAAATGCGCTGATATCATCGCTGATAGCATTGTTGATACTATTTTAACGCAAGATCCAAATGGACGCGTCGCAAGCGAAGTTTTTGTAGCTGGAAAAAACATAGTAATAGGCGGAGAGATAAACTCAAAGGTAAAACTCTCTTATAAAGACTACGAAAAGATCGTAAAAGATGCTCTTGCGCATATCGGATATGACGGTAAGAGTAACTTTACAAAAGAGCAGTGCTTGCATCCAGATGATATCGAGGTCAAAGTCTGCTTAAATCAACAAAGTCCAGATATAAATCAAGGTGTTGATCAAAGTGACGGCGAGATCGGAGCAGGTGATCAAGGCATTATGTTTGGCTTTGCGAGCTGCGAAGCGAAAGAATTTATGCCAGCAGCTATAACTTACGCAAGAATGCTTTGTGAAAAAGTATATAAATTTGCCAAAGCAAACCCTGATAAACTTGGTGTTGATATAAAAACGCAAGTTACGATTGATTACGGTAGCAAAGACAACTTTGAAAACTGCAAACCTCAAAGTATCCACACTATCGTCGTATCTGCTCCTTGCGTGGAGAGCATGAAGATAGAAGAGCTTCGCGCACTAATACAAAATTTAATAGACGAAACTGGCCTTCCAAAAGAGCTATATAATAAAGAAAAAACTATCATCTATATAAACCCAACAGGCAGATATGTAAATCACAGCTCGCTTCACGATAGCGGTCTAACAGGCAGAAAACTAATCGTCGATAGCTTTGGCGGATATAGCCCGATAGGTGGCGGCGCTCAGTCAAGTAAGGACTACACAAAGGTTGATCGCAGCGGTCTTTACGCAGCGCGCTGGATAGCTAAAAACATAGTCGCAGCTGGTCTTGCTAAAAAATGTATCGTTCAGATAAGCTACGCGATCGGCGTTGCAAAGCCAACTTCAGTTAGCGTTGATACTATGGGAACTCACGCAAACGGCGTAAATGACGATATGCTTTCAAATTTTGTAAGCGAGCATTTTTCTCTAACTCCTCGCTGGATAACAAATAAATTTGGTCTTGACAAGCCAAGCAAAGAGACATTTTTATATGCAAAAGTAGCTGCAAAAGGTCAAGTGGGAAATGCAAAATATCCTTGGGAAAAGCTTGATGCGGTTGATACTTTCAAGGCTTTACTAAAAAAATAATCAAAAAAGTGGCTTTATCTAAAAAAAGCCACTTTAAATTTCTTTTAAAACTCATCCCAAAATGCTTTTTTAGGCTTTATGATCTCGCTTTTTGAGCCATTTACGCTGTGATATACCGCTTTATTATATTTTGTAGAAAGGTGTTTTATTAATAGTCTTTGAAGCACAGGTTCGCTACTTGGCACAAACCAGCCGTTGTTTGTGATGGCCACGACCGCGTCAAATTCGCCCTTATAAAGCTCCTCTCTTGTTGCCTCGTAGCAGATAGCGTTTCTTATTTTAACTCCGTCTATCTCATAGTCGCTAAAATTTTCAGCCTTTTTAAAGTCACTAGCTCCGCCAAAAAATAGCTTATTTACCGCATCTTGCATAAATTTTGGCAAAGGAATTTCTTCTCCAAATGGCACTAAAAATTTCTTATCCATTCGTCTAAGGGTGCCATCTTGAAACAAAAATGCAGAGTTATAAATTTGCTTATTTTCATAGGCAAGCGCGCCAGCTACGATAGTTATCTGTTTTGAAAGCTCTTTTAGTTCATCAACAAGTAGTGGCTCATTTGTCATAAATAATGGAAACGCACTCTCTGGAAGCACGATGAGACGCTTTTGCTCGGCGATAGCGCTATTTATCATGTCTAAATTTTCATTTGTAAATTTCATGCGCAAGTTTTTATCCCAGCGCACTCTTTGAGCGACATTAGTATTTGTTAGCTCCACGTCAAATGACAGAGTCTTTGCCTCGTTACTTTTAAACTGCAAGGCGGCGATCAGGCAGATAAAAGCTAGGAAAAATTTTAAAATTTTACCTTTTAAACTCAAAGAAATAGCTGCTAAAAATATAAATATAAGCCCTCTCGTGCTTGGTTCAAAAGTGCCTAAAACAAGCGTAGCTTCAAGGTTAAACCAGTTAAAGCCAAATGGGTGCACGTAGCTTATTAAAAATAGCAAAACGGCTCTTAGTGCCACAAAGCTTGGAAAAGAGGCTATCCAAAACAAAAGCCCATAAACAAGGGCTACAAAGAGGATGACAAAAGGGATAAGCCAGACAAGCTCGTAGTAGATGAAGCTAAAACCGATCCAGTAAAACCACAAAATCCCAGTGAAAAAGCCAGCTGCGAAAAAGCCAGCCCTGCTTAAATTTATGATGATGTAAATTCCAGCTAGCGTGAGAAAAGGTGAGATGAAATTTAAAATTTGATTTTCAGCCATAGCTAAAAAAATGAAATTAGAAAGCAAAAAAGCACCGACAAAGGCTTTTATTATAATTTTAGTGCTAAAATGTCCGTTTAAAAATCTTACAAATAAGGAAATCCATGCAAAACGCTGATTTTTTAACATCATTACTACCTCTTGTTGTGCTTTTCGCCATATTTTACTTTTTGGTTATCAGACCTCAACAAAAACAACAAAAAGCTCACGCAGCAATGCTTGCAGCTCTTGACAAAGGCGATAAGATAGTAACTAATGGCGGACTTATATGCGAAGTAATTAAAGCCGAAAATGATTTTATCAAAGTTAAACTTAACGATGATGTAATCGTTCGTATAGCACGCGAGTTTGTAGCTAAAAAGATCGAAGATAAATAATGCGTAACGCAAGAGTTACATATAGGCTGATTATATTAATATTAGCCTTGGTTTTTGGTTTTGGCTTTTCGGTGCCATCTTTTTTTCAGACTCAAAGCGGAGCTAAAATTTCGCTAGGACTTGACCTTCAAGGCGGTCTTCATATGCTTCTTGGTGTTGAAACTAACGAAGCCATCCACTCTAAGATCAAGTCGGTCGCTGGAAGCATAAATTATTATGCCAAAAAAGAAGATGTGCTCATTGATAAATTTAAGATAAAAGAAGATAGTGTTGATTTTGCGCTACTTGATAGTGACGAGGCTCCAAAGGTTGATAAGGCGCTTGCTGAGATAAAAGGGCTTGATATCAAAAAAGATGGTCTAAACTATCATATCACTCTTACAGAGCAAGAGAGGCATGATACGATCGAGTATGCGATCTCTCAAGCTGTTGAGACCATTAGAAACAGGCTTGATCAGTTTGGTCTAGCTGAGCCAACAGTCGCTAGACAAGGCAAAGATAATATCCTAGTCGAGCTTCCTGGCATAAAAACCGAAGAAGACGAGCAAAGAGCGAGAGATCTTATCGCAAAGGCTGCTCACTTACAGCTTATGGCAGTTGATGATAAAAGACAAGATCAAGCTAATACCATGAGCGAGGCAGAGGCTGAAAGCTATGGTGACGTCATCTTTAAAGATGCTAAAAATGACCGCGTAAAATACGTCGTTAAAAATATCCCTGTGCTTGATGGCTCGATGCTAACTGACGCAAAGGTTGCATTTTCTCAGCAAAACAACCTACCGATCATAAATTTCACACTAAATTCAGAAGGCGCTAGAATTTTTGGTGATTTTACTGGTGCAAATGTCGGCAAAAGGCTTGCTATCGTGCTTGATGGCAAGGTCTATTCAGCTCCAGTTATAAATGAAAGAATAGGTGGTGGCAGCGGTCAGATCAGTGGTGGCTTTACTCTTGACGAGGCTCACGACGTAGCGATCGCGCTTAGAAGTGGCGCACTTTTAGCACCTGTTAAGATGCTAGAAAAAAGAAGTGTCGGTCCATCTTTGGGACAAGAGAGTATAAACCAAAGTATGGTAGCTCTTGCTGCTGGATCTATCTTGGTTGTATTATTTATGCTAGTTTATTATGGAATTTCAGGCGTTTTTGCAAATATCGCACTAGTTGCAGACGTTGTTATATTAGTCGCTGTCATGGCGCTTTTTGGAGCGACGCTTACTCTGCCAGGCATGGCTGGTATCGTGCTAACGATTGGTATGGCGGTTGATGCAAACGTCATCATAAACGAGCGTATACGTGAGCTTTTGCGTGAAGGCGTGGCGATAAGGACAGCCGTTCAAAAGGGCTATGAGCACGCTATGAGTGCGATCATCGACTCAAACTTAACTACCATTATCACAGTTGCAGTGCTTTATGCTTATGGTACTGGTCCAGTTAAAGGCTTTGCTGTGACAATGGCGATAGGTATCATGGCTTCGATGCTAACGGCTATTTTAGGTACTCATGGTATGTTTGATGCTGTCATGGACAAGATAGAAAAAAGCGGAAATACCAGACTTTGGTTTGGTTATAAAAGGAGCTAGAGATGCAAATTTTTACTAAGGCAAAAGTTTATGATTTTATGCGGTTTAGATTTGTGTCACTCGCACTTTCTATATTTTTATTTGTTGGTTCGATCTTTTTACTTGCAACAAAGGGTCTAAACTACGGCATCGATTTTTCTGGTGGTACGCTTATCCAGCTAAAATACGACACCAAAGCACCACTTGATAAAATCCGCGACGCTTTTGGTACAAATGAAGTGCTTAAAAACGCCTCTGTTACTGAGTTTGGAAGCGAAGATGAGGCTGTTATTAGATTTTCAGGATCAAGTTCAAATTTAACTGGTGACATCGGCACTGAGATAAAGCAAATTTTAAAAGATACTGGAAATTTTGAAGTAAGACGTGTTGATATCGTTGGTCCAAAGGTTGGTGACGAGCTTAGGCAAAAGGGTTTGATGGCTCTTGGAATTTCACTAATTGGCGTGCTTCTTTATATCACATTTAGATTTGAGTGGAGATTTGCGCTTGCTGCGATCGCAACTGAAATTCACGATATCGTTATAACTGTTGGTGCTATTTCGCTATTTGATATCGATGTAAATTTGGACACACTAGCGGCTGTTTTAACGGTGCTTGGCTACTCGCTAAACGATACGATCATCATTTTTGATAGGATAAGAGAAGGCATAAAAGAGAGCAAGAGAACTGATATCGAGGGCGTTATCAACGAGTCAGTCTCAGCCACACTTTCAAGAACTATACTAACTTCAGCCACTACGATGATGACTGTTGTTGTGTTATTTTTGTTTGGCGGAGATATGATACATGGATTTTCATTTATCCTTATCGTTGGTATCGTTATAGGAACGATCAGCTCGATCTACATCTCATCACCATTTCTTATCTGGTTTAAATTTAGCATTGAGCATTTTAGAGCTAGAGAGGCTGAGAAGCAAAGGATCAAAAAAGAGCGTGATAAAGAGCGTGCCATGTTTGAAAAAGGCGTTGTGTAAGGAGGGATAATGAACTGGGGAAAAGTTATCTACATATTTTTTGCGCTGATGAGTCTTACGACTACGGCGGAGTTTTTATATGATAAAAACGAGATCGCCCTTTTTGTGGCAGCTAGTATAAATTTGGTTTCAACTTTACTTAAGATCGGTGTTAAAAATTTACTATCAGCTGAGCTTTTTGCTAGCTCGCTGGTTGCTGATTTGCACCTTATACCAGCTTTTGTTATTTTGCAAGTCTCTGAAAATGCAACACTTAGCTATTCACTAGCTATTGGCGCGGTCATTGCAAATATATTTTCACTAGCCTTGGTACTAATAGAATCAAGCAAATCACAAGAAGAATTTTAGGAGAAAAAATGGCTGAAAAGAGAAAATATGAGCCTTTAAAGATAGAAAAAAAGTGGCAAGAAATTTGGGATAAAAATGAAGAATTTGAACCAAAAGATGATCTAAGCTTGCCAAAAAAATATATCCTAAGTATGTTTCCATATCCAAGCGGACGCATACATATGGGGCATGTGAGAAACTACTCTATCGGCGATGCGCTGGCTAGATCATATAGAAAAAGCGGCTACAACGTGCTTCATCCTATCGGCTTTGATAGCTTTGGCATGCCAGCTGAAAACGCAGCCATAAAACATAAAATTCACCCTAAAATTTGGACTTACGAAAATATCGACTATATGAAAAAGGAGCTTGCAAGCCTTGGCTTTTCGTTTTCTAAAAAGAGAATTTTAGCCACATCTGACCCGCTTTATACAAAGTGGGAGCAAAGCTTTTTTATAAAGATGTTTGAAAAAGGGCTTGTTTATAGAAAAAATGCCATCGTAAACTGGTGTGAGTACGATCAAACTGTGCTTGCAAACGAGCAGGTTGAAGATGGAAAATGCTGGAGATGCGGTAATGATGTTGTGCAAAAAGAGCTTCCAGGATACTACTTCAACATCACAAAATACGCTAGCGAGCTACTTGAAGATCTAAAACTTCTTGAGGGCAAATGGCCAAATCAAGTCATCACAATGCAAGAAAACTGGATCGGCAGAAGCTACGGCTTAGAGTTTAAATTTAGCCTTGATGAGGCTTCAAAAGTGACTTTGGGCGGTAAATTTGATGGCTTTGAGGTATTTACAACAAGACCTGATACGATTTATGGCGTTAGCTACACAGCTCTTGCGCCAGAGCATCCTATCGTAAAAGCGCTTCTTGAAAGTGATAAATTTGATGAAAGCAAGAAGGCAAAGATAAAAGCAATACTTAATCAAAGCCCAAGAGAGCGTCAAGCAAGCGATAAAGACGGAGAATTTTTAGGAATTTACGTCGTTCATCCACTCACAAATGAAAAGGTCCCAGTTTGGGTTGCAAATTTCATCCTAGCTGACTACGGCAGTGGCGCTATTATGGCTGTTCCTGCGCATGATCAAAGAGACTTCGAGTTTGCAAGCAAATTTAATCTACCTATAAAACCAGTCGTAAAGCCGTTTGAGGGCGAAAATGACGGCTCTAAAGCATACTCAGAATACGGAGTTGCTATAAATTCCGAGCTTATAAATGGCCTTAGCTCAGAGGATGCCAAAAGCTTTATAATAGAGAAATTTGAAAAAGATGGTCTTGGCAAAAGGATCACAAACTACAAACTAAGAGACTGGGGAATCTCTCGCCAAAGATACTGGGGTGCTCCGATACCAGTCGTGCACTGCAAATGCTGCGGCGTAGTGCCTGAAAAAGAGGAAAATTTACCTATCGCACTGCCTGAAGATGTTGAGATCACAGGCGAGGGCAATCCTTTGGATAAACATCCAACTTGGAAATTTACAAAGTGTCCAAAATGCGGCCAAGACGCGATCAGAGAGACTGATACGATGGATACATTCGTAGAGAGCAGCTGGTATTTTGCTAGATTTGCAAGTGATGAGAAGAGTTGGGAGCAAAAAGCACTTGATGAAAAGAGCGTGAATTATTGGATGAACGTAGATCAGTATATCGGCGGTATCGAGCATGCGATATTGCACCTTTTATACGCTAGATTTTTCCAAAAGGTCTTAAGAGATCTTGGCTATCTAAGAGACGATGAGCCATTTGAAAATTTGCTAACTCAAGGTATGGTCTTAAAAGATGGCAAAAAGATGAGTAAAAGCAAGGGCAACGTCGTAGATCCTGATGATATCATAAATAGATACGGCGCCGATACAGCAAGGCTATTTATCCTTTTTGCTGCTCCTCCTCAAAAAGAGCTCGAGTGGAATGACAGCGCAGTTGAGGGTGCATTTAGGTTTTTAAATAGGCTTTGGGAGAAGGCACAAACTATCAAAAAGATAGACAAGCTGCCTGAGATAGATCACGAAAGTCTAAATAAAGATGAGAAATTTGCAAGGCTAAAAATTTATGAAGCGCTTAAAAAATCAACTGAGGTTTTTGGCGATACATTTGCTTTTAACACTTTAATCGCTGCTTGTATGGAGGCCCTAAACGCTATAAATGCGCAGGATAATGACGACGTAAATGCTGAGGGCTTTTTTATCATCTTAAATTTACTAGAGCCTATCGTGCCGCATATCGCAAATGAGCTTAGCGAAGAGCTTTTTGGCAGAAAAAATTTCACAAAGATAGCTGTAAAAGAAGAGGTCTTTGTAAAAGATAGCATCGCTCTTGCAGTTACAGTTAATGGTAAGAAAAGGGCTGAGTTTGAAGTAGCAGCAAGCGAGAGTGAGAGTGAAATTTTAAAACAAGCTAAGCAAAATGTGGCTAAATGGCTTGAAGGAAAAGAAATTTTAAAAGAGATTTATATAAAAGGCAAATTAGTAAATTTTGTCATTAAAGGATAAATTTTGAGATATTTTTTAGCGTTTTTTATTGCTATATTTATCTGCGGATGTGGCTATAAACCAGTTTCAAAGATCTCGCAGGATTTGGTTGGAGATAGAGTTTATGTCGATGTTATCATCAGCAAAGAAGAGCCAAAAAATAGTGTCTGGATAAAAGATGCAGTAAAAGAGGGCATGGTTGCAAGGCTGCATAAATCACTATCAAGCAAAGATAGCGCTGATACTTCGATAATAGTTTCGGTAAAAAGTTTAAATTACGAGGCAATTATCTATGATGAATATGGCTATATCACATCTTATAAAGCTCTTTTAACTCTAAACTATAAAACCAAATTTAAAGATGGTCGTGTCATAGATATACCTGTTACTGGAGAGTATGATTTTAGCGTGGCAAGACGTCAAAAGAGCATAAGATACGCAGATAGTGTCATTAGCGATACTCAAAAGTATGAAGCTATAAAAGAGGCTTCAAAAGAGGCGTTTGATGAGTATATCGCAAATTTAGCTGTAAAAGGATATAAAAATGGCAGCAGTAACCGTTAGTCAAATAGTCAAGGAGGCCTTGAGCGAGATAAAAGATCGCCATTTGATGCTAACGCCAGAAAATTACACCGAAGTTTATAATGAAATTTCTAAAAAATATGGCTTTACTACCGAAGAGAGCAAAAAGATAGAAAAATATATCTCAAGGCTTGGTGATGACTATAAAGCGCAAGCTATAAGCCTTCATATAAAAACGGTCGATGAGTTTGTAGCTTTTATGACCGCTAGGCTCTCTCATGGTGCTAAAAATGGCACAGCACAAGTGGTAGATGATAAAAAGTTAAAGTCACTAAATGCCTTTGCAAGAAGAATCCTCCAAGCCATCTCTATGCTTCACAACAAAGATGCAAAAGCCCTAGCAGAGCAGGGTATGCAGCTACTTGCTAGAAGATATGATGAGAAAAATCTTGAAGAGATGTGCCTTAAATGGTTTGATTTTGTAAGCTCTTACGACACTGAATTTTTGGACTTTTTGAAATATTATGGCGTGAGAGACTTTGACGATCTAAAGACTATGAGCGCTGAGCTTGAGAAATTCTTATCTCAAAAAAATGAAAATGCAGAAGAAAACACTTTAGTGGAGCTTTTAAATTTTGCGCTTGAGCCTTCTATCACAAAAGAGCTTGGCGAAGAGCTTAGCACCATTAGAAGCGTTTTGAAGCAAAATCCACAAAGCCTAAATAGCAAAGAATTTCAAGATAAGATAAAAACCTTTGTCGATCGCAGGATCGAAGAAGATAGAACCGAGATCATCGAAAAAGTTGGCTCATTAAACAACATCTTGCAAAGCATAGGCGAGAGGATTTCAGATATCGCAGCTAGCTCTAAAAGTAGTTCAGCCAAGGTGCAAAGCATCAAAAATGATCTTAAAAATGTAAATTTAAATGCAAATAGCATCGATCATGTAAAAAGTATGCTTATCGAGATCGCGGGTGCCTTGGAGATCGAGAGTAAGGAGCTTGGCCTTGAGATGAACAGCAAGCAAGCTACCATTTCAGAGCTTCAAAACAGGGTCACAAGCCTAGAAAAAGAGCTTGAAGCTGCTAAGCTTGAGAGCAAAGAGGACTTTTTGACAAAAGTGGCTACAAAAAGAGCTTTGATGAGTGAAATTCAGCGTATCGAAGAGGCTTATAAACGTTACGGCACGGACTATTCGATCTGCTTTGTTGATATTGACTTCTTTAAAAAGATAAATGACACCTACGGACACGAAGCTGGCGACGTGATCCTTTCAGCCGTGGCTCAAGTGCTTAAGAAAAATGCTAGAAAAGTTGATTTTGTCGGTAGATATGGTGGCGAGGAATTTGTCATTTTGCTACCAAGTACTAGCCTAAAAGATGGTGTTAGATTTGGCGAGAAGCTAAGAAGCATGATCGAAAATTTCAAATTTATCTATAAAAACGAGCGCATCAAAGTTACCATTAGCTCTGGTGTGGCGACAAGAAGTGCAAATTTAAGCGATACTATGACGCTTGAGGGCGCTGACAAGATGCTCTATCTTTCAAAAGAGGGCGGCAGAAACCAAGTCATGCCAAAGATAATCGAGGAAAAATGAGCCTAACGAAATTTCTTGATGGCAAGCCACTTTACTACAAAGAGATCGACTATGGCAGGATTATAAGGGCTTATGATACGATCAAAGGCCATCTAAAGCCTTTTAAGATAATCCACATCATCGGCACAAATGGCAAAGGTAGCACGGGCCGCTTTTTAGCGCAAATTTTAAGCCAAAATGGGGCAAAAGTAGGCCACTACACAAGCCCACATATATTTAAATTTAACGAGCGATTTTGGCTAAATGGCGAGGTCGCTAGCGATGAAATTTTAGAGAGAGCTCACGAGCGCTTGCAGGCTCTTTTGAGTGACGAATACAAGATAAAAACGAGCTATTTTGAGTATATGACGCTGCTTTCTGCGGTTCTTTTTGAGGGTTGTGACTACTTTGTCTGCGAGGCTGGCATGGGCGGCGTGCTGGATGCGACAAATGTCTTTGAAAAAGAGCTAAACATCTTTACTCCGATCGGCTTTGATCACACGGCGATATTAGGCAATAGCTTAGAAGAAATTTCACGAACGAAATTTGAAGCCATGGGCAAAAGAGCTATTTTAAATGATGAGATGAACGAGATAAGTGTGGCTATCGCAAAAGAGATCGCAAGCGAAAAAGGTGCTACTTTAAGTTTTCCAAGAGAAATTTTAACCAAAGAAAATTTAAACGAGGTCGCAAACTATGCAGATAAATTTAACCTACCAGAGTTTTTGCGCTCAAATTTAACTCTAGCCTACGCCGCGGCTAAAATTTTAGATAGCAGCATAGATATCAAAAAGCTTGGCGCTTTATCGCTTCGTGGCAGATGTGAAAAGATCGCTTCAAATTTATACGTTGATGTCGGCCACAATGAGCTTGGCGCAAAGGCTGTGGCTAAGAAATTTAGCCAAGAAGAGTTTGGCGGTAAAAAACTAACGCTAGTTTATAACTCATTTTTGGATAAAGATTTTAAGGCAGTTTTGGCAGCTCTAAAGCCAGTCATTGAGGGCGTGCTGCTTTATCACTACCACTGCGAGGGCAGGGAGCTTGGCGGAGAGCTTATAAATAAAGCGCTAAATGAGCTTGAAATTTCGCATAGAGAGTTTGAGCCAAGTGATATGAACGATATAAAAGAGGCAAAAAACGGCAAAATTTACCTAGCATTTGGCTCGTTTCACTTGGCCGAAGCCTTTTTAAAAGAGTACTATGCAAGCAAAGGTCTATGAGTATCTTTTAACGCACGCCCCACAAATTCTCATCTGTGAAGATGACAAAGAGGCGGCACTTTGCGCTGATGCGGCCAGTTTTGCTGGCTTTAGCGCCTTTAAACTACCTGATTTTAGAGCTAAAAAGGGCGATGATCTAAGAAGCTTTAACGAAGAGCTCTTTGAAATTTCATCCGTTCTTAGCAAATACTATAAATTTGATGGCAAAAAGATCATCGTAAGCCCATTTAGCACGCTTTTAAACCCACTTCCAACGCAAAAAAACTTAGAAAGCTCAACGATCAAGCTAAAAGATAATCTAAATTTAAACGAATTTGCCGACTTACTCATACGATTTGGCTATGAGTGCGTCGATATCGTTGAGAGCGTTGGTGAGTTTAGCATACGCGGCGAAGTGATCGACATTTACGGCGTAAATATGGACGATCCTGTTAGAATTTTACTCTTTGGCGATGAGGTGGAGAGCATTAGAAACTACAACACCGCCACGCAAATTAGCAATAAAAATGAGCTAAGCGAAGCCGAGATCGTGCCATTTATCGCAAATTTGAGCAAAGACGAGTTTGAAAAAGTGAGCCAAAAGATCGAGGATATGCAAAGCGACGCCCTTGTGAGCGATCTAAATTCGCTTGGATTTTGGGCGATAGATAGCTTTAGCGACTACTTGAAAGTTTTTGACTCAAAACTTGTTAAAAAGATCGATTTTGAAATTTATGATGCGCCTGAGGAGAAATTTAAGGGCATTGAAATTTTGCCTGAGCCAAAGGTCTATAAAGACCTAGAAGTTACTTTAAATTTTGACTTTTTTGAGCTAAATAAGAGCAAAAGCATAACCGTTCTTTCAAGAAATGAGGGGCTTTTTAAGGGCTATGAGCTTGATGGCTTTGCCAACGTAAAGCTTGAGATTTCGCCCCTTGTAGTAAATTTAACCTCAAGCGACAAGATCGTAGTATCACTTAATAAATTTGAGAAAAAAAGGCGAGTTAAACGCTCAAGCCTCGTGGTAGATGAGCTAAAAGTAAATGACTACGTCGTGCATGAAGATTATGGTATAGGCAGATTTTTGGGGCTTGAAAAGATCAAGGTTTTGGGTGCGACGAAAGAATTTGTGGTTATCGCCTACCAAAATGACGACAAGCTTCTTTTGCCAGTTGAACATCTAAATTTAATAGATCGTTATATCGCGCAAAATGGCTCTATGGCGGTGCTTGATCGCTTAGGCAAGGCAAATTTTGCCAAGATAAAAGAGAAGGTTAGAGAAAAACTCTTTGCGATCGCTTCAAAGATCGTAGCGATGGCGGCAAAAAGAGAGCTAATCGCAGGCAAAATTTTACAAAAAGAGGATATCTCTTATCTAAATTTCGTCCAAGACGCTGGCTTTTCATATACGAGCGACCAGCAAAAAGCGGTAAATGATATAAAAGATGAGCTAAAAAGCGGCAAGGTGATGGATAGGCTGCTTAGCGGAGATGTTGGCTTTGGCAAGACTGAAGTTGCGATGAATGCCATATTTACCTGCATAAAATCAGGCTTTAGCGCGTTTTTCTTTGTGCCAACGACGCTTCTTAGCTCGCAGCACTACAAGACGTTAAGCCAGAGATTTAGCAAATTTGGCATAAAGGTCTTTAGGCTGGATCGCTTCTCAAGTGCCAAAGAGAAATCAAACCTGCAAAAAGCGCTAAAAGAAAATGAGCCCATAGTTTGCGTGGGTACGCATGCGCTTCTTAGCGTAAAGGCTGAAAATTTAGGGCTTATCGTCGTTGATGAAGAGCATAAATTTGGCGTCAAGCAAAAAGAGCAGCTAAAAGAAATTTCTCAGCACTCACACATCCTAAGTATGAGCGCCACGCCGATACCAAGAAGCCTAAATATGGCGCTTAGCAAGATAAAAACATATAGCATTTTAGCCACTCCGCCAAGCTCAAGGCTGGATGTGAGAACAAGCGTGAGAGAGTGGGACGAAAAGGTCATCAAAGAGGCGATTATGCGTGAGCTAAGACGCGGCGGGCAGACCTTTTACATCCACAACCACATCGCAGACATCGAGCAGACGGCAAATGAGCTAAGAAAAATTTTGCCAAAGCTTAGAATTTTGATACTTCACTCAAAGATAAATGCAAAAGTCGCTGAAGATGAGATGATGAAATTTGAGCGGGGCGAGTATGACCTACTACTTTGCACCAGCATCGTTGAAAGCGGCATCCACCTGCCAAATGCAAACACCATAATCGTAGAAAATGCTAATAAATTTGGCATGGCTGACCTGCACCAGCTGCGCGGTCGCGTGGGTAGAAGCGATAAGCAGGCCTACTGCTACTTTTTAGTAGAGGATAAAGATGCCATTAGCAAGGACGCTCTAAAACGACTTGTGGCACTCGAGGGCAACTCATTTTTGGGCGCTGGCTCGGTGCTAGCCTATCACGACCTTGAGATAAGGGGCGGTGGTAACATCATCGGCGAGGCGCAAAGCGGCCACATCGAGGCTATCGGCTACTCGCTATATCTAAAGATGCTAGAAGATGAGATAAATAAGCTTCTTAATCAAGACTCCGCAAAGCTTGATAAGATCGATCTAAAGCTTGGTGTGAGCGCCTTTTTAAATCAAGAATTTATAAGAGAAGATAGGCTAAGGCTTGAAATTTATAGACGCCTTAGCAAGTGCAAAGAGGTGAGTGAAGTCTATGAGATACAAAGCGAGCTTGAGGATAGATTTGGCAAGATAGATACATTTACAAAGCAGTTTTTAGACCTTATCATCATCAAAATTTTAGCTCTAAAAGCTGGCATAAAGACGATCTCAAACAGCGAGCAAAACATACTAATAACAAAAAATGACGACGAGAAGATCAGGCTAAAGTCACGCAGCAAGGACGACGACGATGTTTTGGCTGAAATTTTGGTCTATCTAAGAAAGGATAAGAGATGATAGATTGGGGTGTGAAGTACGCAGCGATTTATAAGAGCACAAAAGGGATGTTAAAGCCAGTTGAGGATATCGATTTTGTCGATATCGACTCACTTTACGGACTAGAGAAACAAAAAGAAATTTTGCTAAAAAATACTAGAAATTTTATAGCTGGCGACGAGGCAAATCACGTGCTTCTTTGGGGTGAGAGAGGATGTGGCAAGTCAAGCCTTGTAAGGGCTGTTTTTACTAAATTTTATAAAGAGGGACTTCGCATCATCGAGATTGGCTGTGAGGATCTAAAATACCTTGGCGACATCATCGACGAGATCAGAAAGAGCGAGTTTAAATTTATCATTTTCTGCGACGATCTAAGCTTTGAAAATGGCAGCAATGAGTATAAATTTCTAAAACCTATCATGGATGGATCTATCCAAAAACCACCTAAAAACGTCCTTTTATACGCCACATCAAACCGCCGCCACCTAATAAGCGAATTTAAGAGCGAAAATGAAAACTCAGAGCTAATAGACGGAGAAATCCACTATAGCGACGCAGCTCAGGAGAAAATTTCGCTCTCAGACCGCTTTGGCCTTTGGATCAGCTTTTATCAAGGTAACTACGATGAGTACCTAAAAATGGTTGATTTTTACTTCAAAGACTACACTGGCGACAAAGATGAGCTTCACACGCTTGCTAAAAATTTCGCCACGCTAAGAGCTAGCAGAAGTGGCAGGACTGCAAAGCAGTTTTATCTCACATTTAAAGAAAATTTCAAATGAGATCAACTGATCTATTTTTAGCTCTGCTAAATCACAAAAGTAGAAATTTAGACGAGCTAAAATGGCCGGGCGAGGGCACTTTTGAGGTTATTTTGGGCGCTATTTTGGTGCAAAATACCAACTGGAAAAACGTAGAAAAAGCGCTAGATAATCTAAAAAAAGCGAGTAAAGATAGCCTGCAAGGCATTTGCACGCTTGAAAACAGCGAGCTTGCCACATTCATAAAGCCAAGTGGCTTTTACAACACAAAGGCAAAACGGCTAAAGACGCTTTGTCTAGCTATAAAAAATGAATTTGAGAGCTTTGATAATTTTAAAGAAAACGTTAGCCGCGAGTGGCTCATAAGCGTAAGAGGTGTTGGTGCTGAGACTTGCGACGCGATACTTGCTTATGCTTGCGGTAAGCCTTACATGGTTGTTGATGCTTATGCGCTTAGGATAATGGCGTATTTTGACTACACTTTTGAGAGCTACGACGAGGCGGCTGAGTGGTTTAGCTCGCTTGATTATGATGAAATTTATAAATTTCTTGATAGTGATAAATTTGATGAGGTTGAGGTTTTAAAGCTCTATCATGCGCTTATTTTGGAGTTTTGCAAGGAAAATTTCAAAGGCAAAATTTTAAGCCAAAGCGGACAAGAGGTGCTTGATAGCATTAAAAACTAAATTTTTATTTTAAATTTAGCACAAATTAGGACTTTTTATGTTTTATTTTAAATTCTATGCTAAATTTACGAGAAATTTATTTTAGGAGGAGTGATGATCTACGATAACATCGTAAAAACGATCGGTAATACACCTATCGTAAAGGTTAAAACAGGTGCTGATGAGGCTGAAATTTACGTAAAATTAGAGTTTTTTAACCCAGGCGGCTCTGTAAAAGATAGGATCGCATTTAATATGATCACTAAAATGCTAGCTGATGGCACGCTAAAACATGGCGACACTATCGTTGAGCCAACAAGCGGCAATACAGGTATCGGCGTAGCTATGTGCGGTGCTGCACTTGGCTTTAAAGTGATCCTTTGTATGCCTGAGAGCATGAGTATCGAAAGACGCAAGATCGTTGCAGCTTATGGTGCTCATCTTGAGCTAACTCCTGCAGCTGGTGGTATGAAAGCGGCGATCGCAAAAGCTACTGAGCTAGCTTCTCAGCCAAACCACGTAATGCTAAGCCAGTTTGAAAACAAGTACAATCCACAAGCTCATGAGCTAACGACTGCGGCTGAGATCGTGGCTGATTTTAGCAAGCTTGATGCCTTTGTAGCAGGCGTTGGCACAGGTGGCACGATAAGCGGCGTGGCAAAGGTTCTAAAAGAAAAAGGCTATGACACTAAGATCATCGCAGTAGAGCCTGAGGCATCACCGGTTTTAAGTGGCGGCAACCCAGGACCACATAAAATTCAAGGCATCGGAGCTGGATTTTTACCAAATACAATGGATATGAGCCTAGTTAGCGAAGTAGAAAAAGTAAGCAACGATGACGCACTAAACGCAGCTAGAGCGATCGCAAAGAGCGATGGCTTGATGATAGGCATAAGTGGCGGCGCTTCTTACGTGGCTGCAAAAAGAGTGGCTAAAAGACTTGGCGCTGGAAAAAAAGTGCTTTTCATAGCTCCAGATAACGGCGAGAGATACCTAAGTACAGAGCTTTACGGAGCATAAAAATATGTGGGAGAGTCTAAAAGAGCTAGTTCAAACCGTCCGTGAAAAAGACCCTTCGGTGCATAGTTGTTGCTTTTTGGCGATACTTATAAACACTCCTGGCATCCATGCGGTTTTGTTTCATAAAATTTCTCATTTTTTATATGAGAAAAAGTGGTTTTTTCTAGCTAGACTCATCTCGCAAATAGCAAGATTTCTAACAGGCATCGAGATCCACCCGGGAGCGAAGATCGGTAGGAGATTTTTCATAGATCACGGCATGGGCGTGGTTATCGGCGAGACGGCTGAGGTCGGTGATGATGTGATGATGTATCATCAAGTGACACTTGGCGGCACTGGCAAAGAGTGTGGCAAGCGCCATCCAACCATTAAAAATGGCGTGACTATCGCTGCTGGCTCAAAGATACTTGGTGCTATAACGATCGGTGAAAATGCTAAGATCGGTGCAAACTCAGTCGTGCTAAAAAACGTCCCAGCAAACGCAACAGTCGTTGGCATACCAGCAAGGGTTGTCAGGGTAAATGGGACAAAATTTGAGCCAGAATTTATCATTTAAAATTTAAATTTACTCCCACTGCACCATAAAAATGCAAATTTTTGATACGGCTAATTTACTATCCACTATGTTGCCAGCGTTTTTTAGCTTTGCGCTACCTATTATAATATTTGTCATTTTAATAAATTTGATAACAAAATTTATCAGGTGAAAGCTATACCAAAAAACTTATGTGAAATTTAATCAAAGAAATGTAGCTGATACGTTTAGTGCAAAAGAGATAGCAAAGAAATTTGGCAAAAACGCAAAAGATGTAAATGAGGTTTTGCTAAATTTAGGCTTTATAAAAAAATGTGACAACGGCTACAACGTGACAGATGTTGGCAGATACTATGGCGGCATGCAAAATTTCTACATGGGCAAAGCGAGTGTTAGGTGGGACGAGAGGCTACTTTGTAATGAAAATTTCATAAACGAGATAGAAAAAGCTGGCGAAAAATCTAGCAAAAAAGAGCAAAAAGAAGACTTTAGAGAGAAATTTAAAGCTGAATACCGAACAAACGATGGTCACTATGTAAGAAGTAGGGCAGAGCTAGTTATAGCAAACTGGCTTTTTGCTGAGGGCATAGCTTACGCTTATGAAAAAAGAGTGCCGATAAAAGAGGATATATATTGTGACTTTTATATACCAAAAGGCAAGGTTTATATAGAATTTTTGGGCTTAGAAGATGATGAGGCGTATATAAAAAGAAAAGAGCAAAAGATAGAGCTTTATAAAAAATACAATTTAAATTTAATAGAGATAGATAACGACAAGATCGGCAATTTAGATGACTATCTGCCAAAAGAGCTTTTGAAATTTGGTGTGAGTTTAAATTTGTAGAAAAGGGGCGAGCGCCCCTGTGATTATTTTAAAGTTTGGATGTATTCAGCTACTGCTTTTGCATCTTCATCGCTCATTGGAGTAGCGATAGGTTTCATCATAGCACCAAGACCAAATTTATTTGCTCCTGTTTTGTAGCCTTTTAGAGCTGCTTCGATAGCTGCTGCATCAAGTGATGTTAAAGCTGGAACTTTGTTATTGAAAACTTTTTCAGCTTTAGCGCCATGACAGGCAACGCATTTTTTATAGATAGTAGCGCCATCTGCAGCGAAAGCAGCAGTTGAAAGTAGTGCTGCAACACTTGAAACGATTAGTAGTTTTTTCATTTGTCATCCTTTTTAAAAAACGTGCCGGCATTATAATACAAAAATGTAAATTTGCAAGGGGCGGGTTAAAATATTTTGGCTATAATCACCAAATGATAAAAGAAACAGCCAATAAAGCACTTTTTTTAGACCGAGATGGCGTCATAAATGAAGACGCTGGATATGTTTGCGAGATCGAAGATTTCAAATTTATTGATGGCATTTTTGATGCGTTAAGAGAATTTGCTGGGGCTGGCTACAAGCTCTTTGTCGTGACAAATCAATCAGGCATCGGCAGGGGCTACTACACGCAGGAGCAGTTTGACGCTCTAAATAAATTTATGCTTGAAAGCTTTAAAAAAGAGCAAATTTTTATCACCAAGGTCTATTTTTGCCCGCACGCTCCAGAGCAAAAATGCACCTGCAGAAAACCAAATCCAAAAATGATACTTGATGCTTGCAAAGAGTTTGACATAGACCTTGAAAACTCGCTCATGATAGGTGATAAGCCAAGCGACGTCGAGGCTGGCAAAAGAGCAGGAGTGGGCAGAAATTTCTTGCTTGATGGCATAAATTTTAAAAATGTAAGAGATGTTTTGAATAAGCTAAAAAAGGAAAAATCACTATGAATTTAAACGGAAAAAAGATAGTTATAACTGGCGGCGCTGGCTTTATCGGCTCAGCTTTGGCGCACTATTTTGATGAAAACTATAAAGATGCTCACGTGCTTGTCGTGGATAAATTTAGAAACGACGAGACATTTAGCAACGGCAACCTAAAAAGCTTTGGCCATTTTAAAAATTTACTTGGCTTTAAGGGTGAAATTTACGCTGGCGATATCAACGACCCTAGCACGCTTGAGAAGATAAAAAGTTTTCGCCCAGACGTCATCTACCACGAGGCAGCGATCTCTGACACGACCGTAAAAGAGCAAGACGAGCTAATAAAAACAAATGTAAATGCCTTTGTAAATTTGCTTGATATATGCGAGAGTTTGGGCGCAAAGATGATCTATGCTAGCTCAGGGGCGACTTATGGTAACGCAAAGAGCCCACAAACCGTTGGCGAATGCGAAGCGCCAAATAACGTTTACGGCTTTAGCAAGCTAAGCATGGATAATATCAATAAAATTTACGCAAAGCGCGGTGTGAGCGTGGTTGGACTGAGGTATTTTAACGTCTTTGGCAAGGGTGAGTTTTTCAAAAATAAAACCGCCTCGATGGTGCTTCAGTTTGGACTTCAAATTTTAGCTGGCAAGACCCCAAGGCTCTTTGAGGGTAGCGACCAGATCAAGCGTGACTTTGTCTATATAAAAGATATCATTGACGCAAACGTAAAAGCACTTGACGCACCAAGTGGCGTCTATAACGCAGCTACTGGCAAGGCTAGAAGCTTTCAAGATATCGCTGACATCTTACAGCGTGAGATCGGCGTAAATTTAGGCAACGAATATATAAAAAATCCATTTGTAGGCTCATATCAGTTTCACACAGAGGCCGACGTAGCCCCAGCTCGCGAGGCATTTGGCTTTAGCGCGACTTGGAGCTTAGAAGAGGCGATAAAAGACTACTTGCCAGAGATAAAGAGAATTTATAAGGAAGAGCTAAATGGCTAAGAGAGTTAAAATTTTAGTCGTCGGCGATTTGATGCTAGATCACTACATCTGGGGCAGCTGCGAGCGCATCTCGCCTGAAGCGCCGGTGCAGGTGGTAAAGATAAATAACGAAACCTACACACTTGGCGGCGCTGGCAATGTGGTGAGAAATTTACTCTCGCTTGGCGCAAATGTGAGCGTGGCTAGCGTCTTAGGAGATGATGAGGCTGGCAAAAAGATAAGAGAGAGGCTTGCTGAGCTAAATGTAAAAGATGAGCTCATCCTTACTGAAAAAGGGCGTGAAAGCTCGATAAAAAGCCGCATCATGGCATCACACCAGCAAGTTGTCAGGATCGATAAAGAGAGTGTTGTCAAGATAAATTTAGAAGATGAGCTTGTCTCAAAAGTCAAAGAAAACCTTGCAAATTTTAAGGCCGTCTTGCTAAGTGACTACGGCAAAGGCGTGCTTAGCGAAAAGGTCTGCCAAGAGATCATAAACGAGTGCGTGAAGCTAAAGATCCCAGTGCTTATCGATCCAAAAGGCAGCGACTACTCAAAATACAAAAACGCGACCCTTCTAACGCCAAATAAAAAAGAGGCGAGCGAGGCTACAAATTTAAAGATAAAAGACAAGGCTGAGCTTGAAAAGGCGATAAAACAGCTAAAGGATGAGCTAAATTTGACCTATTCGATCATCACGATCTCAGAAGAGGGTATCGCGCTTTATGATGACAGGCTGCACATATTTGCGGCAAAAGCAAAAGAGGTCTTTGACGTCACTGGCGCTGGAGATACGGTGCTTGCTACACTTGGCTACATGCTAGCAACTGGGGCTGATATAAAAGAGGCGATAAAGATAGCAAACCTCGCAGCAGCCGTAGTCGTGGCTAAGATCGGCAGCGCAACGGCTAGTTTTAGCGAGATCGAGCAGCTGCTAAATAGCTCATTTGGGGCAAATTTCGAGCACAAGCTTAAAAGCGTTGAGGAGCTAGAAGAAATTTTGAGCCAAAAGGGCAAGAAAAAGGTCGTTTTCACAAATGGCTGCTTTGATATCTTGCACGCTGGACACGTAAAATACCTAGCGCGCGCAAGGGAGCTTGGCGATCTTTTGGTCGTTGGGCTAAATTCTGACGCTTCAGTTAAGAGGCTAAAAGGCGAGACAAGGCCTATAAACTCGCAAGATGATAGAGCCTGCGTGCTAAGTGGGCTTGGATTTGTCGATTATGTCGTGATATTTGATGAAGATACGCCATTAAATTTGATAACAAAGATAAAGCCTGACGTGCTTGTAAAAGGGGCTGATTATAAAGGCAAAGAGGTCGTTGGCAGCGAGATCGTAAAAGAGGTCAGGCTGATCGACTTTGTCGAGGGCAAAAGCACAACAGGGATAATAAAAAGGATAAAAGATGCTAAAAACGATGATAAAAAATGAGCTCGAGGCTCACCAAAAGACCTTTAGCGAGCATTTAAATTTGCTAGATAGCCTAGAGCGCGCTTGCCAGATGGTGGCTGATACGCTAAAAAATGGCAAAAAGGTGCTCATTTGCGGTAACGGCGGCTCTGCGGCGGACGCTCAGCACTTTGCAGCCGAGCTAACTGGCAGATATAAAAGCGAGCGCCAACCACTACCAGGCATCGCGCTAACTACCGATACTTCGGCGCTTACAGCCATTGGCAACGATTATGGCTTTGACTATGTTTTCTCACGCCAGTTTGAGGCTTTGGCACAGGAGGGCGACTTGCTCGTGGCGATCTCAACAAGTGGCAACAGCAAAAACGTCCTTGAGGCGATAAAAAGTGCAAAGAAAATGGGCGCATTGGTGCTTGGACTTAGCGGTAAAGGCGGTGGCGCGATGAATGAAGGGTGTGATCTAAATTTAGTCGTTAGCTCAAGCGATACAGCAAGAATTCAAGAGTCGCATATCTTTTTCATCCACACGATCTGCCAGGCCGTAGATGAGGCTTTTAGGAGCTAAAATGCAAGAAGCGATGGATAAATTTTTAAGTGATCCTAGCCAGAAAAATGAGATCAATTTGATATCGGCTTTGAAAAAGGCCACATTTTTTGCTCCGGTGCTTTTAAACCAAGCGCTTGCAAAGCCTGATGGTGGCGTAGTTTATGAGGAGGAGGGCTCAAATATCAAATTTATACTCCTTGAAGATGAGGGCGAAAAGCTTAGCTATTTTCCGGCATTTACAAGCAAAGAGGCGATGAAGCTTTGGCGAAACGACAGTGAGCAAGAGAGCATCGAAATAGGGCTAAAAGAGTATCTTGCGATGCTAAAAGAGAGTAGTTATGCTGGCGTTGTGGTGGATGCTTTTAGCTATGACTTTGTGCTAAAAAGAGAGCTGATAGAAAAAATCCTCGCCTAGTGCGTAATAAAATTTATAAAATTTTACGTATTATTTTATGCAAAAGGATTTGATGAGGTAAATTTAAAACTGCTGGCTTGTTTAAATTTGTTTTATGGGCTAGTTTTTTTGCTGTAAGCTTTGATAAATTCTACTTTTTGCACGTTTTCTAAATTTGGCACCGCAGACTAGCTAAATTTAATAAGCTGCAAAAATCACTATCTCGTTTATAAAATTTAGTTTCGTATATCAAATTTAAGCTTTTATAATTTTGTTTAATGGCTTGTAGGCAATGTGATAAACTTTGTGGCTTTAGTGCCATATTTTGCTAAGGTTAGAGCTATAAATTTGACCTTAATTTTATAGCTCTTACCACTTCAAATTTAACTTCAAAAGCAGCTATGACAAAGCAAAAATAGCTAAAACCAAATTTGTAGTTTTGCTCCATTTGTTCTTGAGTGCTTGCTTAAGAGTTGGAGCAAAATTTAGTTTTAAATTAACCTTTGGTAGATCAAATTTTACAGACTAAAAGCTCTATTTGCTAAAAAATTTAGAAAGGTTTTTTATTTGAACGCCGCTTGTAAATAAATAGCCTCTATTTATCGCTGGGAGCTTTAAAATTCTAGCTTTTTCTTTAAATATTTTTGGCATTACGGCTTTACAAAATGGCGTTACTAAGATGTATTCATTAGCGTAGCCAACAGCAATCTTGCCACTTAGAACCACGCTTGTTTGCTTTGCTAAATTTGCACTTAGCTCATCTTTTTGAGACTTGCTTAAAAGCACATTTAGCTCTTTTGCCGCCATATCGACGCCTCGAACCACGTTGCTATCATTTTTTATAATAAAAACTTCATCGTTCATTTTTGTGATAATTGGCAGCAGATTTTGCCTATCAGCCTCCAAAAACTCAAAGCTTTTCTTCACACCACTAAAGTATTCGTCCAAAAATGGCTCGCTAAAATTTAGTCTCACAAAGCTTCTTTTAAGCTTGCCCTCTAAGTTTGTCTCATCTACAAAGTAGCGCAAACCTCGCTCATCAAGGTAGTTTTGAAGCTCTTTTTTGCGTAAATTTAAAAGCGGTCTAACCAGCCAAAAGTGCTCTCTTCTCTCAAGCTCGCTCATACCAAAGAGCTCTTTTAGCCCAGCACCCTTGCCAAGCTGCATCAAAAACCACTCAAATTTATCATCAAACTGATGCGCTAAGATCAAATTTTCATAGCCATATTTTTGGCAAATTTCTCCAAAAAACTCATACCTCGCTTCGCGCGCGTTTTTTTCAAAATTTGACTTACCTAAATTTACGCTTTTTATGTAGATTTTTTTGCCAAATTTACTAGCAAGCTCTTTGGCACTCTCAACTTCAAATTTACTCTGCTCTCTAACGTTGTGATCGACTATGGCTAGATCAAATTTGACTCCAGCCTCGTGTAGAATGTAAAAAAGTGCGGTGCTATCGATGCCGTGCGAGAAGGCAAGCAGGTTTGCGCCTGAGCTTAGCCTACCAAGCACATTTTGGCTTATCATTTTGCTTTTTTGATGATGGTGGCGACTAGTTTTTGATCAACCACGTCGCTAACCTCACAAAGGTAGAGTGAGCCGATCTCAAGCTCTTTTACGTCGCTTTCATTGATCAAAATTTCGCCGTCTATATCTTTGTCCCAGATATCTTTTTTGGCAGCGTAAAACATCTCGCCCTCACTGCTAATGCCCTCAAGCGATGCGTAAATTTGCTTGCCAAGCTCTTTTTGCAAGCTCTCATTTATCGCTCTTTTGGTGATCTTTTCTATCTTGCTTAGCCTTTTTGAGATGATTTTAGCTGGGATTTGCTCCATTTCAAAAGAGGCTGTGTCTTCTTCTTTTGAGTAGGCAAAGGCTGAAATTCTATCAAATTTAAACTCCTCTAAAAACTCGCAAAGCTCGTCAAAATCCTCCTCGCTCTCGCCCGGGTGTCCCACGATGACGCCAGTTCGTAAGAATGAATTTTCGGCATTTCTCATCAAATTTAAAAGCTCTTTTATCTTTTTAGCGCCACTTCCGCGCTTCATTATCTTTAGCATATTTTCGCTGATGTGCTGGATCGGCATGTCAAAGTAGTTGTGAAAAATAGGCGAGGCGATGATGCGCGAAATGAGCTCCTTGCTAGTCGTGCTTGGGTAGAGGTAAAGTATCCTAGCGCTTCTTACGCCTTTTATCTTTTCTATCTCGTCTATTAAATTTATTAGTCCGTCGCTAACGCCGTGATCGCGCATATATGAGCTTGAGTCTTGTGATAAAAAGCTAAAGTCGTAGTAGCCTTTTTTGACTAGATTTTTGACCTCATTTACGATGTTTTCAAGCGAGCGTGATTTTAGCTTGCCCTTAAATGTCGGTATCGCGCAAAAGCTACATTTTTGGTTGCAGCCCTCTGAAATTTTGATGTAGGCGTGGTAGTTTGAACCAGTTATCACGCGCTCTTCGTTTGCCTGCAGATAAGTCTGCGGGCTAAATAAATTTTGCCTTTTTAAGATGATCTCATCGATCTTGTCATAATCAGCCACTCCGGTAAAGAGATCAACCTCTGGCAGTTCTTTCATCAGTTCATCTTTGTAGCGCTGCATAAGACAGCCAGTCACGACTAGCAAAGAGCCATTTTTACGAGCTTCGTGCATCTCAAGGATGGTTTGTATGCTCTCTTCTTTGGCGGATTTGATAAAGCCGCAGGTATTTACGATAATGACGTCTGCGTCGCTGATATCGTCCGTGATATCGTAGTTTTGCAAGCGCCCAAGCATGATCTCTGAATCAACTAAATTTTTATTACAACCAAGTGAGATTAGATGAAGTTTTGGCATTTTTAGATCCAGATGTTGTCTATTAGCCTAGTTTTGCCTACAAAGGCGGCTACTAAGATGATGGTGTTGCCTTTTTCTACCTTTGAAATTTCGTTTAAATTTCTATCCGTAACCGCGACGTAATCGACCTTTAGTGGCTCAAGCACCTCAAGCATGTTTGCCTTGATCTCACTTGCGTCTTCTTCGCCATTTTGGATCAAATTTTGTGCTTTATTTAGCGATCTTGAAAGCCTTAGCGCGTTGCACTTATCTTCGTCGCAGATATAGACATTTCTGCTTGAAAGTGCTAGGCCGTCTGGCTCTCTAACGATATCGCAGGCAACTAGCTCGATGTTTAGGAAAAATGTCTTTATCATATTTTGCACGATGATGAGCTGCTGGGTGTCTTTTTTGCCCATATAGACGCTATTCGCACGAGTTAGGCGAAATAGCTTGTTTAGCACTCTTAAGACGCCGTCAAAGTGACCAGGTCTAGTTTTGCCCTCTAAAATGGTCGAAAGCTTCTTTGGAGCGACTATGAGCGGCTCATCTTCAAAGTAAAGCTCTTTTTCGTCTGGTATAAAGATAGCGCTAACGCCGTTTTGCTCGCAAATTTGGATGTCGCTTTGCTCTTTTCTTGGGTATTTGTCCAGATCTTCGCCTGGTAAAAATTGAGTTGGATTTACAAATGTTGAGACGATGCTTATCTCATTTTCGCTCACGCATTTTTTTATAAGGCTAACGTGTCCGTTATGAAGTGCGCCCATTGTCGGCACAAAACCGATCTTGCCGCTTGCGTTTTGGACAAAATTTTCAAGCTCTTTTATAGTTCTTATGATCTGCATATTTGACTCTTTTTATCTAAATTTTAACTTGGCATTGTAACAAAAAAGGATTAAAAGGGCGTAAATTTAAAAATGTAAGCAACTTTTGGCTAAAATCGGCAAAAATTTATGGAGAAAAACTTGGATAGTTACGAATACAACGAGCTTTTAAAGAAGCTACAAACAAAAGTTGAAAACATAGGCTCTATCGTAAAGCCTGACGAGATAAAGGCTAGGCTAAAAGAGATCGAGGCTATAGAGCAAGACCCTGACTTTTGGCAAGATATCGCTAAAGCTGGGGCGCTAAATAAAGAAAAGACAAAAATTTCAAACATGCTTGCTAAATTTAGTGACGCTCACCAAGCAGTTAGCGACGCAAAGGAGCTCTTTGAGCTAGCAAATTCTGAAAACGACGAGGAGACTATAAATTCTTTATTTGAAGATGCTAAAAATTTAGATGAAAAGATAGTAAATTTAGAAATTTCTATGCTTTTAAGTGGCGAAGATGACGGCAAAAACGCGATCGTATCGATCCACCCTGGAGCTGGTGGTACCGAGAGCAACGACTGGGCGAGCATGCTTTATAGGATGTATCTTAGATTTTGCGAGCGTGAGGGCTTTAAGGTCGAGACTTTAGACTTTCAAGAGGGCGAAGAGGCGGGACTAAAGGATGTGAGCTTCATTGTAAAAGGCGAAAACGCTTATGGATATTTCAAAGCAGAAAATGGCATCCATAGGCTCGTTCGCACAAGCCCATTTGATAGCGCAGGACGCCGCCACACAAGCTTTTCTAGCGTCATGGTAAGCCCTGAAGTAGATGATGATATAGAGATCGAGATCGAAGAGAAAGATCTGAAGATAGACACTTATAGAGCCAGTGGCGCAGGCGGTCAGCACGTAAATAAGACTGAATCTGCCATCCGCATCACGCACATACCAACTGGCATAGTCGTGCAGTGTCAAAACGACCGCAGCCAGCATAAAAACAGAGCCACAGCGATGAAGATGCTAAAGTCACGCCTTTACGAGCTTGAGCTGATGAAGCAGCAAGAGGCGAGCAATAGCGTCGAAAAGAGCGAGATCGGCTGGGGACATCAGATAAGATCATACGTGCTTTTCCCATACCAGCAGGTAAAAGACAACCGCAGCGGCGAGGCATACTCACAAACTGATGCGATACTTGATGGGGATATCAAAAAGATGATAGAGGGCGTCTTGATCGCTCAGAAGGCGGATGCGTAGGAGCTAAAATATAGCTAGCTGTTAAATTTATACGTTAAAATGCTATAATTACAAAAACAAAAAAAAGGAAGAGAATGCCAAAATTGGACGAAGCCAAAGAGCGCTTGGGCATGCTAAAATTTTGGCTCGGAATTTTTGTTACAATATTGGTTGGTCTTATAAGCTGGATTTTTACTCACTATAAGGACTATACCGACAAGCTAGAATTTTATAGTGTTTGTATGTGCGCAGCTCTTTTATTGATTTTAATATTACTTGGCAATGCAAAGTCTAAAAAGATATTAAAAGAGATAAAAGAGTTAAAGAAATAAAGGATAAAAAATGGGAATTTTTGTATCTGTTCTTATGATAGCAAGTGTGATTTTGATCGGATATTCGGCTCTAAATTCTGTTGAAACTAATTAAGAGCTAAAATTTCATCTCTTTTAGCTTCGTGCAAGCCTCTTCTTTGCCATGATAGCAAGCCTCATCAAGATAAATTCTAGCTTTTTTATAGTCGTTTTTGCCAAGATATATAAGCCCTAGATCGTAGCTGGCCTCGCTTGAGCCAAGGCTTGTGGCTTTTTCGTAAAAATATATCGCTTTTTCTAAATTTTTATTGACCCCAAGGCCGTATTCGTAAATATATCCAGCGCTTCTAAGACCATCTATGTTGCCGTAACTACCAGCTGTTTCAAACCAAAAAAGTGCTCTTAAGATATCTTTGCTAAAGCCTTTGCCATCACGAAAACAAACGCCAGTTTGCTGCATGGCTAGGACATTGCCATCTTTTGCGTAGTCGTAAAATCTCTTGCAAGCCTTTGGGTAGTTGCCCTCGTTATATAAGTAGATGGCGTCTGCTATTTGCTCTACTTCAGGATCAAGTGGTGGCTCGCTAAGACCTAAATTTTGCGAAATTTGCTCTGCCGAACAGCCCCAAAATAGCAAAACGCTAAATAGAAAAATGATAAATTTTTTCATATTTGTCCTTGAAAATTTAGGCGATTTTATCGAATTTTATCTTATAATGATCGCAAATTTTAAGCAAAAAGGAACGATATGGATCATAACGCACTTTTGACACAGCTTGGCTACAACGTAGATGAAACGACCACTGAGCATATGCGTAGAATTTTAAACAACACTGACGGCCTTTTGCCAAAGAGTGTGATCGAGCTAAACGATCATCTAAAGCCGCACCTTTGCTTCGTAGCGATGAGCGGGAGCGAGGATAGGTTAAAGATAAAAAACGTTGCGACCGTCAAAGAGATAAAAGAGCGGGTTGATGAGATCATCAAAAGCTGGGCAAATAAATACAAAATGGATATCAAAAAGATAAACGAAACTACATACTACATAATAGGAAAAATTAAATGAAATATGACATTGTTATTATTGGATTTGGTAAGGCTGGCAAAACGCTAGCTGTAAAGGCTGCTGCGCTTGGCAAAAAGGTCGCGCTAATCGAGAGATCGCCAAAGATGTATGGAGGCACTTGCATAAACGTGGGTTGCATACCGACAAAACGTCTGATCACGGCTGCAAAAGAGGCGATATATGCAGACAATAGCGTTGAAAACGAGTATTACACGCTTAGCATCGAAAACAAAAATAAGCTAATCTCAGCTTTAAATTCTAAAAACTACGCGATGCTAAATGATAAAGAAAATATAGACGTGATCGATGGTGTCGGC
Source organism: Campylobacter concisus (assembly GCA_018371535.1). Lineage (GTDB taxonomy): Bacteria > Campylobacterota > Campylobacteria > Campylobacterales > Campylobacteraceae > Campylobacter_A > Campylobacter_A concisus_BO. Next base: position 173,689 of record JAHAKU010000003.1, read on the forward strand.
TCGTTTAAAGATAAAAATAGCGTCCTAGTTACAACCTCAAACGGCGAGCAAAAAGTCGTTGAAGGCGAGTTTATCATCATAAACACTGGCTCAAAAGAGGCAAAAGCGCCATTTGAGATAGTAAATTCAAACGTCTTTTCAAGTAAAACTTTGCTTGATCTAAAAAATATGCCAAAGCATCTTGTCATCGTTGGTAGCGGATTTATCGGCATCGAGTTTGCATCGATGTTTGCAAATTTTGGCTCAAAAGTGACCATCGTTGGACGCTCACCACTGCTAAAAAACGAAGATGAAGACATAGCTAAAAGCGTAAAAGATGCGCTAAACGTGCAGGGCATAGAAATTTTAGAGGGCTGCGAGATAGAGAGTCTAAAAGACAATGCGCTAAATTTCAAACAAGATGGTGAAGACAGGATCATCAAGGCAGATGCGTTCTTAGTAGCGCTTGGCAGAGTGGCAAATTTAGATGATCTAAATTTAAAAGAAGCTGGCGTCGAGCTAAATGAAAAAGGCTTTATAAAGACAAATGAGCGCCTTCAAACAAATGTGTCAAACATCTACGCAGTGGGCGACGTGCGCGGCGGAGAGCTTTTTACTTACACTAGCTTGGATGATTTTAGGATAGTTTTCTCGCAAATTTTTGGCGATAAAAAACGCACCACACAAAACAGAAGCATCCACGCAAATGTGCTATTTACCGACACTCCACTAGCAAGAGTTGGCGTAAATGCAAAAGAAGCTAGCAAGCTTGGGCTAAATTTCAAGGAGCTAAAGCTTAGCATGGCGGCAGTGCCAGGAGCAAAGGTGCTAAATCACGATGTGGGCATGCTAAAAGCGATCGTTGAAGCTAGTAGTGGCGAAATTTTAGGGGCGAGCTTTCACTGCATCTACGCAAATGAGATCATAAACGAGATCGCGATCGCTATGAATTTAAAAGCAGGTGCAAATTTCTTTAAAAACCAAATTTTCACTCACCCAAGCATCAGCGAAGCCCTAAATGACTTGTTTGGACAATACTAAAAGGACAAAAATGAAAAAATATCTACTACTTTTAACTGCTCTATTTTTCACAGGCTGCTTAAATGTCATCGGCATCGGGGATACGCCAAAACAAGATGACTCATGGCAGCAGCCAAAGGACGAAAAGGTGGTGCAAAACAAAGAGCAAATTTCAAAAAATGCTATCGATCTTTTAACGCCAAAGTGCGAGAGCGGCGATGCTGAAGCGTGCAATGACTTGGGCGTAAATTTTGAGCTTATGAAAGAGTATGACAACGCTTACGCAAACTATAAAAAGGCTTGCGATGCGAAAGTGCAGCTTGCTTGCTCAAACCTTGGCACGCTCTATGAAAACGGTCTTGGCGTAAAAAAAGATCCAAAAAAAGCGGTCGAAATTTACAAAGATAGCTGCAACAGTGGTGGCGTACAAGCTTGCTATCATCTAGGCAACGCCTACCGCAAGGGCGAGATCGTAAAACAAGACTACTATCTAGCGATGGAGGCCTACACAAACGCTTGCAACGCTGGAGATCTGCCAAGCTGCGCAAATATCGGTGCGATGTATGAGCTAGGCCTTGGCATGAACAAGGACGAAAAAAGAGCTTATGGAATTTACAAAGTCGCTTGCTTTCGCGGTCTAAACAAGGCGTGCCCACAGATGAAAAGACTTGGCGCAAAGCTTGGCATGTAAGCAGGAAAATAAGTGAAAAAAGTTTTAAATTTCGGGCTTATCGTAGCTGCTAGCTTTATGCTAAGTGGCTGCTGGTCGTGGCAAAAGATGGTGAGCTTTGGCTTTTGGCAAAGTGATGAGGAGGCTAGGGCGGAGCGTCTTGAGCTTGAAAAAGAGAAGATGGTGCAAAACTGCGAGAGTGGAAATAGCATCGACTGCAACAATCTAGCTGTAAATTTTAGCAATGAAAAGGACTTCGTAAAGGCAAAAGGCTACTATGAAAAGGCTTGTAACGCTGGGCTTGCGACGGCTTGCTCAAATTTGGGTCAAATTTACGAGCAAGGGCTAGTCGATGAGCAAAAAGACATAGAAAAAGCTCTAAAGCTTTATAAACTAGCTTGCGATAGTGGCGACGGCGTTGGCTGCTACAACGAGGCCATGGGGCTAAAATCCTACGTCGAAAGCGAAAATTTAAAAACTCATAAGATAGATAGAACTAAGGCTGAGGCTAGAGTTTTAAAGCTTTTGGCAAAGAGCTGTGAGCTTGAGTATGCTCAGTCGTGCTTCTTGCTTGCAAAGCTAAGTGGCGATGAAGCAAAGGCAGACGCACTTTACAAAAGAGCCTGCCAACTTGGCAAATGCGTGGATAAAAAGTAAGAATTTGTGTAGCTTAAATTTATAAAAGCTACACAAAGTTAAATTTAGTTTGATCCGCTAAGTTTATACCCTGCGCCTGAGATGTTTTTGATGAGATCGGCGTCAGTTTTTGCTCTTATCTTCTTGATAGTCATTCTAAGCGCTTCGTTACTCATCGGCTTCTCGCTCCAGACGTAGTTTTCTATCACTTCATAATTTACAACTTTTTCTATATTATTCACAAGCAAAAAGAAGAGTTTTGCCTCATTTTTGGCATCTACACCTCTTTACCATTTTTGAAAAGCTGTTTGCTAGACATATCGTATTCGTAAATTTCTTTAAATTTGATCCAGCTTTCAAAGAGATCTTTCGTCGCCATTATGATCGTGGTTTGAAGCCCTCTACATAGTTTTATAACCTTGCTTTGTGCACCAGCGTCTGCGTGTAAGAGCTTGTTTGACCTCTTGTAGCAGAGATGGCCCTAGCTGTTTTTGTATCTATGTCTTTGCTAAGAGCAGTATAGTTTTAAATTTGATGCGGAGAAATTTATTAAATTTGGTTACTTCAATCCAAAAACTTTTATGTTAAAAGTTGTGTGGATTTTGTCGTTTTCACCCTTCATGACGATAGGAAATTCGGCTTTTATGATGCTATCGTAGCTACTAAGCGCATCTAAAAAGTCATAAAATTTCTGCGGGGTTTTTAGTGAGCTAGTGACGTTTAGGCGGTATCTAAAGAACTTCTCAGTTGTATTATTCTCGCCTTCCTCTATCTTGCTAAGGCTTACCTCGCTAAAAAATTGCGATGCGAAATTTATAAATTTATCCTTATCAAAAGCTGAATCATAGGCCAAGATGATAGCACCATCTTTTTGTCTTGTCGCTTCAAGCGCTTTAAATTTAGCTTCAAATTCATTTTTTACCTTCGTGTATGATGAGGTTTGCGAGTAGTTTTGTCTTGAGAGGCTTTTAAATTCTTTTATATTTGGCACGATAAAGCCAAATATCATAATGAAGCAAACTATGATAAAAGCAAATATAAAAAGTAAAAGCTTTACTGGGTCGATTTTTTCTAAGCTCGTATCTTTTTTACTCATTATATCCCTCAGAATTATCAATCTTATTTGTGCTTATAAAGCCGTACCAGCCGTTTTTACTCTGATAAAAGCTAGTATTTGACGTGGTGAAAATCGACCTTAGTGGTGATGCTAAGAGCTGATTAAAGACATCTTTTGTTGGCGTTATACCGCGGATGATGAGCGAGTTTTTATCCATAAAGACCTCTTCAAGCGTGATGCTATCAGGCACAAGGTCAAAAAGGTTGTGTAAGCTTTGCTTTAGGATAGAATTTGACGTAAAGATGTCGTTTGCCGAGTCTATCTGCACGGCAAGTTTGGCTGAAATTTCATCCGTGGTGACTATCTTTTGACTAAGCTCTTTTTGCTCGTTTGCTAGAAATTCTATATTTTTCTTGGTTGAGTAGTTTTTATAAACGATGAAGAAATTTGCCACCAAAAGCACCACAAAAACAAAGCCAATAAGACTTAGCCAGAGCTTACTAAAGATAGAAAGAAGCGGTCTTGGTTCTGGAGTGATGAAGCTAAATTTCATAGTGTTATCTCTTCTTGCATGATCTCGTTCATGATGTGATTTGTGTTGATCGGATAGCTTGATGTCTCCACAAATAGCTCTGATTGCAGGTATTGTAAAAATGTAGCACTTGTCTTTGTGTTTTCAAAAACGATGATCTGCTCGATAAAATCGCCGTCGTAGATCGGATTTTCATAAAATTCTTTCATAGCCTTTGCGATATAGTCAAACATCTTCATATCGCGCCCAAAGATCGCTACTGATTTCTCGACATTTGTTGAAGCTGGCATGTTTAGCTCGTAGTTTAGATCTTCAAATTCTTTTGGCTTATCGTCGCTTAAAAAATCATCCAAACTCTTAAAATCATCAAGCGCCGTTGCACCATCTTCTTCTTTTACGATAAGGTTGTCGATGTCTGTTATATCCTCTTCTTTTAGGCTTTCGATCTCTTCGTTGCCCTCTTCAGCGTCGCTCATATTTAAAAACGTCGAGAGTTTCATCTGCTTGTCTTTAAATATCGCAAGTGCAAAAGAGTGCGAGTGGATGTAGAGATATAGCGTGGTTTTAGGTGAAACTCCACGCTTTAAAAGCTCGTGAAAGAGCAGGGCGATAGGTGAGTAGATAAGATCGACGCTGCCTTGCCCAAAGAGGTTTTTATATTTTCTTACGGCACTTAAATTTGCATATATGCTCCAGCTATCTTGCATCACAAGGCTGGTTAAATTTTGCGTGTTAATGTTAAATTTCTTGTACTCGTCAAAGCTAGCGGTAGGTAGCGCACCTTGTGAGTCGTCGTTAAAAAAGAGTGAAACATAGACGCCAAAATAAGCCTTCTCTTGCTCTTCTATATATTTTATGACCTTTTCATCGACATTTTCGGTGCTTATGTCTGTAAATTTAGCATTTATGGTTTTTATAAGCTTGCCATTTCTAAAGACCTGACCGTAAAAAACGCACTCATTGCCCTCGATCACGACGCTTAAAAAAAGGTTTGAAAAAAGCTTTTTGATGCTAAAAGACATAACTCTCCTAAATTTAGTGCATTATTTTTGATATGTTAGCTAAAAAGGGATTAAATAAGTTTAAAACAGCTCGTTTTTTAGTTTTACAAATGCCTCTTTCATCTTTAGAGCTTCGCTTTTTAGGCCATCATCAAGCAAAGCAGAATTTCTTAAGCTTTCAAAATCCTCTATCATCACATCACACATCATTTTGATACGCTCATTATTAGTCTTGCTGACGCCACTTTGGCTCATTTTTTTGATGCGCTCTAAATACTCTTTGCCGTTTTTTATGTATGAGCTAAATTTTATCGCTGCCTTGCTTTGATTAAGCATGGTGGCGGCCATTTTGTTGTAGGCGTCAAGATCAAGGGCTTTTTGGCTTAAATTTAGAGCCTTTTCGTACTCTCTGCTCTCGTAGTAAAATTTCGCTTCAAGAGCGAGCTTATAGGAGTTGTCGCTGTAAAAAAATAGCTCAAACAAAGCTACTATGAAAATGGCTATAAAGATAGAAATTTTATTTTTCATAAATTTCGTCCAAAATTTCTCTTATCTCGTCGCTTATTTGCGGATTTTTATGCGCATATTTTTTCCACCAAATTTTTAAATTTGACCTAAAGTCCTCTTTGTTTTGCAGAGCGCTCTTGCCGCCATCATTTTGTGAGGCTTGCCAAAGCTCATTTTGTATCTTCTCTTTTGCCTCTTTTTGCTCTAAATTTGCCACGCTAAAAGGGGCTGAGAGGCTAAATTTTATAGTTGAAAATGGCTTTGGAAGTATCATCTTATCCCAGCTTTTAAACTCCCAAAACGAGTTTGCTTCGAAATTTAGAGCATAAATTTCGCAAGATGACTTTTGTGCGATCACCGCAGCTCCGTCTGCTACGCTGTGTCTTGGACCGCGTGGGCCATCTGGCGTGATGATGACGTCATGGCCTTGCTTTATCTCTCTTAGAGCTTCTATAAGCGCCCTTGCGCCGCCTTTTGAGCTGCTGCCTCTGATGGTGCCGATGCCAAAAAATTTGATTACTTTGGTGATGAGCTCGCCATCTTTGTGGTCGCTGATTATCACCTTGCCTTGTTTTCTGTTTTGGCTGCTCCACCAGCGTCTGTAAGCAAAGCTCATAAAGCTAAGCCTGCCGTGCCAAAAGACGACGACGCAGCCATTTTGTGGTAAGAAATTTGGAGTGTAGCTCTTTTTGCAGGTTAGAAAAATGAGCCACATCAAAATGTAGATGAAAAAGACGCCAACATTTAGGGCGACCTTTTCAAGGGTGTTTTTAAATTTGCAGCTCGCCATACAAAACCATTCGTTTTGGGTTTGTGATCTTTACTTTTTGCGTAGTGCCAAGAAGCTCCTCGCTGCCATCAACTTGAACTAAAAAGTTGTTAAAACTTCGCCCAGCAACGCCGCCATTTGCCCTTAGCTCTTCAAAATATACATCAAAAATTTTATCTTTTTGCGCTGCCACGATCTCGTCTAAAATTTCGCTATGGCGATTTTGCAGGCGTGTTAGCCTTTCTGAGGCGGTTTTATCGTCTATTTGATTTGTAAAAGTAGCTGCCTTTGTAAGCGGACGAGGTGAATACTTAAAGCTAAAAATTTGCTCAAACCTAACTTGCTCAAGCACGTCCATCGTATCTTCAAATTCGCTATCACTTTCGCCAGGAAATGCGACGATGATATCAGTTGAGATGCTCACGTCTGGGCACATTTTTCTAAGTCTTAGCGCGCGGTCTAAAAACCACTCTTTTGTGTATCCGCGCTTCATCTCACGCAAAACTTTGGTGTTTCCGCTTTGAAGTGGCATGTGCATAGATTTGCAAATTTTTGGGTTATTTGTGAAAATTTCAAGAAATTTATCATCCATGTGAAGCGGGTGCGGGCTTGTAAATCTTATCCTCTCAACGCCCTCTATCTCGCTTATCTTTACTAGCAGGTCGCTAAAATCAATATTTTCTTGCGCACTTGAAAATCTTTTGCCGTAGTTATTGACATTTTGCCCTAGTAAAAATATCTCTTTTGCACCGCTTTTTGCGGCCTTTTCTACCTCTTTTAGGATGAGGCTTGAAGGGATAGAAATTTCATCGCCTCTGGTGTGTGGGACGATGCAGTAGGTGCATTTTTTATCGCAGCCGATCGAGATGTTGATGTAGCTTTTGTATGGCGAGCCTCTAAATTCGCCAAATGCGTATTCGCTCTCGTCGTGGTTGATATCAGTTGAGATAAATTTAGGCGTATTTACCGCCTTTGTGATCTTGCTAACATTTCTTGCGCCAAGGACAAAATCAACATAAGGTGCGCGCTTAAAAATTTCACTACCCAAATGGCTTGCAGTGCAGCCGCAAACGCCTATTTTAGCACCTCTTTTTTTGGCTTTTTCAAAGGCTCCAACCTCGCTAAAGAGCTTATGGACTGGCTTTTCACGAACTGAGCAGGTATTTATAAGGATTAAATCAGCTTCTTCGATGTTTTGTGTTAAGGAATAGTCTTCTTTTTGTGAGAGCTCGGCTATGATATGCTCGCTGTCACGAACATTCATAGCACAACCTAGAGTTTGGATAAAGAGTTTTTTACTCATTAAAGTATATGCACTTCATACATATAATCGCTATCATCAAGGCCGTATTTTACGGTTCTGTGATAAACGCTTAGCCCTTTTTCTTCAAAGTGCTCGACTAATGCGATTAGTTGTTTGTGCGTGTTTTCTTTATCAAAATAGAAAATTTTCTGACCCTCTTTTTCGACAGCTGCCTCTATCTTTTCTAGTGAAATCGTTTTTGGTTTTGCGTCTAATTCGGCTCTTGCAAGTTTTAGCTCCATTTTTAATCCTTTCAAAATCTTAAATTTTAATCGGTCAATATACCCAAATCATCATAAAAAAAGGATTAAATAAAAGTTAATAACAAGCTTAAAGTTATTAAAAGTATGGCTTATGTATAATTTCAAAACTTCACGAAAAATCCCCGAAATTTATCGTCACAATGGAGAAAAAATGGAAAGAATTTCAGATATCATAGAGTCAATTGCAAATGAGAAAAATTTAGAGATAGAAGATGTAAAAGAGCGCGTCATAAGAGCCTTGATAAACACTGCAAAAAGGGTTTATGGCGAAAATTATGAGTATGACGTGAGCATCGATGCGAATAAAAATTTAAAGCTTTATCAAAAAATTTCAATCGTAGCAAACGACGATGAGAGACTTGCTGAAGACAATGAGCACTTTTTAAGCTTAAAAGAGGCTAAAAAGATAGATAGTGGCGTAGAGATCGGAGATGAGCTAACTTACGAGCTAAGCCTTGATAACCTTGGCAGAACCGCAGCTCAAACGCTTCACAAAGAGCTTGAGTATCACATCCAACGCCTAGTAGAAGAGAAAATTTTACAAAAATATAATGAGATGAGCGGTCACATGGTCTTTGGTCCAGTTGTTAGGGTAGATAACGATGAAAACACATTTATCGAGATAGACGAGCTTCGTGCTATCTTGCCACGTAAAAACCGCATAAAAGGCGAGAAATTTAAAGTAGGCGACGTGGTAAAAGCGGTCATTAGAAAAGTTTTTACAGATAAAAATTTAGGCATAAAGGTCGAACTTTCAAGGACTTCGCCTAAATTTCTTGAAGCGTTGCTAACTTCAGAAGTACCTGAGATAAAAGATGGCGGCATCATCATTCAAGGAAGTGCGAGGATCCCTGGCGAAAGGGCTAAAGTAGCACTCATCTCGACCACTCCAAATATCGATCCAGTCGGCGCAACTGTCGGCACAAAGGGCGTTAGGATAAATGCCGTAAGCAAAGAGCTTCATGGCGAGAGTATTGATGCGATCGAATACACCACTGAGCCAGCGATCTTGGTAGCTCGCGCTATGGCACCTGCGATCATCACATCTGTAAAGATCGAAGAAAACAAGGCGATCGTGACACTTGCGAGCGAGCAAAAGAGCAAAGCTATCGGCAAAAACGGCATAAATATCCGCCTTGCAAGCATGCTAACTGGCTATGAGATCGAGCTAAACGAGCTTGGCTCAAAAACTAGCAGTAACGGCGAAAATGGCGAAATGGTTAAAGATCTAAAAGCTCTTTTTGGGGATAACTAATGAAATTTCAAATAAGAAAAGCGACTGAGGGCGATATAGACGTGATCTGTGAGCTTGTAAGAGAGCTTGCGAGCTATGAAAAGATGAGTGATCAAGTCACTTTTACAAATGAAATTTTTGCAGACTCCATCTTTAATAAAAATCACGCAAAAGCCCTTATCTGCGAAAGCGAGGGCAGGGCGATAGGATATGCTATCTATTTTTACACATTTTCTACATTTTTAGGGCTTGGCGGGATATATCTTGAGGACATCTACGTCAAAAAAGAGTTTAGAAATCAAGGCATCGGTAAGGCATTTTTTAAATTTCTAGCTCAAATTTGCGAGGACGAAAATTTAAAAAGGCTTGAGTGGTGCTGCCTAAACTGGAATGAGCCAAGCATCAAATTTTATGAAAGCATGGGCGCTAAAAATCAATCACTTGAGTGGAGAACCTACCGTTTAGACGGCGAAAATTTAGAAAAACTGGTAAATTTATAGTTTATTTTTAAAGTAGGGCAGTTAGTTAAAAGCTCAAATTTGCTTTGAAATTTGAGCTTGCGAATTATTAAAATTTATATGTATATCCCATATAAAGACCGACATTTGTTTCTTTTATTTTTGCATTATCATATTTTGCTATAGAGCGATATTTTGTTCTATCAGCTTTTAGACCAAACTCAACTGCATTATTTTCGTTGATAGAGTATTCTGCACCAACTCTTGCACCTAGTATCCAGCCAGTTGCGTTGCCTTTTTCAGAGCCATCATGTGTGTCAAACACATCCATTTTAAGCTTTGAAAAACCAGTATAGCCACCAAGAACTAACTTAAGATCTTTTGCTACGCTTGGAGTATAGTCAGCTCCAACTATAAATTTATGAGTTTTCCATTTTATTATTGTGCCATCTTCATCACCAAGTGACTTTTTGGCTTGAAAGTCATATATGTAAGCTCCATAAATTCTAGCTACATCAAAGTCATAACCAGCTTTTATGCCAAGACCTGGTTGTGCTTTTTTAGCTTTTGATTTGCCATTGTCGCTTTTTGCTGTTAAATTTGAACTAAAAGAATAATCTCCTTCAACTCCTACAAAGGCTCCTTGCGCTAAAGCAGCGGCACTAGCTAGGCTTAAACCTAAAGCAACTTTTAAAACTACATTTTTCATTTTTACTCCTTATTTAAAAAATGTTACGTGGCTATTTTAAATTTTCTTATATTAAATAAAGTTTAAATATTCAATGAAATTAATAAAAAACATAAAATAATTCAATTGTTTTCTTATCAGAATAAAATTTATAAAATCACTCGAAAAAAGGAGTGTAAAGTGGCTAAGATGACAAAACGTGATATGGCTTATCATTTAGACGTTGATGTCGCGACGCTTTACAACTGGCGAAAACACAAACCAAACCTTTATCGTATCGTGATGCTTGGATTTAAATTTGACGAGCTTATCGAGCAGAGCAAAAAGACTTGCAACGAGCTTTGCGAATATGAAAATTTAATCAATCAAGACATAGAAAAATTTAGTAAGTGACGTATAAATTTAAAGTGAGATGAAATAAGTTTTTAAAAGGTGGTCAGCCCACCTTTTGTTATTTTGCTAGAGTTATTTCTGTGTCTTTGTAATTTAGGCTTAGTTCTTTGCTTCCAAGGCATCTTGGATTTAAAGTTTCAAGAGTTGCTAAAAATTCTGTTGCATTTTCATCACCTATTTCGACATATTTTTGTCTTTCATAGTAGTAAGGAGTTCCTTGCTCTATGCTACTTTTTATAACCTTGTAATCGTCTGATTCTTTTTCATTAAATTTATCTAGATCAACTTTTGTATCTTTATCGACTATTAGATAACCTTTTCCATCTTCTTTTAACTCATATTTATTTGTCATGATATCGTATTTGGTCGTATAGCTTACCCTTTTATAAACCTTTATTTCGCCTTTAAAATGCTTGATACTTCCCATGTCAGCTTTGTAAATTTCAGCCAAAGTAGTTGGCTCACCACATCCAGTTAGAGCAAGAGCAAGTGTTGCTGTAATGCCTGAAAGAACGACTTTTGTTTTCATATTTTTCCTTTTTGTAGAAGTTAGAAATTCGGTTTTTACAAAAAAAAAAAAAATAAAACTGAAAAATTTAAATTAGTATAATTATGAAAGATTTATTGAGAAATTTGATGTAAAAAAAGAAATTTGAGCTCAAAGCAAGGGCTTCAAGCTCAGTTAAATTTACTCGTTTAAGATAGAGAGAAGCTCTTTGTTGTCTTTTGTTTTTAGCATCTTTGCGTATAAAAATTTAAGCGCTTCGACGTCGTCCATTGTCGCGATCGCAGAGCGGATAGCCCAAATTTTTTGAAGCTCATCAGTTTTTTGAAGTAGCTCTTCTTTTCTGGTGCCTGATTTTAGCACATTGATGGCTGGATAAATTCTGCGGTCTGAGATATTGCGGTCAAGCACGATCTCGCTGTTTCCAGTGCCTTTAAACTCTTCAAATATAACTTCATCCATGCGTGAGCCAGTGTCAATAAGTGCTGTTGCGATGATGGTTAGTGAGCCGCCGTGCTCGATGTTTCTAGCTGCGCCAAAGAAGCGTTTTGGCTTGTGAAGTGCGTTTGCGTCCACGCCGCCTGTTAGCACCTTGCCGCTTGGTGGGGTCACTGTGTTGTAGGCACGTGCTAGACGGGTTATGCTATCAAGCAAGATGATGACGTCTTTACCCATCTCAACTAGACGTTTTGCCTTTTCGATGACTAGCTCTGCCACGCGGACGTGGTTAAGCGCTGGCAGGTCAAATGTCGAGCTAAACACCTCGCCTTTTACGCAGCGCTGCATATCGGTAACTTCTTCTGGTCTCTCATCGACTAGAAGCACCATTAGCTGCGCTTCTGGGTGATTTTTAGCGATGCCGTGAGCTAGCTCTTTCATAAGCTCTGTTTTACCGCTTCTTGGAGGTGCGACGATGAGGCCACGCTGACCCTTGCCAATAGGCGTGAAAAGGTCGAGCACACGGCCCGTTAGCTTCATCGGATCATACTCTAAATTTAGCTTTTCAGTTGGGAAAAGTGGGGTTAGGTTGTCAAAGAGTGGCCTCTCTTTTGCGTCTGCTAGAGGCATATAATTTACCGCTTCGATCTTTAAAAGGGCATAGTATTTTTCTTGATCTTTTGGCTCTCTTACTTGACCAGTGATGATGTCGCCCACACGAAGTGCAAATTTGCGTATCTGTGAGTTTGAAACATAAGCGTCGTTTGAGCTGTCGCTTAAATTCGCATCAACAGCCCTTAAAAAGCCGTAGCCCTCGTTTGTGATCTCTAAAATTCCAGTAAATAGTATAAAGCCGCCTTGTTTTGTCTGGGTTTTTAGTATCTCAAATATCAAATCCTGCCTGCGAAATTCGCGTGGATTTTCGACGCCAACGCCATTTGCGATCTGCACTAGTTCATCTAAGCTAAGTGTTCTTAGCTCTTCGATCTTGTGTCCATCTACTGGTACGTGGGTTCTTGATGCTTGATGTTTTTTTGTAGTTTTTGTGTTTTGAGCAGCACTTTGCTCGGTTTGGTTGTTGTTTTCCATTTTTCCTCTTTAAATGCGGGGATAAGATTGCAGAATTTCTAAGCTTCAAAAGTTTTTTGAAAGTTTTGGCATTTTATAAAAATAAAACTTTGTTGTCAAGAAATGCCACAACCAAAGTCGCTAAAATAGGCAAATTTGCAGGCAAAATGACCTGCAAATTTAAATTAGTGTTCGCTTTTTAGTCCAGCGCCACACATCGAGATGATGCTTCTGCCCTCTATCTTGTGTGATTTTGCGTAGCTTGCGTATGCCGCATAAATCGCTGCTGTGGTGTGCTCGACGTAAAAGCCGCGGCTTGCTAGGAAATTTCTAGCTGGTTCGATATCCTCTTCTTTTATCGTGATCACTTCGCGCTCTCCTGCGTAACTGCTAGCTAATATCTCAGCGCCGCGAGCAGGTTTTGCGATCGCTATGCCTTCAGCTAAAGTTGGCTCTGGCTTGATCGCACGTGGCTCGCCTGTTGCCCATAAAAATGGCGCGCACTTTTCACTTTGAACGATGAAAATTTTAGGTAGTTTTTTGATCACTCCAGCCTTATATAGCTCATTTAGCGCGATCTCGCAGCCAAGTAGCAAGGTGCCGTTGCCAACTGGTAAAAAGAGATTTTCAGGGACAAAGCCAAGCTGCTCGTAAATTTCATATATATATGTTTTAGTGCCTTGGTAAAAAAGCGGGTTAAATACGTGGTTTGCGTAAAATATGCCCTCATCTTTTGCCCTTTTTCTGCAAGCATCTGCCGTCTCGTCGCGTGTGCCGTCAAAGACAACCGCCTTTGCGCCGTAGTACTCAAGCATCTTTATCTTTTTCTCGCTTGTGCCTTTTGGGACGTAAATTTCACACTCTATGCCAGCTCTAGCAGCGTATGCAGCGACCGAGTTTCCAGCGTTTCCGCTGCTATCTTGTAAGATCTTTTTGATGCCATGAGTTTTACAAAACCAAATAAGCATCACCGCACCCCTATCTTTAAACGAAAGCGTTGGCATTGCATAGTCCATTTTAAGGTAGAGCGAGTCATCAAATTTCACGCTCTTTGTTAGCCCCTCGCCAAGGCTGATGTCGCGCCAAAGCTCGTTTTTGATAGGGAAAAACTCACGGTATCTAAAGAGGCTAAACTCACGCTGATCGATCAAATTTAGATCAAATTTGGCTGGTTTAAACTCCAGATCATATAGCCCACCGCACTCGCACGCAAATATAGGCGTCTCAAAATCTGCGCTTTTGCTGCATTTTGAGCAGATAAATTTAGGCATTTTCGCTCCTTTTAAATTTTTCTATCAAGTATCGCTGTAGCTTCGATCTCTAGCAGACAGCCAAAGTGAAGTTTGTTTGTCGGCACTACGACACGAGCTGGCTTGTGATCGCCAAAAAATAGTGCATACTCGTCATCTATCTCGTCCCAAAAGTCGATATCTGGCGTATAGATGCGGCACATCAAGATGTCGTTTCTTGTCGCATTTGCCAGCTTTAGCACGTTATCAAGGTTTTTTAAAGCTTGCCTTGTTTGCGCTTTTAGCCCCTCTGGGATCTGCCTAGTCTCAGGGTCCATACTAAGCTGTCCTGAGATGTAGAGGATGCCGTTGTGCTCGGTCGCCAAAGAGTAGTGAGCCTTTTTCTTTTTTGAAATTTCGGTTTCGTAAATTTTCATATTTTCTCCTTAAAAATTTAAAAAATTATAGATAAAAAATTATTATTTTTGCTTAAATTTCATAAATTTTCATAAAAAATTATATTTTACTTATCTAAGTTTTAAAAATATTTTAGATAAACTATTCGGTAAAAAACAAAAGGCGCCTTATGCATCCTATATTAAAGGCATTTATCCCAACGGCAAATCTCATACAAAAAAGCTCGCCATTTGCCTGCGAAGTCGTCCTGCACGATCTCTCTCACCCGCAGCGCTCAGTCGTATATGTAGCTGGCGACGTCACTGGCAGAAAGGTCGGACAAAGCTTTGACCACCTTGTAAGTGAGGTCTTAAACAGCAAAAATTTCAAAGACGACTACGTGGCAAACTACTTTTTTACCAAAGATGAAAAGCTGGTGAAGTCCTCGACTGCCTTTATCAGAGACGAGCACGGCGAGATCATAGGGGCGATATGCGTAAATGTCGATGCGAGCGTGGCAAAGAGCCTTTTTGAAGTGGCTGGGAATTTCTTAAAAACGAGTGAAAATGAGCCAAAGAGCGAGCAAAATGACGATGTGATGCAGATCGTTTTAAATTTGATCGACAAGATCATCGCCAAAAATGAGGGCAAAAAGCTCAAAAAGGAGCAAAAGCTAGAGCTCGTGGGCTTTATGAACGAAAAGGGCATTTTTAACATAAAGGGCGCTATCGAGGTCGTAGCAGTCAAGCTAAACGTCTCAAAGATCACGATATATGGCTATTTAGACCAGCTTAAAAAGAAGCGTCCGTGAAGTGTAGGTGCTCTCACTGCAAGCAAAGCTTTGATGAAAGTGCGATGATAGAGGCTAAAGATGGGCTTAAGTTTTGCTGCGTTGGCTGCAAAGGCGTCTATGAAATTTTAAATGAAAGTGGCCTTGGTGAGTTTTACGAGAGGCTTGGCAAAAACACGCTAAATCCTGCTAGTAGCGGTGCAAATGTCAAAAATTTAGCGGCAAATTTTAGCGAGCTAGTGACAAAAGAGGGCGAGTTTTCTAAAATTTCGCTTCTCATTGACGGCATAACCTGCTCGGCGTGCATCTGGCTGCTTGAAAAAGCACTTTTTAGCCTGCCTGGCATCTTGGAGGTAAATATCAACTCGCTTAGCCAAAAAGCAGTCATCGTTTACGATGAGCAAGAGCTTTTGGTGGAGCAGATAATTGAGAAAATTTACGCCGTTGGCTACACTCCAAAGGCCTACGCGGCGAGCCAAAAAGAGGACGAGCTAGTCAAAAAAAGGCGAAATTTCTACGCAAAAGCGCTTGTTGGCGTCTTTGCCACGATGAATATCATGTGGCTAGCGATCGCGCAGTATGGCGGCTACTTTAGCGGTATCAGAAGCGACGTGAAGGATCTGCTAAGCTTCGCGCAGTTTGTGCTGGCAACGCCAGTGCTTTTCTACACTGGTAGCGAGTTTTTTAAGGGGGCAAAAATCGCCATTAAAAACGCCTCGCCAAATATGGACCTGCTCGTTATCACGGGGGCTAGCATAACCTATATCTACTCGGTTTTTGCGATGCTTACAAGAAGTGGCGAGAGCTATTTTGACTCGGTTGCGATGATCATAACCTTTGTTTTTATCGGTAAATTTTTAGAAATTTTAGGCAAGAAAAAGGCGCTTGAGACCTCAAATTTCTTAAGCGATATGCTGCTTGCAAAGGTGTGCGTTTTAGAGGATGGCAAGGACATTTTAAAAGAGCCAAAGGATGTAAATTTAGGCGAAAAGATCGTGCTTAGATCAGGCGAGAGGGCGCTACTTGATGGGGTGGTGCTTAGTGGTGAAGCAAGCGTGGATAGCTCAAGCTTAACAGGTGAGAGTTTGCCACTTTTGCTAAGCTCTGGCGGCGAGGTAAAAAGCGGTGTTGTCTGCCTAAACGGGCAGATCGTCTATGAGGCAAGGCAAATTTTTAAAAACTCATATCTTAATAAGCTTATAAATTTACTCCAAAACGCAGAGCTAAAAAAGCCAAATATCGAGCTAGCAGTCAATAAAATCGCCTCGAAATTCTCTCTTAGCGTGCTAACTCTGGCATTTTTTACATTTTGGTTTTGGTACTTTAAAT
The DNA here is from genome assembly GCA_018371535.1 of Campylobacter concisus. Taxonomy (GTDB): domain Bacteria; phylum Campylobacterota; class Campylobacteria; order Campylobacterales; family Campylobacteraceae; genus Campylobacter_A; species Campylobacter_A concisus_BO. Next base: position 189,954 of record JAHAKU010000003.1, read on the forward strand.
TTAGCTTTTCAGAAGCGGTAGTGACAGCCGTGAGCGTCATCGTGATCGCTTGCCCTTGTGCGCTTGCCCTTGCCACGCCAGTTAGCAGTGTCTGCGCCCTTGGGGTTGCCTTTAAAAACAAGGTGCTTTTTAAAGAGGCTAAATTTTTTGAAAGCCTTGCAAAGTGCGACGTGGCGGTATTTGACAAGACTGGGACACTCACAAAGGCTAAATTTGAAGTGAGCGAGTTTTTTGTAAAAGAGGGCGTGAGTATTGATAAAATTTACTCGCTTTGCCTCATCTCAAACCACCAAATAAGCGTGGCAGTGGCTGAGTTTTTAAAGCAAAAAGGGGCAAAAAAAGTTGAGCTTGAAAATGCAAATTTAAGCGTGGCAAAGGGAGTTAGCGCTGATATTATGGGTGAGCGTTTTGTGGCTGGAAGTAGGCGCTTTTTGGCTGAAAATGGGGTGAAATTTCAAGAGTGCGAAGAAAATGTGAGCTTTTTTGTGGGCAAGCAGGGCGAGCTGGTGGCTAAATTTTACCTAAAAGATAGCGTAAAGCCCGAGGCAAAGGCTTTGATGAACGAGCTAAAGAGTGCTGGCATGAAAGTGTGCATCCTAAGTGGCGACGTGCAAAATGTGGTAAAAAACGTGGCAGATGAGCTTGGCGTGAGCGAGTTTGGAGCAGGGATGCTGCCTGATGAAAAGGCTAAATTTATAGCTGGTCTTAAGCAGCAGGGCAAAAAGGTGCTGATGGTGGGGGACGGCATAAATGACGCAGCTGCGCTTAGCCTTGCTCACGTGGCTATTTGTATGGGAAGTGGCGCGGCGGTGAGCTTAGAAAAAAGCGACGTGGTGCTACTTGATGATAGCCTCCAAAGCCTTGCAAAAGCGGTGAAAATTTCAAAATTTACCTATAAAACGATAAAGCAAAATTTACTCTTTTGCCTGCTTTATAACGCCCTTAGCCTGCCATTTGCCGTGTGTGGCTACGTCATGCCGCTATTTGCCGCGCTTTTCATGTCGGCAAGCTCGCTAAGCGTCATACTAAATTCGCTTTTTATAGTTAGAAAATTTAAGGACAAATAGTGGATACAACGACTCTTGCGATGCTTGTTTTTATCTCGGTTTTGATGGGGGCGGCCCTGCTTTTTGGCGTGCTTTGGGGGATAAAAAATAGGCAGTTTGAAGACTACCGCAAATTTTTAGACGGAGCAAATTTAGATGACGAAGACGCGCTAAATGAAGCCTACGCACTCGAACTTCGCAAAAAAGAGGCACTAAAAAAGAGGCTAGAAGCTAGCAAAAATGAGCATGAAGGCAAGGGCGAGCATGATGAGGCCGACAAAAAACTCTAAAACTTTCCAAGAGATGGGCCTTGCAAAAATGGGCGCTAAAAACCTAGCCAGATAGCCAAGTGCGAAGAAAAAACAAAACGAGGCAAGACTAGCTCCCACGCCAAATATCAAATTTTTATCTTTAAATTTAGTAGAAACCGAGCCTATTAGGATCATCGTGTCAAGATAGACGTGAGGGTTTAGCCAGGTAAAAGCGAGCGTTAAAAGGATGTTTTTCTTTAAATTTGATCTGGCATAATCGCTGCTGGTATCCATGCTAAGGTCCTTAAAAAAGCACGAGTGAAAGCTCTTTAGCGCGTAAAAAAGTAAAAATAAAAAGCCACCATATAGGGCGATTTGCTTGATGATAGAAAAGTTTTGCACGAGGCTACCAAGCCCAAAAACTCCTGCAAAGATCAAGGCAGTATCGCTAATAGCGCAAATAAGGCAGATGATAAAGATATTTTCTCTTTTGATGCCCTGTTTTAGGACAAATGCGTTTTGCGCGCCAATGGCTAAAATGAGCGATAAAGAGGTGAAAAATCCAGATATAAATGCTTGCAAATTTATCCTTTCCGCTAAAGTTTGGCTTAAATTTAGCAAAATTTAACTTTATCATAACCATAAATTTATGCCTTTTTTTATAAAATCAGCAAATTAAAATTGCAAAAAGGAAAGTAGTTGCAAGCACTAGCCCTAAAATATCGACCGAAAAATTTTGACGAGCTCATCGGACAAGAAGCCGTAAGCAAGAGCCTAACCCACGCACTTGACGAAAACAGAGTGAGCCATGCTTATTTGTTTTCAGGCCTTAGGGGAAGCGGCAAGACATCGAGTGCTAGGATATTTGCAAAGGCTTTGGTCTGCGAAAAGGGGCCAACTTCTAGGCCTTGCGAGGTTTGCGCGCAGTGCGTGATGGCAAACGAGTCGCGCCACATGGATATCATCGAGATGGACGCAGCTAGCCACAGAAAGATCGACGATATAAGAGAGCTCATCGAGCAGACAAAATACGCTCCAAGCGCTGCTAGATATAAAATTTTCATCATCGACGAAGTGCATATGCTAACAAAAGAGGCGTTTAACGCCCTTCTTAAAACGCTTGAAGAGCCGCCAAGCTACGTTAAATTTATCTTAGCGACCACTGATCCGCTGAAGCTGCCAACGACGGTGCTTTCAAGAACGCAGCATTTTAGATTTAAACAAATAAGCAGGTATGAGATCGTAAAACATCTTGAATTTATCCTTAGCAAAGAGGGCGTGAGCTACGAGAGGGAGGCGCTTGAGATACTAGCTAGAAGTGGCGGCGGCTCGCTAAGAGATACGCTGACGTTGCTTGATCAAGCTATCATTTATAGCGCTGGCAATATCACAAAATCAAGCGTGGCAGCGATGCTTGGACTTCTTGATCCAAGTAGGATCGAGCAGATCATCGAACACGTCGCAAATGCTGATAAAAACGCCATTAGAGTGCTTGTGACCGAGCTTGAGACCTATGAGCCAGAGATGATCATAGATGAAATTTTGGCAAATTTAAAGCAGAGATTTTTAGATAACGACCCAAAATTTTCACTTCTTATATATGAGAGATTTTTTAGGATTTTGGCGCAGGCAAAGTCGATGCTAAGCGTATCAAGCGACAATGGCTTTGTGCTGATGCTTATGCTTTTTATGATGATAGAGGCGCTAAATCTGCAAGATATCGATGAAGCGATAAAGCTTGCTAAGAACGAGCCTAGCGTGGTTACGATGCCAAAAGCTGGCGTGAGTGAGCAAATTTTAGCAATAAAAGAGGCGCCAAAGACGCCATACGAGCAGTTTGTGGCGAAAATTTATGATAGAAGCTTTGAGCTTGGAGAAATTTTTAAAAATCACATAAGTTTTAGCTTTTTAAATGAAAATGAGCTTGGGCTAATCGTAAATGCAACTGGCGATGAGCTGGCATTTTTCAAAAAAAGCTGGGGCGTAATGCATGAAATTTTACATACAATTTTTGGTAAAAAAATAAAGATCGTCAATGCTAAGACGCAAGCTCCTACCCCAAAGCCTGAGCCACAAACTCCGCCGCAAGAGCCACAGGATAAATATAGCTACCTTGACGAGGAGATCGCTAAGATAAAGGCTAGGCAGCAAGACGAGCAAAAAGATGAGCCAGCAAGCAAGCCCGATGTAGCGCCTGAAACTAGCGTAAATGCGCTATCTCAGCCTCAAAATGACTTTGCAAAAGAGCTGATGTCGCTAAGTCAGAGCAAAAGCCCAGAGGAGCTTAAAAAGCAAAGAGAAGAGGGCGTGATAAAAGAGGCAAATAGGCTCTTTGGACAGCCTGAAGTGCAAAATAGCTAGGGATTTGGCTCTTTTGTAAATTTGCTTGATTTAGCGCTTTAAATTTGACTTTTTGGCGTAAATTTTTAAATAAAAGTGGTCAAATTTAGCTTTTTTATAAATTTATCTGCTGTGGCAATCCTGACTAAATAAAATCTCAAATTTATATTGCAAATTTAAAAGAGCTAGGGCTTGTTAAATTTGAACTTTTAATGAGGCAGATAAATTTAAAATTCTGGTAAATTTGACCCTTGTTTGCAAAATCAAATTTAGTTCAAAATTTAAGCACCATATTAAATTTGGAGTTTCAAATTTATCTGCTATGACTATTTTTATGTATAAGCTTTAAATTTCTAAATTTTCATGAGTCGGGCTTATTAAATTTAAAATTTGTTCTTGTGCGTAAAGCCAAATTTAGCTCAAAATTTAACTATATAGATTTTATATCTTTTAAAAATTTATCTGTTATGGTTAAAAAATTTCTAAGCAATAGAACTTATTGGATTTAGATCTAAATTTATTAATAGTCGCAGGATTTTATACTTTAAATTTTGATTAAAAAAAGAAGTCTCCAAGCCCAAAATGAGCTTGGAAGTGCGTTTTAGCAAGAGAAGCAAGTTTTAAATTCATAAGCGGTTGGGCGTGCTTCGTAAGGCCAAACCTGAGTTTCAAATTTCATGTGTTGATAAGTGTCGATGAAAAGATCGCTCATTATCGGTTTTAGGTATTCGTTATCTCGTATAAGCGCTTCAAGGCTGCCACGAAGTGTGTGCGGTAGCTGCTCGATGCCGCGCTCTCTGATCTCATCTAGGTGAAGTTTAAATAAATTTTCATCCATCGGACCAACTGGCTCGTATTTGTTTTTAACGCCGTCAAGGCCCGCCATTAGCATCGCTGAGAAGGCTAGATAAGGGTTTGCTGTGCTATCTGGAAATCTCATCTCAGCTCTAACTGACTTCTCGCCAGCTCCGTAAGGTATGCGGATGCTCGCTGAGCGGTTTTGGCTCGAGTAGGTGAGGATAGATGGCGCTTCAAAGCCTGGGATTAGGCGTTTGTAGCTGTTTGTGCTTGGGTTTGTGAAGGCTGCAACGCTTCTTGCGTGTTTTAAAACACCGCCGATGTAGTGCCTTGCAAAGTCACTTAAATTTGCGTAGTTGCCCTCTTTGTAGAATAAATTTTTACCATCTTTCCAGACTGATTGATGCACGTGCATGCCGCTGCCGTTGTCGCCATAAAGCGGTTTCGGCATAAATGTAACTGTCTTGCCATTTAGGTGAGCGACCATGCGAACGACGTATTTGTAAATTTGAACGTTGTCAGCAGCCTCGACTAAGTTGCCAAATTTCACGCCGATCTCGCCTTGACCTTGTGCGACTTCGTGGTGTCCTAAAAATACTTCAAGGCCAACTTGCTCTAAAACCTGCATCATTTCAGCTCTTAGATCGACCATGCTGTCGATTGGCTGGGTCATCAAGTAGCCGCCTTTTCTGCGTGGGCGGTGACCTGTGTTGTAGCTATCTTTGAAGTCCGCAGCGTCGTTCCACTCGCCTTCTTCGCTATCTACTTGATACATCGCGCAGTTTGGGCTGTCGATGATTTTGACGTTGTCAAATACAAAAAATTCATTCTCAGGGCCAAAATATGCCTCGTCGCCAAGTCCGCTATCTTTTACATATTGCATCGCTCTTTTTGCGATCGAGCGAGGGCATTTTTCATAAATTTGACCTTTGTAGATGTCGTAGATATCGCAAAAAACAACGACTGTGATATCAGAGGTAAATGGGTCCAAAAACGCAGATGTCGCTTCTGGCTTCATTATCATATCGCTCTTGTCGATAGGCTGCCAGCCGTTCATCGAGCTAGCGTCCATCGGGATGCCGTTTGTGAAATTCTCTTTTGTAACAGCTTTTATGTTGTAGCTTATGCTGTGCCAAGCGCCGTTTAGATCGGTAAATCTAAAATCTACAAATTTAACTTCATTTTCTTTGCAAAAATCAAAAAAATGATCGATGTTTTGGACAAATTTTCCCATTTTTTATCTCCTTCTGGTTTTTAATTTTCGTATTGTATCACAAAATTTTATATTTAAGATTATTTTTATATTTTATTTGACCCCAAACTAAAATTTTACTAATTCTCTATCTCTGTTTTTAAATATCGCACACTTTGAATATCCCAAATTTCTAGCTATCTGCTCGCAAATTTCACCATTTTTACCGATATCTTCTTTGGCATGAGCATCTGAGCCAAAGGTGATAGTGATGTCATTTTCTGCGATTAGCTCAAGTAAATTTACGCTTGGATATTGCTCGCCGATAGGCTTTCTAAAGCCAGCTGCGTTTATCTCAACTACCAAATTTGCCTCTTTTATCGCTTTTATCGCGTTTTTGGCTAGGATCCTGACATCTTTTTTGGGTAAAAATTTAAAGAGTTTTAAAAGATCGATGTGTCCCATGATGTCAAATTTACCAAGTCTAGCTGACCTTTCTATGTGGTCAAAATACTCCTGCCAAATTTGATCCAAGTCTTTGCCCTCGTAGCCGCCGATAAATTCAGGGTTGTCAAACGCCCAGCCGTTAAAAAAATGCACAGAGCCTATTAGATAATCAACCTTTCTAGCAAAAACTCTCTCATCCATAAAGCCATCTAAAAAGTCCATCTCATAACCAAGTAAAATTTCTATCTCGCCGCTAAATTCATCTCTTAAACGCAAAATTTCGTCTTCGTAGCTTTGCATCTCTTCAAATTTCATCCTATAAGCCTCATCGTAGTTCATCGGCGCGTGATCGCTAAAGCCAAAGTATTTTGTGCCAGCTTTTATGGCACATCTCACAAATTCTAGCGGTTCGCCAACTGCGTGGTTGCAAAGAGGTGTGTGGTTGTGAAGATCGACGGTCATTTTTAGCCTTTTAAAGTCGTTTATTTTTCAAAAATGCTACCTAAAATTTGATAAATTTAAAGATAAACGCATACTTTTTAAACTTTCTTTTTATTTAAATCCTATATAATCAAGGCAAATTTTATTAGGAGCTTTTATGACCCAAGAGGAACTTGACGCGCTTATGGCGGGCGGATTAGAGGATGATTTAGGTGATACTAAAGATGCCAGCCAAGAGGTCGCGGATGTCAAAGAGGAAACAGACGAGGTAGCAGAAGTTGCAGAGGCAATGAGTGCTAAAGCAGATGAGCCACAAGCAAATAGTTCAAAACATGGCGAAAACTACAGAGTGAGCGCAGACGGCGTTTGGCCACCGCCACCACCAACTGAAGACCATAAAATGGTGCATCAGCTTGACGATGTGACAAGAGATAGCGAAGAGAAAGCTACCCAGATGTTTGACAAGCTTGAGACGATAAATAACTTTTTTATGGACGCTGAGAGCGACTCAAATAGCCTAAAAGATGCGATAAACTCAAACGTTGAGCTATTTACGACGCTAAGTGAGAAATTTCCAAATATCGCCGCATTTAGTGAGGCTTTAGAGAAAAACAACTCGCTTCTTGGTACGATCGATAATATCATTGGAAATTTACAAATGGGACAAGATGAGATCATGATGGCTATGGATATGATGCAGTATCAAGACATCCATAGACAAAAGATCGAGCGTGTTATCAACGTTATGAGGGCGCTTAGCAAATATATGAATACATTGTTTGAAGGTCGTATTGATGACGATAAGCGCGTGGGATCAGCTGTTCATATCGCTGGTGATACAACGACTGAAAACCTTGTCAGCAACGACGACATCGAAGCCTTGATAGAAAGTCTAGGTAAAAAATAGTGCTAAAAAGGCCTGAGCTTTTATCTCCAGCTGGAAATTTAACAAAACTTAAAATCGCCCTTGAATACGGAGCCGACGCTGTTTATGGCTCGGTGGCTAGCTTTTCGCTAAGGACTAGATCGGCAAGGGAGTTTAACCTTGAAACATTCAAAGAGGCGATAGACTACACGCACGAAAAGGGAAAGAAATTTTATGCGACCATAAATGCCTTTCCTTTCAACTCTCAGATAGAGCCGCTAAAAAGGCACTTGCAAACCATCTCAGCGATGAAGCCAGATGCCTTTATCATCGCAACTCCGGGCGTTATGAGCCTAGCAAAAGAGATCGCTCCAGATATCGAGATACACCTATCAACTCAGGCAAACGTTATGAACGTGCTAGACGCTAAAATTTATCACGATATGGGCGCAAAACGCATCGTCGTGGCACGTGAAATGAATTTAAAAGATGTTATAAAGATAAAAGAGGAAATTCCAACCCTTGATATCGAAATTTTCGTCCATGGCTCGATGTGCTTTGCCTACTCTGGCAGGTGCTTGGTAAGCTCAGTGCAAAGCGGACGTATGTCAAACCGCGGCAGCTGTGCAAATGACTGCAGATTTAAGTATGAACTCTACGCCAAAAACGAAGAGAGCGGCGTGCTTTTTCGCTTAGAAGAGGACGAAAACGGCACTCATATCATGAACTCAAAGGATCTTTGCCTCATCTCACACATCAAAGAGATCGTTGATAGCGGTGTCATTGATAGCTTTAAGATAGAGGGCCGCACAAAGAGCGAGTACTACGCAGCCTGCACTGCAAGAGCCTATAAAATGGCGATAGATGATGCGTTAAATGATAAATTTGACGCGCAAATTTATGAAAATGAGATAAATACGCTGAAAAATCGCGGTTTTACGGATGGCTACTTGGTGCATAGACCTTATGAGCGAACCGATACGCAAAATCACACGAGCAGCCTAGAAGAGGGTACTCATCAGGTAAATGCCATAAGCGAAGATGGCGAGTTTTTTAAGTGCAAGTATAAAATTTTCCCAGATAAGGGCTACGAGATCGTGGCGCCAACTGGCTCACACATAGATGATAGTGAAAATGAAATTTCTAAGGTCTATTCACAAGATGGCAAGAAATTTATCAAATTTAAGCAGCTCATCACCAAAAAAGGCAAGGTCATGAGCGAAATTCACAGCGGCAACGAAAATGAGATAAACCTTGGCGTTAAGCTGCCAAAATTTAGTTTTTTAAGGGAGAAAATATGAAATTTGTTTCTATTATAATGGGAAGTAAAAGCGACTATGAGATCGTTAGTGAGACGGCAAAGACTCTGGAGAAATTTGGCGTAAAATATGAACTGATAATCAGCTCAGCCCACAGAAGCCCAAAAAGAACTAGCGAATACGTCGCAAATGCCGAGAAAAAGGGCGCAAAAGTCTTCATCGCAGCTGCTGGTATGGCAGCTCACCTAGCTGGAGCGATCGCTGCAAACACAACAAAACCAGTGATCGGCATACCAATGGCAGGATCGGCTTTAAGCGGCGTTGATGCACTTTACTCAACTGTGCAAATGCCAAGTGGCATGCCAGTGGCGACCTTGGCTATCGGCAAGGCTGGCGCGATAAATGCAGCCTATCTTGCGGTGCAAATTTTAGCCCTTGAAGATGAGGGGCTAGCAAGCGCGCTAAAGGCCGACAGAGAGGCAAAGATAAAGGCTTTAGAGGAAGACTCTTCAAAGGTTGAAGTGATACTATAAAAGGAGAAGCGGTGCAGACCTATCTTGGAGTTGATGAATTTTGCAAACTTGTGCACTTGGAGCGCGAAGTTATCGAGGATATGATAAATCGTGGCGTTTTGAAGACTAAAGAGGAAAATGGAGAAATTTTGATAGAAGCGAGCGAGGGAACGATGAGCGTGGTGCCTAGTGTTTCGCAAAATTTATCTTTGCAGCCGCAAAGCCAAGATGGTTTTAGCTTTGTCGAAAAGACGATTGGCACGATACTAAATTTACACGAAAAGGTGCTTGACGCAAAAGATGAGACGCTTGAGACCTTAAGAAATGAGAATAAATTTTTAAAAGAGGCGCTCATTTCGATGCAAGAGCTCTATGACGAGGATAGAAAAACGGTCGAGACGCTTACAAAACAGCTTAAAATTTCACAAGATGAAGTTGAATTTCTAAAACGAAAATACAAGCTCATGTGGAACCAAGCGGTTGAAAATTTCAACGGACAAAAGTAGTTTATGAAGATTATAAATTTAGAAAATAGCTTTGAAATTTATGGAGTAAAAACTCGCACTAAAAATGAAGATGAAATGGACGGCAACGGCAAAATTCCAGCTTTATGGTCCAAATTTATGAGTGAATACTATGATGGCGAGAGTGAAATTTATAGCGTTTACTGCAACTACGAAAGTGATCTTAATGGACATTACGATAACTTCATCGGCACAATATCACGCCAAAAAGATAGTGAAAATTTAAATATACAAAGCGGAAAGTACGCTCTTTTTAGCTTTGCAAATGAGCCACAAAATGTTGCAAAATTTTGGGATAAAATTTGGAGATATTTTGAAAGTAGCGAGCTAGAAAGAACCTATAAAACAGACTTTGAAAAATACCTAAAAAATAAAATAGAAATTTATATATCAATAAAATAAAAGGCAAAAAATGACATTTTCACAAATAATACTAACGCTTCAAAACTATTGGCAAGAGCAAGGCTGCGTCATACTTCAGCCATACGACATGCCAGCAGGTGCGGGCACATATCACCAAGCGACATTTTTAAGAAGCCTTGGACCAAAGCCATGGGCGACTGCATACGTAGCTCCAAGCCGCCGTCCGACTGATGGCAGATACGGCGAAAACCCAAACCGTCTTGGCGCTTACTATCAGTTTCAAGTGCTCATAAAACCAAGCCCAGAAAATATCCAGGAGCTTTATCTAAAAAGCCTCGAAAGACTTGGTCTAAATTTGAAAAATCACGACATTCGCTTTGTCGAAGACAACTGGGAGAGCCCGACGCTTGGCGCTTGGGGGCTTGGCTGGGAGGTCTGGTTAGATGGCATGGAAGTGACGCAATTTACCTATTTTCAACAAGTGGGCGGCATCGCGTGCGAGCTCATATCTGGCGAGATAACATACGGCCTTGAGCGCTTAGCTATGTATCTACAAGATGTAAATAGCGTCTACGACATCGTTTGGGACGACTCTAATGGCAACATCGTAACCTACGCCGACGTGCATAAACAAGGCGAGTATGAGTGGAGTAAATACAACTTTGAAGTGGCAAATGTTGATATGCTTTTTAACCAGTTTGAAAACGCATTTAACGAGTGCAAACGCTGCTTGGAGGCCAAAATTTCACTGCCAGCTTACGACTACTGTATGCTTGCGGCTCATACATTTAACGTCCTTGATGCGCGCGGAGCGATAAGCGTGACGCAAAGACAAGACTACATCTTAAAAATTCGCGAGCTTGCAAAAGAGTGCGCGCTAACATATAAAGAGAGCTTAGAGTAAAAGTAAAATTTGATGAAAATAGCTGAAATTTATAAAATCTTAGATGAAATTTGCCCGTTTGCGAGCCAAGAGTCTTGGGATAATAGCGGCCTGCAAGTTGGCTCATTTGACAGCGAATTTGAGCGAATTTATCTAAGCCTTGATCTTGATAGCGAGCTTTTGCAAAATGTCTTGACAAACTCGCTCATCATCACTCACCATCCGCTCATTTTTAAAGGGCTAAAAAGCTTAGACTACAGCCTCTATCCAAGCTCGCTCATAAGAGAGATGATGATAAAAAATATCTCGCTCATTTCGCTTCATACAAATGCCGACCTTGCATTTTTAAATGAAAAATTTGTGACGCAGGTTTTGGGGCTTGAAATTTCAAGCAAAGAGGGCTTTTTGATCTACGCTGATGTGAAGATGAAATTTAGTGAGCTTTGTAAATTTGTAAAAGAGAAACTTGGGCTAGAAAATTTAAGAGCAGTTTATGCAAAAGATGAAATTTCTAAAATTTGCATCTGCACTGGAAGCGGCGCAGATCTCATGCAAGATGTCAAAGCAGACGCTTTTTTAACGGGCGATCTAAAGTATCACCAAGCCCTTTATGCAAAGGAAAATGGACTAAATTTGATCGACATAAATCACTATGAAAGCGAGCGTTATTTTAGTGATTTTTTAGCAAAATATTTGCAAAATCTAAAAATTGAAGTTATAATAAGCAATTCTAAAAACCCATTTACATATTGCTAACAAAAAAAGGAAACATTATGAATAAATATTTGCAACAATTAGTTGAATTATCTGATCTTGACAAACAAATAGATGGTTTCACACCGCGCATACAAGAAGTAGAAAAAGCCTATAAAAGCATAGAAGAAGAGTGTGAAACTATAACGGTTAATGTAGAAAGACTTGACGAAGAGGTAAATGATCTAAAATCACAAAAATCAGGCACAAACGCTCACATCGCAGAATTTAGCGCAAAGATCAAAGATGTAGCTAAAAAAAGTTCAAGCGCAAAAAGCGAAAAAGAGATAAAAGCGCTAGGTCTTGAAGAAGATATCGCAAAAGAGCAACTTGAAGCAGCAAACGAAGAGATCGCTAGACTTGAAAAACTAATAGACAATAAAAATGCTCAAAAAGATGAGCTAAACGCTAAAAAAACAGAGCTTGAAGGAAATTTAGAAAAGATAAAAAGCGAGGTTTCATCTGAGCTTGAAAAGATCGAAAAAGAGCGCAAAGAGGTCTATGCTAAAAAAGATAAACTTGTCGCTGCGATGAACCAAAAAATCCTAGCATTTTATGAAAAGATCAGAAAATGGGCTCACAATACAGCCGTTGTGCCTGTTAAAAAACAAGCTTGTTATGGCTGCTTTATGCAGATAAATGATAAAACTTTTTCTGCGGTTGTAAAAGGCGAAGATATCGTTACTTGCCCGCATTGTGGCAGAATTTTGTATAAACAAGAACAATAACACGTTTCGTGATAATAATATATTATTTTTTAGCCTCAATACTCTACTTTTTTGGGGCTATTTTTCTACTTTTATTAAGTTTCAAAAAAAAATACCATAGATCGATCCCAGCACGTTTTTTTCTTTTTAATAATCCTAAATTTAAAGATGCAGATATGCATTTTCACGCTTGCTCATTTGGCGAGGTGCAAGCGCTTAAGCCTTTGATGCAAAAATTTGAGAGCAAAGCCATAAGTGTGGTGACAAATACAGGCTTTGAAGCGGCAAGCAAAATTTGCTCTAACACAAGATTTTTGCCTTTTGAAATTTTCTTGCCATTTTGGCTAAAAAATAGCAAAATTTTAGTCATTTTTGAGGCTGAGCTCTGGCTCATGCTAGTTTTCATGGCGAAGCTAAAAGGCAGCCGCGTGATACTGATAAACGCTAGAATTTCAGATAGAAGCTACAAAAGTTACTTAAAATTTGGCTTTTTTTACAGATATCTTTTTAAATTTATAGATAAAATTTACGCCCAAAGTGAGCTTGATAAAGAGAGATTAAAGTCGCTTGGAGCGGGTGAAATAGAGGTCGTTGGCAACATAAAAGCTGCGTTTTTACCAAGTGCGAGTAGAGTTTACGAAAAGCCAAAAGCTAGAGTGATCGTGCTAGCAAGCACACATACTGGCGAAGAAGAGATGATTTTAGATAATTTAAATTTAAAAGAAAACGATCTTTTAATCATCGCGCCACGCCATCCTGAGAGATTTGCTGAAGTGGAAAAGATTGCAGGCGAGTATGCTAAAAAGCATAACTTTAGCTTTGCTAAATTTAGCCAAACATATAAATTTGAAGCTAAAGTAAATTTGCTTGACACTTTAGGGGAGCTTGTAAATGTCTATGCTATTAGCGATGTAGTCGTACTTGGCGGCAGTTTTGTGCCAAATATCGGCGGGCATAATCCAATCGAGTGCGCACAATTTAACCCAGTGATAATTAGCGGTGAGTTTATATTTAACCAAAAGGCGTTATTTAGCCTAGTTGAAAATATCTATATCGCAAAGGCTAGCGAGATAGGCGGCATAATAGATGGTAGCGCCAAAAAGAGCAAGATCGCCGTGCAGGCCAGTGCTGATGCGATCATAGAAGATATAAGGAGCACTTTATGAGTGAAGAAAAAGCGTATAAAATTTTAGCCAAGCAAAAAAACATCTCAAATAACGAGGCAAAGGAGCTAATCGACAGCGGACTAGTCTATGCCAAGGGGCAAAAGGTAATGATCGCTCGTGCGCTAATGAGTGAAAATACTAAATTTAACGTCGAAGAGATGCCAAAGCCAAGCGTTATCTTTGAAGATGAAAATTTAATAGCCATTAATAAGCCTGCTGCCATAACTAGCGAAAAAATCAGTCAAATTTATAAATTTCCACTACTTCACAGGCTCGATAAAGACACAAGCGGTGTGCTGCTTCTTGTAAAAAATGACGAATTTGCGAGCCTTGCCATAAATGAGTTTAAAAAGATGAAGGTTGAGAAAATTTACGTGGCCGCAGTTAGGGGTATCATGAGCGAGGAGGTGGTCGTAAATGAGCCGATCTTAACGATAAAAAATAAAAATGGCGCCTTTTCAAAGATCTCAAAAGATGGCAAAGAGGCGATCAGTGAAATTTCACCGCTCATGGTTGTGGGTAAAAAAACGCTTGTAAAAGTTGTCATAAAAACAGGCAGGACGCACCAGATAAGAGTACATTTGGCTAGCTTAAATTTACCTATCGTTGGCGATGAGAAATACGGCAAAAATAGGGCAAATAGAATGTTCTTGCATGCCTATTCTATCGCTCTTTTAGACTATAAATTTAAAGCGCCGATCCCAAAAGAATTTAACTCTCTTGGATTTGAGCTATCTAATAAATTTGAAATTTAAAGAGCAATAAAGAAATTATTTAGTAATATACGCCCTTTAATAACAACTTAGAAAGGTGATTAGTGTTCGAACAAATTAGCGAGTCTTTTAGATTAGCCGTTAGCAAGATACGTTTTGTAGATGACGAAAAAGCTCTAAAAAACGCACTTGACGTGCTCAAAAAAGCTCTTTTAAAAGCTGATGTTCATCACAAAGTCACCAAAGATCTACTCGCGTCTATCGAAAGTGAACTAAAGCAAACTGGCGTTGGCCAAAAGAATTTCCTAGATGCGATCAAGTCAAATTTAACGACTATCTTAACAGCTCCTGGCAACCAAGGCTTTGTCTATGCGCCAGTTGCACCGACCATTGTTTTGATGGCTGGCTTGCAAGGTAGTGGTAAAACAACGACAACTATCAAGCTTGCAAATTATCTAAAACTAAGAAAGAAAAAAGTTTTAGTCGCAGCTTGTGATTTACAAAGATTAGCGGCGGTTGAGCAGCTAAGACAGCTTTGCGTTGCAAATGAGATAGATCTTTTTTATATAGAAAATGAAAACAACCCTATAAAAGTAGCAAAAGAAGCACTAGAAAAAGCAAAAAGCGGTCTTTATGACGTGCTTTTGGTGGATACCGCTGGTCGTCTTGCGATCGATGAAAAGTTGATGCAAGAGATAAAAGATGTAAAAAATGCGATAAATCCACATGAAATTTTCTATGTGGCTGACGCCATGAGTGGTCAAGACGCCGTAAAAACAGCTACAAGTTTTAATGAAATTTTGGGAATTTCTGGAGTTATCCTTTCTAAATTTGACTCTGACTCAAAGGGCGGCGTAGCTATTAGCATCGCAAAACAGCTAAATATCCCACTTAGATTTGTCGGTACTGGCGAGAAAGTAGCTGATATCGAGAGCTTTATACCAGACCGCATCGTAAGCCGTATAATGGGCGAGGGCGACTTAGCTACTTTGGTTGAGAAAACATCGACTATTATCGATGAAAAAGAGGCAAAACGTCTAAATCAAAAGATAAAAAAAGGTCAGTTTAACTTTAATGACTTTTTGGATCAAATGGAAAGCGTTAAAAAGCTTGGTAGCATGAAGTCTTTGATGGGGATGATACCTGGACTTTCAAATATTGCAAATCAGATAAAAGATATAGACCTTGATAATTCAAAAGAAATTTTGCATATTAAGGCTATGATAAACTCTATGACGCAAAAAGAGCGTGAAAATCCAGACCTTTTAAACAATAGCAGAAAAAGGCGTTTGGCAGCTGGCTCTGGACTATCTCAAGTAGAGGTAAATCGCTTTTTAAAGCAGTTTGAAAATGCCTCAAAGCTTGCTAAGAAATTTTCAGGAAAGGGCGGAGCAAAAGGACTCGCAAATATGCTTTCACAAGCAAATTTAAAAAGACCTGTTTGATAAAAGGGTTTAAATTTGGATATTTGTTATCTAAATTTAAGCTTTATTTAAAAACAAGAGGAGAATATAATATGGCAACAGTAGTAAGACTAACAAGAATGGGACGCAAAAAAAGACCTTTTTATCGTATAGTTGTTACAGATAGTAGAAAAAGACGCGACAGCGGTTGGATAGAGAGCATTGGTTATTACAACCCTATGGTTGAGCCAAATGTTATAAATTTCAACAAAGAAAGATTGGATTACTGGAAAAGCGTAGGCGCTAAACTTAGCGACAGAGTTGCACAAATTACAAAATAATGGTTGAAAATTTTTTATACGAATACGCCAAGCTGATAGCTGATTTTCCTGAAAAGGTGACTATTGAGCGTCAAGAGCTTGGTGAAAATTTTGTCGAGATCATTATAAGTGCCGATAAGGTTGATACTGGAAAGCTTATTGGCAAAGACGGCAAAATGATAAATGCTATAAAGACCGTTATTATTGGCTGTAAAGCTAAAGACAATACAAGTTATAGAGTAACGGTAAAAGCTATTGAATAGTGATATTGTTGAAGTCGCTACTATCGGGAGATGTGTTGGTTTAAAGGGCTATTTAAAGCTTCACAACAAGAGCGACTTCCCAGAGCAATTTAAAAAAGGTGTAACCTTTTTTGATAAAAACAGTGTTCAGCTCACAATAAAAGACTATAATAGACAAAAAGAGCTGGTTTTGTTTGAAAAATTTGATGATTTAGACCTTGCTAAAACACTCGTAAATAGAACTATCTATACCACAAAAGAGCTTACTAGAAAAAACTGCAAACTAAAAAAAGATGAATTTTTTCAGTTTGATATTATTGGATTAAAAGTTGTAGAAAATGGCGAAATTTTAGGTATTGTAGATGATATCCAAGATAATTTTGCAAACTCACTTTTATACATAAAAACAGATGAAGTGCTTATCGCGGGTGGCAAACCAAAGAATTTTTATATTCCATATTTGGAGCATTTTATCGAAAGCGTAAATTTGGATAGTGGAGAGATTTTGGTAGAAGGCGCTAGAGATATCTTAGAAAATTCATGAAATTTACGTTTATTACACTTTTTGAAAATCTAGTCAAACCTTACTTTTGTGACTCTATTTTAAAACGTGCGATTAGCAGTAAAATTATAGAAATTGATTTTATAAATCCAAGAAATTTTACCAACAATAAGCACAATAAAGTTGATGATTATATGATAGGAGGCGGAGCAGGGCTTTTGATGTTTCCGCAGCCTTTAGATGAGTCGATCAAATTTATAAAAGAAAAAGATAAGAATGCTCATGTTATTTTTTTGACGCCAGCCGGTAAAAAATTTAACCAAAATGATGCAAAGAGGCTTTCTAAAAAAGATCATATTTGCTTTGTTTGCAGCAGATATGAAGGTCTTGATGAGAGAGTTGTTGAGCTTTGGGCGGACGAAGTTTTTTGCATAGGTGATTTTATTTTAACTGGCGGAGAGCTTCCAGCGCTTTGTATGAGTGACGCTATATCAAGAAACGTACCCGGAGTTTTAGGAAACGGCATGAGCCTTGAAGTGGAGAGTTTTGAGGGTGATTTGCTCGAAGCCCCATCTTTTACAAAGCCTGATAATTTTAAATCACTCTTTGTGGTTTCAGAGTTTTTAAAGGGTAATCATGCTAAAATCCACAACTTAAAAAACAAGATGGCTCACTGCAAAACAAGGTACTTTCGCCCTGATTTATATCAAAAGCTAAAGCCACATAAATAAGGAAAAACATGAGAAATAAATACATTGAAGCGTTTGAAAATGCTCAAATTGCTGGTAAGAATATCCCTGACTTCCGTGCAGGAGATACATTGCGTGTGGCTACTCGTATTCACGAGGGAGACAAAACGAGAATTCAAAATTTTGAAGGCATTTGTATAGCTAGACGTGGTAGCGGTACTGGTGAAACATTTATAATCAGAAAAATAGGCGCTAACAGTGTTGGTGTTGAGAGAATTTTCCCAATATTTAGCGATTCTATCGAAGAGATAAAGGTTCTTAGAAAAGGTCGTGTTAGAAGAGCTAAGCTATTCTATTTACGCGAACTACGCGGTAAAGCAGCTAAGATCCGCGAACTTAGAAAATAAAACTTTTTCCCTGAAATTTTCAGGGATTCTCTACTACAAACTATATTTAAAATCATTTTTATATTACTCGATATTTATACTTCATTAATCACTCTTTGCTAGAATTTTACTTCAAATTTACTTTTAAGGAATAAAAATGAAAAAGATTTTGATTTCACTTGCAGCTATTGCGTCTTTAGCTATGGCAGCAATCAATCTAAACACAGCTACAAAAGAGGAGCTTATGAGTCTTGATGGTATCGGCAGTGCAAAAGCAGATGCTATCATCGAGTATAGAAAGGCAAACAAATTTAACTCAATCGACGATCTCAAAAATGTAAATGGCATCGGCGATAAAACTTTTGATAACCTAAAAGGTGAAATTTCTACTACTGGCAAGAGCGAAGTAAGCGAAAAAGCAAAAGCTGGTAAGAAGAAAATGGATGAGGCAAAAGACGAGATGAAAGAAAAAATCTCTGATAAAAAAGATAAATTTAAAAAGAAAGCTTCTAAAACTAAAGAAGAGTTAACTTCTAATAAAGAAGATGAAACTAGTATGAGTGAAAAAGCAAAAGATGAAAAAGACAAAGTTGTTGACAAGGTAAAAGAAAAGAAAGAAAAAGCTGCTTCAAAAGCTAAATCTAAAAAAGAAAAACTTAAAGAGAAACTAGAGAAATAAAATATTTTAAAACCTGCTTGTCTTTACAAGTGGGTTTTATAAATCCATATATTTTTTGTTTTAATTATAATTGACAAAAAAATATCACAACTTTCTTCAAATTTCATTGATCCGATAGTTTGCTTCATTTTAATCTTTGGTTAAGGTGTTTTTCTAAATTGTGTCAAAATAGCTGCCATCTAACTTTGCCAACTAAAAATTTATATGGAACTGCCCCAAAAAAACGACTATCAAAAGAGTGATTGCGGTTATCGCCAACCATGAAAAATGTATCTTTTTCTAACTTCCATATAAAAACATTTTGACAATCCGGAGTATCTAAATTTGATTTAGATGAAGCTATTTCTGAAGTATCCGTGCCATTAAGAGTTTCTTTTAGTCCTTTTTGATATTCATACTCTAGAGCATTAAATATCGTTGCACTATCTTCATCATAGTGTATGCCTGCAAATTGTTCTTTATACGGATCAAAAATAAATTCTTTGTCTTGCGGACGTTTTAAATAAAGACCGTCACAAGTGAATTGAACCTCATCACCACCAACAGCAAAAACGCGTTTCATAAGGTGAGTTTTTGGACTTAGTGGATTTCTAAAAACTATCACATCTCCACGCTCCGGACGGGCAGTAGAATCTAATATGTGCCCACTATCGGCTTTTGATGAGATAAGAGGCGTTTGCGAGAAAGGACTATATGGGTTTAATATACCGTAGTCAAAAAGAGTTGCAACTATAACCGAATCAATCTTGTA
This sequence comes from Campylobacter concisus, assembly GCA_018371535.1. GTDB lineage: Bacteria > Campylobacterota > Campylobacteria > Campylobacterales > Campylobacteraceae > Campylobacter_A > Campylobacter_A concisus_BO. Next base: position 209,186 of record JAHAKU010000003.1, read on the forward strand.
TGTTGGTTCCATTGATCTTGTGGGAACAAAGTATATCCTTAAAAAGAATACTTGCATTACGATAAATAATGCAATGATACCAAGTATAAATTTTATAAAAATTTTTTTCATAAAGAGAACATCCTTTATCTACTAAGTTGGTTGTAATTGTATAGTAATTTTGCTTAACATCTCAAGACGACCGTGTATAGGAGGATTTCTTTTTTCTTGACATATAATAATGTTTTTTGTATAATCTCAATTCTTTTTTAAATAATCATGTCTTGCTAGCTCAGTCGGTAGAGCATCTCACTTTTAAT
>JAHAKU010000029.1:0-1271 GCA_018371535.1 Campylobacter concisus
CATAGAGGTATGATAGAGATCATACCACGGTGCACATGATGGAGATCATATGCGGGAACCATATCATTTTACTAATAAACATCTGATGTTTTGATTGCATCTTATATTGCTTGTTTGGCGTTTTATTAGCATAATAAGATGATCCCTCATTTAGATATCAAGATAAAAATGTGTTCTTCCTTAAGTATGCACTGTTTATGTTTTGCCGCTTCAAGACATCACGTGATGATCGGGTGTACTTGAATCCACGAGCATATCTCGGGTGTAAGACTGTTACACACGCGAATACTAAGGTTCTTACTTGGCGAGCCTAGCATGTACAGACATGGCCTCGGAACACGGACCGAAAGGTTAAGCATGAGTCATATGTTTTGATATGATGACCATATGGATGCTCGCCTTTGAAGCTACACCGACTCACGTGATGATCGGACTTGGTGTAGTGGATTTGGTTCATGTAATCATCAAAAAGACACGAGGGATGTCGTTTTTGAGTGGGAGTTCATTTCTAATTTGGATTAGTAGAACTCAATTTATCATAAATTAAATCAAAGTGAATTTGCATAATTTGTTGTAGTCATTGGCATTCGTTCACCACCTTATGCATAGTTGTAATTGAGATAATAGAACTATAGAATTCTGGATATATACTTTACGAACTGGTATCGTATTGTGTTGAGTGTCAATCTAAAGTTTAAAGTCCTATTGCAAACTTTCAGCAAACTCTATTTACTCCGTGAAATTTAATAATTGGTATTAAATCGAGAGTAACAATTCCAGTGTTAGTATCTTAAGTATCATGTTTGCCTCCATGATTCTTGATTTAAATATCGAGATTATCTAGGAGCTGAAAGAATTGTTTCAGAAACCATCATGTGTGGCAGATATAACGATATCTGAAACAATGTTTTGGTTGCAATATGATAGAGTATAATATATGTTCTCATATTGGATGAGAATTTACGAAGGTTGGAGATGCTAGACATCCTAATCATCCAAAAGGGTTTTGGAAAGTAATGTTATACTCACGATTCGCCTTTATAAGCTAAAGTAGCTTGATCATGAAAGTCGTCATGATAAGGATGAATAGAAGATGTATGTAAAGTGTTTACTACACTAAAAGATTACTAAAGAATGGATTTTGAAAGAATACCGATCATTTTGATGATGGTGATCTACTTCAAAGTGCAAGTCCAAAGGTATTATTATTTAATTATACACGCTTTGGACTATGTGTCATATGTATGACTCCACTATTGATGTTGATAGAT
>JAHAKU010000030.1:0-1230 GCA_018371535.1 Campylobacter concisus
TGTTATATCAAATGAGAGTAGCTTATAAGTTTATTTATAGCGAAATTAGACAGGTTGAACAGGGAATTAAACAAGATTTATATATTTTTATAGATTTTTGGCAACGGTGGATTTCATGTTAGAAATAAGCGAGTATATAAATTTAAATGGAGTTAAACAATATATTCTTGCAACAGGTAATGAAAATGGACCTTTAATGTTATTTCTACATGGAGGACCAGGAGTATCTCAAAGTGGTTTTATAAGAAAATATCAAAGCAAATTAGAAGAAGATTTTCTTGTTGTAAATTGGGATCAACGTGGTGCTGGAAAATCAAATACAAAGATATTTTCAAAAGATGAATTAAAAATAAATAATATTGTTAATGATGCTATTTCCTTAATAGAAATATTAAGGGATAGATTTAAAAAAAATCGTATTTATTTAGTAGGGCATTCTTTTGGAAGTTTGATAGGAATAATTTTATCACAAAAGATACCACAATATATAAAGGCATATATATCTATAGGCCAAGTTGTTAATATAAATGAAGGAGATAAATTTATTTATAAAATTTTATTAAAAAAAGTTAATAATGAAAATTATCAAAAGGGAATCAAAATTTTAAAAAATATAGGAAAACCACCTTACAAAACTCAAGATAGTATTAATAAATTAAATAAATTAATACAAAAGTATAAAGGTGATGTTTTTAAATTTAGCAAGATATCCCTTATTTTAAAAAGTATTTCCTTTAAATACTATAACTTATTTGATTGGTTTAAATTTTTAGGTGGAATTATTATTTCAAATAGATATATGTATTCAGAAATGTCATGTATAAACTTATTTAATGCAAATAATAAATTTGAAATTCCAATATATTTTTGTTGTGGAGATAATGATTACCATACTCCTAGTAAGATAGTAGAAGAATATTATAATTTTATAAATGCACCTAAAAAGCAAATATACAAGTTTAAGTTATCAGCACATATGCCTAATATAGAAGAAGAAACATGTTTTTATAATATGTGTAAGGCAATATATATAGAAAATGAATAATTTTTATTATTAACTTAATATATAAAGCTAAAATTTTAATTTATAAGGAGGGTGTGAACTGTTAAAATAAATCTACAAATATATATAAATATATTTTTATTTTATAGATATAGTTGTATAATATTATTGAGGTGATAAGTATGAAATATTACTCAATAGGAGAATTTGCAACTAAAATAGGAAAA
>JAHAKU010000009.1:0-81359 GCA_018371535.1 Campylobacter concisus
GGTGTAATTGCTGAGGCTGAAAACAATACTATTAAGGTTAAAAACGTACCTATGTCACCAGGCGGCACGACTGAGGCAAAAGCTACACTTACAAGTAAAGATGGCGAAGTTGCAGAAGATAGTGGTCAGTTAAAGCTAGCTAAGCTAAGCGCGGCAGGTCTAAACGTATCTTATCTTTCTGATACAAATGATGACGGTAAGATCGATAGAAGCGAAGCTGATAGTCAAACAACAAAAGTTGCCGTTACGCTTCCAGGTAGCGTCATAACAAGTGATAGCCTAAAAGTGACTATTGATAATCCAGATGGTACACAAGATGTGAAAACCTATAGTATCGAAAAGAGCATAACTGGCGTAGTAACTCTAACAGATACAGTAACTCACGCTCAAACTGTGCTTGATGGCAGTACGCTAGTGCTTGATAACGTAGCGATCGCAGCTGGCACACCATCAAGGGTAACTGCAGAGCTTAGCGATCAAACAGGAGAGCGCGTAGAAGTATCTGATGAAGCACAAATTAGCACAAATGGTATAAGAGGTGTTTGGTTTAGAGAAGATGAAAATAGAGATGGCAACTTAACTAAATATGAAAACTCTATAGATGGCAACAGAGGTACGACCAAACTAAGAGTATATCTTGATGATGACGCTAAAGAGGGCGACACTGTAGAGCTAACATATACAGATCCTTTCAACCCAGGTGCAAATGTGACAAAAACAGCCATTTTAACAGCTGATGATATCAACAGAGGCGAGATAAAAGATGGTATGACAGTTGATATCGATACAAGTGTACCAACGCACAATGTAACAGCTACTATCAACCTCGTGACACCAGGTGGCGTTAAAGGCAAAGCTACTACTACAACGCTTAGTATCGAGCATGAAGCTGAAAATGATACAGTTGCATTTAATGCAAACTCAGAGAGAATGTACGGCGGCGATGGCAATGATACGCTTGTGTTTAACAACACTGCAGTTGTTGACTTTGGTAGCATAGCTGACCTAAATAAAAAGGTCGATAGCTTTGAAAATATCCAGCTAAAAGGCAACTCTGAGATCAAATTTGACGCAAAAGATATCTTTGCTATGACTGATAACATCAACACTATCCTTAAGATAAGAGGCGATAGCACTAGCAAGGTAGATATAAAAGGTAAGTGGCATGAAGACCCATTAGTACATGCTGACTTTGGCTCAAAAGGCTATACAAGCAACGATACTGTAAATGGTCAGACAGTACATATCATCATTGAAGATAAGATCCAAACAGACCTATTATAATCCCCAAAAAGTGAGTGCCCTTTAAGCACTCACTTCACTTACCTAACTTCAAATTTACATCATTTTTTAAGCCTTATTTTACTAATATCACCCCTTTTAAAGGAGAAAATATGAAAAATTTAATAGCCATAGTTGTGATCATAGCAGCACTTGTTTTTGGCGCTTTCAAATACGCAAATTCATTTGTCGTGCTTGATGAAAACACCAACGAGAAGTGGTCTCAGGTGCTAAATCAATACAAAAGAAGAGCCGATCTCGTGCCAAATTTAGTTGAGACCGTAAAAGGCTACGCAGCTCACGAGCAAAAGGTCTTTGAAGACGTGGCAAACGCAAGAAGCAAGAGCATGCAAATAAGCATTGATGCAAGCAGTCTTAGTGACGAGGCAAAGGTTAAAGAATTTATGGCAGCTCAAGGTCAGCTAGGCTCCGCACTTGGCAGACTAATGGCAGTTAGCGAGAGCTATCCAGAGCTAAAAGCAAATCAAAATTTCCTCTCACTCCAAAGCCAGCTTGAGGGCACAGAAAACCGCATAAGCGTAGCAAGACGCGACTACATCGAGGCCGTAAAAGAGTATAACGTGGCTCTTAGAAGCTTTCCTGGTAAATTTATAGCCAGCATCTTTCATCCAGAGATGAAGCCAAAGCAAGGCATCGAAGTTAGCAGCGAAGATATGAAAAATCCAAAAGTTTCGTTTGAGAAGTGATGAAAAAAGCTCTTGCTCTTTTGCTCTTTGCGTTTTGCTTTTGTTTTGCTCTAAATTTCAATGAGCAGATCAACGATGAGGCTCATGTTTTTTCACAAAACGAAAGAGATGAGCTTCTAAATTTAGTGCAAAATTTCGAGCAAAATAGCACCACGCAAATCGCCATAGTGACTTTAAATTCGCTTGAAAGCAGGAGCATTGAAGAGCTGTCTCTTGAGATCGCTAGAGGCTACAAACTAGGTCAAAAAAAAGATAACAACGGCGTGCTTTTGGTGGTCGCTCCAAATGAGAAAAAGGTCCGCATCGAGGTTGGATACGGACTTGAAGGGGTGCTAACTGACGCCGTGGCAAGCGAGATCATAAATAGCGTGATGATACCTGAGTTTAAAAATGGCAAGATGAGCGAAGGCGTGAAAGATGGCGTTTTAGCGATCGTAAAAGTGGCTAGCGGCGAGGAGTTTAGTAGCAAAACTAGCCTTAGCGACTTGCCTTTTGGCGTGTTTGCCTTTTTTGCTGGCATGCTCTCTTGTTTTGCCTCTGTGATCTTTGGCAAATTTTTTATGCGAACTGGCTTTAGCACGTGCTTTGCTGGACTTGTATCAACCGCACTTGAGCAGGGATTTGGCGTGCAAAACTACCTTATCATCTTTGGCGCCTTTGCCTTTATCTTTGCGGTATTTTTCTTTATTTTAAAAGACGTTTTTAAGAGAAATAGCCAAGGTGGCTCTTTGCCAATGGGCTTTAGACGAGGTGGTTCTGGCTCAAATGGTGGCGGTGGTCGCTCAAGTGGCAGAGGAGGCGGCTTTAGTGGCGGCGGCGGCGGATTTGGCGGAGGCGGAGCTAGCGGTAGTTGGTAAAATTTGCCTGCTTTAGAAGTAAATTTCACTACCCTTTGCAAATTTTAAAATTTGCTAGAGTTTTAGACTGCATGCGGCGCAAAGCGCTATCGCATGCCACTTCTAACGTCGTAGGGGTTAGGGGATTGTTAAGGGGGAAGGGAGCGACTTCGTAATTCAAGCCTCTTCCCCCTTAACAAAGAAGCAAACATTTAAATTTGATTAGATTGCTTTGCAAATTTTAAAATTCCATTCACTCGCAAGAATTGACTACTAAAATTTGGCTTCGCTTATAGCTTAGCTCAAATTTTAAAGCCGAAATTACTCGTTCATGAAATTTTAAAATTTGACATTTTTCTTTGTAGAACAAAGGATTATTTTGTGCATTTTAGACCTAGCATTTGCATATAAAAGCTAAATTTCTTAAAATATGCCAAAAAATTAGGAGCAAAAATGCTATCAGGCGAGCTACTTAAAAGCCATTTTGCTAAATTTGATCTAGTGGCGATGCTTAGTGAGTTTTTAAAGCAAAGTTCTTTTGATAAAGAGAAATTTCAAGCACTCAGGCGAGATGGCATTACAAATTTAGAGAAAAGCCAAAGAGAGGGGCTTCTTAAAATAGCGGGCTTTAAAGCGTATCTTGACGCGAAATTTCAGGGCTTTTTGCGTGAGCTGATGCAAAGCAAGATCCTTGTTGTAAGCGGCGTGGAGTATAAATTTAGCGAGCTTGAAATTTACACCTGCTTTGATGCAAACACCTACAAAAGATCGTGTGAGGCGGGCGAAATTTACTTTCACAATTTTGGTTTTGACATCTCTTTTAAGAGTGAGCCAGCACTTTATGGCGGCATCTTGGTAAGGAGCTTGAAACCATTAAAAGAGCGAAATTTCATCTTTGGACCAAGAAAATGTGCCTTGCATATCTTAAATAGCAAAATAAGTAATTTAAATTTTGATCTAAAAGAGGCTGATTTTAGAAATGATGAGGTCGCTTTTACGCCAAGGATTAGATCATTTAAAGATGAGACCGAGCTTCAAAATGATGCTTTAAGGGCGGTTAGTGGCGAGTTTAGTAAGGCCCTTGAAAGTGCAAAAGAGTATAAAAAAAGAGTTGAAAATGCCTATAAAAAAGGGTGAAATTTATCTTTTTATCGGCTTTGAGGCTGAGAAATTTGGCTCCAAGATGCTAGATAGAAAAGATCGTAGAAAACTAAAAAAATATCCAAATTTAGTAAATTCAAACTCATTTAAACTTTCTCGCTATTTAAAATTTAAAGCAAAAAAACGGGGTAAAATTTGCCTCTCTCACAAAGAAAATATCGCCGTTTTAGCTATATCAAAAGAAAAAGTTGGCGTTGATGTGGAGGAGCTAAAAGAGCGAAATTTTGACGGGGTGATCAAATTTTGCTTTAGCAAAAAAGAGAGCGAAATTTACGCGAGTACCAAAGACAAAATGCAAAAATTTTATGAAATTTATACCGCAAAAGAGGCTGTGATAAAAGCCAAAAATTTAGCCTTTAGCGATCTTACTAGCGCTAAATTTGACGAGATGGAGAGAAGATACTTGATTATTAATAATCTATTTATCATTTGCCTTGCATTTAAGCATTGCAAAGATATAATTGTTAAATTTTTATGATTTTAGAACACTAAAAAGGTAAAAAGTGCTTGTAAAAAAGATAGCTATGATCCTTGCGGTAACGCTTCTAGCTCTTGGCTGTGCGAAGAAATTTGATGCGCCAAAGCTGGCGGATTTTAGCTTAAAGGCATTTAAGGTTAGTTCATCAAAAGGGCCGCTAATGCTCTATGTGCAAAATAGTGAGAATGAGTATAAATTTAGCCTTGTAAACGCACTTGGCGCACCAGAAGCTAGGCGAGTTTTAAAGGAAGGCACGTTTGCAAATTTGGGCTTCTTGCCACCAAATAGCGCCTACAACGAGCTTTTTATCAAGGTGCTTGAGATGATAAAAGATGAAAAAAATGAGCAAAAATTTATGATAAATGATCAAATTTATGAGGTAAAAAGCGTTGATCTACGTTAGCAAGCCAGCCATTATCAGCGCCGCAGGTAGCAGTAGTGATGAAAATTTAAGCTCGCTTTTAAGTGGCAAGAGATTTTTAAGCAAAAGCTCTGAATTTCACCCGCAAAATGAGTTTTTTGTGGGCAAATTTAATGGCGTTTTACCTAGCTTTTCAAGCAAAACTAAAGAGCACTTCAAAACTCGCACCAACGCCTTACTTTTAAGCACTATGCTAGAGATCGATACTGAGATAAAAAGAGCGATAAAAAAATATGGCAAAAGCCGAGTGGGAGTAGTTCTTGGCACTACGACAAGCGGCGTTGAAGAAAACTATGAAGCGTTTAAAGAGTATATAAAAACCGATGCTTTTGATAGAATTAAATTTAATGTAGATAGAAACTGCCTTGCAAATGTGGCTGAGTTTGTGAGCGACTTTTACGAGCTTAGCGGCCCAAGCTACTGCGTATCGACTGCGTGCACCTCGGGCGTTAAAGCGGTTATTGAGGCAAAAAGGCTCATTGAAAGCGAGCTTTGTGACGCGGTCATTTGTGGCGGCGTCGATAGCCTAAATACGCTTACGATAAATGGCTTTAACTCGCTTAGCATACTAAGTAGCGCCCCAAGTCAGGCCTTTTCTAAAAATAGAGAGGGGATAAATATCGGCGAGGGAGCTGGGCTATTTTTGCTAAGCCGTGATGAAATTTCAAACGTCGTAGTCGCTAGCTCTGCCTCAAACTGCGACGCTTTTCACATGACGCAGCCTGATTTTAGTGCCAAAATGGCAGTAAATTGCATAGAGAACGCGCTAAAAAGAGCTGGCATGTGTGGCGTGGACTATGTAAATTTGCATGGCACCGGCACGCAGGCAAATGACAAAATGGAGGCAAAAGCTGTAAATTTAACGCTTGGTGCCACCTTTGCAAGCACGATAAAGCCACAGATTGGTCACACGCTTGGAGCTGCTGGAGCTATTGAAAGCGCCATTTGCGCTATGCTTTGTATGGATGAAAATAGCCTCTTGCCACCACACGTCTATGACGGCGAGTATGATGAGAGCTTGGAGGCTATAAATTTAGTAAAAAGTGGCACTAAATTTGATGTAAAAACAGCGATGTCGCTATCTTTTGCCTTTGGCGGAGATAACGCCGCGATAATATTTAAAAGAGTGAGATGATGATAAGTGATTATTTACCGCACAGTAGCGCCATAACCTTGATCGATGAAATTTTAGAATTTATCCCTTGCGAGAGCATAAAAGTAAGAAGCGTGATAAATGAGCAAAATCCATTTTTAGAAGATGGGAAATTTATGACGCAAAAGGCGATAGAGATGATGGCTCAAAGCCTTGGGATTTACGACTCAAAGATGCGTGAGCTGCGCGGCGAGAAGGCGATATTTGGCTTTTTGCTTGGTAGTAGAAAATTTGAAATTTTTAGGCCATATTTTAAAGTGGGCGATGAGATAGTGATCGTCTCAAAGTGCTCGATCCAAGATGAGAGTGGTTTTGGCGTGTATGACAGCGAGCTTTTTGTAAATGGCGAGCTTGGCGCAAGGGCGGTTTTAAACGTGATGAGCCCTGATGAAGAATTTGTAAAAAAGGCACTTAGTGAGTAAGAGAGTATTGATAACTGGATCAAGTAGAGGCATAGGAGCTAGCATCGCTAGGCGCCTTGCTAATGAATACGAAGTGGTGCTTCACGCAAGAAGTAAGAGCGATGAGCTTTTAAAGATGGCTAGTGAGCTTGGGGCTAAATTTATGACATTTGACGTGGCTGATACTGCTGCGGCAAAAGAGGCCATAGAGGCTGACATGGAGGCAAATGGCGTCTATTACGGCGTTGTTTTAAACGCTGGCATAACAAGGGATAATACCTTCGTGGGGCTAAGCGACGAAGAGTGGTTTGACGTGATAGATGTAAATTTAAATGGCTTTTACAACGTCCTAAGACCAGCGCTAATGCCTATGATAAGGGCTAGAAAGCCAGCTAGGATAGTGACACTAAGCTCTGTTTCAGGGGTAATTGGCAACAGAGGGCAGGTGAATTACTCAGCTAGCAAGGCAGGCATCATAGGAGCTAGCAAAGCCCTTGCAGTCGAGCTTGCCAGCAGGGGCATAACAGTAAACTGCGTAGCACCAGGGCTTATAAAGACAGATATGAGCGAAGAAATTTTAAATAGCGACTTTTTAGATGAGGTACTAAAGGCCATACCTGCAAAAAGAGCTGGTGAGGCAGATGAGGTAGCAGGACTTGTTAAATTTCTACTAAGCGACGAGGCTAGCTACATCACAAGGCAGGTCATCGGCGTAAATGGAGGGCTTTGCTAATGCGTGTATTTGTCACAGGTATCGGCGCAGTCAGTGCTTTTGGTAACAGCTGGGAGGAGATGAGGGCTAAATTTCTTGAGGGCAAAAACGCCGTGAGATATATGAGCGAGTGGGAGGGCTATAAAGAGCTAAACACGCGCCTAGCAGCACCCATCATAGACTACAAACACCCACAGGAGTGGGACAGAAAACAGCTAAGAAGCCTTGGCAAGGTCTCAACTTATAGCGTGCACGCGGCCGGACTTGCATTAAAAGATGCTGGCTTGCTAAATGGCGAAGGCTTGCAGGCTGCAAATTTAGACCCAAGCGTGCAAGATGGCAGGATGGGCGTAGCTAGTGGCTCAAGCACTGGTAGCACGGACTCTATCCTTGACATGGCAAAGCTAGTTTTGGACATGGATAGCGGCTTTAACGCAAATACTTATATAAAAATGATGCCTCACACCACAGCGGCAAATATCGCGCTATTTTACTCGCTAAAAGGGCGTATCATCCCTACATCTTCGGCATGTACGAGCGGCTCACACGCCATTGGCTACGCTTATGAGAGCATAAAAAATGGCAGCATAGATATGATGCTAGCTGGTGGGGCTGAGGAGCTTTGCGTGAGCGAGGCGTACGTCTTTGACAAGCTCTACGCGACTAGCGTCAAAAACCACGCGCCAAATTTGACACCAACGCCGTTTGAAAAAGATAGAGATGGCTTGGTGCTTGGCGAGGGAGCTGGATTTTTAGTGCTTGAAAGCGAAGAGAGCGCCTTAAAAAGAGGAGCTAAAATTTATGCTGAGGTCGTTGGTTTTGGCTCTACGTGTGACGGCACGCATATCACTAGACCACAAAGTGCTACGATGAAAGCGGCGATGAGTCTAGCACTCCGCGCGGCAAAACTAGAGCCAAAAAGCATAGGCTACGTAAATGCCCATGCGACCGCGACAAAACATGGTGATATAGCTGAAAGTATCGCTACAAACGAGCTTTTTGGAGAGGACATCGCCATTAGCTCACTTAAAAGCTATCTAGGTCACACGCTTGGCGCTTGTGGCGGGCTGGAGGCGATCGCTAGCATAATGATGATGAGAGAAGAGCTATTTTTCCCAACTATAAATTTAAACGTAACTGATCCTGAGTGTGCAAAGCTAAACTACTTAAAGGAGCCAACGCCGATAAAGACGGACTTTGTGATGAGCAACAACTTTGCATTTGGCGGTGTAAATACATCTTTGATATTTAAAAGAGTAGATAACAAATTTTAAAAAGGATAGAAAATGAAAAGATTAGTTTCATTAGTTGCCGTTTTGGCATTTGCCTCAAGCCTTAGCGCTAGAGATGACGTGAAGTACCACTCGCTGGACTTCTTAAACGGCCCAAAGGCTAAAGAATTTTTGCTGCCAAACGTTAGCATCAGCTTTGGCACAGGATACACTGGCAAGGTGATCGTAAGAGATCTAACGTCAAACAAAAAGACAAATGGCTTTAACAAAAGCGACGAAGAGGCTTGCCAGATCGCACTTCTCTCTGCTTTAAAGTCATTTCAAGAAAGAGCTATAAAAGAGGGTGGCACGAAAGTTGTAAATTTGACTGGATATTACAAAAAACAGCCATTTAACTCTAAAACTCAGTTTCAGTGCGGCAGCGGTTCTTTGATGTCTGGCGTCACACTAAGAGGCGACATCGCGAAATAATGAAATTTCAAGTTGATTTTTATGACGCTATAGCTTATGGCGAGATCAGCGAGGATCTGGCTAGATACAAAAAAGAATTTGATCTAGCAAAGATCCTGCCCATGCAAAGAAGGAGGCTAAGTAGTGCTGCAAAGTGCGCTTTTAGCCTGCTTAGTAGTTTTGAGAGCATCGACATGCCAGTCATTTTTAGCTCTTATGAGGGCGAGATAAATCGCTGTTTTGAGCTAGAAACTGCGCTTGCAAAGGCTGAGCCAGTATCGCCAACGTCGTTTTCACTCTCTGTGCATAACGCTATCTCGTCGCTTCTAAGCATCGAAGCTAAAAATCACAATGAAATTCTAGCCATCTCATCATTTAGCCCAGTAGAAGATGCGCTGCAAGCTGCGTTTTTAAGGCTAAATGACGGATATGAAAAGGTGCTCATCCTTGCCTATCATGAGTCGATATCGCAGAGCTATTTTGATGAGAAAAAGCCATCATTTATGCTAGCGCTTGTCGTCTCAAAGGCAAAAGATAAGAGAGTTTTAACTCTAAAAAGAGTGGAAAAAGAAGAAGAAATTTCAGAAAATTTACTGCAAAACTTTATCGTAAATTTTGACCCAAATTTGGCAAAAACGTGGCAAAGTAGTAGCCATTTTTCATCTTGGAATTTTAGCTATGAGCCTTAAAATTTTAAGAACTGGATTTTTATTTTTCTTTTTTGCGCTCATTTGTATAAGTGGCGATATGTTGCTCGTGCCAGTCGTGCTTTTAGGGCTAAATAAATTTAAATTTGTGCAAAATTTATGTCGAGATCTTGTTAGAGTTTCTTGGGGATTTTTTATAAAAGTTACTAAAATTTGTGGGTATTTGGACTATAAATTTGAGCTAGACGATCTAAATGGCAGCTCAAATTTAGTCATCGCAAACCACCCTTCGCTCCTTGATGTGGTCTTTTTGGTCTCAAGATTTAAAAGGATAAACTGCATCGTAAAGGGCGAGCTTGGCAAAAATATATTTTTGTTTGCGGCGATTAGGGCGTGTAACTATATACCAAACACAAATAACGAGGAATTTTTACAAAAAAGCGTAGATGTTTTAAAAGGCGGCGAAAATTTGCTCATTTTCCCAGAGGGCACACGCACGAAAGAGGAGATCATCTTTCATAAAGCGGCCGCATATATGGGCATAAAAGGCGCATCTAGCGTGCTTTGCGTGGGTATAAATATGGCTCCAAGAAGCCTTAGAAAAAATGAGCCATGGTACAAAACGCCAGATGAAAAGATAAAGTACGTCTTCAAAGAGCTAAAGAAATTTGAAGTTGGTGAGTTTTTAAAAGATAGGCCAAGCCCCGTAAGGGCGAGAGCGCTACACGAAGAGATAAGTAAAATTTATAAGGAGGAATTTAGTGAAAGAACTAGTTAATGAGATAAAAGAGCTGATCATTACAAGCTTAAATTTAGAGGATATGAAGCCAAGCGATATCGACGAGAACGCACCACTTTTTAGCGAGGGGCTAGGCCTTGACAGCGTCGATGCACTAGAGCTTGGGCTTGCTGTGCAAAAAAGATATGGCCTCGTGCTTGACTCAAAGACGGCAAATTTAAAAGATATATTCTTTAGTGTATCTTCTCTTGCAAAATACATTTATGAAAATAGGAAATAACGATGAGCGAAGTAGAAATTTTTGAAATTTTAAAGAAGGCTTTGATCGAGCTTTTTGAGATAGACGAGGGCAAGATAAAGCCTGAAACTAGGATATATGAGGACTTGCAGATAGATAGCATAGATGCTATTGATATGATTGACTACATCAAGCGCCAAACTGGTTATAGACTGATGCCAGAGGACTTTAAAAACGTAAAAACGCTTGATGATATCGTAAAAGCCGTAGCAAAGAAATTTGAAGCATAAGATAGTAAAAGTAGCGCTAGTTTTAGCAAGCATCGCCTATCCTTTGGTGCTATTTTTTTGGCAGGAAAATGCCGCTTTTATCTTTTGCGTGCTATTCGCTCTTTGGTGGGCGAGGGCGTATTTTGAAAGCGCTAAAACAAGGCAGGTTTGCTTAGCGGCTGGGCTATTTTTTGCCATCTGCACTATTTTTAGAAGTGTAAATTTAGCGCTTTTATACCCAAGTATCGTAAGTCTTGGCTTTTTGGCGGTATTTTTTTACAGTTTAAAGGGCGAGGCGGTGATAACTAGGCTTGCTAGGCTAAAAGAGAAAAACATAGATGAAAAGGTCGTTAGCTACACAAGAGAGCTAACTAAAATTTGGTGCTGGTTTTTCGTTTTTAACGCAGTTCTCGCCTTTGTTTTGGCGCAGTTTGAGGATAAAATTTACTGGAGCATTTACTGCTCATTTGTATCTTATATCTTGATGGGAGTTTTGTTTTTTGGCGAAATTTTATATCGTAAAATTTTTATTTTAAAGAGGGAAAATGGATTTTGAAAAGAGCCTAAAGGCATTTAAATTTGTGGACATTAACAAGGATATTTACGAGTACGCGGCTACCTTTGGGGCAAATTTAAAAGAGAAAAATTTAAGCGAGGTAGAAATTTATCTAAACGAGAGCTTTGACTTTTGCGCCGCTTTTTTTGGAGCACTTGCTATCGGTGTAAAACCTATCTTGCTTGCAAAGCCGATATATAGCGGTGATAAATTTGTCATTAATGATGAAAATTTTGGTGATTTTTTAGACTTTAGTAAGAGCATGGAGCTAAAATTTGATCAAAATTCTACATTTTTCCTTCAGACCTCAGGCTCGACAGGAAATAGCAAAAATATCCCAAAAAAACTTGGCGCGATGATAGATGAGGGGCTATTTTTAAAAGATGAGCTTGGATTTAATAAGGGGGATAAATTTTTTGCTAGCGTCTCGCACCAGCATATGTTTGGCCTTACGTTTAAAGTCTTTTTGCCACTCATCTCTGGCGCAAAAGCCGTTAGCAAGGAGCTAAACTACCCAGAAGCGATCTTTGAGCTTGACCTTACAAATTTAAGCTTTGTAACAAGCCCAGTCCTGCTTCAAACGCTAGTTTCTAGCCCAAGAGCAGCTGAAATTTCAGGGCTAAAAAACATCATATGCGCAGGCTCAGCGCTAAAGAGCGAGCTAAGAGCCAGCATAGCAAAACTAAGCAAAACTCGTATCATCGACATCTACGGCAGCACCGAAACTGGCGCAGTGGCTAGAAATTTAGGCGATGAACTCTTGCTTTTTAGCAAGGTAAAAGCGGCTCTTAGCGAGGACGAGGCGTTAAATGTGAGCTCGCCTTGGTGCGAGTTTTTCCAAACTAGCGACTGGGCGCAGATAGATGGTAGCAGGCTCACGCTAAAGGGCAGGATCGATAGGATCGTTAAGCTAAACGACAAAAGGGTCAATCTAATAAGTATCGAAAATAAGATGTTTGAAAGCGGCCTTTTAAAAGACTGCTACTGCGACACGCATCCTAAATTTAAACGTCTAGCTGCGCTTTTGGAGCTTAGCCAAGAGGGTGTGAAGCTCTTTAGAGATAGCGGCAAAAAGGGCGTTGTCGCAAGGCTAAATGAGCTTTTAAGGCCTGAGTTTAAAAATAGCGTTAGGTATTTTAAGATCGTTAGTTCGCTTTGCAAAAACGCTCAGGGCAAGTTTTTAAAGGCAAATTTTAAAGCTCTTTTAGAAAAAAATGAAGAGCTTTCTTGGGAGAAAAGTAGCGAGGATGGCGTTTATAAATTTAAGACAAAGCTTAGCCCTGCGCTTGGCATTTTTATGGAGCATTTTCCAAATTTACCGCTTTTGCCTGGCTTTGTGCAGCTTGATTTTGTGTTTAAATTTGCAAGAGAGATTGGCGCAGAAATAGGCGATCAATGCGTGGTAGAGAATTTGAAATTTTTAAAATTTGTAAGGCCAAATGACGAGCTTTGTATAGAAATTTCGCAAAGAGATGAGAAGGTATATTTTGAGATATTTTGTAACGGCTCTAGAAGTGCTGTTGGCAGGATAAAGATGGGCTTATGAAGACGCTTTTTCTCATACCATTTTACAACCATCCAGAAAAGATAAAAGCCCTTTGCGAAGCGCTTGCAAGATATGATCTACACATTTTGATAGTCGATGATGGCTCAGATGAAGCTTCAAAAAAAGCTTTGCTAAATTTGAGCGAATTTGGTGTAGAAATTTTAACAAGAGCGCAAAATGGCGGCAAGGGAGCTGCGCTAAAAGACGGCTTTAAACACGCTTTGCAAAACGGCTACACACATGCATTTCAGATCGATGCTGACTTTCAGCACGACATAAGCGAGGTAGCGGAGTTTTTAGAGCTTAGCAAAAGATATCCAAGTGATCTAATAATGGCTGATCCAATTTACGGCGAAGACGCGCCAAAGTCGAGGTTTTATGGCAGAAAGATCACAAATTTTTGGGTCAAGATCAACTCTTTAAATTTTGACATCAAAGACGCGATGTGTGGCTTTAGAATTTATCCTCTAAAAGAGCTTGAGAGTGCGACCCTCCAAAGTAGCTCAAATAGGATGGAATTTGACATGGAGATCTTGGTAAATGCGGTGAGGTCTGGCGTAGAGATCAAGTGGATAGCGCTAAAAGTGAGCTACGAAGCTGGCGGCGTTTCGCACTTTAAAATGCTAAAAGACAACGCGCTAATAAGCCTCATGCACGCAAGATATTTTTTTACTTTAGCGCCATTTTTGCTTGGCAAAGCCTTTAAAGGACAAAAATACGCATGGTGGCAAAAGGGCGAGAGATCGAATGAATTTTTTCTTAGAGTTAGCCTATTTTTAACTAGAAATTTGCCTATATTTCTCATAAAACCTATCGTTATCATCGTCGTTTGCTTTTACTATCTCTTTTCAAAAGTTGAGAGAGAAAATATAAGAGAATTTCTTTTAAACGTAGAGAAATTTAGCGGTAAAAAGCCGGCAACTGGCGTTTTTAGTAACTTTTATGACTTTGGCATAGCAATATGTGATAAATTTCGCATCTGGCAAAATGGCGTGCTTGAAAGCGAGCTAGAGCTTAGTAAATTTAACAGCATCAAAGATGAGTTTGAAGCTTCAAAGCGTGGTAGGATCGTGCTTACAAGCCATCTTGGAAATGTAGAAATTTGCAAGGCACTCTCGCTTAGATCGCCAAATTTTCGCATGATCATCTTGGTTTATAGCAAGGGAAGTGAGAATTTTTATAAAATTTTAGAGCAGATCAGCAAGGGGCAGATCAAACTAATAAGCGTTGAAAAGCTCGACGCGGCTGCTATGCTTGAGCTAAAAGAGGCGGTTGAAGATGGAGTAAATATCGGCATAATGGGCGATAGGACACCGCTTAATGGGGATAAATTTATAAGGCTTAGCTTTCTTGGCAAGGAGGCTAAATTTAACTACGGCCCATACCTGTTAGCTGGGATTTTGGGAGTAAAAATGAGCGCACTTTGGTGCATAAAAAAGGGCGATAAATTTGACATCGAACTAAGCGATATCGCTGATGAGATAAAACTAGGTCGCGACCGCAAGGCAAGCGTCCTGTCATACGTGCAAAGCTATGTAAGGCAGCTTGAAGAAAGAGCGTGCAAGAGCCCGTCGCAGTGGTTTAACTTTTTTGATTTTTGGAGATAAGAGTGAAAATTTCACACGTTAGTACGTTTAAAGTGGCGTTTTTTGACGTTGATAGCATGGAGGTGATGTGGCACGGCAACTACGTCAAGTACCTAGAAATGGCGCGCTGCGAGCTACTTGATAAGCTAGGATACAACTACATCGCCATGAAAAAAGATGGCTTTGCTTTTCCTATCGTAAAGCTTGACGTAAAGTACGTGCGCCCAGCCTTTTTTAACGACGTCATAAAGGTAACGACGACACTTAGTGAGTGCGAAACTTTTTTGAAATTTCACTACCTTATAGAAAATGAAAAGGGCGAAAAACTAAGCGAGGCAAATACCGCGCAAGCTGTCATTGAGATGAAGAGCTTGCAAACTTGCTTTGAGATGCCAGAGGCCCTAAAAAAGGCGCTTAAAGCCTACAATGAAAAGGAGAAAATATGAGAAAAATAGCTCTTTTTTTAGCTATTTTTATATCTTGCTTTGGCTACGAGCTGGGTGAGCTTAAAAATATAGTAAAAACAGATGGGGTAAGCGGGAATTTCACGCAGACAAAGAGTCTGGCTGGCTTTAACAAAAGCATAAAAAGCACGGGCGAGTTTAGGCTCGGAAATGGCGGTCTTTACTGGGATACGCTTGAGCCTGTTACTTCAAAGGTTTTTATAAACAAAGATGGCATTTTCAAAAACGAAAATGGCAAGCTTGAAAAGACGAGCGCAAATTTTGACGAAAAGCTCTTTTTGGCCATTATCAGCCTTGATGAGAACGAGCTTAAAAAAGAATTTGATATAAAAACAAGCGGCAGCCTAAAAGAGTGGAGCATAGAGCTAAGCCCTAAAAATTTA
Source organism: Campylobacter concisus (assembly GCA_018371535.1). GTDB lineage: Bacteria > Campylobacterota > Campylobacteria > Campylobacterales > Campylobacteraceae > Campylobacter_A > Campylobacter_A concisus_BO. The sequence goes on from JAHAKU010000009.1 coordinate 15,261, forward strand.
CTCTTTAAACAAATTTTTAAAACTATAAAGATAAGTGGCGACAAGGCGGTAAAAAGAATCGAGCTTGACGAGGTAAGCGGCGATAAAACGCTAAATGAGTTTAGTATAAAATGAAAAAACTAGCCACGATTTTGGCTTTTATCTTTGTTTTTTTAGCCTCGCTTGGATATTCGCTTGCGAGCCTAAAAAACGTCCAAACTGATATATTTTCACTGATAAATTTCAAAGACGCCAAAGAGTCAGAGGTGCTAAAAGAGGTGCAAGATGAGATGGCGTCAAATTTTTTGGTACTTGTAAATTCCAAAGAGCTAGCCAAAAACGTCCAAAGCCTAGCGCTTAAAAGCTCGCTTTTTAAGAGCTTTGAGTCGAACATCGACGTAAATTTAAATGATATAAAAAGTGACATCAACCGCTCAAAGATCGCGCTTTTAGGTAGGGCTGATTTAGAGCTTTTAAAAAGCGATAAAAACGCATTTTTCAAAAATCGAGTGGAGGAAATTTTTAACAGCTTTAGCTTTAGGCTTTTAAATGTAAGCGATGATTTTTTCTCGCTAAGTAGCGGCTTTAGCGCAAAAAATGGCAATGTGAGCTTAAATTTAACAGATCTCATGCTTGAGGTAAAGGACGGTGCAAAGAGCTTTTTCTTGCTAAAAGGCGAGCTAAAAAAAGGGGCTTCGAGCGAGGGACTAATAAATTTTTATAACGAGCTAAATGCGCTAAAAGTTGGGCAAAACGAGCTTTTTGTGCATTCAAGTGCGCTTTATCAGGCATTTTCAAAGCAAAAAAACGAGAACGAGAGCCTTTATATGAGCGTGGTTTCGCTAAGCCTAACCGCTATATTTTTGATGCTTGCTTTTAGAAATTTGCGAATTTTTTATGTGATATTTATCGCCGCATTTGGCTTTAGCGTGGCATTTGCAGGCACTTTGCTCTGTCTAAATGAGCTAAATATCCTTACTATTTTAATAAGCACTAGCCTCATTGGCCTTATGTTTGACTACGTCTTGCACTGGCTTAGCAAAAACGAGGGCGAAGCGATCAGGGCTAGCAGCATAAAAAATATGCTAAAAATTTTCTTGCTAGGCCTGCTTATCACGCTTAGTGGCTATCTGGCTTTTACTTTTTCTGATCTTAGGCTGCTTAAAGAGGTGGCGCTATTTTCGGCATTTGCACTAGTTGCTGCGTTTTTAGCTAGCTACTTTTTCATGCCTTTAGTCTTTGAAGGGGTGAAATTTTATAGATCAAAGCTCTTTGATGCGTTTTTAACTAAATTTTGTGATCTCTCAGACGTGGCTGCAAGGCATTTGGGGGTTAAATTTCTAACTATCTCACTTATTTTGCTAGCTATTTTTCTTGTTTTTGATCTTAAAAATTTATCAAAAAGCGAAAACGTAAAAGACTACTCAAATATGCCAAAGAGCCTGCTAGCGGACTCTTCTTATATCTTAAGCCTAACTGGCAACAACCAAAACACGATGATAGTGACAAGATCTAATGGCGACATTTTGGCTGATGAAAAGAGCCTTTTAGATGAGCTAAAAAATAGAAATTTGATAAAAGATGAGAGCTCGCTTAGCGATATGTTTTTAAGTAAAAGTGAGCAGAGTGAGCTAAAAGAGGCCTTTAAAAAGGCGCTTGATGATGAGCAAATTTACGCGATTTATGAGAAATTTGGCTTTAGCAAAGATGAAGTGCGAAGTGAAATTTTAAAGGTTTTGAGCGAAAAAGAGCTTAGCGTGAGTGAAATTTTAGCTCTAAAATCGATGAAGGATTTTAAAAAATTTATGCTTGATGAAAATGCAAGTGTGGCTTACTCGAGTGGCTTTGTAAAAGGGATAGCAAGTGATGAGCTGCTAGAGCGCCACAACGCTTTTAGTCTAAATTTCGCTAGCTCGCTAAATGAGAGCCTAACTCAGGCAAAAGAGCTTGCACTAAAGCTAAAAATAGCAGCGCTTGTGGTCGCGTTTTTACTGCTTTGGTTTTATTTTAGTGCGCTTATATCGGCACTTGTGATGGGTGTCATCATCTTTGGCGTGCTTCTTACGCTCTTTATCTTTGCCGTTTTTGGCGTAAATTTAAGCATCTTTGGCGTCTTTGGGCTCATCCTTGCAAGCGCTGTGGGGATTGACTACATGATATTTGCGCTAAATGAGAGCCTTAGCGAAAAAGAGCGAATTTATGGGATATTTTGCGCATTTATCACGAGTTTTATCTCGTTTTTTACGCTCTCTTTTAGCCAGACCGCCGCTCTTAGCGTCTTTGGGCTAAGCGTTAGCCTTTGCGTGCTGATATATGGGCTATGCGCTAGCGTTTTGGCTTGTAAAAATATAAAAATTTAGCTTTGTTTTCACGCCCCAAGCGTTTTGGCTAGCTCGGGGCTTTGGTGATATTATTTTATGACGGCTAGTTTGCCTGTTCCTGCGTTTTTATTTACTTCGTTTTGGACGTTTGAAGCTTCGAGGAGTTCAAATTTATATGGAGGCTCAAATGGTGGTTTGTCTAGCTTTTCGCAAACGCTGCCTTTTTTAGAAAGGTCTATGTTGCCGCTTTCAAAAATGGTGCCTTTGTTGCATTTGTAGCTTATCTTGACGCCATTTGTAAAGTAGTTGTTTTGAGCGTATATTAGCGAGCCAAAGCGCACTCCAATAGCATATTTTTGGTCATAAAAGCCATCTTTTGAGTCGTAAAAGTTGTTATAGACGTGCACCTTTACATTGCGTGCCATAGGTAGGCGTTGCGCGCAGTTGTCAAAAATGTTATGAGCGACCGTTATAGTCCTTGTTTCGCTGCTGCCGTCCGAGTCTCTTGAGCCTATTAGCATCGTTTTGTCGTGATTTTCAAAGATGTTATGCGAGATCGTGATAGCCGCACTATCCCCCTTGATGTCGCATAGTCCGTCGTAAGTTTGCCATTTAGTAAGCTCTCCGCCTGCTAAATGCACATGGCTAAGCTCAACAGTATCCTTAAAATGGCAGTGATCTACCCAGATGTTTTTACTTGAATCTATACTAACGCCGTCATATTGCGCGTTAAAGCCATCATTTTTTTGTACATCTGGAAATGGATCAAAAGCATCTAGGATATTCATGTTGCGGATTGCGATATTTTGGACATTTTTTAGCAAAAGTGAGCCACCTTTTATGCCTGAGTTTTCGCCTAGGCCGATTATCGTGGTATTGCTAGCTACTGGCACTACGATGAGCTTTTTGTACTCGCTGGCTAAATTTTTGCGAAGCGCTGCTAGCTTTGGATCTTGCGAATCATCTAAAAATGCACGGCACGAAGCGCCATAAGCCTGCATAAATTTGGTATAAGAGCTAAACTCACCACCACTAATCTCACTTATAAATTTATCCAGCCCATCGCTATTGCCATTTTGCGGGATCTTGCCTTCGCTAAGGTCTATGAGTCCATCTATGTAGATGACGTAACCACCCATTTGAGCGTATTTTACGAGTTCTTGTCTCTCTTTTACGGTGACCTCTTTACTCTCTTTGCCGGCGTATCCGCCAAAATTTTGCTCTGCTCCAACGCTAGCGTAACCAAAGGGCGAGTCACTTGCTTTTATCTCGCCCACCTATGCCTCAGCACCAAATGCAAATAACGCGCCAATGGCGAGAAACAATATCTTTTTAAACATCTTTAGCCTCCTAAATTTGGCCTTTTATTTTTGATATTTTATTGCGAATGTCACCGTTAAATTTAGTGCAATTTTTAAAAAGATAAATTTTACGCGAAAAATATCTCGCTTTTTAGGCGAAGTAGGCATAGATAGGCGCTTAGCACGCTTTGCTCTCTCACGTAGTTGCGCTCCCCTTTTAAAAGCAGTCTTTCAACCTCGATGTTGCCGTTTCTATCGCCAGCTGCGACATATACCGTGCCAACTGGCTTGCTAGCTGTGCCTCCACCTGGTCCTGCTATGCCGCTAATAGCAAGCGCAAAGTCCGCATTTGTCGTGCTTAGCGTGCCTTTTACCATTGCTTTTACGCAAGGCTCGCTCACGGCTCCGTAAGTATCTAAAATCTCATCCTCAACGCCCAGCCACTCGTGCTTTATGTGATTTGCATAGGTTACTAGTGAGCCATCAAAGCTAGCTGAGATGCCACCATATCTTGCAAATTTAGCCGCCGCAAGCCCAGCCGTGCAAGACTCGGCAAATGAAATTTTAAGCCCCTTTTGCATGAGCTTTTTTGCTACAAATTTGATCACATCTTTTTGTGGGATAAATTTTTGAGAAAATAGCGTTTTTACCCCTTGCAAAAAGCTCTCTATCTGGCCAAATTTATTGCTTTTTGCTCTTACTAGTATCAAATTTGGCAGGATCTGCGCAAGGGTTATATCGACCTCGTAAGTTTTAGCTAGTGGCAGCATAAGGATCTTCGCGCTATCTGCGTCGATGTCTATTAGATGAAAGTAGCTAAAATCAGGCTCGTACTCGACTAAAAACTCGCCTAGCTCTTCATTTGGATTAGCTTTTATGAGATTTATCTGGGCGTTATTTAGGCTGGCTAAAAAGCTATTTTTAGAGTAGTCTAAGCTATCTTTAAGTGCAAGTGTCGTGCTATCTTTTAGCTCGAGTGAGCCCCCTGTTAGCGTCGCTACGATCTTTGCGGCGATAGCAAAATTTTCATCTGAGCCAAAAATGCTTACAAAGTCGTAATCTTTTGATAAATTTTCGATGATAAAAGGTAGCTCTTTGCTGTTTTTTGGAGCAAAACTGACCACTCCAAGCTCGCCAAAATGATCCTCGTAACTTTGAAAAATGTAGTTTAGAAATTCTCTATTTATCTCAAGATCTTCGCCTATTATCAAGATACTTTGTCTCATTTTTAAGCTCCTTTTTTTGCCTCATTATACTATTTTTCAGTGTGATTTAACCAGCACAGGTGTAAAATTAGCAAATTTTAAAATCAAGGTAAAAAATGGACTACAAAGAGACACTTTTACTCCCAGAGACAAATTTCCCGATGCGCGGAAATCTCCCACAAAATGAACCACAAAGACTAAAATCATGGTACGAAGAGCGCAAGGTTTATGAAAAAATGAAGAAAAACCGCCAAAATGCGGCTAAAAGCTTCAACATCCACGACGGCCCTCCGTATGCAAACGGCCACCTACACATCGGCCACGCGTTAAATAAAATTTTAAAAGATATCATCACAAAAACGCACTATTTTTACGGCGAAAATGTCCGCTACGTGCCAGGCTGGGACTGCCACGGCTTGCCTATCGAGCAGCAAGTCGAAGTTAAGCTTGGCGATAAGAAAAAAGATCTTAGCAAGGTCGAGATCAGGGAGCTTTGTAGGCAGCACGCGAGAGAATTTATAGATATCCAGCGCGATGAGTTTAAAACTCTTGGCATCATCGGCGACTTTGAAAATCCATACATGACGATGAAATTTGAATTTGAGGCTGACATCTACAAAGCACTTTGCGAGATCGCTAAAAAGGGCCTTTTGATAGAAAGAAGCAAGCCAGTTTATTGGAGCTGGGCGGCTAGATCGGCGCTAGCTGAAGCTGAGGTCGAGTACGAGGAGAAAGAGGACTACTCTATTTACGTAGCATTTGAGCTTGATGGCGACGCGCTAGAAAAGCTTGGCGTAAAAGAGGCAAGCGCTGTCATCTGGACAACCACGCCTTGGACACTCCCAGCAAATCAAGCCATAAGCCTAAAACCAGATGAAATTTATGTGCTAACGGCTGAAAATTTGATATTTGCAAAGCCACTACTTGAAAGCGTTGTGCAAAGCGGCCTAAGCAAAGGCGAGATCAAAAAAGAGTTCAAATCAAGCCTACTTGAAAACGCCCACGCGATAAATCCACTAAACAGCAGAAAGTCTAAATTTTTACTAGGCGATCACGTCATGATGGATGGAGGTACTGGACTTGTTCATACAGCTCCAGGACACGGCGAGGACGACTACTACGTCTGTTTGAAATATGGCTTTAGCGAAATTTTGATGCCAGTTGATGATGGTGGCTGCTACGATGAGAGCATAAAACATCACGGACTATTTAGAAGCGACGTGGTAGATGAGTTTGTCGGTATGCACATCTTTAAAGCAAATGAGAAAATTTTAGAGCTACTTGGCAAAAGCTTACTTAGCGTATCTAAATTTAGGCACTCTTATCCATTTTGCTGGAGGACGCATAAGCCTGTCATTTATAGAGCCACAAAGCAGTGGTTTATAGCTATGGACGAGGCTAAACTAGGCGGCAAAACGCTTAGACAAACAGCGCTAAAAGAGCTTGAAAAGGTTAAATTCTACCCAAGCGTTGGTATAAAAAGAATAGGCTCGATGATAGAAAATCGCCCAGACTGGTGTATCTCTCGTCAGCGTGACTGGGGCGTGCCGATCGCGTTTTTCAGAGATAAAGCGACAAAAGAAGTTATATTTGATAGTGAAATTTTGGACCACATCGTGGCTATCTTTAAAGAAAAAGGCGCTGATGCGTGGTGGGCGCTAAGCATAGACGAGCTTTTACCAAAAGGCACAAAATACAAGGCTGAAAATTTAGAAAAAGTGATGGACATCCTTGACGTTTGGTTTGATAGCGGCTCGACATGGCATGCGGTCTTGCAAAGCGACAACTACGACGCTGGCAAATACCCTGCAAGCATGTATCTTGAGGGCTCAGACCAGCACCGCGGCTGGTTTCAAAGCTCGCTTCTAGTAAGCACAGCTATAAATTCTCACGCACCTTATGAGAGCATACTAACTCACGGCTTTACTGTCGATGCTAAGGGCGAGAAGATGAGTAAGAGCAAGGGCAACGTCATCGCTCCACAAGATGTAGCCAAAACTCACGGCGTGGAAATTTTGCGCCTTTGGGTTGGTATGAGCGATTACTCAAGCGACCTAAAAATAAGCGAAGATATACTAAAGCAAATAAGCGAGCAATACCGCAAAATCCGCAACACTATACGCTTTTTACTAGCAAACGTAAATGACCTTGAGAGCTTAAATACAGAGTTTAACATTCTTGATAAGTGGATATTAGCACGCGCTAAAAAGGTCTTTGACGAGGCGAGCGCTTGCTTTAGAAACTACGACTTTTCAAAGGGCTTTAACATCCTTTTAAATTTCTTATCAGCCGATCTTAGCGGCGTCTATCTTGACGTTTGCAAAGATAGACTTTACTGCGACGCAAAAGACGCCCCAAGAAGAAGATCAGCTCAAAGTGCGATGGCTATCATCACAAAGGCACTTTTGCCACTCATCGCTCCAACGCTTACTTACACAGTTGATGAGGTGATGGACTACGCTCCAAAGATCGTCAAAGGCGAGGCAAAAGACGCGTTTGATCTAGTCTATGAGCCAATCATTTTTGACCTTAGTTTTGAAGATGAGCTGCTTTTTGCCAGCAGGGAGAAATTTAACGAGATCGTGGATGTTCTTAAAAAGGATAAAAAGATAAAATCAACCCTAGAGCTAAGCCTAGAGACCACAAGCCACAACATCACAAGCTACGACGAGCGCGAAGTGGCCGATCTTTACATGGTAAGCTCAGTTAGAGCTTATGATGACAGCGAGCCACTAGCTGAGTTTGAGCTTGAGGGCGATAAATTTAAGATCATAGCAAGCAACCTTCACAAATGCCCAAGATGCTGGAAATTTAACGCTAGCAAAGAAGATGCGCTATGCCCAAGATGTGAAGAGGTCATAAGTGCTAAGTGAGCCAGTAAGTGCAACTATCATAGTCGCAACGATCTCTGCGGTGGTCGTTGTTAGCTTGTTTGGCATATTTTTGGTTAATAAATTTAAAGGATAAAAATAGTGGTAACTTTAAAAGAAGCTTTGAAATTTTCAGCTGAAGAGATAAAAAATTTAAGAGCCGAGCTTGAGGCGAAGATCATAAAAGAAAAAGAGCTTGGCGCTTATGTCGAGCAGCTAGCAAATTTAGAGATCGCAAAACTAGGCGAGGGCGTGCCTATCGCTATAAAAGACAACATCCAAGTAAAAGGCTGGAGCGTCACGTGCGCTTCTAAAATTTTACAAGGCTACGTAGCACCATATAATGCAACCGTCATTGAGAAGCTACTTGGCAAAAATTTAGCTCCATTTGGTCGCACAAATATGGACGAATTTGCGATGGGAAGCACAACTGAGAGCTCATTTTATGGCAAAACACTAAACCCGCTAAATCACGCTCACGTCCCAGGTGGCAGTAGCGGTGGCTCAGCAGCAGCAGTCGCAGCTGGCCTTGCAGTAGCCGCACTTGGTAGCGACACTGGTGGCTCGATCCGCCAACCAGCGGCATTTTGCGGATGCGTAGGGCTTAAGCCAACTTACGGCAGAGTGAGCAGATATGGCCTTGGCGCGTATTCTAGCAGTCTTGATCAGATAGGACCTATCGCGCAAAACGTAGAAGACGCAGCCATTTTATATGACGCGATCGCTGGACATGACCCAAAAGATAGCACGAGCGCAGATGTGCCGTTTGTGAGCGTGAGCGACAAGATAGACGGCAACAAAAAGCTAAAAATTTGCGTTGTTAAAAACTACGTCGAAAACGCAAGCGAGCAGACAAAAGCTGCTTTAAATTTAGCCATAGAAAAACTAAAATCACACGGCCACAGCGTAACTTACACAAATTTTGAAGACTCAAAATATGACGTCGCAGCCTACTACATCATCGCAACCGCAGAGGCAAGCGCAAATTTAAGCCGCTACGATGGTGTAAGATACGGCAGACGCGCAGATGCTAGAAATTTAAAAGAGCTATATGTAAATTCACGCTCAGAAGGCTTTGGCGAAGAGGTAAAAAGAAGAATTTTGCTTGGTACATTTGTACTAAGTAGCGGATACTACGATGCTTACTACATCAAAGCGCAAAAAGCAAGAGCACATATAAAAGCTCAGTACGAGAAAATTTTAGAAGAAAATGATCTCATCTTCATGCCAGTTGCCCCAAGCACAGCTTATAAATTTGGAGCACACAGCGATCCGCTTCAAGCCTATCTAAGCGACATCTACACGATCAGCGTAAATTTAGCAGGCCTACCAGCTATCTCTGTGCCAGTTGGCAAAGATGATCAAAATTTAAATGTGAGCGCCCAGCTCATCGCAAAAGCGTGGGACGAACAGACCTTGATAAATGGTGCCAAGAGCCTAGAAAATTTAATAAAAGGATAAAAATATGAAGATAGTAAAGAGAGCTTTAACATTTGAGGATGTGCTTCTTGTGCCGCAATACTCTGAAATTTTGCCAAAGCAAGTTGATGTAAAAACCAGGATCAGCAAAAATGTCACGCTAAATATCCCGATCGTCTCTGCTGCGATGGATACGGTGACTGAGCATAGAACTGCTATCATGATGGCAAGGCTCGGTGGTATCGGTGTCATTCACAAAAATATGGACGTCGAAAGCCAAGCAAAAGAGGTCAAACGCGTCAAAAAAAGCGAAAGTGGCGTCATCATCGATCCTATCTTTATAAATCCAGAAGCGACCGTGGCTGAAGCTCTAAGCCTTATGTCAGATCTTCATATTTCAGGCGTTCCAGTCATCGACAAAGACCGCAAACTAATAGGCATTTTAACAAACCGCGACTTGAGATTTGAAACAAATATGAGCACTTTGGTAAAAGACCGCATGACAAAAGCGCCACTTATCACTGCACCAAAGGGCTGCACGCTTGATGATGCGGAGAAAATTTTCTCTCAAAACAGGGTTGAGAAGCTACCTATCGTCGATAAAGACGGCAGACTTGACGGACTTATCACCATAAAAGATCTAAAAAAACGCAAAGAGTATCCAAACGCAAACAAAGATAGCTACGGCAGACTTCGCGTGGCTGCGGCTATTGGCGTTGGTCAGATAGAGCGCGCCAAAGCACTTGTTGATGCTGGCGTAGATGTCATCGTCATCGACTCAGCTCACGGCCACTCAAAGGGCATCATCGACACTTTAAAAGAGGTAAAAGCAAATTTTAATGTCGATGTTGTAGCTGGCAATATCGCAAACCCAGCAGCCGTAAAAGACCTAGCAGAAGCAGGCGCAGACGGCATAAAAGTGGGCATCGGACCAGGTTCTATTTGTACCACAAGGATCGTTGCTGGCGTTGGCGTGCCTCAAATTTCAGCGATTGACGACTGCGCAAGCGAAGCAGCGAAATATGGCATCCCAGTTATCGCAGATGGCGGTTTAAAATACTCAGGCGACGTGGCAAAAGCTCTTGCGGCAGGTGCAGCTTGCGTTATGGCGGGAAGCTTGCTTGCAGGTTGCGAGGAAAGCCCGGGCGAGCTTATAACATTCCAAGGTCGCCAGTACAAAGTATATCGCGGCATGGGCTCAATAGGCGCTATGACAAAGGGCAGCTCGGATCGCTACTTCCAAGAGGGCACCGCTCAAGACAAGCTTGTACCTGAAGGCATCGAAGGCCGTGTGCCATTTGCTGGCAGCATAAAAGATGTGATCCATCAGCTAATAGGCGGCCTAAGAAGCGCTATGGGCTATGTTGGTGCAAAAGATATCCCGACTCTTCAAGAAAGAGCTGAATTTGTCGAGATAACAAGCGCAGGACTAAAAGAGAGCCACGTCCACGACGTAGTTATCACTCACGAGGCACCAAACTACAAAGTTAATTAGTGTTAGACCTGCAAACTAGAACTATTAAATTTAACGAGCCACTCTATCTTGAGAGTGGCCGTATGCTATCAAATTTCAAGCTTATTTATGAGACTTACGGCACGCTAAATGCTGATAAAAGCAACGTTATCGTCATCTGCCACGCCCTAACTGGCTCACACCACGCTGCTGGCACATACGCAGGCGATGAGAAAGCTGGCTGGTGGGACGGGCTAATAGGCAGCAAAAAAGCAGTCGATACGGATAAATTTTACGTTATTTGCGTAAATATCTTAGGCTCGTGCTTTGGCTCGACCTCGCCGTTAAGCGTTGATCGAAGTAGCGGCAAAGAGTATCGGCTAAATTTCCCAGTCCTTGCCATAAGTGACGTGGTAAAGGCGCAGATGAGGCTATTTAGCGAGCTTGGCATCACAAGAGCAAGAGCTGTGATAGGCGGTAGTCTTGGCGGTATGCAGGCACTTTGCTACGCTATCGAGTTTCCAGAATTTGCACAAGATATCATAATGCTAGCAAGCACCTATCAGACAAAGCCCTGGGCGATAGCATTTAATAAAATAGCCATCGAAGCCATTTTAAATGATGAAAATTTCAAAAATGGCGAATACGACGCAGAATTTATAAGAAAAAATGGGCTAAAAGGCATGGCTTATGGCAGGATGGCAGGACACATCAGCTTCTTAAGCCCTGATAGCATGGATAAGAAATTTGGACGCAACTACGTCGAAACTGACGGCCTTTACGATCTTTTTGGACATTTTCAGGTCGATCGCTACATGGAGTATAACGGCTACAACTTCCCAAAGAGGTTTGATCCACTAAGCTACCTATACATCGTAAAGATGATGAATATCTTTGACTGCACAAGGCACTACGATAGCCTAAAAGACGCCCTTGCGCCGATAAAAGCAAATTTGCACCTTATCGCATTTAAAGGCGATCTACTCTTTCCGCCAAGCTGCATGAGAGAAATTTATGACGCACTTTGCCAGATGGGCAGAGGCGCAAAGACAAATTTTGTAGAGATAGATAGCAACTACGGTCACGACGCCTTTTTGGTCGAGATAGAAAAATTTGATGGATATATAAAAAATATATTAAAAGGATAGAAAATGGAGCAAAAAGAGCAAAGTTTTGAAGAGAAATTAGCCCTTGCAGATAAAATTTTAAACGATCTAAATAAAGATGATGTGAGCTTAGAAAACAGCATAAAGCTGCACGAGCAGGGCAAAAAGCTCTTAAACGAGGCAAGAGAAATTTTAGAAAACGCAAAACTTAGCATAAAGCAGGTGGATGATGAGTAAAATTTGCGCCCTTCAGCTACCAACGCAGCCTTTAAGCGAGGCTAGGCTTGATTATTACCTTAAAATTTGCGCGGACGAAAACGCAAGGCTGGTTGTCCTTGGCGAATACGTGCTAAATAGCTTTTTTAAAGAGCTTGCCAGCATGCCAAAAAGCCTCATAAAAGAGCAGAGCGAGCGCAAAAAAGAGGCGCTCTTTGCGATGGCAAAAAAGTATGATCTAAACATCATCGCACCTATCATAAATTTAAAAGGCAAAGAAATTTATAAGAGCCTAGCTAAATTTAGCCAAACGCAAGTAAAGCTATATGACCAGCAAATTCTCATGCCTTACGCGCATTGGAACGAGGCGAAGTTTTTTAGCAACGCAAGCGAGGAGTTAAATTTACCCATCTTTACCTACGATAAATTTAAGGTTGGCGTCATGTTTGGCTTCGAGGCGCATTTTGACGTGTGCTGGGCGTATATGAGCGCTAAAAAGGTCGATATCGTGCTTGTGCCAACGGCTTGCACATTTTTCTCGCAGGCGCGCTGGGAGGAGCTTTTAAAGGTTAGAGCCTTTACAAACAACGTCTATGTGCTTCGTGTAAATCGCGTGGGGAGCCACAAGAGCGAGGACGAGCAGTGGAGTTTTTACGGCGACTCGATGCTCATTAGCCCATTTGGCGAGGTTAAGAACAGGCTTGGCAAAAATGAAGAGATGATGATCGATGAGCTTAGCAAAAAGGAGCTTAGCGAGGCTAGAAGCACTTGGGGCTTTATGCAGATAGAGGCGAAATTTAGGAAGTAGGAAGTGAAACGCTGCGCCTGGGCTGAAAAGAGCGAATTTAGCAAGAGCTATCAGGGCTGCGAGCGGGGCAGGGCGGTCAAAGATGATAAGAAATTCTTTGAAATGCTCATTTTAGAGGGCTTTCAAGCAGGCCTTAGCTGGGACTATGTGCTACGAAAAAGAGCTGGGCTTGCTCAAATTTTAGACGGCTTTGACGCAAACAAGATCGCTAGCTACGATGAGGCAAAGCTTCAAAGCCTTCTAAGTGACGACAGAGCGATCAAAAACCGACTTAAAATTTACTCTCTGCCAAAAAATGCCAAGGCTTTTTAGAAGCTTTGTGCCGAGTTTGGCTCGTTTTATAACTACATCTATAAATTTACAAATGGCAAGCGTGTCATAAATGACATAAAAAGCGCCAAAGACATGCCAGCAAGTAGCGAACTCTCAGAGTGCATCTCGAAAGATATGAAAAAGCGTGGCTTTAAATTTGTAGGCGCTGTGATCATCTACTCATTTTTACAAGGCGTTGGCGTCATCAATGATCACGAAAATGAGTGCTTTTGCAAAGGAATTTCGGAGTGAAATTTGAAACGAAGCGAGATTGAAAAATATATAAAAGAGAAATTTGACATTTTAGGTGAGCAAATTTTCCCAAAATATCCAAAATTTAGCGTCTTTCGTCACAAGAATAACAAGAAGTGGTTTGCGCTGCTTATGCAGCTAAGCGCTAGCAAGCTTGGCCTTAAAAGTGACGAAGTGATCGAGGTTTTAAATCTAAAATGTAGCCCAGATCTAGCGATGGTGCTAGTTGATGAGCGGCAAATTTTTAAAGCATATCACATGAATAAAAAGCACTGGATAAGCGTAAATTTAAACTCCAAAATCCCACAAAAAACCGTTTTTGACCTGATAGATGAAAGCTTTGCCTTAAGCAAATAAAAGCCATTTTTCAGCCTTAAATTTAGTAGTTTTTGTTAAAATCACGAAAAACTTAAGGATAAAATTTGCAAGAGCTAAACAACGAGATCAGAAAAGTCCATTTCATAGGCATCGGCGGCATCGGCATCTCAGCCATCGCTAGATTTTTACACGAAAAAGGCCACAAGATAAGCGGCAGCGACATCAAAGAGAGCAAAACGACGCTTGAACTTCAAAATGAAGGCATCGAGGTCATCACGCCGCACTGCAAAGAGGCGATAAAAGACCAAGACTTCGTGGTCTACTCGGCCGCGATAAAAGAGGACAACATCGAGCTAGTGGAGGCTAGAAGAAAGGGCATAAAGTGCTTTTCAAGAAAAGAAATTTTGCCTTATGTGCTTGAAGATAAGTGCGTTTTTGCAGTTGCTGGCGCGCACGGCAAGAGCACGACTTCAGCGATGCTAGCAAGCCTCATCGAGGGCTCAGTCATCATCGGTGCCATCTCAAAGCAGTTTGGCTCAAATATGCGCTATGCCAAAAGCGACAACGTCGTATTTGAAGCCGACGAGAGCGACTCAAGCTTTCTAAACTCAAACCCATATCTAGCCATCGTCACAAACGCAGAGCCAGAGCACATGGAGCACTACGACTACGATCTAGCTAAATTTTACGCAGCCTATAAGGGCTTTTTGGAGCGCGCGAAAGTTAGAGTGATAAACGCTGAGGACGAGTTTTTGAGCACGCTTAAGCTTGATGCGATCAGGCTTTACCCAAGCAGTGATATCACCGAGCTTACGATGGTGGTAAGAGACTATCAGCCATATACCAGCTTTAACCTTAAAAATTTAGGCAAATTTGAAGCCTTTGGCATGGGCGAGCACATCGCCATAGACGCATCTTTGGCTATTCTTGCTGCGATGCACGAGACGCCGCTTAAAGACATAAGAGAAAATTTATTAAATTTTAAAGGCATCAAAAAGCGTTTTGACATACTTAGCGCAAATAAAAATTTCGTCCTAATAGACGACTACGCACACCATCCAACCGAGATAAAAGCTACGCTAAAATCAGTCTTTGAATACGCCAAAATTTTAGGTATTAAGAGCGTCACAGCGATATTTCAGCCACACCGCTACACAAGACTTAGCACAAATTTACCTGGCTTTAAAGAGTGCTTTAAAGGCGTTGATGAGCTTGTCATCTTGCCAGTTTATGCAGCTGGAGAAAATCCTATCGAAGTTGATATGAAGAGCGAATTTAGCGAGTATAACCCGATCTTTACCGACAAGGTCGAGAGGGTTGAAGAGGGGATAGAATTTACAGATGAATTTGGCGTGAAAAACCGCCTAAGTGACGGCATCGTAGTTGGCTTTGGAGCGGGCGATATCAGCGTGCAGTTAAGAGGCGGATATTAATGGATCTAAGCAATTTCAAGCCTCAAGATGAAAATGAAATTTTAAAAGAGATAAAAGAAAAAGAGCTAAGCGAGGATGAAATTTCAAGCCTTATAAATTTAGGCAAAAAAGATATCTTGATAGCCCTTGCAAGGTCGCAAAAGCTAAATAGCGTCCAGATAAAAGAGATGCTGCCAAATGCCCCATATCTAGCTGTTTGCTTGCTGGTTGAAAAGCAAGATATCAGCGAGGTTAGGGCTGAAATTTTAGAAAAGATCAAGCCTCATGCTGAGCTTTACAAGGAGCTAATCGCAAAGTATAAAGGCGTGAAATGGTAAGAAATTTGATAATAATCGCCGGTGTGATGCTACTTTTTGGAGCGATCTGGGCGATAAAAGATGAAAAGATCAGCAAAGGCGTTAAGGCGCTCGTTAGCGTGGTGCTTGTAGCGATCCTTGTTTGCGTCTATTTTTACGAGCAAAATTTATCAAAAAATGAGGACGCTATCTCAAAGCTAGTTAGCGATTTTAAACAAGGCAAAACACTAAAATGTGGCGAATACAACGTGAGCGCTGAGAAATTTAACTACGAATTTGGCACGGCGTCATTTTTGCCAAAGCGAGAATTTAGCGATCTCTCAGGCGTTATCGTGCCTATAACGAGCTGCGAGCAATGAACGATATATTTGCAAAGCTCGATCTGGGCGAGTATCTGGATAAATTTAACTCCTTTTTAGCAAGGCAAAAACCGCTATTTTTACAAGGCGACAGCAAAATCCACTTTGAAAATATAAACGAGCTTTCAAAGTATGATTTCAAGGCACCTGATGAGATAAAAGAGCTTGATGATGCGCTTATGAGACTTAGCAAGCAAGCAGTGCTTCACATCAGCGAAATTTACGAGTTTGCAAAGATTATTAAGTATTTTTCATATCTAAAAAAGCAAAAATTTGAAGGCAGGCTTGGCGAGTGGATCGCAAAGGTAGAAATCCCTGAAGCGATGAGCCAGATGGCAAACAGCTTTGATGAAAACGGCGAGTTTAGCGATAGCATGGATGAGAGATTTGCTGCGATAAAGCAGGCTTTTAGCGAGAAAAAGCGCCAGATCGACGCCGAGCTTAAAAAGCTCATCTACTCAAAGCACATCACACCCTATCTAGTAGATACCCAGACGCACTACATCAACTCGCAAGAGGCACTTTTGGTGCGTGGCGGCTTTAATCACGCCCTAAAAGGCACCGTGATCGCTAGAAGCTCAGGCGGCTACTTCTACGTCGCACCTGCAAGCACCGAGCGCCTAAAAAAGGAGCAAAGCGAGCTACTTGATAGAAAAGAGGAGATCATTTTTGAGCACTGCAAGAAATTTAGCCTGCAGATGAGCAAGAGCCTGCTCTTTTTGAAATTTATAAATAACGCTTTTGATCAGTTTGACGCATATCAGGCTCGTGTAAATTTGGCTAGATCACGTGATTATGAGTTTGTTTTGCCAAATAGCTCGCACGTTATAAAGCTTGAAAAGTTTGCCCACCCAGCGCTAAAAAACCCAAAGAGCGTGAGTGTGGATTTTAGCAAAAAGGTGCTTTTAATAACCGGCGTAAATGCTGGCGGTAAGTCGATGCTTTTAAAATCAATCATCTCAGCCACGCTACTTGCAAAGTATCTGCTGCCTATGCGTATCGACGCAAACCGCTCAATGATCGGCTCTTTTAAAGAATTTGACGCGATCATAGAAGATCCGCAAAGTGTGAAAAACGACATCTCGACCTTTGCTGGCAGGATGGTGCATTTTGCAAGGCTTTTTACTAAAAAATCGATCATCATCGGTATCGACGAGATTGAGCTTGGCACCGATTTTGAGGAGGCTGCAAGCTTGTATGGCGTCATGATAGAGCGCCTCATCACTCAAGATATCAAAATGATCATCACGACCCACCACAAGCGCCTTGCAATGTTGCTAGCTAAAAATCCAGAGGTTGAGCTAGTGGCGGCACTTTACGACGAGACGGCTCAAAGGCCTAAATTTGACTTTTTAAAAGGCACGATCGGCAAGTCTTACGCCTTTGAAACGGCGGCAAGATACGGCATATCTCAAAATTTAGTGGCGCAGGCAAAGAAAATTTACGGCGAAGATAAGGAGAATTTAAACGAGATCATCACAAAGACGCTAAATTTACAAACTAAGCTTGATGAGGGGATAAAAGAGGTCACGGCAAAAGAGGAGCGACTGGAGCGCTTGCTTGAAGAGCAAGAAGAGCTAAAAGAGAAAAATGAAATTAAACTAAATGCGACTATTTCGCGCCTTGAAAAAGAGTATTTTGACGCGATAAATGCGGCAAAAGCTGTTATAAATTTCAAGGATATTAAAGACAAGCAAAGGGCGCTAAACGTGGCAAATGAAAAGAAAGCTGCCATCGTTAAGCCTAAAAAAACTGAGCGCGAGAGCTTAAAAATAGGCGATAGAGTGAAGTATGAAAATATAAAAGGCACGGTTTTAAGCATCTCTAAAAATGACGCGATGATCGAGTCAAATGGCATAAATTTGCGCGTCCCACTCGAGCTTTTAAGAAAAAATGGCAACGAGGTGGTTTTACCTAAAAAAGGCGGCGTAAGTTTAAGTGTCGATAAGCCAAAAACGGCCTCGCTCTCGCTTGATCTGCACGGCATGAGAGCTGACGAGGCGATAGCTAAGCTTGATAAATTTATCTCAGATAGTCTTGTTATGGGATTTGATGAGGTTAGCGTATTTCACGGCATCGGCACTGGCAAGCTCGCCTTTGCTGTTAAAAATTTCTTAAAAGAGCATCCAAGCGTGAAAGAATTTCACGATGCACCGGCAAATCAAGGCGGATATGGTGCAAAGATCGTTAAGCTTTGAGCTAAATTTTTAATTAAAAAATGAAAGAAAATTTTTATTTAGCTTGGATATAATCCAGTAGAAAAATTTAAATTTAAGAAAGGAAGTTTAAAATTTATGCCAAGTGACGAATCGCAAAAAAAGCACTTTAGTATGGTTAAAACCGTCACTTTGGTCGTGGTTTTGCTTCTTGCGTTTTTTGTAACTGAAAATTTAACGATCTACTCGTATAAATACAACAACGCACTTTCTACAAACAACTTTGATCTCAAAAAAAAGACCCAGTATCTAACACATCAATATGTAAATTATCTTAAAAATATAAGTAAATTTAATATTATAGATTTTCAAAATTATATAACCGATAACGCTGTTGGCGATATCTTTTTGCTAAAAGAAAATGGTAAAAATGGCTTTAAGATAGAGGCCTCTTCAGACAAAAGCCTCGTTGGTAAAGACTACGAAGACAAGAGCTGTGGCGATATCTACTCGCATGATTTTCAAAAGGATTATTTCAAGGCTGAAATTTTGCCAGAAAATAGTGCCAAAGTATGTATGTTTGTTGCCGTAAACGACTATATTTTAGGCTTTAAAGCGCATATAGATCAAAGGATAACTGGCACTAGCGATGAATTTTATTTTCAGTGGCTGATGAAAAATATGGCTCTTACTTTGATCTTAAGCTCGATCGGTCTATTTTTAGGGCTTGCGGTCTGTCTTTGGTTTGTATTTAAGTATCTAAACATCAAATTTGACTATCTAAAAGTAAAAGAAGAGAGCACTATTAAGATCGCTGAACTAAAAGAGAGGCTATACATCGATCCGATGACTGGACTTTTTAACAAGGCTGCGCTTTTAAAAGATGTGAGCGAGTATAAATATCCAAAAGTGATACTTATGGATATCGATGATTTTGGCAAGATGAACGACTACTACGGCAAATACGTGTGTGACCAGATACTAAAACAGATGGCAAATCTCATCAAAGAATTTGCCAAAAATGAGAATATGAAGGCTTATTGTATCGAGGCGGACAGATTTGCTTTGGTCGAAGATAATAACGACTTTATCGACAGATACGAAGAGCTTGCTGAAAATTTACTAGATATCTTTAAAGGTAGGATGCTTAGCATAAAAGATGAAAATGGCGTAGAGGTCGATGATATAGAAATTCACAACACCATAGGCTTTGCGCTTGATAGCGACCAGACCTTAAGAAAGGCAACCATCGCGCTAAAATCAGCCAAAACGCTTGATAAAGACTATGTTTGCTACTTTAAAGGACTAAGTCAAAAAGATGAATACGCAAATCAGATCGAGCGCTCAAAGCTGATCCAAAACGCTACAATAAATGATAACATTGTGCCGTATTTTCAGCCGATATTTGACGAGAAAAAGATCCCTATAAAATATGAATGCTTGATAAGAATTTTAGACCGCGACGACGTCATCTCGCCAAGTGTATTTTTAGATATCTCAAAGCGTATCAAGCGTTACGCAGACCTTGAAAAACAGCTCATCAAAAAGTGCTTTGAGCACCTCATTGAAGATCCAAATTTGGTTCTTTCTATAAATTTAAGCAGCCGAGATATGATAGATGGCGACGTTAGCGCACTTGTTTTAAATTTACTAAACAAGCACAATGTTGCTGGCAGGATAGTGTTTGAGATAGTTGAAGACGAGGAGCTAAAGAGTGCTGAGCGCGTCTCAGTCTTTATCGAGCGAGCAAAGAGCATGGGCGCTATGATAGCGATCGATGACTTTGGCTCTGGCTACTCAAATTTCTCTTATATCATAAAGATCAAGCCAGACTACGTGAAGATCGATGGCTCTATCATCAAAGACATCGATATCAATAAAGACTCATACGCCATCGCTAGCGCGATCGTGGCATTTGCAAAGGATCTTGGTATAAAAACGATCGCAGAGTATGTTCATTCTAAAGAAATCTTTAACGTCTGTAAGGAGATAGGCATCGACGAATTCCAGGGATTTTACTTGGGAATTCCTTCTAAAAAGGCGTTTTAGTGGTAGTTAGCTTTTTAAAAGAGCTTTTAAGCTTTCGCTCTATCACGCCAGAAGATGCTGGGAGTTTGGAGTTTATCGCTAAATTTATGCCTGATTTTGAGGCGAAATTTATAGAAAAAAACGGCACTAAAAATTTAATACTTTCTAAAATTTATGGAGACGGCGAGCATCTTGCTTTTGCAGGACACGTCGATGTCGTGCCTCCAGGAGATGGCTGGGATAGTGAGCCATTTAACCCACTTGAAAAAGATGGCTACATCTACGCAAGAGGCGCGCAGGATATGAAAAGTGGCGTGGCTGCCTTTGTTTGTGCTGCTAAAGATGCAAAATTTAATGGCAAGCTAAGTCTTATCTTAACAAGTGACGAAGAGGGCGATGGCACTTATGGCACGCCTTTGGCACTTGAATATCTGCGTGAGATAGGGGATCTGCCCAAATTTTGCGTCGTGGCTGAGCCAACTTGTGATAAGAAATTTGGCGATAGCATAAAGGTCGGCAGACGCGGCTCGATAAATGGCAAGATCGTGATAAAGGGCGTTCAAGGCCACGTGGCATACCCAGAAAAATGCGTAAATCCAGTAAATTTAATAGCCCCACTTTTAAGTAAGATAGCTGATCACGATATGGACGGCGGGAGCGAGTTTTTTAGCCCAAGTAAGATCGTGGTGACGGATATTCGTGGTGGCATGCAAGTTTGCAACGTCACGCCAAGCGAGCTAACTATAATGTTTAACGTTAGAAACTCAAATTTAACTGACGTAAATGACGTTGAGAGCTATCTTAGAAGCGTTTTAGATGGTCTTAGTTACGAGCTTAGTATAAAGCAAAGCTCAAAGAGATTTTTAACCAACAAAGATAGCAAGATCGTAAGAAATTTAATGGCCTCTGTCACAAAGATCACTAGCGTTACGCCACTTTTAAACACAAAGGGCGGCACGAGCGATGCTAGGCACTTTGCTGAGTTTGGCGTAGATGCGATAGAATTTGGTGTCATAAACGATCGCATACACGCCAAAAACGAACGTGTCAGCATCAGCGAAGTAAATAAACTTTATGAAGTTTTTAAAGAACTTATAGAAAATTTTTACTAATCTCATTTGTCGTCAAATAGTTAAATTTAGTCGCTATCGTTGGTGTTGTTGGCTTGTTTGCTGGCGTCTTTGTAGGACAAGTTTTTAAGAAAAATGGCTACCTTTTACCAGAGAGTAAAACTGCTTCATTATATAGACCGCGCTTATTACCGCAACCACCGTTAAAATGGTGATCGTTATTATTAGAAGCGTCTGTTTGTCAGGGTTTGAGTCTAGAGAATAGCCAACTCCAAGCAAAACAGCACACCAAACCCCAGCACTAAGCGTGGTAAGTAGGCAAAATCTAAAAATATTCATCCTGGTAAGTCCAGCTGGCATGCTGATATACTACGAATTTCAGGGATTAGGCGCGAGTTATACCTACGAATTTGCCATATTTTAGATGATATCATGCCCAAAAAAGTAGCAAAGACACTGCAAAGGCGATAGGGTTTTTACCACTGATCATTGCTATTTTGCTTTTACTAGCACTTATCTTTGGTCTAAAGCTTGGCGAAAATGGTGCATTTATGCAAAGAAGTAAATTTTGCTCAGTGGGAGCTATCAGTAAAATTTTTGAGCGTGACTTCTCTATGTTTTATGGAATAGTCTCTATCGTTCTTTTTGCAAGCATCACAAATTTAGTGCTAGATCAATACAAATTTGGCTTTGATGCTCAGCTCTTTTTGTTTTAGGCATGGGCGCAGGTGCTGCTATAAGCCACAACTTCGTGCTTGCAAGCTCAGGAGCTGGCATCACGCCTTTTGCCACATATGTTGTAGTATTTGGCTTTATCTACGCTATTTACGTTGAATTTTTCACTAAAAAAGCTTAAATAAATTTGGCTGCTTTTGCAGGTTTTTACTTATAAATTTTAAATTTAAATTTTAGAGAAATTTAGCCACCAAAGTGGCTAAATTTGGAGTTATCTTAGAATTTGAATTTTTGCTTTTGCGCGGAGTTTTTCGAAGTAATCACTCATTAATTTTTCTTGCTCGCCTTGGTAAAGCTCGTTTATAACGTTATCTTTTACATCAGCAAAGCTTGGTGTGTATGAGCCGATCTTCTCTTTTACTAAAAACATATCAAAGCTATCAGGTCCTTGCAAAGGCTGTGTATAGTCGCCGTTATTTGTGCTTGAGATGATCGCAGCAAGTCTTGGGTCTATGCTTTGATAGTCTAAACTCACCTCTTGCGTTTGCACGCCGTCTAGTAGCTTTGGACTTGTCTTTTGAGCCTCAAGTAGCTCAGGGTCTTTTGCTCTATAAACTACGACTCTAGCGGTGCTAAAGACCTTAAATTTATCAGGATTAGCGTCAAAATACGCCTTTGCTTTTTGCTCGTTTATGTTTTTACCAGCCTCAGCAGCTATGCTTTTATAAAGTTTTTCTTGAAGCATTTTGTGCTCTAGGTTGTTTTTGAAGTCCAAAAAGTCCATACCTTGAGCTTGGATAGAGCTTCTAAACTGCGAATTTGTCATGCCATTTTGCTTTGCGATCGCCTCGATCCTGTCGTTTAGCTCAAAAGGTGTCACACTTAAATTTAAGTTTTTTATTTGCGCATCTTCAAGTCTATCTCTGATAAGCAAATTTAAAGCGTCCTGCTCTGTTGTCTTTAGCTGTTCCTTCAAGCTATAAACCTCGTAAAGTGTGATAGGCTCGTTCTCCACGATAGCTGCGATGCCGTTTATCATCTGAGCTGAATATAAATTTAAGGCACTTAACACGCCAGCAGCCAAAAAGAGCAATTTTTTCATAATGAAACCTTTATTTAAGTATTTAGTAAATATAATTTTGGGCAATTATAACATAAAAATAAGGCACAAAATGATAGTTACTAGATTTGCTCCGTCGCCTACTGGATACCTACATATAGGCGGACTTAGGACAGCTCTTTATAATTATTTATACGCAAGAGCTAACAATGGAAAATTTCTGCTCCGCATCGAAGATACTGACTTAAAACGAAACTCAGAAGAAGCCACACAAGCCATAAAAGAGGCATTTGCTTGGTGCAAGCTAGATCACGACGGCGAAGTGACCTATCAGTCAAAGAGATTTGATCTTTACAAAGAGTACGTTAAAAAGCTGCTTGATGAGGGCAAAGCCTACAAATGCTACATGAGCAAAGAGGAGCTTGAAGAGCTTAGAGCTAGTCAAGAGGCTAGAAAAGAGCGCCCAAAATATGATAATAGATATAGAGATTTTAAAGGCACGCCTCCAGCTGGCATCGAGCCAGTCATCCGTATAAAAGCCCCGCTTAGCGGCGAGATCGTCATACATGATGGCATAAAGGGTGAGGTTAAATTTAAGGTTGAAGATATCTTAGACGACTTCATCATCGCAAGAAGCGACGGCACGCCAACATATAACTTCACGGTTGTGATAGACGATGCGCTAATGGGCGTCACAGATGTCATCCGCGGCGATGACCACCTCTCAAATACCCCAAAACAAATCGTTCTTTACGAGGCGCTTGGCTTTAAAACGCCTAAATTTTATCACGTCGCTATGATAAACGGCGAGGATGGCAAAAAGCTTAGCAAAAGGCATGGTGCGACTGACGTTATGGAGTATAAAAAGATGGGCTACTTGCCTGAAGCGCTCTTAAATTTTCTCGTTCGTCTTGGCTGGAGCCACGGTGATGATGAGATTTTTACTATCGAGGATATGCTTAAATACTTCAATCCAAACGATATCAACAAAAGCTCAAGCACCTACAACGCTCAAAAGCTTGACTGGCTAAATTCTCACTATATAAAAACTTTGCCTTATGAGAGGCTAGCGCATGATATGCTCGAGTTTGGCGTGGATTTCAAGGCTTTGGTAAAGGGCGAGCTACTGCTAAATTCGCTCCGTGAGAGATCAAAGACCTTGATCGAAATGGCAAACAGCGCAAATGCTATCATCAACGCTCCAAAAAGCTACGACGAGAAAGCGTGGGCTAAATTTATAAATGAAAATAGCAAAGAAATTTTGGCGAAATTTGCTCAAATTTTAGACCGTGACCTTGACGCTAAAGGCTACGAGGAGCTAACTAATAAATTTTTAGAGCAAAATGGCTTAAAACTAAAAGACCTAGCTCAGGCTCTAAGGATAGCGCTAACTGGCTCAAGTGTTAGCCCAAGTATCTTTGAGGTGCTTGAAGTAGTAGGTAGCAGCGAGATCAAAAACAGAATACAAAATTTATTAAAGGAAGAGAAATGACACATGTAACTAAAGAAGAGGCACTAAACTACCACATCGGTGGTAAGATCGAGA
This sequence comes from Campylobacter concisus, assembly GCA_018371535.1. Lineage (GTDB taxonomy): Bacteria > Campylobacterota > Campylobacteria > Campylobacterales > Campylobacteraceae > Campylobacter_A > Campylobacter_A concisus_BO. The sequence goes on from JAHAKU010000009.1 coordinate 39,444, forward strand.
TCAGGGTAAAGACACCTTGCGAGACTTCAAGAGACCTTTCAATGGCCTATACACCAGGCGTTGCTGAGCCATGCCGTGAGATAAATGCAGACACTGAGCTAGCTTATAAATATACAAATAAAGCAAATTTGGTGGCTGTCATCACTGATGGCACGGCTGTTCTTGGACTTGGTGACATCGGCGCTATCGCTGGTAAGCCAGTTATGGAGGGCAAGGCGGTGCTATTTAAGAAATTTGCAAACGTTGATGCCTTTGACATCGAGCTAGACGAGCATGATCCTGATAAGATCGTTGAAATTTGCAAGGCTCTAGCTCCTACATTTGGCGGTATAAATTTAGAAGATATCCGTGCTCCAAAGTGCTTTGAGATCGAGAGAAAGCTTCAAGAAGCAGTCGATATCCCTGTAATGCACGACGATCAGCACGGCACAGCGATGATAACAAGCGCTGGCATTATAAATGCGATGGAAATTTCTGGCAAAGATATATCTAAGATAAAGATCGTAGTTAGCGGCGCAGGTGCAGCTGGCATCGCTTGCGCAAAGATGTATAAAGCACTTGGCGCAAAACACATCGTGATGATAGACAGCAAAGGTGTCATCCACTCAAAAAGAACAGATCTAACTCCAGAGAAGGTTGAATTTGCGCTTGAGACCGAGGATAGGACACTAGCAGATGCGATGAAAGGCGCTGATATGTTTTTAGGTCTTTCTAAGCCTGGCGTTGTGACAAAAGAGATGGTTGCGTCGATGAACAAAGAGCCTATCATCTTTGCTTTGGCAAACCCAGTGCCTGAAATCTTCCCAGAGGACGTCGTAGCTGTAAGAGATGACGTTATGATGGGCACAGGCAGAAGCGACTATCCTAACCAAGTAAATAATGTTTTGGGCTTTCCATTTATCTTTAGAGGCGCACTTGATGTTAGGGCTAAAAAGATCACTGAAAATATGAAAATGGCTGCAGCTAAAGCGCTTGCGCAGCTTGCAAAAGAGCCAGTACCAGCTGAAGTTTTAAAAGCAAGTGGCGTTAGCGAGCTAAAATTTGGCAAAGAGTACATCATCCCAAAACCATTTGACAAGCGCGTGCTAACAGCGGTCGCTCCAGCAGTTGCAAAAGCTGCAGTTGAAGATGGCGTAGCGAGAGTAAAAGATTTTGATGTTGAGGCTTACAAAGCCAAACTTGCAAAAGGTTTTTAATTAAATTTAGCCCAAATTTGGGCTAAATTCTTCTCTTGGCATTTTGTAAAATATAAACCTTGTAAAAACAGTAAATTTAAGGACAAAAAATGCAAAACGTGAAGCTCATCTCACACCCATTGATCGAGCATAAATTAACCATTTTACGTGATAAAAACACCCAGCCTTTTCAGTTTCGCATGCTAGTTGATGAGATCAGCTACCTTATGATCTTTGAGGCGACTAGAAATTTAAAGGTAAAAGATGTCAAAGTCCAAACCCCAGTTGCGCTAGCAGACGCAAAGAGGCTTACTACAAAGGTGATGATATGCCCTATCTTAAGGGCTGCGCTTGGCATGCTTGATAGCGTCTTTACCATCATACCAGATGCGAGTGTGGGCTTTTTGGGCTTTCAGCGAAACGAGGAGACAGCGCAGGCTGAGTTTTTCTACGCAAAGCTTCCAAAAGACGCAAAAGAGCGCATGGCGATCATCATTGACCCTATGTTTGCAACTGGCGGCACGGCGATAGATGCGGTCAAATTCTTGCGTGAAAAGGGCGTTAAGGAGATAAAATTTATCTCTATCATCGCTGCACCTGAAGGGTTAAAGAGATTTAGCGAAATTTACCCAGATGTCGAGGTCTATACGGCATCGATCGATGAGAAACTAAACGAGAAAAACTATATCGTTCCAGGCCTTGGTGACGCTGGCGATAGAGTTTTTAACACACTTTAAGGGCAAAATTTGAACAAAAGACTTTTGCCAGCTCTAGTCGCCTTTGTCATTGCTATCATCATCGGTACCTTCTTTTTTTCAAAAGAGGGTGGTGAGGCAAACAAAAACGCTCAAATTTTACTTGAGCAGCTTAATAAAGAGGGGCAAAAGAGCCAGAGTCTCGCAGAAAATGGCTCATACACCTCAAAAGATGAGGTCGCTCTTTATATCTATAAATTTAACAAGCTACCAAAGAATTTCATAACCAAAAAAGAGGCACTTGAACTTGGCTGGGACGCAAAAAGCGGAAATTTATGGCAGATAAGCGGCGGCAAAAGTATCGGTGGAGATAGATTTTCAAACCGAGAAAAGAGGCTGCCTGAGGCTGATGGCAGAAAGTGGTTTGAGTGCGATGTAAATTATAATGGTGGCAGGCGCGGCGCTGAGAGAATTTTATACTCAAATGACGGGCTTATCTACTACACGCCCGATCACTACGAGCATTTTTACCTGCTTTATGAGAAGAGGATGCAATGAAAAGTGTGATCTTAGATGCCAAAAAGATGGTCAAAAAAGAGAAGATGCATGAGTATTTTGCTAAGAAATTTGACCTGCCAGAGTACTACGGCAAAAATTTAGACGCGCTCTTTGACTGCCTTTGTGAGATAAATGAGCCAACGCTTATAAAGCTAAAAAACGAAAATGCTTTGGATGATGGCACAAAAGAGAGCTTAACCCAGCTATTTCGCGACGTTTGCAACGAAAATGAGCTGGTTAAATTTGAGCTTGTAAAAGATGAAAAATGATATTTGGAAAGATTGATTATCTAAATTTACTCCCATTTCACGTATTTTTAAAATCAGCCCCACTAAGCTCTCAGATAAAAAAGGCGATCGAGTTTAAAAAAGGCGTGCCAAGTAAGTTAAATAGAGCCCTAAACGCTAGAAAGATCGACGCTGCGGTGATCTCAAGCATAGCTAGCAAAAAGGCAAATTTAAAGAAGCTAAATTTTGGAATAGTCGCCAAAAAAGATGTAAAAAGCGTGCTTGTTCGCAAAAACTCAGCACCAAAGCCAGATCCTGCCTCAGCTAGCTCAAATGCCCTAGCCAAGGTGCTTAAGCTAAATGGCGAGGTGATCATAGGCGACAGGGCGCTAAAGGCATACTTAAGCGAGGGCAAAGAGTGCTTTTATGACCTTGGTCAAATTTGGCACGAAAAGACAAATTTGCCCTTTGTTTTTGGTAGATTTTCTTACGTAAAAAATGGCTCGTTTTACAAAAAACTGGTCGCAAAATTTTTGCAAAAAAATGTAAAAATTCCAAATTATATATTAGCCCAGTATGCTAAAAGTCGCGACATAAACGAGGAAGATATCAAGTGGTATCTTAAATTTATAAGCTACAAGATCGGCCCAAAAGAGCAAAAATCACTTCGAAAATTTTTTAAAGAACATATGTTTTTAAGAGAGGCTGTATCGCAGGCTTAGATAAATTTAGACTTTATAAATGTTTAAAGTTGCGATACAAAAATCCATCTAGAATTAAGACTTAGCTTTATTTTTAACAAAATCACAAAAGCATTTCAGAAGCAAAATTTCATCTTATTTTTGATCACGTTTGATAAGATCTGCTCCGCCAAAGTGGCTTTTGGAGCAGACTAAAGTGCTAGAAGTGTGTAAATTTATCTTACGCTCTCCAGCCAAGTTTTTCTCGTTTTGCTTTCATATCAGCTATGATATTTTCAGCAAGTGCGACAGGATCAAGATTTACTACCATTTTTGAGCCAAGGATCGGCAATGTACCATTTGCCATAAATTCCTCAACATTTTTTGAGCCTTGAACAGGGGCAAATACGCAGTGGTAAGATGAAATTCCAAGTAGTCTAAAGCCAAGTGCGGCATCTATGCCCTTTTCATTTGACCACTCAGGGCTTGAAAATGCGTATGGCAGGTCTTTGATGTTGGTGCTTAAGTTTTGGCTAAGCGCATTAAACATCGCGGAAGCCCTAGCGTTGTCCAAGCACTCGCCCATGTGCCAGATCGGCGGGATCTTATAAGGGGCTAAAAATTCTCTCAAGCTATCGCCGCAGTATTCAAGCGCATTTGCATTGCAAAGTCCGGTTTTTAGTAGTGGAAATGAGGCACAGCCGTTTGTCATTATTAGGACATTGTGTTTTAGAAGCGTTCTAGCTACGTTTACGACAGCTTTTTCATAGACTACGCGTGGATTTGAGCAGCCGACTAAATTTACAAGTCCAAGGATCTTGCCCTCTTTTATCGCATCAGCGATAACCTGCGTTGAGCCAAAAATTTTATTTACATTTTCTAGTGAAAAACCCATTTTGGCTTCGACTTCGTATTGCGGGATATGCACTGGTATGCCTTTTCTAGCTTCATGGCTCTCAAGTGCTCTATATAAAATTTTCTCTGCGATCTCGTGAATTTCACTCATATTTGAGTGATGATGATCAAAGCCGATGTGCTCAGCCCCAGGAAGCCTTGCAGAGTCGCTTGTAGTGATGACTGTCGTTTTAAAGCACCTTGCCACCTCCATAACGGTAGGATAGACATCTTGCACGTCAGCTAGCCAAAGATCAAGCGCACCTGTGCCAACAACAAGCTCTGCGCCAACTGCATTTGAAAGCGGTATAACGCCGTCGTAGCGATACATAGCCGAAAGTCCGTTGCAACAAACACCATAAAACTGAATGCCTAAAGCGCCCTTCTCTTTGGCTAAATTTTGAAATTTCTCGCTCTTGCCAAGCTTAACGACGACACTTACTAAAAGTGGAGAGTGCCCGTGAAGTGCGATATTTACGTAGCCTTTTTTGATAGCGCCTAAATTTATCTTAGAGTCATTTAACTTTGGCAGACCAAATAGACAATCCATCGCAATAGACGTGCCAAGCGTGCTTGACCAAGCATAAGCTAGACCTGTGCGGAAAAACTGCTTCATTACATTTCGCCAGTCGCCATCTGTGCCAGTGCTCGTTCTATGAAGGCTCTCTGTAACCTCGTGATAGACGCCTATTGGCAAGATATCAAGCTTTTTCCACACCTCTTGACGCTCTTTTGGAGCAAAGGTCTTTATGGCTTTATGCTCTTGTGGCAAGGTGCGAGATAGATCTTCAAGTAAGATATCAGCGATCTGCGAGGCAAGCTCGTTTATGCTTTTGCTCTCATCAAGTTCAAAAGCCTTTGCAACTGCACGCACTTTCTCTTCGCCTTCTATTGGGATATTTAGCTTACCAGTTGCTGCGTTTTTAAGAGCTAGCATGTTTTCTCTGCCTCTTGCGCCGTGAGCCGCAGCACCGCCAGCTACGTGACGGAGTAAATTTCTAGCTACGATGACATCTGCATCAGCGCCGCACACGCCACGAGTTGCCTTTGATGTGATCTTGCATGGTCCCATAAAGCAGATCTTACAGCAAATTCCAGCCATGCCAAAGGTGCATTGTGGCTTTTGCTTGTCAAATCTATCAAAAACAGTCTCGATCCCCATATCTTGCATTTTTAGGAGCATTTCGCTAACGGCTGGATCAGGTGTCTCTTCGATTACTTTTTGCTTATTTGGAAAGGTTTTTTTATAAAGTGAGATAGCGTTTGAGTAGTCTGTAAATTCTGCCTCGTCTTTGTAGTCATAAAAGCCTTTTTCATTTGGCTTAGCCTCTTTATCAAGTCCGTATTTTTGGATCTTGATACCTAAAATTTCGTCGTTTGTTTGCATTTTTGCTCCTTATGCAAGTAAATTTTATCTTTTGGATAAGTCTTGGATTATATCATCAAAAATTTTCACAGAGATTGATTTGGGATAAATTTAGTGTAAATTTTAGCTTTGGCTACTATAATTACACACTTAAAATAAAATTCAGGAAAATTTATGACCAGGCGTTACGCTTTACAAATTTTAGGCTCTTTCTTGGCTCTTAGTAGCCAAAAAGCTCTAGCAAGCACTCCAAAGATCGGCGTAAAAATAGGCTTTGTGCCGATAAGCGATCATCTATGCATCATCGCTTCAAAGCTCTATGAAAGTGAAAATTTCATGATAGTGCCCATTAAATTTGCTAGCTGGGTTGATCTAGCTGAGGCGCTTAGGGCAGGGGCGATCGACGGGGCTTTTATGCTAGCTCCACTAGGTCTTATGCTAAGAGCAAATGGCGCAAAGATAAAGACCGTGCTATCAGCTCACAAAAATGGTTCAGCCCTTGTGGCTAGAAGCGACGTGGCCGGTCTTAAGCAGCTTGCTGGCAAAAAGATCGCTGTGCCTTCAAAATTTAGCATGCACTATTTTTTACTTGATACGATTTTAAAGCGTGAAAATATGAGCGCAGATATCACCGAGATGGCGCCACCTGAGATGCCTTTTGCGCTTCTTAGCCATCAGATAGATGCTTATATCGTGGCTGAGCCATTTGGGCAAATGGCGGTAAATTTTAAAGGCAGAGCGAAAAATTTGCTCTTTTCAAAAGATATAAAGCCAAACCACATCTGCTGTACATTAAATTTTCAAGAAGAGATCCTCTCAAAGCCTTATTTTAACGAGCTTTTAGATGCTTTTAGAAAAGCAGCAAGCTTTATCACAAAAGATCACGAAAAAAGCGCACTTTTGGGCAATGAGATCTTAAGTCAAAATGCAAATTTATTAAAGCTAGTGCTTGATAAAGAGATCGTAAGCTACGACGATCTAAGCCTAAGGGCAGAAGAGCTAGAGGAGCTAAAAGAATTTCTAATCAGCAAAAATTTAGGCAATCAAAAACTAGCAAATTTAGATATAAACTCATACTTGGAGCAAAGATGAAATACCTTTTTCAAATTCTCGTTTTAGCCCTAGCTTTGCTTATCTGGCAAGCTTTTAGTGGGGACTTAGTACCAAGCGTAAAAGAGGTAGTAAGCGCATTTTTCGAGCTTGCAAAAAGCGGCAAACTGCTTCTTGGCGTCACTGACTCACTCATTAGATACGTCATAGGACTTGCTATTGGTTCGTTTGTTGCGGTTTTGGTTGGACTTATATTTGGACTTTTTCCTAAATTTGCAAATGCATTTGAGCCACTTATCGGACTTTTACGTCCTATTTCGCCGATTGCGTGGATACCTTTGATAGTCCTTGCCTTTGGTATCGGCGATAAACCGACCATTTTCATCATCGCTTATGCGATATTTTTCCCTATGCTACTTCTTACTATAAGTGCCGTAAAAAGCGTGCCAAATGAGCTTGTTTTAGCGGCTCGTGGCTTTGGAGCTAGCAAAATGCAAATAATAACTGGCGTCATCATGCCAGCAAGTCTTTTTAGCATCATCTCAGGGCTAAAGCTAGCAGCGAGCCTTGCTTGGATAAATTTAGTAGTTGGCGAGATGGTGGGAGCGCAAAGCGGGCTAGGATATCTCATAATAGACGCTAGAAACCAGCTTAGGATAGATAGCGTAATGGCGGTGATTTTTGTGATCGGCGTGATAGGCATCGTGATAAATTTCATCTTTTCGCTCATTGAAAGATACGCAGGAGAGAGGCTTGGACGATGATAAAGATAAAAAATTTAACCAAATCTTTTGGGGACGCTAAAATTTTAAAAGGGATAAATTTAGAGATAAAACAGAATGAATTTTGCGTTTTGCTTGGTGGCAGTGGCTCTGGCAAGACGACACTTTTAAACATCCTAAGTGGCACGAGCGAGCTTAGTAGCGGTGAAATTTCAATGCAAAATAAAATTTATACAAAGAAAATTTCATTAGATAAATCGCGCCAGATCATCACTCAGACCTACTCGCTAATGCCATGGCTAAGCGCAAAAGATAACATCAAATTTGCCCTAAAATGCTCTGGTATAAAGGATAAATTTGAACAAGAAAAGAGAGCTAGCAAATTTCTAGAGCTTGTTAGCCTTTCTCATAAGGCCGAGCTCTTCCCACACTCGCTAAGTGGCGGCCAAAAGCAGCGTGTCGCTATAGCAAGGGCACTTAGCTTAAGCCCTGAGGTGCTCTTTTTAGACGAGCCATTTTCTGCACTTGATCCAATAACAAGGACAAATTTACAAAAAAGCTTAAAGCAGATGTCAAAGACTCAAACCACTATCTTTGTCACGCACGATATCGATGAGGCGCTATTTTTGGCTGATAAGATCGTGATCTTGCACGATGGCGTGATTATAAAAGAGATAATCAATCCAAATTTTGGCGTGCATGATCTAAAGTATTTTGAGCTAAAAGCTAAAATTTTTGACCTCATAAATGGCGAAGATAACGAGGTTGAATACGCTATTTAATAAATTTTAAATATATTTTTAAATTTTAAGCTATTATTAATCTTAGCGTGAAATTTATGTTATAAAGATTTACTACAATTACACACAAAGCAAATCATTTTTGTTATTCCTTTTACTAATTTAAGCCTTGGTTTTTGCCGAGGCTTTTTCTAAATTTTATAAGCTTTATGAGTAGAGTTTATAAAATTTATCTAAAGGAGATGTTATGAGAAAGACTTTGAGTTGTGTTGCACTAGCCTCTGTGCTTTGCTCGAGTGCTTTTGCGATAGGCGGTCCAAGCGGAGCTAAACTTGACTACGCTATCACTGGGCAGATCGGCGAAGTAGTGGTAAATCCTTATGACACAGCCCCACTTACAGCAGTCATCAAAAATGGCGGCTACACACTAAGCAATGCAAAAGTAACCATCGTACCAAAGCAAGGCGGTCAGGTGATAAGCTACAAAGTGGCTGACAAGCATCTTCGCACACATGGCGGCATCCCAGTTTTTGGCATGTATCCTGACTATCAAAACACCGTTGATGTCGAGTACGACAAGAGCTACAAGGGCAAGACTGAGCATATAAAAGAGAGCTATAAAATTTACGCCCCAGCTATCTACCTAGAGAGCGCTGGCACGCCAAATCAAAAGGGCGCACTATTTGACAAGATCGAAGTTACTAAGCCAGCAAGCGCTAAATTTGCAAACCGCCTCTACTATGTAAATAACTTTGTAAATAAAACAGGCAAGGGCACAAAAGTCGTTTGGAACAACCCAGCTGGCGGTGCGATCGAGTGGAACTACAGCCCAAATAACTTCATCCTTGATACAAAAGGCGAGGTTAGATGGTATCTTGAGCCAAGCAAAATTTATGATCTTAAACAGCCATTTCACGCTGGCGTAATGATGGGCTTTAAGCAAAATGACGACGGAGCGATGACTTGGGGATATGGCCAAAGATACGCAAAATACGACATCATGGGTAGAGAAATTTTCAACCGCGAGCTACCAGCTAGCTACAACGACTTCTCTCACTCAATGGACGTAGCACAAAACGGACACTACTTCTTGCGTGTGGCAAATGCCGACTACAAAAGAGCTGATGGCAAAAACGTAAGAACAGTGCGTGACGTGATCGTTGAGCTTGACAGAGATGGCAACGTAGTTGATGACTTTAGACTATATGAAATTCTTGATCCTTACCGCGACATCGTGCTAAAAACGCTTGATCAAGGCGCAGTTTGCTTAAACATCGACGCTAAAAAAGCAGGCCACACAGCAAGCTCTGATGAGCTTCAGTCTATGGATACACACGATAAATGGGGCGACATAGTAGGAGCAGGTCCAGGACGCAACTGGGCGCACGTAAATAGTGTGGATTACGACCCAAGCGATGATAGTATCATCATCTCAAGTCGCCACCAAGACGCAGTCATCAAGATCGGCCGTGACAAACAAGTAAAATGGATTATGGGCGCTCACAAGGGCTGGAGCGATAAATTTAAAGATAAACTCCTTCAGCCAGTTGATAGCAAAGGCAACAAGATCGTCTGCGAAGATGAGTACTCAAAATGCCCAGGATACGAGAGCGACAAAGGTGGCTTTGACTGGCAATGGACGCAGCACACAGCATTTAGGATAGATAGCAAGTCTAAAAAAGGCGAAATTTATCTAAGTGTCTTTGACAACGGCGACACAAGAGGCATGGAGCAACCAGCCATCGCTGGCATGAAGTACTCTCGTGCGGTCGTTTATAAGATAGATGAGAACAAAAAGACCGTTGAGCAGATCTGGGAGTACGGCAAAGAGCGCGGCAAAGAGTGGTATAGTTCGGTTACTAGCCTTACGCAGTATCAAGATGACCTTGATAGCGTGATGGTCTATTCAGCCGTTGCTGGCATGCAGTTTGACATCGCAAAAGGTCGCCCAGTAGGACTTCCTAGCCCGCACATCGATGAGTTTGAATGGGGCGCAAAAGAGCCTAGCATCGAGATAAAGATGACAAATGCTATGGGGTATCAAGCGTTTCCATTTAGCTTACAAAAAGCGTTTGAGAAGTAAATTTTTTCCTCCTTTGCTTCGGCAAGGGAGGGCTTTTAGTTTTGTGTGATCTTAAAATTTATTTGCTCTTTTATAACAACCTTTGCATTTTTCTCTCTTTTACAAAACTCTAGAAAATTTAATCCACTTTTTGTATCGTCATTTAGCCCAATGCAGCCAAAGCCCTTCTCATCATGCGGATAAAGCGCTAAATTTAGGTTTGGAAAGATAAAAAAGCACCACTCGTTTAAGGAGTATGTATAGAGCATGAGTAGTTTAGCTAGATCTTTGATCTCATCAAATTTTAAAGCATCTATCCTAAGGCAGATGGCAGGCAGCAAAATCTCACCATTTAAACCAAGATCAAAGTGCTCATTTGGCTCTTGCAAGATGCCTAGCTTTTTAAATTTATCGTGCAAATGTTTTATTGCAAGCGCTTCATCGCTCAAGTTAGTATCATCGTAGTTTAAGGCGCTTATGACAAATACCTCTTTTTTAAATTTATAAAAATATTTATCAAATAGCTTTAGTGCAGTATCTACGCCAGAAGTCCAGTTTTCATCCTCTATCTCAAAAAAACCTATCCAGTTTTTAGAGTGGATAAAGGAGTTAAAATTTATATCGCTAAGCTTTAGAGCCTTATTTATCAAGCTTGATGATTTTTCCATTTTGATTTTAAATGATGTGGTCTTGCAAGCCTTATAAGCTAAGAGCCTCTCGCATAGAAATTTCTATCTTTTTCTCATCGAGGCTGCCATTATAAAATAAATTTAACGCCAAGACCGCTTGGTACAAGAGCATATCAGCTCCGTCTTTGCATGCTAAATTTTGCCTTTTTGCCTCTTTTAAAAATGGCGTTTGCTTGCCGTAAATAACATCAAATGCAAATTTAGCGCTTTTTAAAATGCCATCTAAAATCTCTTTTGGTGCTGGCAAAAGATCGTCTTTTAGCCCTGCTGAGGTTGAATTTACCACTAGATCAAATTTATGCTCTTTATAGTCATCCCAGCTAAAGCACTCGTATTGATCTTTAAATTTATTAAGTCTTGCCTTGCTTCTATTTAGTATGCAAACGTCTATGTTTTGCGATCTAAGTGCGTAGGCTAGGGCGTTTGCAGTGCCTCCAGCTCCAAGAATGATGGCGCTTTTTGCCTCTTTGAAATTTGATATCGCTTTTAAAAAGCCAGGTGCGTCAGTGTTGTAGGCATAAATTTTCTCATTTTTTAGCACTAAAGTGTTTGCAGAGCCTATTTTACGTGCTGCTTCTGAGGCGTCATCGGCTAAATTTAGAGCAAATTCTTTATGCGGGAGTGTGACATTAGCGCCGTTTAGTTTTAGGGATCTAAATTTATTGATTAGCTCATTGCCATCTTTTAGCAAAACCCTAGTATATAGGGCATCAAGAGCTAGATCGGCAATGGCTTTGTTGTGTAGTCTTGGAGATACCGAGTGAGCTATCGGATCTCCAAAAACTGCGAAGGTTTTCATTTTGCTCTAAAGACAAAAGCGTCTTTATTGACATCTTTTCTTATGTCATTTACAGCTTTTTGTAGCCCTTTTTCATCAAATGGACCAACTAAAATTTTAGTTAGCTCGCCAGCTTTTATAGTTTTGTAGCTATAGCCTTTGGCTGCTATTTTTTTCATATAGTCGGCATTTGGGTTAAATTTGCTAGTTGCAAATACTTGAACATAAGAGCCTTTTGCGACGCTCTCAGCTTTTGCTGGAGCTTCTACTTTTTTCTCAGCTTTTTCTGCTTTTGCAGGAGTTTCAGCCTTTTTCTCTACCTTTGTTTCAGGTTTTTTCTCGGGCTTTGCTTCAGCTTTTTTCTCTGTTTTTACCTCAGTTTTGGCTGGCTTTGCTTCAGCTTTTTTCTCTGCTTTAGCTTCGCTTTTTGTTTCAGCTTTTTTAGCTGGAGCCTCTACCTTTGTCTCAGCTTTTTTAGGCGCTTCAGCTGGATGCTCTACAGCTTTTACTACCTCTTTTGGTTCTTCAGTTTTAGGAGCTGATTTTGCGCCTTCTTTATCTTTTAGCTTTTTGATCATATCTTCAAAATCATCTTGTTGCTTGTTTTCAGGCACGATAGGCACCTGCTCGAAAAGTTGTGTATCGCCTTTTTTAACATCTGAATTTGTATCTTGTGCAGGCACCTGAGTATCGACTGGCTGCTCTGCTGGCACTGGAGGCAGAACTAGTCTTGAGTCGGCTTCATTTTGTGCTTGTGTTGAGTCGCTTGAGTTTATAAGCTTCATGGCTACGATGATGATTAAAAATAGTATAACAAGAGCTGCTATAAACATAAGAAGTTTCTTTAGTTTTGCGCCCTTTGCCTCATCGTCTTTTTCTAAAAGTATATCTTTTAACTCTTCGTTTTCCATTATTTCTCCTTACATATATTTTGACCAACTTGCCCCACGCTCTTTTTGATAGAGGTTATATGGCAAAGTTAGGATGTTAAATTCTTTTGGCATATCTTGATTTGGGAACATTCTCCACTCTTTGGCTAGCTTTTGTGAGAGCTTTGCGCTTAGCATATTTGCAAGCGTGCAAGCTTCATTTAGCGTAGTGTGACCTTTATGCACATAAAGGTGCAAATGTCCTGGCGTCTTGGTCTCGTAGGCTGTGAAATTTATAAAGCCTTCTTCTCTTAAAAGAAGTTGAGCTCTATGCCAAAACCTATCTGGAGTTCTGCCGTTGTAGTCAAAAACTATATTTTCAACCTTGTCACTTGCATTGATTAGCGAGTGGGCGATTATAGCTTTGCCCTCCTCATGCTCTTTCATGACACTATAAGTTAGTGGTTCGTTGATCTTTTCAAATTTATCAAAGAAAATTTTACCCTTGTACTCTATCTTATTGACGATCGTGTCACGTTTGATGTAGTAGTGGGTCGTTATTATCTTTATAAGAGATGTATCAATACTTTGCATCAATATGTCGCTTTATCGTAGATTATAAATTTATGAGCAAGATCGACTAGTTCGGCTTTTATCTTCTCTTGCAAAGAGGTGTTGTTAATGTCGCTTAGAACGTCAGCGATCTTGTTTGCTATTAGCTCAAACTCAGCCTCTTTCATGCCACGAGCTGTAAGAGCTGGGCTACCTACACGTATGCCGCTTGTGATAAACGGACTTCTTGTCTCGCCTGGGACCGTGTTTTTATTTACAGTTATGCCAGCATTTCCAAGAGCGATGTCCGCGTCTTTTCCGCTAAATTCGCGGTTTAAGAAGCTCATTAGGATTAGGTGGTTATCAGTGCCGCCACTTACTAGATCAAAGCCTCTACTTATTAGCACTTCGCCAAGTTTTTTAGCGTTTGCTTTTACTTGTTTAGCGTAAATTTTCCACTCAGGACTAAGGTTGTGCTTAAAGCCAACAGCCTTTGCAGCGATGACATGAACTAGTGGTCCGCCCTGGATGCCTGGGAAGATAGAAGAGTTTATCTTTTTAGCGTACTCTTCGTTGTTTGTCATTATGATGCCGCCTCTTGGGCCTCTTAGAGTTTTATGCGTAGTTGAGCTGACGACGTCGCAGTGTGGGAAAGGATTTTGATGCTCACCAGCTACTACAAGACCAGCGATGTGTGCAACGTCTGCAAAGAGTATCGCGCCAACAGCGTCAGCTATCTCTCTAAATTTCTTAAATTCAATCTCTCTTGTGTATGCGCTAGCACCACAAACGATCATTTTTGGTTTTACTATCTTTGCGATATCCATAACTCTATCGTAGTTTATGCGACCATCAAGCTCGACGCCATAAAAAAAGCTCTCATACATCTTGCCAGAGCTGCTTACCTTTGCGCCGTGAGTTAGGTGTCCGCCGTGACTTAGATCCATACCTAAAATTTTATCGCCTGGATTAAGCAAAGCACCATAAACACCTTGGTTTGCCTGAGAGCCTGAGTTTGGTTGAACGTTTGCAAATTCGCATCCAAAAAGCTCTTTACATCTATCGATCGCGATTTGCTCGATCTCATCGACAAATTCACAGCCACCATAGTATCTCTTACCAGGGTAGCCCTCAGCGTATTTGTTTGTTAGGATTGAGCCCATCACCTCCATAACATCTGGATATGTGAAGTTTTCGCTAGCGATCATCTCAAGGTGATCACACTGGCGTTTTAGCTCTAAATTTACTAGGTCGTAAATATCTTTATCGTAGCTTTGCAAACTCATTTTTCATTCTCCTTTGTCTCAGTTTTTAGTGGTCTCATCGCTGGGAAGAGAACAACGTCGCGTATTGATTTTTTATCTGTTAGAAGCATCACAAGTCTATCGATGCCTATGCCTTCGCCTGCAACTGGCGGCATGCCGTATCCTAGGGCTTTTACATAGTCTTCATCCATCTCGTGAGCCTCGTCATCGCCTGCGTTTTTGGCATCGATTTGCGCTTTAAAGCGGTTGTATTGATCGATTGGATCATTTAGCTCGTTAAAGCCATTTGCTAGCTCACGGCCAGCGATAAATAGCTCAAATCTCTCCGCCACATCAGGATTTGTGTCGCTTCTTCTTGAAAGTGGGCTAATAGAGATCGGATAGTCGATGACAAAAGTTGGGTGGATCAGCTTGCTCTCTACGTAGTTGTCAAAGAGTTCAGCCTGCAAGTGGCCAAGATCAAGCTTCTCGTTTGCTTCAAAGCCATCAGCTCTTAGTTTTGCTAAAATTTTAGCCTTATCGCTTACGATATCTTCAGCAAGTCCACCTATCTCAACTAAGGCTTTTTTATAGCTTATGCGTTTAAATGGCTTACTAAAATCAATCTCCATACCATCAAAATTTATTACTTTCTCCATGCCAAGTTTTTCTAAAATGACATTAAATAAATCCTCTGTGATGCCCATTAGATCGTGGTAGTTGTGGTATGCCCAGTAAAACTCTATGCTTGTAAATTCAGGGTTATGAGTTAGATCCATGCCCTCGTTTCTGAAGTTTCTATTCATCTCATAAACAGCTTCAAAACCGCCAACTACAAGGCGTTTTAGATATAGCTCGGGAGCGATTCTTAGGTATCTCTCAACTCCAAGGGCGTTGTGAAATGTCACAAATGGTTTTGCATTTGCGCCGCCAGCTATTGGGTGCAGCATCGGAGTTTCAACCTCTAAAAAGCCCTTTTCTTCAAAAAATCTTCTAATCGTGCTTATAATCACCGAGCGCTTTTTAAAATCAGCCCTAACTTCAGGGTTCATTATCATATCAAGGTATCTTTGGCGGTATCTTGTCTCAACATCAACTAGCCCGTGGTACTTCTCTGGAAGCGGACTTATTGATTTTGTAGCTAAGCTAAGCTCATTTACATGCATTGAAAATTCGCCAGTTTTTGTTATAAAAGCGTAGCCTCTAACATAGACGATGTCGCCTATTTCTACATATTTTTTAACGATTTTAAACCACTCTGGATCAAGCGTCTTGTTGCTAAAATAAATTTGTAAATTTCCATTTTCGTCTTCGATGTTTGCAAAGACTGCTTTACCAGCGTCACGGATCAGCTTTATTCTACCTGCAAGGCCAACTAGCTGCCCCTCTGCTTTTTTCTCTTCTGTATCTTTTATATAGTTAAATTTAAGTCTAAATTTAGAGATATTCATATCTCTTCTAAGAAAATGCGGATATGGATTTATGCCTAAATTTCTAAGCTCATCTATGCTTTCTAATCTTTGAATTTCGTGTTGGTTGTCAAATATCACCTTACTTTCCCTTTATATTATTTTTTGAACATTTTTCGCAAATTCCATAAAGCTGCATCATGTGACCAGTTAGTTTAAAGCCATGCTCTTTTGCGATGCTTATCTGCCTTTTTTCTATCATAGGATCTTCAAATTCTATGATAAGGCCGCACTTTCTGCATATCATGTGGTCATGGTGTGGCTTTGTGGCAAGCTCAAATTTCTTGCCTTGAGAGCCAAAGCTGATAGATGTTACCATCTCTGATTCTTCTAGCAAATTTAGCGTCCTATAAACAGTTGCGATGCCGATATTTAGCTCAGGATAGGTCTCTTTTATAAAAAGATATAGCCTCTCTGGTGTAAAGTGCTCGTCGTTGTTATAAAGCGTTTTTAGCAAAATTTCACGCTGTTTTGTATATTTTAAACCGTTGTCGCGAAGAACTCTTTTAAATTTCTCAAGCAAGGCATCATATTCTAAATTTTCTATCATTTTTCTTCCCCTTTGGTGACGTTTGTGTCGGTGTTTATGCTTGCATTTGCATCCATTGATATAAATGCATCACTCTTGTTTGTATCCTTTGGTCTTACTACCATCTCATCTAGCTCATTTTTGATGTTTTTCACATCTATATTTGTTATCCATCTGCCAGTTTCAAGTAGGAGCGGATAGACTTTGCTGTTTGTGAAGTGTGGTTCGATCATTTTATTTAGCGAAGTGCCTGACATTACGGCAACGACTGCTGAAAATGTGAGGAAAATTTTGCCACTTCCCATGACAAATCCACCAAGCCTGTCTAAAAAGCCAAGACCGCTTACTGAAACTATCTTTGATAAAAATTTGCCAACTAGCAGACAAACTAGCCAAAAGACCAGCCAAAGTCCGATAAATGCGACAAATTGTAAAAATGAAGGATTTTCAAATTTATAGATATTTTTACTTATAAAACCCTCAGCCACATCTGAAAACCTGCTAGCAACAACTAAACCGCCGATAAGTCCGATGAGCCCAAAAGTCTCTTTTATGAGGCCATTTATTATACCCTTTACGCCCAGCATCAGGACAAGGGCGATGACGATAATGTCAAACCAAGTTACTAAATCCATCATACAGTTCCTATTAAATTTTGAAGTTCTTGCTGGCTAGTTGAGTAGGCTAGCGCGTTTTCTTTTGTGATCAAGCCCTCTTTTAGTGCTTTCATCAGGGCTTGAGTCTGCGTGCTCATGCCGGTTTGTTGCTGATTTAGCTGCATTTGAGAGTAAATTTGATGCACTTTGTTTTCGCGTATCAAGTTTGAAATCGCCATATTATTTATCAAAATTTCATGCACAGCGCACCTTCCGCCGCCTATTTTTGGTATCAGACTTTGTGAGATGACAGCAGTTAGCGAAACGCTAAGCATATTTCTTACTTGAAGCTGCTCGCTTCCATCAAAACTATCAACGATCCTATTTATAGTTTGTATAGCCGAGTTTGTGTGAAGAGTGCCAAAGACTAGGTGTCCAGTCTCAGCTGCTGTAATAGCCGTAGAGATCGTCTCTCTATCCCTCATCTCGCCCACAAGTATGATATCTGGGTCTTCACGAAGTGCAAATTTTAGCGCCTTTGAGTAAGAGTGTGTGTCGGTGCCGATATTTCTATGTGAAAATAGGGCTTTTTTGTTGTTATGCACAAACTCGACTGGGTCCTCAACGGTGATGATGTGCTTTCTATAATTTAAATTTATCTCATTAAGCATCGCAGCAAGCGTCGTTGATTTACCGCTACCTGTTGGTCCAGTAACCAGGATAAGACCCTTTTCTCGTTTGATGATATATTTAAAAATTTGTGGTGCATTTAGATCATCAAGCGAAGGGATGTCGATAGGTATGATACGAAAAGCTGCGGCTAGATCGCCATTCATCGTGTAGTAGTAGTTACCACGAAAGCGTCCGATATTTGGAAGCTCTATGGCAAAGTCAAGCTCTTTATTATTTTCAAGCTCACTTTTTTGGGCATCTGTGATTAGAGCGTAGCATAAATTTTCTATATCTTTGCCGCTTAGCACGCCAAATTCAAGCGGCCTTAAAGTGCCATCTATCCTTATCTGAGGTTCAGACCTTGAGACTAAGTGGAGGTCACTGGCTTTATTGAAAACAACGGTTTTTAGAAGCGTTTGGATGTCACCAGAGAGATTGCTCTCTGATGCTTTGGTTTGGGCATCCGAGCTTTGCGCTCTTAGTTGTTCGATTAGATCCATATTTTACTCTATGATCTTTGGCACGGCAAAGAAGTGTCCCTCGCGTGAAGGGGCGTGCTTTAAAATTTCATCGACAACGTTACTTAAATGTGGCTCATCTTCTCTTAATGGAGTGCCACCTTTTATAGAGCTAACTACGGCCTCATCGCTGCTTAGATCGAGCTCATTTAAAACATCGACAAAAGATACGATTTCACTTAATTGCTTCTTGATCTCTTCTCTTTTTTCATCATTAATTTGTAATGCGGAGAGTTTTTCTAGTTTATTTAAGAGAGTGTCGTCTATTTGCATTATTAAGCAACCTTTTAATTGATTTTGAGGCATTATATCACATTCAAGCTTTAATTTTGGGCTACTTTTAATTTAATTATGCTAAAATCTGCGAATTAAAATTTTTCAAAAGCAAGGAAAAACGTTGGCTATAAAAGAAGACTTAACCGAGATAAAAAAAGAGATCGACGCCCAGGAGCAGTTTCTTGAGAGTATGATAAAGGGAGAGCGTTTTTTTAGGAAATACAAAACTTTGCTGATCGTGCTATGCGTGGCAGCTATCGTCGCACTCATCGGATTTTACGCTAGTAAGGTTTTAAACGACAACAGAGTTGAGGAGGCAAATTTAGCCTATTCAAAGCTTATCTTAAATCCAAATGACGCAAGCGCTTTAAATGTTTTAAAGGAGAAAGAGCCAAGCTTATATGCACTTTTTTCACTTGGACAAATGCTCGATAAAAACGATACAAAAGGCATTAGCGAGCTTGCAAATTTAAAAGTAAATCCGATCGTAAAAGATATCATCCTTTCACAAACTGGCGATACAAATACTCAAATTTTAAGCGAATATAACGCACTTTTAAAAGGTTTTGAGCTTTTAAAACAAAATAAAATCAAAGAGGCAAATGTGGAATTTGACAAGATTGCACTTGACTCACAACTACAAACTTTAGTTAAAAATTTAAAACACTATCAGGGAATAAAATAATGAAAAAACTTACACTATTCTTGGCTTTTGCCTTGGCTTTAGTTCTAAGCGGATGCGGTACAAAAAGACAATATTTTGAGCCTGCGCAAACTTCTGGTGAGATATCTTTATCAAAAGATCTTCCTTCTTACATCAAATCAGCAAATGCAAATGGTGCAACGCTAGATAATGGCAACATCATCACTAAAAATGGGCTAAATAAAAGCGTTACTTTGCCTGAAAATTTCAACTTCTTAAACGAAAACAACGGCTTTGTTATCTCAGCTAGCATAAATGGCGACCTAAACGTGACTGATCCTAGCGGTCACAGCGTTTATAGCGGTAAATTTCCAACTGCGATAGTAGCAGCCTCACTTGATCAAAACCAGCTTGCAGCTATCAGCGCATCAAACCACATCTATCTAATCGACATCAACACAGCGACTACGCTAATGGAGTATAGCTCTTCTGACATCGCAGCGGTTGATTCAAGAGTTGTGGCACCTTACTTTATGAGCTCGCTCATCGTATATCCAGCGCTTGATGGTAAAATTTACATCGTGCAAAAAGATACTGGTAGAATTTTACGCGACGTTGTCGTAAGCTCTGAAAATTTCTTTAATAACATCATATTTTTAGGCGTTGAGGGCGATAACCTAATCGCAGCAACAGCCAAAAAACTAATCGTCATCAACCCAAGCCAGACAGTTTATTATGACGGCGAGATCAAAGACGTGCTGGTTCATAACGATGAAATTTACATCTTTAAAAAAGATGGCACGATCGTAAGAACAGACCTCATGCTAAAAGAGCAAAATAAGGTAAATTTCAAATTTGCTATATTCTCAGCGGCTACTATCATCAACAATAAGCTCTATGTCATCGAAAAAACAGGCTATGTTATAAAGACAAATTTAGATCTTAGCGGAGCTGAAATTTATGAATTTAGCGACGAGATAAAAGATAAAAGCTTCATGGGAAATGGCGCATTTTACTACGATAACGAGTATGTTAATCTAGGGCAATGAACCAAAAAATTTGGGAGCTTTTTGAAGCTAAAAAGATCTTGCTAAGGGATCTAAAAAGGCTTGACCTTAGCGAATTTACCAAGAAACGCTCGCTTGAGGCGTTTTTTGGTGTCGATACAAAAAATTTCTACGAGATCGTTTTTTTAAGAAGTGCAAAGAGCAGGCTTTTGCTCAAAGAAGCCAGCGAGATAAATGAAATTTGCACTAAATTTGAAGAGAAATTTCAAACCAAGATCAAAAAACGTGTTATCTTTTACAACTCTCAAATTTGCTCAAAATCCCTAAACTACTTCAAAGAAGAAGGCTGGAGCTGTTATGATTTTGTGTGATATCGGCAACACCAACGCCTCTTTTTTACAAAATGGCAAGATCACACACATAAAAGTTAGTGAATTTAAAAACTACAAGCCAGACGAAAAGGTCTATTTTATCTGCGTAAATGAAGAAATTTTGCAGATGATAGATAAGGACGAAATGTTTATAAATTTAGAGCCTTACTTTGAGATAGACACGATCTATCAAGGTCTTGGAGTAGATAGAAAAGCGGGTTGTTATATGATAAATGATGGCGTTATAGTAGATGCTGGAAGTGCTATAACCGTTGATATAATGGCAAACTCGCTTCATCTTGGCGGCTACATCTTGCCAGGCATCGCAACTATGTTAAATGCCTATAAAAGCATCTCACCACGCCTTGATGTGACGCTAAATTCGCAAATAGACATCGATGCATTGCCTCAAAAGACAAGCGACGCTGTGAGTTATGGCATCATAAAGCCCATTATCACGCTCATTTCAAAGTTAGCAGGCAGCAAAAAGGTCTATTTTACTGGCGGAGATGGTGACTTTTTGTCTAAATTTTTTAAAAATGCCATTTGCGACAAGATGCTGATCTTTCGTGCCATGCAAAAAATAATCGATGAGAAAAAGGAAATTCTAAAATGATAACAGTAGCCTTGCCAAAGGGCAGGATCGCAGAAGATACACTTGAAATTTTTAGAAAAATTTTTGGTTCGAGCTTTATGTTTGAGGATAGAAAACTCATCCTTGAAGAGGGAAATTTTAGATTTTTAATGGTTCGCAACCAAGACATACCAACTTACGTCACCGAAGGAGCTGCAGATATCGGCGTGGTCGGCCTTGACGTGCTTGAAGAGCATAAGCCAAATGTAGTGAGGCTACTTGATCTACAAATAGGCAAGTGCAAGGTCTGCATCGGCATAAAAAACGAAGATGAGCTTGATTTTTCAAGGTCTGAGCTAAAGATCGCTACTAAGATGCCAAATATCACTAGAAACTACTTTGCCAAGCTTGCTGTTGGCGTCAAGATCATCAAGCTCTATGGCTCGATCGAGCTAGCACCACTTGTTGGGCTAAGCGACGCGATCGTCGATGTGGTCGAGACTGGCTCAACTATGAAGCAAAATGGACTAAAAGTAGCTGGCGAGATCATGCAAAGCTCAGCCTATCTGATCGCAAATAAAAATAGTTTTATCATCAAAAAAGATGAAATTTTGGAGCTTTATCAAAAGATAAAAGATGAAATTTCAAAGTAAAATTTGAAATTTTGGCTTCTAAATTTAAAAAACACCTAAATTTATCCACTCTGAAGCTAGTAAATTTAAGTGCATAGGATATTAAATTTACACGGCTTACTTTGTCTAATTTTTTAAAAAACTTTGCTATTAAAATTTGGGCAAATCAAAAGTCGCAGCCGCTACTAAATTTACAAGTTAAATTTAAAGGTGTTTTGTTGGGTGTGATAGATACGTGTTTTTGGTTGGGTTTGTGTGTTGCTATGATAGGTTTTAGTTTTATGGTCAAATTTTATTTTGGAGTGATGAAATTTGATGTAGATGAGGCAGGTTTAAATTTAAAAAACTAATTTTTACAGAAGCTACTTAAAGCAAAGCGTTTAAATTTCAAAACCTGTTTTTAAAAAAACTTGCTATTAAAATTTGAGCAAATCAAAAGTTGTAACCGCCACTAAAGTTACAAGTTAAATTTGAATATTTTTATTAAGTGGGCAGGCAAACTTTGTTGTTGAACTTATGTCCTACTATGATAAATTTTAAATTTTATTTCAGAACGACGAAATTTGATATAGATAAAGCCAGCTTAAATTTAGAAAAACTAATTTTGCAGTAGTTGTTAAAAAGCAAAGCATAAATTTCAAAACCTATTTTTAAAAGACTTTGCTATTAAAATTTTGGGCAAATCAAAAGTCGTAGTTAATACTAAATTTAAAAGTTAAATTTGAAGATATTTTATGAGATGGGCAGATGCGTGTTTTTTGGGTTGGGCTTGTGCATTGCTATGATAAATTTTTAAAATTTATTTCAGACTGACTAAATTTGATATAGATAAGCTGATTTAAATTTAAAAAACATAGCTAATTTTGCGAAAGCTATTTAAAGCAAAGCGTTTAAAATTTCAATATGACTATGATATAGCTAGTTGTATCTGTGCTGGTATTTAAAAATAAAGCGCTTAATCTCCAAAACCTATTAAATTTAACTCAAAAATTTAACCTAAATTTTCCCGCCAAACATCTCATACATCGCCTTCTCTTCACCCCAAAGCTCTCGGTGCTTTTTGATGGACGACTTGATAGCGTTTATGAGATAGAGCACGTCCTCTTTTGTGTGCGTGTAGTGCATGCTCACCCTTACAAAACCTGGCTTTTTCTCTAAGATCTTATTCTCTTTAAGTCCAAGTAGATCAAAAGCATAAGGCCCAGCGCACATCACGCCAGCGCGGCTTTGTATGCCGTAGTCGTTGCTAAGTGTTGCGGCAAAGTCATAAGGTGAAATGTCTCGCACATTAAATGAAAAAATAGGCAGTTTTTCTGCACTTTTAGGACCATAAATGGTGATATCTTCGATGCTACTAAGCTCTTTTTCAAAGAAATTTGCTAGCTCATCTTCGCGAGCTTTGATATTTTCTACTCCGACACTTGCTTGCAGGCTGTAAGCTAGGCTTGCTCGCACCAGCCCCAAGATAGATGGCGTGCCAGCCTCTTCAAGCTGCTCGACATTTTTTATAAAAAGGTGCTTTGATGGCGTCGCAAGCGCGATGGTGCCGCCACCTGCGAAGCTTGGTATATCGCTTGTATAAAGCTCTTTTTTGATCGCCAAAAGCCCACAACTACCAACTCCGCCAAGTAGCTTGTGAGGCGAAAAAAAGGCTGCGTCAAAGTAATCGGCATCTAAAATTTCATGCGAGCTTGTTGCTGCGCAGTCAAATGCCACCACTCCGCCAAATTTCTTAACGAGCGAGTAAATTCTCTTGTAGTCGGTTTTCACGCCTGTGACGTTTGAGGCGGCGCTAAAGCAGGCGATGATCTTTCTTTTTGCGTTTAGTTTTAGCGTCCTCTCAAGCATCACGTAGTCTATCTCGCCATTTTCATCAAGTCCGATACGCTCGCAGTCGCAAAGCCCTTCACGAAAGCTGATCTCGTTTGAGTGGTGCTCATAGGGCCCAACAAGTACTAGTGGTAAATTTACGCTTCTTAAATTTGCTTCGCCTATCAAGGCTCTTGTGGTTGGCGGCAGATAAATTCCTATTATCTCTTGAAATTTCTTTATCGCAGCCGTTGCGCCTTGACCTGTTGCTATTAGATAAAAACTATCATCAAGCCCCAAAAGCTCTTTTAACTCGGCTCTTGCGTTTTCGTAGCGTTTTTGCGTTAGAACGGCGCTTGAACTGCTGTCTGAGTGGGTGTTTGCATATGTTTTTAAAAATTTTGAAATTTCATCTTCGATAGGCGCATAGGCAAGGCCTGAGGCCGTGTAGTCAAAATAGTAAATTCCATCTTTTAAAATTATATTTTTTCTTACTTCATCTATAGTTGGCACGATTTTCCCTTTGGCTAAAAGCGCGATTATAATGAAATTTTGTATAAAGTGAGGTTACAAGTGGGCAGGGTGCCCACTCGTGTGATTATTTGTTTAAGAAGTTTTTCTCTAACCACTCGTTAGCTTTTGCTTCACTCTCAAATCTTTGGCTCTTAGCAACTTGGTTTGCACCCTCGTAAAAACGGATACGAATGCCGTCTTGAACGCTATCGATCTTGATTCTAGTGATCTTATCTTTGTTTAGATAAGTCCTGTCGTTTAGTTTTACATACATGTTTTCTCCTTTTAAAAATTTGGTTTATTTTTTATCGTTTTTCTTTTCGTCTTGTTTTAAAAATAACTCTTTAAAGCGCTTATTTGCATAGTCCTCGATGTCGTTTTGAAGCTGTTTATAAGCGTTTATGAGCTCATGAGCTCTATCATTTAGCGTAGTGCCAGCGCTATCTCCGCCGCCTTGCTTGGTCGTAAAGAGATCTTCTTTTAAATTTTTTTGCAAAATTTGTAGATGCGACCAGCATTTTTTATAGTTCATACCTAAAATTTCAGCTGCTTTTGATATCGAGCCAACCTCGGCTATCACATCTAAAACCTCGGTTTTGCCCTTGCCAAATATAAGCTCGCCCTCGTCGTTTTCTATCCAAGTCTTTGTCTTTACTCTCATCTTTTTGCCTTTCTTTTCCTTAAAACAGCCTAGCTGACAGTACTTCACGTCAAAGCCGTAGTCTCTAAGCGTCGAGCGCATGGTCTTTAGCCCGCCATTAGCTGCCGCCATCTCCCTTGCATCTTTGCAAAAAACTCTGCCCTTTTCGTCGCTCACTTCTTTTAGTTTTAGTGACAATGTAAATTTACCGCGGTCTTTATCCAAGCCACCAAACTGTCCAAGCTCGCAGTTGTCTATCTTGATGCCAAGTCTGGTTGCCTCATCGCTCACTTCGCCGACTTCTATGCCAAGCTTGTTTGCGATCTTAAAAGCCGTGCCGCAGTCAAGTTTGCCGCTTTTATTTAGCGTTTGTTTTATTAGCTCTTCTAAATTTTTACTCATAAATTCTCTCTTCACCGCTATAAACGTTGATATTTTCGCCCCTTGCAAAGCCGCAAAGTGTGAGCTCAAATTTACGAGCGATCACCACGCCAAGGCTAGTCGGTGCTGTCCTTGATATAAGCGCTGGGATACCGTGCATAACGGCCTTTGCAACCATCTCTGAACTAAGTCTGCCACTCACCATCAAAAATGAATTTACTAAGTTAGCTCCGTCTAAAACGGCCTTGCCAACGGCTTTGTCGATCGTATTGTGCTGAGCGATATCCTCGCCTATGTAAAATTTATCTTCGCTCACAAAGAGCTTTGCCGTATGCACGCAGCCAGTCATCTCGTAAAGCTCGCACTGCGTATAAAACTCCTTCATTTGGGCAAGGATCATATCTTTGTTAAATTTAGCCCCGCTTTTTACGGCTCTTGCCGCCATCGCCTGTGGGTCAATATTTGCCGTTGAGCTTCTGCCACAGCCGCTTATTATGACCTTCTCTTCGTCAAACTGCTCTAGGCGTTTTTCGTTCACTTTGGCGCTTACATAGACGCTTAGCTCGTCGGTTGAGAGCCTGACCTCAGTTATGTCCTCTGGCTTTGTGATGACGTTTTCGCTGATCAAATAGCCCACAGCAAGCGCCTTTTGATCGGTAGGCGTTGCCATAACGGCACCAAATTTTTTGTCATTTATGTAAATTTCAAGCTTGATCTCACGCACCAAAATATCATCAACCTGCGATTTTTGCTCGCCTTTATATTTGATGATCTGCGTTTTATAAATCGGTTCCATCTTGCTCCTTGAAGTTTTCACAAATGATAGCCCAAAAAGCTAAATTTAATTTTGGATTGTAGTAAAAACTTGCTTAAACAAAGCAAAAAGCTTAAACGCATTTTGATACGAAATAAACGCCATTAGAGTTAAAATTTGATATGCAAGATAGGCATATTTCTTAAAGTATAAAATTAGAGAAAATAACAAATTTTATAGGTGCAAAAAGCACCTATAAATTTACGCTTTTAGTTTTAGTCTGTCGCCAGCGTAGTAAGCGATCTTCCAAACAGTAGTTTGCTTTAGGTCTTTTTCGCCATAACCTCTTGCAGTAACTCTGTCATTGTAGATTTTCTCGATCACATCTGACTCACCAACTAACAAAGCCTTTGTAGAGCACATCGCAGCACAAACTGGCACTTTGCCTTCAGAAATTCTATCTTGTCCATATACTTCGCGCTCTTCTTCGCTATTAGTTGGTAGCGGACCGCCTGCGCACATAGTGCATTTATCCATTACGCCTCTTGCGCCAAAAGCACCATCCTTAGGGAATTGTGGTGCACCAAATGGGCAAGCATACAAGCAGTATCCACAACCTATGCAGATATCTTTATCGTGAAGCACGATGCCATCAGCTCTGATGTAGAAACAATCAACTGGGCAAACAAGCGAACAAGGTGCATCTTCGCAGTGCATACATGCGATTGATGTTGAAATTTCTTTACCAGGCATACCTTCATTTAGTGTGACGACGCGGCGTCTTCTAACGCCGATAGGCAACTCATGAGCTTCATCACACGCTACCGCGCAACCGTTACAATCAATGCATCTATCTGTGTCGCAGTAAAATTTAAGTCTATTGTTATCGTTAAATGCGCTCATATTATGCCCTTTCTATGCGGCAAAGACCGCCTTTTGTTTCTGGAATTTGAGTGACTATGTCATATCCGTAGTTTGTTACGGTATTTGCGCTCTCGCCAACTGCAAAAGGTCTTGTCCCCTCAGGGAAATTTCCAGTCATATCAACACCTTGCATATATCCAGCCCAGTGGAATGGCAAGAAGATCATATTAGGCTTAACTGATGGCACGATCCTTGCGCGAACCTTGATCTTAGTGCCCTCAGGTGAATGAACCCAAACAAAATCCCAATTTTTAATGCCATGTTTAGCCGCTAGCTCTGGATGGATGTCGGCAAACATCTCAGGCGTAATGCGTGATAGATACTTGCTAGCACGCGTCTCCATACCAGCACCACTGAAATTTACGAGACGAGCTGTAATGAGGTTGATAGGGAATTCTTTTGAGAAGTCCTTACTTTGTTGCAAGCTCTTATACTTCGTATAGACGCGGTAGTGATTTGGTTTATCCTCAAAGCTTGGATATTTTTGCGCAAGATCTTGACGCTGTGAGTGGATCGGCTCTCTGTGTTGAGGTATCTGATCAACAAATGTCCAAACTATCGCTCTAGCACGTGCATTGCCGTATGGAGCTATGCCCTTTTGCATACATTTTTCAGCGATTATGCCACTGCCATCAGTAGCCCATGTAGCGCCCATTTTTTCGCGCTCTTCATCTGTAAGTTTTATACCAAGAACCTCTTCGATATTTTTCTTTGTTATCTCAGGATATCCGCCATTTATCGCACCTTGCTCTGGAGCAGAGCCCATTGCGGCAAGCTGATTAACGCCGTTGTGCTCTAAACCAAAGCGGTTTCTAAATCCCATACCACCTTGCATTACTGGTTTGCTTATATCATATAAATTTGGACTACCAGGGTGCTTTTCCGTCCAGCAAGGCCATGGCAAGCCGTAATACTCACCAGCTACGTCAGTGCCCTCTTTGCCCATAAGTGTTTTTTCATCAAATTTATCCCAGTTCTCTTGGTGGCGTTTTAGGCGCTCAGGTGTCCAGCCTGTAAGTCCGATGCTTTTTACGATATTTGCTATCTCGCGGGTAGCAGCTTCTGGCCACTCTATCTTGCCATCAGCGTCCCTTATAGTGCGAGTTAGCTCATCATAGAAGCCTATGCGTTTAGCTAGTTCAAATAAAACTTCATGATCTGGCATGCTCTCATAAAGTGGCTTACATACTTGGCTTCTCCATTGACCACTTCTGTTTGTAGCTACGACTGTGCCGCTAGTTTCGTATTGAGTTGCTGCTGGGAGAAGATAAACGCCATCTTTTTTATTAGTGATAACGCCAGCATCATTTACAAATGGATCCATAAGTACTAAAAGTTCAAGTCCGTCAAGACCCTCTTGAACCTTTGCTTGTTGCGCAGTAGATGTTATGCCGTTACCTATAACTACAAGAGCTTTTAGGCTATCGCCTGCATTTTCAATAGCGTCGTTGCCATCTTTGCCATCAAGCACACCAGCCCACCAGCGAGCTAGGGTAAATCCAGGTTTCATCATCCACTCTGGTTTTACGAAATTTCCTTGTAACCACTCGTAATCCACTTTCCACATTTTGGCAAAATATTTCCATGTAGCTTCGTTTTTAGCGTAGTATCCAGGCAAGCTATCAGGTGCGTTTGCCATGTCGCTAGCGCCCTGAACGTTGTCGTGGCCTCTTAGGATGTTACATCCGCCGCCACTTACGCCCATGTTGCCAAGAACTAGTTGCAAGATCGGAGCTATACGAGTATTTGAGCTGCCTATTGTGTGCTGAGTTAGACCCATCGCCCAAACGACTGAGCCAGGGCGGTTTTTAGCATAAATTTCTGTGATCTCTTTTAGCGTTGCAGCTCTCACTCCAGTCACATCTTCAACGACTTCTGGTGTCCATTTTGCAGCCTCTTTACGGATCTCATCGATGCCGTATGTGCGCTCATCTATAAATTTCTTATCTTCCCAGCCATTTTCAAAGATGAGATTCATCATGCCATACATAAATGGTATGTCTGTGCCTGGGCGAATTTGTGCGAAATAATCAGCCTTTGCCGCAGTTCTTGTATATCTTGGATCGACAACGATCAGCTTTGCGCCATTATTCTCTTTTGCTTTTAAAAAATGTCTAAAGCCAACTGGGTGATTTACCGCTGGATTTGCGCCGATTATAAAGATAGACTTCGCGTTTTGGATATCTCCAAGGTGATTTGTCATAGCTCCATAACCCCACGTATTCGCCACACCGGCGACTGTTGCGCTATGTCAAATTCTTGCTTGGTGATCTAGGTTGTTTGTCCCAAACATCGCAGAGAATTTACTGATGTAGTAGCTCTGCTCGTTGCTATCTTTTGCTGATCCTAAGAACATTACTTGCTCTGGATTTTTCTCGCGGTAAGCTTTTAGCTTTGCGCCGATCTCGTCAAGTGCTTGCGTCATAGAGATGCGTTG
Source organism: Campylobacter concisus (assembly GCA_018371535.1). Classification (GTDB taxonomy): domain Bacteria; phylum Campylobacterota; class Campylobacteria; order Campylobacterales; family Campylobacteraceae; genus Campylobacter_A; species Campylobacter_A concisus_BO. Next base: position 68,490 of record JAHAKU010000009.1, read on the forward strand.
CCACTTGCCACCAACTTTTTTCATCGGATATTTTACACGGCAGTGTGAGCGCACCATATCGATAACGTCTGCTCCTTTACAGCAGTGACCACCAGCACTTACTGGGTGATCTTGTGCTACTTCTTGACGCACCCAAACACCGTTTTCTACCTCTGCTAACACTCCGCATCCTACAGAGCAAACTGTGCAGACAGTTTTTACTATTTTTGAGTCTGGAAATGGGTTTGCCATCTCTTGAGCTGTTGCTTCTCTTGTGACATTGCTTGCTGCAAAGCCGGCCGCTCCACTAGCACCTGCTAATGCAGCCATTTTTAAAAACGATCTACGGCCGATGTTGTTTGGCGTAGTGTTTAATCTAGCTTCAGACATTTTCATCCTTTCTTAAATTTCTATCAAATTTTATTTTGCTTGTTTGTAGTAAAGTTCCCAGTATTTGGTTCTTTTATAAAGCACCTCGGTCTTTTTACTTTTTCCTGATTTTAAATTTTCATTAGCATTTGCTGCTACCGCACCACTTGCTGCCACAGCGCCAACTAGACCGACTTTTTTTAGAAATTCGCGTCTATTTTGCATATGTACCCTCCGTTCTTAGTTTTCTTATCCTGTTTTTTTCTCTTCTTATGCTTTCTGATCTTGAAAGACCATCGCTCTTTTTGTGGTCTATCTTGACTGGTTTTGGTGAGTTTAGTGCCACGCGCTCAAACGCGATAAATTCGTTTAGCAAAACGGCCACATCCTTGTAAATTTCACTATTTTTATGCTCATATAAATTTTCTATAAACTCATCAATGTTTGGATTTATAATATTTTTAAAAAGCTCCTCTTCGCACTCGTCAAATTTACCGATAAACTCGTTCATAAGTGTAAAGACAAAGCCCACGTTATCTTCATTCTCTTTAAATTTACTCTCATCTCTTCTGATGTTTGTCTTAGCCAAAATTTTACGCACATCAGCACAAGCATGACCCACTTCATATCCCTCGTCATAAAAAGAGAGCGAGTTTCGAAGCGGACTTGGCGGAGTGTGAAAAATGTCATCAAATTCGGTGATCAAATTCTCTGGATTTTTTTCATTAAATTTACTTTTTATCTTTGCAACAGCATGCAAGACTTCATCATTTAGGCTGTATTCTTCTATGAGATCAAGCATTTTACTAAGGCCATCAAATCTCTTTTCATCTTCACTAAATACGAAGAATTTAGAGAAAGTAGCGTAGTAAAGTTTTCTGCCAGCTGCAAATTCCTCTTTTGTGCTCACCTTTTTCCTTAAATAGTTTTTTAACGACACTGAAACTATACAATTAATTGCCTTATTAATGTGGCTTAAAATAAAATAAATTAGAAAAATTAAAAAAAGCTTAAATATGCCTTGATTGCATATTTAGAAAGACCATTTTTTGGGAGTTATATAAGATATGATTTTTTAGCATAATTATTAAAATTTAGCTCTTTTTTGATATCCATTTTTATTTTTGGGCTAAATTTAAAGAGTGGGAGTAAATTTTACTCCAAAGCTAGCATCGAGCCATCTTCAAATTCTAAAAATACTCTCTCACCGATCTTTGTAATTTCATCATCGTGGCTAAAAATTTTGATCAAAAAGTCGCCAACTTTGACCTTCAAAAGCTTTTCATCGCCCATGTAAAGCGAGGCCGAGTGCAAAATCCCTGAAATTTGACCACCACCACCTATTTTAGAAATTTTTATTTTGCTTGGATTGATCGTGATCTTGCTTTTACCTTTAAAATTTGAAGGTAAATTTAGCCGTGCGCCACCACCAAAGCTTAGCACTCCACCTTCTATCTCAAAAATATTTTTGTATTCAAACTCGCAGACCCTGCCTTTGTGCAAAAACACGCACTCGTTTGCTAGCATGCTAAGCCACTTCTCGTCGTGACTTGCGATGACAAAGCCGCAGCCATATTTCTCGTGCATCAAATTTATAGCCTTGCTAAAGAGCTTTGAAGTGCCGATATCAACGCTATTTGTCGGCTCATCAAGCAGATAAAATGGCACTCTTAAAGAAAGTGCAAGTGCAAATGCGATGCGCTGCGTCTGACCAGAGCTTAGCTCAAAGTGGCGCTTGTTTAAAAACTTCTCATCAAGTCCCACAAAGGCGAGTGCTTCGCTGGTTCGCTCATCAAATTCGCTTAGTAAATTTCTACTTTTTAAAATGGCTTTGAAATTTTCTCTAACACTTCTTTTTAAAAGGGCAGGTTCAGGCAGTAAAACTGAAATTTTACGCAGCATTTCAAGGCTTGGTTTGCTCTCTCCCCAAAGTGAAATTTCACCGTTATTTGGGCTTTGTAGGCGTGAGAGCACACGTATGAGCGTGCTTTTGCCACTGCCATTACTGCCCATTAGAGCGGTTATCTTTTTAGTATTTATATCAAGGCTTGGGATATTTAGGATCTCGCTTTTGCCGTAGCTTAGGTGTAAATTTCTTATCTTTATCAAAATTTGCTCCTATTTGTCTAGTTTTTTGAGCGCAAAGATCGCTAAATTTACTAAAAATGCGATAAATATCAAGACCATAGCCAGCGCAATACCCATGGCAAATTCGCCCTTGTTCGTCTCGAGCGAAACGGCTGTGGTGATCGTTCTAGTAAAGTACTTGATGTTGCCACCTATCATCATCGCAACGCCAACTTCAGCCACGATCCTACCGTATGCGGTGGCGATGACGACCATGAGAGCGTAGCGCAGCTCGTAAAGCACACAGCAAACTAGCTTTGTAGGTGCAAGGCGTAAATTTAGGATAGTTAGATAGTGCTTTTTCTCCATATTTTCAACCACGCTTGCAGTAAGCGAGATGATGATAGGAAGGGCTAGCACAAACTGGCCTAACATGACCGCTTTTAGCGTAAAAAGTAAATTTAAGCTGCCAAGCGGGCCGTTTCTAGTGATAAATGCGTATAAGATAAGACCGATCGCAACTGTTGGCATGGCAAGAGCCGTGTCACTTAAAAGGCGTAAAATTTTTCGGCCCCTAAAGTCATAAAAGCCAAGCATGAAACCAAGTGGGAAACCCACAATAACAGCAAAAAGTATCGACACGCTTGATGTGTAAAGAGTAGCCTTGATGGCTGAATATGTTTCAAGGTTGCCGTTTAAAAGCAGATTAAAGGCTTCTGCAAAGCCGTTAAGTAAAAAATCCAATTATTCTTTCCTAGCATATTTCTTAAGATTATTTTAAATGTGCTATAATATCACAATTTTTTTTAAAGGAGAAAAATGAAAAAGATTATTTTAGGCTCACTAGCAGCCGCAGTTTTGGCGTTTGGCGCTGACAATGAACTAATCATGGCGACTACAACAAGTACAGATAACACTGGCTTGCTTGATGCGATCTATCCAGCTTATAAGGCAAGAACAGGTGTTGATATAAAATGGACAGCTGTTGGTACAGGTGCTGCACTAAAGCTTGGCGAAGACTGCAACGCTGACATACTTTTCGTTCACTCACCAAAAGTTGAGAAAGAATTTGTAGAAAAAGGTTTTGGCTTAAAAAGAAATGCCGTAATGTACAATGATTTCGTCGTTATCGCTGATAAATCAATCGCTGATAAATTTAAAGGTAAAGATATCAAACAAAGCTTTGAACTTATCAAAAAAGATGGTATCAAATTCTTCTCACGTGGCGACAAATCAGGCACAGACAATAAAGAAAAAGGCATCTGGAAAAAGATTGCTGGTGAAGTCCCTGAAAAAGATAGCTGGTATATGCAAACAGGTCAAGGCATGCTAGCTACGATAAATGCTGCTGCTGAGCAAAAAGGCGTTACATTTACTGATCGCGGTACTTACATTAAATATGAAGCAAACCAAAAAGGTCATCCTGAGATGGTCATCATCAATGAGGGCGACAACGACCTTAAAAACTTCTACTCTCTAATCGCAGTAAATCCAAAACACTGCCCTAAAACTGACATCGAAAATGCAGAGAAATTTATAAAATGGGCGACAAGCGAAGAGGGTCAGAAATTTATAGGCGACTTCAAACTTCTTGATAAGCCACTTTTCACTCCAGACGCAAACACACGCAAAAACTAATTCAAAGGGCGAGCAATCGCCCATCTTTTTATAAATTTTCATATTTTTTAAATTTATTTTTTATCACTTAAGCTAAAAAAACCAAATTCAAAATAAGATAAAAACAGCAAAAAGCTCCGTAAATTCAGCGTCAAAGTAATATGCAAAATTTGCATATTACTTAAAATTTTTTTAAATAAAATAATTAATTTTAAAACTACTTTTATTTTATAAGGTATATAATAACCGAACTATTAGAAATATTACTTGAAAGGAAATCTATGCAAAAGATTGTTCAAACAACCTGTCCGTATTGCGGAACTGGTTGCGGCATAGACCTTATCGTAGAAAACGGTAGGATAGTCGATGCAAAGCCGACTGAGAACCACCATGTAAATGATGGCGAGTTGTGCTTAAAAGGTATGTTTGGTTGGGAATTTGTAAATTCTCCGAAACGTTTAACTAAACCAATGATGAGAAAACTAAACGGAGAGTTTAACAAAGAGGGCAAACTTGAAGAGGTTAGCTTTGAAGAGGTTTATGAATTTTTAGGAAAGACTTTTAAAAATAGCGTTGAAAAATATGGTCCAAGCTCTATCATGGGCTTTAGTTCAGCTCGTTCAAACAACGAAGACAACTATGTATTTCAAAAATTCTTTCGTGCTTTAGGAAGTAACAACGTAGATCACTGCGCTCGTCTTTGACACGCTCCAACAGTGGCAGGTCTTGCCAGCACCCTTGGAAACGGAACAATGACAAACGATCTTGTTGAGTTTGCGACTGATACAGATGTATTTTTACTAATAGGCACAAATACAAGCGAATGCCACCCGATCATCGCTATGCAGATGCAAAGAGGCTTAGAGCGTGGTGCAAAAATGATCGTCGTGGATCCAAAGCGCACCGATATGGCTAAAAAAGCCGATATATTCTTGCAAATTCCAGTTGGCTCAAACATCAAAACACTAAACACAATGATGAACGTCATCATCTCTGAAAATTTACAAGATACAGAATTTATCGAAAAATATGCAGAGGGTTTTGAGTATCTAAAAGAAGCCGTAAAAGACTTCACTCCTGAGAGATTTGAGCGTGAGACTGGTGTCAAAAAAGAGCTTATAACTGAAGCTGCTAGGATGTATGCAAAAGCTGGCAGTGCTGCTATTTGCTACACTATGGGTATCACTCAGTTTAGCGACGGCACATCAAATGTATTCTCGCTTTCAAATTTAGCTATCCTAACAGGAAATTTAGGCAAAAAAGGCGCTGGAGTAAATCCACTTCGTGGCCAAAACAACGTTCAGGGCTCATGCGATATGGGCGCACTACCTAACGTCATCCCAGCAGGTGCAGTAAATAGCGCTTATGCACAAGAGCAAGCTCGCAAAGTTTGGCACTTCGAGCTTAATCCAGTGCCTGGCTTTAAACTAACATACGCACCTGATAAGATGGATAGTGGCGAGCTAAAAGTGCTTTACGTTTATGGCGAAAACCCTGTTATGAGTGACCCTTGGACAGAGCACTTTGTGCATGCTACACACCACCTAGACTGCTTTATCGTACAAGATCTATTCTTTACTGAAAGTGCTCAAAAAGCCGATGTCGTCTTACCTGCAGCTGGTTGGGGCGAGAAAGATGGAACATTTATCAACACATCTCGCCGCGTTCAAAGAACTAGAAAAGCAAGCGAGCCAGTAGGTGGCGTAGAGCCTGACTGGAAAGTAGTTTGCAACATCGCAAAAGCGATGGGTCTTGAGGGATTTGACTTCTTGAGCGCAGAAGAGGTTTGGGATGAGCTTAGAAAACTAATGCCTAAATTCTTTGGTGGTATCAGCTACTATAGACTTGAAAAACTAGGTGGCATCAGCTGGCCATGCCCTGATGAAGATCACCCAGGCACACCTGATCTTTATACTGATCACAAATCAATGCTACCTGATGGTAAATTCCGCCTAGCTCCAGTACTTTACGCTGACGATAAAGATAAGCGTGCAAGCATGGAGGCTGAATTTAAAGCCAAAATGCATATACCTGATGGCTATCCAGTAGGTTCAGGCGCGATGAGCGAAGTGCCTGATGAGGTCTATCCTTGCCTATTTACAACAGGTAGAAAAGTTTATCACTACCACACAGGAACGATGACTAGAGAGTGCCCACCGCTAGAGTATGGTGCTGGCATCGAAGGTCCGCTAATCGAAGTAAGCCCTGATATCGCAAGAGAAAGAGAGCTAGAAGATGGCTGCTACGCAATGGTAGAGAACAAACGCGGCAGGATCGCAGCTAAACTTCGCGTAAATCCTGACCTTAGAGAGAGTACGATATTTACGACTTTCCACTATAGTGAGGCTGACGGTAACGAGCTTGCAAACGCACAAGACCACGACCCACTCTCAGGTATCACACCTCTTAAGATCACTATAGCTAACATAAAAAAATTAAGCGAAGAAGAGTATATAGCATTTAGACAACAAAACGAGATGTCTATGCACTCTGAAAAACCTTATCTTTCACCTGTTAGATCATAATTTCAAGGGCATAATGCCCTTGAAATTTTAATTCAAATTTTCATAGCAAATCAACTTTTATTAACTAAAATTTTCTATTGTTTCTAGATGAAATTTCATAGTAAGAATAGGTTGTTTTTATAAAATTGCTATGAAGTGCTATCTTTATTTTTTCTTTCACATCTATCAAGGCTCTTAGACTTTTAAAGCTTGTATGCTCGGCTAAAAGCTTTGTTGGCTTAAACTTTTAAATTCTGTGATTACTAATTGGCGTGAGAGTATAGGTATTGTTTTTCTTTTAGCTGACTAAGGCAAAATTTTTGGCTGTTTTTGAATTGTCTGTCAAATGCTCAATATTCTTATGTAGTGGAATTTGTCTATATTTGCTAACGCCGCCTTTTTGCTTGGCAGTCTTAACATTTATAAATTTTATGCCATCTTCTTCGCCTACACTTTTGCTATCAAGTTGCCAAATTTCATTAAGCCTTAGCCCAGTATGAAGAGCAAACATCATATAGTTTCGTAGATCAAGCCTTTTTGTATCAAAAACTATTTTTAGTTCATCTAGGCTAAAGTTATCTTTCGGAGACTTCTCATCAGCTGAAATTTTAAAAGATGTAAGCATTTTAAAAGGATTGGTTGTTAGCTTGCCCATCTTTATGGCATAGTCAAAGAGCCTTTTTGAGTAAGACGTGTAGTTGTTGATGGTCTTTTTATTAAGCTTTTTGTTTGCTAGAGTTGTTTGGAAGTTTTCAGCATCGCCGTAGCTAAACTCTTTACCTTGATGATCTTTAAAAAACTCATCCAAGAGCTTGCCAGTCTTAACATAATAACCCTTGGTTTTATCGCTAGATTTTAGCTTTAAACACTCTGTTTGCACATATCTTTTAGCTACTGCTTCAAAAGATATCGGCGAGGTTTCTTTTGGGCTTAAAGATGCGTCCAATAATGTTTTGAGCTCTTTTAAAGTATGCTTTTCTTTTGGCACTACTAGATCATAAAATTTAGTTATCACCTCTTGTGAGAGCTCTTTATATTCGCTAACATCTAAAAATATGCCATTTTGTTTAATGCGCCGTTCATTTTGTCTTTTAATGTTTATCAAGGCTCTTAGACTTTTAGAATTTGTATGTGTTGTGGTTATCTTTTTAGAAAGAGCTTTGTTCGCTGCAGCTTTTATAGAATTTGCCAGTCTTACCGCCTCATCTAGATCTTTTGTGAAAAGGCAAAATTTAACAGTTAGCCTTTTGCCATCTTTAAGAGCGGTATCAAAAAAGTAAAAATTTGGTCTATTGGGAACCTTGGTGATCAATCTAGAGCTCATAGAATGATCCTAGTTTCTGTAACAAAAGTGCAAATTTTCTGTAACAAAGCTGATTTGTCTGAAATTTAAGACAAAAATATCTGCTAATAAATGCAGTTAAAACACCGAAATTTAGGGAAGTTGGAAAGAAAAATATTGTGTTGGTGGCGGACAGAGAGGGATTTGAACCCTCGAGCCCTGATTAAGAGCTGCACCCTTAGCAGGGGTGTGGTTTCAGCCGCTCACCCATCTGTCCATATTTATGAAAAATTTTATTAAAAAGAAATGGTGGTTAGAGGCAGAATCGAACTGCCGACACGCAGATTTTCAGTCTGCTGCTCTACCGACTGAGCTATCCAACCACCTTGATAAAAGAAATTGGATTATACATTTTAAATATTTAAACTAAGTTTAAAAATCTACAAGAAGCTTTTGTTTTTAAGAAATTTAAATATAAAACTATAAATTTTTAGCCTGGCAGAGTTAAATTTAATGCACCAAATTTACTACACTTACATCTTTATCTATCTCTACGAAAAATGTCTGCCCAGCGTTGTTTTCTCCTTTATAGACTTGATTGACCGCGTCGCCACTTGGCTCTACTGTGAGCTTGTTATAATCAGCTCCGATAACACTATGCTTTGCATTTAGCGCGGCTACTTCGCCGCTTGTGGCCTTTACGAAATTTCCAACTAGCTGCACCACATCGTCACTATCGCCTGAAATTTTAAGGATAGTATTTAGGCTCTCTAAGCCATCGGGCCCTTTGGTAGGGTTGGAGTCTATCATATCGCTTATGTTTTGCCCATTTAGCTTTAGCTTCACAGCTTTTGTGCTGTCAAGCTCGATGCGCTCAAAGCTCTCAAGGCGCTTATCTAGCTCACTTATCCTTGTTAGATCCACGTTTTGGGTAAAAAGTAGCGTGTCTATACCGCCTTTTGCGTCGATATCGTGTGAGTTAAAGACAAATTTATCATCAAGGTTGCTACCAACGTCTTTTGTGCCTTCAAATGTTAGCTCAAATTCTTTATCAAAGTCATTTGGATTGTCGCCGAATTTCGTACCATTTATTTTTTTTGCCTTGTAGAAAGTATCGCTCTCTTTTGTCACAAGATGATTGTGTTCAAGAGCCTCCATGTAGGCATTGCTGACTAGTTTTATGTTAGGGTCATCTGAAATAATTTTATTAGGGCTGATGCCAGAGAATGCTGTAAAAATATAACTATATCTCTCATCAGATACTTCTATATGTACTTTATAAAAGCCGTAGTCTTCTGTTAAATTTAGGCTACTTGTGCTTTCGCTTTGTATGGCATTGCCTTCATCCCTGCCGCCATTTTTACTTGCCGATCCAAATGGCTGCCATGAAATTTCTCTACCATCAAATTCAAACTTAATACTTTGCCTTTCATGCTTTGAATCATAATAAAACTTGTTAATATCACTACGATTTTTTATAAATATCCAGCCATCCATACTGACCATTACTCCATCTGCTGTTATCTTGGACTCATATAGTTTATAGTGTCCGTTTAAATTGTGTGGCTTGAAGGGGCTGGTCATATTTTCGCTTAGTCTATCATTGGCATAGTCTGCATTTGAAGCTCTGCCTATCCTAGCGAGCTCCATAGCTGTCGGAGTACGGTCGCGTAGTCTGCTAGCTTTAGCTGAATCTGATGTGTCGAAATATCCAGGATCAGCCTGTTGTCCGCTATAGTAATATAAGTCATTAAAAGTACTTGTCGCACTTACGTGATGGCTTGCACTCCACTCTTTTAGTATGCTTTTGCTATTATGCTCTATATCATAATAATCAAGCCCTCGCCCGCCATTTCTAGCTGAGTCATAAAGCCATATATCTGCGTCTAGTCCTCTGTTTGTGACCTTTAACACATTTATGGTATCTATAAATGGCTCTTCTTTTGGTTCTGCAACGCCACCGCTTTTTTCTACCAGCGTGCTAGAGGCACCTGAGGCGCTTTTTAGCTCACTTGGCTGGGCGCTACTTACGTTTGGCTCTAAAGATCTGTGTTGGTTGTAAATTTGATGGATATTTGCGCTATGTCCGCTTGTGACAAAGCTCGCCGCACTTAAAGATATGCCCTCGCTTGCGCCAAAGCCATTAGAGTGATCGCTCTCGCCCTTTTCTTCTGCTGGTTTTGTTGAAATTTTTAAAATTTCATCTAAATTTACGCTTTGATGAGCGCTTAAATTTACCTGCTCGCCATTTTCTAAAGTGATCTTGGCGTCTAAATTTTTAGTAAAAATTTTCTGATCAGCGTAAATCTCATCGCCATCTTTTAGCATTTTTATGCTTCCATCTTGGCTTATGACGTAAATTTCACCCTGAATGTCTTTTATGATTAGCTTTTTTTCTTTCATATCTTTCCTCGTTGTATTCTAAGCCATATCGGACAAATTTATAAAACATATATAGCTAAAGTATTATTTTTTGGGGATTGTAGCAAGATACGCTAGATATTATCATTGTTTTATGTCAAAGTAATACCTTTAAACTCATCCTTGTTTGGTGAGTTTTTAGACTATTTGTAGTTTATTTTGGTTTTTAAAAACTATATAAATCACGGATACTCAAAGCCAAATTCATATTTTTTTAAAACGCTGCCTATAGGGATATTAAATGTAGCTGTATATGAGTTTTTGATATCTGACTCTTTGTTTTTAACTAAAGAGCTGCTCTCATATATACTCTTATCACCGCAGTGGTGAAGATATATCTTATCTATATCACTAGCTTCACCTTTTTCGTTTTCAATGATGAGATTATTTAGTGTTAGAGCAAGGCTTGAGCTAGATGTTGATGTAGGTTCTACATTATTACCAAGAGCTAGTCGAAGCTTCATATCAAACATAGCTGAGTCTTTATCATCTCTAAGGGTAAAGTTATTCTCCTTAGCGAAATTTAGAAGATTGAAATTTAGATATTCGTCTTTAGATGAGGGGAGTTTAAAGTGACAAGGAGTAGGCACACTACTCCTCTTTTCTATTCTCTGGTAAAACCAAGTGACCATTTTTATCTATTAGGGAGTATTGTATCAAGACTATATAAAGGAGGTCGTGGATACGATAATCGTCATAATCACCAGTATAGTTATCATATTTTCTTAAAAACTCAGCATAAGGATTTTTGTCTGTTTTTTTTATGTCTTTTAGATCTCTAAAAGAGTAAAGTATCGGCACATATTTTAAAGTATCTTCAAAGACCTCTTTAAATTTCTCATAATCTTCGCCGTAAATTCTCTTAAATAGCTCTTTATCGTTCTCATAAAGCATTAAAGCTAGCTTTGCGGTGGAGTTTCTATAGTAAGATCTAGTACAATGGATAGAATCGCCGACACTATAATTATATTTAACCAGTACATGAAAATATTTTGAATACCCATTTATGCATTCTTTTTTAGTTTTAGCTATCCTCTCTCTAGCTATCTTTTGAGCTTTGTCTTTTAAATTTGGTTTTTCTTTTACGATTAGATTATAAAGATCAGCAAAATAGTTATCTCTAAAAGCAAGAAATTTGGATTGACAAACAAAGTCTTCTAAAGAGTATTCTTTAAATTTATATTTGCCTTTTTTATCAGAACAATTAAAGCTGGGTAATATCTTAGTGCCATAATCATTAAAAGAATGGTCATCACCAGTAAAAAATTTGTCTTCGATCTGTTCAAAATTTTCGATCGCTTTATTGGTAGATTCGCTTGGCATCATAGGCTCAAATCCATATAAATTAAGGCTTACTACTAAAAATAAAAATACTAATTTTTTAAATTTCATGATTATTCTATTGGTGTATCGCAAGGTGTTCTTTTTGATATGCTTTTTAGTTCCTTTTTATCATTTTTAAGTGTTTTTAGTACAAAATACTCTTGTTTGCAAACATCTGTATCGAAATTTACAAATCTAGCCATTAGAAGATCGCTATCCTCTCTAGTATAAAGTTTGGCAAATCCGCCCATTTCACTATCTTTAAACAATGGTCTGGTTTCGGTATTGTCAAATTTATCCATACCTTCTATCTTTACGCTCTTGCCCGCACTTAAATCCTCTACTGTTCTATAATAGCAGCTAGTGCCACAACTATGCGTAACTATCATATACTTACCTGCAAAATTTACGTAAAAATCTTGCTGATTGCTTACAAATTTGCCAAATTTATCTCTATAAAGCCCTTCTTCATCCTTCTTGTAGCTATTTGGGATTTTTATCTCACCTTTATATACTTCTTTGACCTTATGTTTGTCAAATTCAGCCTCTAGTTTTTCTTCTAACTCAGAACAAAAAGTAGAAGTAAGTAAGGCAAAAATAAGAACCAAGCCATTTAACTTCATAACATATCCTTTAATCTAAAAATTTTTTAATATCTTTATTGCTTATAGCTAAATTACTTATACCTATTTGTTCTAATTCCAAATGATACATATAGTACTCCATAAACTTATCCATAGTTATGGTTCGTTGTCCATATGGAGAGTCTGGCATGCTAGCCCATTCGTAATGTAGTCTTTTTTTGTCATTATCAGTCCTGCTTCTAACTGCCTCGTCAATTTTTTCATCTGCTATCAACTCAAGAGCGTTTCTAATGTGTTTAATTAATATCAAACAAGCTTTGTCTTGGTTAATAGGAGAAAAATCAGTAATATCATAGGTCTTTTTGTACTTTTTGAGAATCATATCCCAAGTACTAGATTTTATTTGGTATGCACCAGCAGCACTAGAATTAAGAGATTTTACATAATATCTTGGATGATCTGAAAAGTCTTTTCCATAATCTTTAGTAAATAACTTTCCACCAACATTTATTTCGTATCCGTTGCTTCCATTTGTTCCTTCACCGTACTTTATAGCGCACATAAAAGCTCTTATTCTAAATATTCTAATGTCTATTTCGGTTTTTACCCCAACCTCTTCATCCCTATCCACCCACATACCATTATCTACTCTTGTTATACTCTTTGACTCATTAAAAGAGTTTATAAAGCTATTCATATTATCTTTGCTTAGTAGGTTGATACC
>JAHAKU010000010.1:0-78051 GCA_018371535.1 Campylobacter concisus
CTTTAGATGTTATCTCTATAGGATCTGCTTTATTTGTCTTATGATTTAGTAGATCAAAGAAAGATAGTAGTCCTGTTTTTAGTTTGAGGATGATTTTTAAAAGATATGAAGATAAATAAAGCGAGAGCAATAGTCCTAAAATAAGCACCACTACAAGCACTCCGACAGATGCATAAGCAAGTGAGTTTAGATCCTCTAAAAGCTCGTCTTTATCAAGCTCGCCGATAAGATACCAGCCCATACTTTTGATATATTTTGAGCCGATCAATAAATTTCTGCCATCTTTTTCTAGTGAAACATAGCCACCATTTTCACTGAGAAGTTTTTTAAGATTTGCATCGCCAACTAAATCTTTTAGATTACCGCTTACGTCTTTGCCGATCTTGATGTCGCCTTTTTCATCGACTAGTAGAAATTTACCGCCACGACCTATCTTTTGTGACTGGACAAAATTTACTATCTCACTTAAATTTACGCCAGTTGCTGCGATGCCATAAAATTTATCATCTTTTTGAACTTTGTAGTTTATATACATCATTATCTTGCCGCTGCCGTCTTCAGCCTTGTTTATGTCGATTAGGCTTAGGCTGCTGCCATCTTTTAAGGCGTAGTACCATTTGTCATTTTCTGGGTTAATGACCTTTAAAATTTTATCTTCGACGTAGTAGTTTAGGGTTCTATCTGAGCCAAACATTATTGTGTCTAGCTTTAAATTTTTAGCAAGAGTTTGAAAATAGTCAAACAAGACCTTTCTGCCGTGCTCGTCCTCGCCATTTTTGACCCAGTCTATTAAGAAGCTATTTTGAGTTATTTGATAAGAAGCGTCGATTATCTTATCGATGTAAGATTCTATTTTATAACCAACTTCATTGACAGCAAGAGGGAATTCTTTACTTTCGACCCTGTCGGTATATAAATTTCTAGCCATGTTATAGGTCACAAGACCAACCACACTAACACAAACCAAAAGCATGACACTTAGCACAAGTGCCGTTCTCATCCTGAGTGACTTCATTGCATTCTCCTTAAATTAAATTGACAATTTTATTACAATATATTTAAATAATATTAAATTTTATAAATTAGAAATTTGTGAGATTTTTTGCAAGAAGTATTTTGCCTCTTGCAAATTTATATTAGGATTTATTTTTTAAGGCCGTATTTAGCGAGCATTTTGTCAAATTCGCCAGACTTTTGTAGCTCTTCGATCGCAGCATCTATCTTTTTGATAAGATCAGTGTGTTTACCCTTATCAAATGCCATCGCAAAGCCCTCTGTGCCGTCAGGAAGTCTTAAAAACTCCTCTAAGTCTGGATTTTGTTTTAAAAACTCAACGCCTATTGGGCTATCAGTAAGCACAACATCGATCTTACCAGCATTTAGTGACATTATAGCTGCCGCTACGTTTTCAGCTGGGATTGACTGGTTTGTGATCTTTTTAGCTGCCTCTTCTTGAAGCGTGCCAACTTGAGCTGAAATTTTCTTATCTTTAAGGTTGTCTTTATTTACATCTGAGCCTTTTTTGCGGATAAACAAATTCTCTGAAAAATAATATGGCTTAGTAAAATCAACAGACTTTCTTCTCTCATCAGTCGCACTCATACCGCTTATCGCGATATCGATCTTGCCTGTTTTTAGAGCTGGTATCAGCCCATCAAAACTCATATTTGCAACGTCAAATTTGATTCCAGTTTTTTTAGTGATCTCATTTAAAAGATCGATCTCAAAACCAACGATTTGATTTTTATCATCAAGATACTCAAACGGAGGATAATCAGCACTTGATCCTACCTTATAAACTACCTCTTTGCTAGCTTCTGGCGCATTTGCAGTGGTTTCTTTGCCGCTATCATCACCACAACCTATAAAAAACAGAGCCAACCCTAACGCTAGAAATTTTAATAAATTTTTCATTTTACTCCTTATTAGTGATTTAAAATTTTACCTAAAAACTCTCGCAGACGCTCGTGCTGCGGATTTGTAAATACATTTTTTGGCGTGTCATCAACTGCTATCTTGCCTTTGTCCATAAAGAAAATTCTATTTGCCACGTTTCTTGCAAAGCCCATCTCGTGAGTTACAACAAGCATCGTTATACCCTTTGCGGCGACATCTTTCATGATATCAAGCACCTCGCCGATCATCTCAGGATCTAGCGCACTTGTTGGCTCGTCAAACAGTATCACCTCTGGATCCATTGCAAGGCTTCTAGCGATTGCTATACGCTGCTTTTGACCGCCTGAGAGCTTGTGCGGATAGGCAAATTTCTTATCACTTAGCCCAACGCTCTTTAGCAGCTCATCTGCCCTCCTCTCAGCACTCTCTTTGTCTAAGATCCCAGCTTTTATCGGAGCTAGAGTCAAATTTTGCAAGACATTTTTGTTTGCAAAAAGGTTAAAGTGCTGAAAGACCATGCTCACTTTTTGACGAATTTTATTTATGTCTGATTTTTTATCCAAGATATCTTCGCCATTTATCTTGATATGCCCGCTATCTGGCTCTTCAAGGCGGTTTATGCAACGCAAAAATGTACTTTTTCCGCCGCCACTTGGGCCAATTATCGCTATGACTTCGCCTTTTTTGATATTCACGCTAATGTCATTTAAAACACGCAAATCGCCATAGCTTTTGTTTAAATTTTTAATCTCAATCATGGCGATTTAGTCTCCTCTCAAGTAGTTTCACCAAAAGGGTGAAAAATTTAACGCTCACGTAATATACAATGCCCGTAAAAATGACTGGCTCTGGGCTGTAAAAAACCGCTTGAAGGCTCTTACTTTGCATCGTGATATCAACGACGCTTATGTAGCCAACGACTGAGGTTTCTTTAAAAAGCGATATAAACTCATTTGCAAGCGCTGGCAAGATATTTTTAGTAGCTTGTGGGAAGACTATCTCACGCATCGAAACGTAGTAGTTTAGCCCCATCGCCCTAGCTGCCTCCATCTGACCTTTATCAACGCTATTTATGCCACTTCTTACGATCTCAGCGACGTAAGCCGAGCTATTTAGTCCAAGTGCGATCACAGCGACGTAGAAGTTATCGCTCCAAGTGGCGAAAATCACCACTGAAAATATTAGAAGTTGAAGTATTACAGGCGTTCCACGCAAGATGTCAATATACTCATCTATGACGAAATTTAAAACCTTGATATCTAAAAATTTAATAAAAGCTAAAATAAATCCAAGTGTAATGCCTATAGCGATACCGCCTATCGTAAGGCCAAGTGTTACTCCGTAACTTTTGATATATGCGATCTCTTGCGCCTCACTAAGATCTCTTGGATAGAAAAAGTATGTTCCAAGTGAGACAATTATTATAAAAAATAGAAATTTGGCTAAATTTTGAGCGTTCAACTTCATCCTTTCTTTAAAATGTAGCCTTAAATGATACGAAAAAAAATATATCATTTTGCTTAAAAATTTTTAAGGAATGAGCCCGCTCATTGAAATTTAAATGATTTTATAATAACATAAGCGTTTTATTTTATTTGAAAGGAATTTTATGAGCTTTGGGTCTTATTTAGCCATTGCCATCTATTTTGGTTTCTTGCTCTTTATCGGACGATATTTCTACGATAAAAATGCAAGTATGAACGAGTATCTACTGGATAACCGCCAAATGGGTCCAGTCGTCACCGCACTTAGCGCTGGCGCTTCTGATATGAGTGGTTGGATGCTACTTGGCGTGCCCGGGGCTCTATACGCAACTGGCGTGGCAAATGTCTGGATGATAGCTGGTCTTATCGTGGGAGCTTACTGCAACTACTTATTTCTAGCAAAAAGGCTTAGGGTCTATACTGAGGTCGCGAGCGATAGCATCACGATACCAGACTTTTTGGAAAACCGCTTTAAAGATAGGACTAAAATTTTAAGGATCATCTCAGGTCTTATCATCTTGATATTTTTCACACTTTACGTAAGTAGCGGCATCATCGCTGGTGGAAAGACTTTTGAGAGCTTTTTTGGCTTAAAATTTGCATACGGAGCGGTCTTTACGCTCATAATCGTAGTCTTTTACACATTTTTTGGTGGATTTAAGGCTGTTAGCATAACTGACGCATTTCAGGGGCTTTTGATGTTTTGCGTCCTAGTTTCAATCCCAGTCGTGGCATATCTAAATTTAGACTTGCCAAGCGATACAAATTTGATAAAAGAGATAAGCAAGCTTGACGCAAATCACCTAAATCCATTTAGAGATCAGACTTTTTGGGGCATTTTGGGCCTTCTAGCTTGGGGCTTTGGTTACTTTGGACAGCCGCATATCATCGTTAGATTTATGGCGATACGCGACTCAAAAGAGCTTGCAAAGGCAAGAAGGATCGGTATCGGCTGGATGACGATCGGCCTACTAGGCGCAATTATGAGCGGACTTATCGGCTTTGTCTACTTTAGCCAAAGAGGCGGACTAAGCGATCCTGAGACCGTATTTTTAAAGCTTGGTGAGCTACTTTTCCCACCATTTTTTATAGGCATCATCATCTCAGCCGTGCTTTCAGCGATCATGAGTACCATCTCAAGCCAGCTCTTAGTCACTTCAAGCTCGGTCACAAAGGATTTCATCTTTGCATTTTATAAAAAAGAGGTGAGTCAAAGCACGCAAACAGCGATCAGCCGCTATGCGGTCGTAGTCGTAGCACTAATTGCCACAGTGCTTGCCTTTATCTCTACAGATAACGTCTTAAACGTCGTTGGCAACGCTTGGGCTGGATTTGGCGCGAGCTTTGGACCAGTGCTACTTTTTAGCCTTTACTGGAAACGTATGAGCGCACTTGGAGCGCTTGCTGGCATGATAGCTGGCGGTGCGACCGTAATATTTTGGATAACATCAGGGCTAAATGCCTATGTTTATGAAATTTTACCAGGCATTTTAACCTCAAGCCTAGCCATCATCATGGTCAGTATCTGGGGCGACGCGATAAATAAAATGACTAGCGAGCCACACGAGCAAGTGATAAAAGATGAATTTGAAAAGATGAAGACAAGGCTTTAAATTTAAGCAAGGTGGCTAGCTTTAGCCACCATCAAATTTACTCTAATTTTAAATTTCAAATTTCTTAAAACTAACTCTTGGATTTATAGTTAGTTTATCATGCGAGATAAACTCTTTTTTTAAGTATTTCTCACGTCCAGCTCTTGCTATCATCAGCGCGTTATCAGAGCAAAACTCAAGTGGTGCTAGCAAAAGTTTGCACCCATTTTTTTGACAAAGCGCTTCAAGCCTTTTGCGTAAATTCAAATTTGCACTCGCTCCACCAACCACGCCAAAGCGCTTGAAATTTCTTAGCTTGAAAACCTTTTCAAACTTATTTAAAATATGCTCGCAGGCCGTATTTTCAAAGGCGTAGCAAATATCTGCAATATCTTTTTGTGTGATAGTTTCAAGCTTTGAAATTTCAACCCTGACTTGGTTTTTAAGCCCTGAAAAGCTGTACTCAAGGCGCTTGTCGTGAAGAAGTGGGACGGTAAATTTAAACCTCTCTTTATCCTCACACAAAAGTGCATTTTCCTGCACCACAGCACCCCCTGGATAGCCAAGATCAAGCATCTTTGCCACCTTGTCAAAGCTCTCGCCAAAGCTATCATCGCTTGTGCTTGCAAGCTCTAAAATCTCGCCATTTTCGTTAATCTCAAGAATCATCGTATGCCCGCCACTAACTAGCAAAACGCCAAGTGGAAATGTGGCTTCGCGGTCTAAAAATAGCGAGTAGATGTGGCCAACTAGGTGATTTACGGCGATTAGTGGGATGTTTAAGGCGATGCTTAGCGATTTTGCCATGCTAACGCCACCTATCAGGCTCACGCTAAGACCTGGCTCGTTTGTCACGGCGATCGCGTTTATATCTTTTAAATTTGGCAAGATATCATTTAAAAGTGCTGGCAGCGCCTTTGTATGAAGCCTAGCTGCAAGCTCTGGGACCACGCCACCAAAGATAGCGTGCTCCTCTTCTTGCGAGATCTTTTTATAATAAATTTGCTCTAACGTGCCTTCATCTATGAGCGCGACAGAGCTGTCATCGCAGCTACTTTCGATGCCAAGTATCATCTAAACTCCGCTAGTATCATGCCAGCAAATTTCTCTTTGCCATTTTCGCTTTTGTAAAACTCAACTCGGTAAATTTTGCCATCTTTATCTATGCTGTAGCTTTTGTTTAGGCTGTTTTTATCGATATCTTGCTCGCTCTCATCAACGCTTTTAGTGCCGTATCCTATGACATTTACGCGCGTGTTTTTGAGCGCTTTTATCTTAAAGCTCTTTTTAACGCTAAATTTATCGCCACTTTTTAGCACAAGCTCGTTGTCATCGCTCAAGAGAGAAATTTTATCAAGTGGCTTTGCAAACTCGAAGTATTGCGGTTTTAGCCTCGTGACAGAACGGTTGCCATACTGCACTTTGTAAGTATCATTCTCTTTTATGACGGCGATTAGCGGATTTGGCGAGTGGTAGCTTAGCTCGCCCTTTTTAAATGGCACGAAGCTTATCACTGGTTTTAAATTTTTAAGGCTAAGAGCGTAGCTGTCAAACAGCTCAAGTCTGATCTCTTTTTCGATCGCCTTTTTTACGCTTTTGACATCAAGCTCAAATGGCCTAGTAAAGCTAATGCCAGCCTTTTTCATATACTCTTCGATCGCTATAAGGTGATAATATGTCCTTTGTTCGGCGTTTAAATTTTTGCTAGCTTCGTTTGCAAAGGCGGACTTGTTTTGCGTGATAGCGTAGTAGGTGAGGCTTTTTAACATCTCTTTATCGCCCATCGCCGTGTGCGTGTTTTTGACGTGATATTGGTGTTTTGGATCTATGAGGTGCTTATTTAGCACGTCTTTTACGCTTGAGGCGATGCTTTCAAGCTCTGGGTACTTTGAGCCTGGCAGTGTGCTTTGGTCTATTATGCAAGTGTTGCCCCATTTGTCTGGATTTTCGTCCTTGCTTATAAATTTATCTCTGTAATATCCGCTGCCATCGTGTAAATTTAAGATGAGAGTGACGTTTTTGTCGGTGATGACGTCTTTTATCTTCATCACTGAGTTGTAGTCTGGATCGTCCTTTTCGACGTGGGCGAATTTTCTATTCATATCGCCCTTTGTGCCGCGACTTCGCTCGATGATACTTGGGAAATTTAAATTTGGCACGACCCAAAGCGAGCCTTTTGTGATGTTATAGTCAGTCGCCACGATAGAGGCCGCCAAAAAACCGCCTGGCTCGTCGCCTTGTATGCCACCGATTAAGAGCATAGTATTGCTACTTGGCTCACCTTTTTTGATAAGTGCATAGTCCAGTGCGCTTGCATTTGCAAGGCTTGCAGCCGCAAGAGCTGCTAAAAAAAGTCTAAATTTACGCATTAATATCCTTCGTAATGCTTTGTTTTTGGCAAAAGCAAATTTAAAACTATACCAGTAACCGCGCCAAGTCCGATACCTGAGAATTTAACCGCTCCAAGGTCAAGCACCATGCCACCGATGGCAAAGATGAAGATGAGGGCTACGATTATCATATTTCTAGGATCGGCAAGATCAACTCTGTTTTTTATAAGCGTCTCCATGCCAACGCTTGCGATGATGCCAAAAAGTAGCAGCATGATACCACCTATGACTGGCGCCGGGATGGTCGAGAGCACCGCGCCAAGCTTGCCAACAAAGGCTAGCACTATAGCAGTGATCGCTGCAAAGGTCATGATCGCTGGATTATACGCTTTTGTAAGGCTAACTGCGCCTGTGACCTCTGAGTAGGTGGTGTTTGGCGGACCACCAAAGGCAGCAGCTAGCGAGGTGGCTAGACCGTCGCCTAAAAGGGTGTTTTTAAGCCCTGGATTTTTTAAAAAATCCTCTTTTGTGACGTTTGATATAGCGAGCATATCGCCGATGTGCTCGATCGCTGGGGCGATGGCGATAGGTATCATATAGATGATCGCTTCAAGTTCAAATTTTGGTGCGCTAAAGCTTGGCACTCTAAACCAAGGGGCGCTTGCAATGGCACTAAAATCAACCATGCCAAAGCAGTAAGCCACGATGTAGCCAGCGATGATGCCAAGCAGGATCGGTATGAGCCTAAACATCCCCCGTCCTAGCATCATGACAACGATAGTAGCGATAAGCGAGGTGGCTGCAACTATCATCGCTACGTTTTGAGTGTAAGTCTGGGTAGCTGAAGTAGCCATTTTAACGGCATTTGGAGCTAGTATCAGACCTATGGTCATGATGACTGGACCAACGACAACTGGAGGCAAAATTTTATGCAAAATTTTCTCGCCGCCAAAGCGAACGACAAGACTTAGCGCGACGTAGAAAAATCCAGCAAATATAACTCCACCCATAGTCACTGGTATGCCCCATTTTTCGATGCCGTACTGAAGCGGAGCGATAAAGGCAAACGAGCTTGCCAGAAATATAGGCGGGACGTTTTTTCTAGTTATTAGCTGAAAAAGCAGCGTGCCAAGGCCAGCCGTAAAGAGCGCTACGTTTGCATCAAGCCCCGTAAGGATAGGCACGAGCACGAGCGCACCAAAGGCGACAAATAAAAACTGCACACCGATCAAGCTTTGCTTAAGATCAAATTTATACCCCTCATACCTTTGCATTTAGCATCCTTTTTGCGTATTCTCGAACCTCTTTATCAACTTCATAAATTTCATCTACGCTTGAAATTTTAAGACTCTTAAATTTCTTAGCCAAGCTCAAAATGAGCCTTGAGATATCCAAAAATGAGCACTTTTTCTCTAAAAAGCTAAATACTCCAACCTCGTTTGCAGCGTTTATGACGACACCTAGATCAGGACTAGCTAAGACTTCATCTTTTAGCGAAAAGACTGGATATTTTTTAGGGCTTATTTTATGAAATTTGATACTTTTTAAATCAAGTAAATTTGCGTGCGAGACGATATTTTGCTCAACTTTTTCAAAGATAGCATGCGCGATAGCTAGTTTCATATCTGTGCGTGAGAGATGCATCATGCTTGAGCCGTCGATAAACTCGACTACGGCGTGGATGGCTGAGGTTGGCTCTATCACGGCCTCGATATCTTTTATGCCGTAAAGCCAGTAGGCCTCCATCACCTCAAAAAGCTTGTTTGTCATCGTCGCACTGTCAATCGTTATCTTTGCGCCCATATCCCAGTTTGGGTGTTTAAGTGCGTCGCTTGGCGTGGCATCTTTTAGAAATTTGATCGGTTTTTTATAAAATGCCCCACCACTTGCTGTGATGATGAGCTTGCTTGGGGCAGTTTTATTTTCTAGTAGAAATTTAAGCCCAAAATGCTCGCTATCAATGGGCAAAATTTCTCTTGTTTTTAGAAATTTACCGCCGACGACAAGGCTCTCTTTATTTGCAAGTGCTAGCCTTTTGCCAAGTGCTTGCGTCTTTAGGCTAGGAGCAAGCCCAGCAAAGCCTACAAGGGCGTTTATCACCTTTTTTGAGCTTGAAATTTCAAGCATTTCTAGCAGTCCAGCCTCGCCAAAAAAGATGTTTTTAGCTTCAACGTTTTTTACATTTTTAGCTAGCTTTTCATCGCCAACGCAGACAAATTTTGGCTTAAATTTTAAAATTTGCTCGTTTAGAAGATCAACATTTTTAGCGCAGCTTAGCGCCTCGACGCTAATGTCAAATTTCTCACAAAGCGCTAGAGTATTTTTGCCGATCGAGCCAGTTGAGCCAAGTATTACCACGATAGCGACCAAAGTAGCGCGACAACGCCAAATAAATAGCCATCTATCCTATCAAGCATACCGCCATGTCCTGGAAAAAGCGTGCCGCTGTCTTTGACGCCGCAAAGTCTTTTTAGATAGCTCTCAAAGAGATCTCCCCAGACCGCAAAGACGCAGACTAAAAAGCTTGAAAATAGAATTTGAAAAAATCCATCTGTTACGAAATTTCCAACGACGCAGCCAACTATGGTGCCTACTACCACGCCGCCAACTGCGCCTTCGATGGTTTTGTTTGGTGAGCTTGGGCTAAACGGGTGCTTGCCAAAGGCTTTACCAACGAAAAATGCGCCACTATCGCTTGCAACGACGCTTAAGATAAGCCACGCAAGATAGCCCATGCCATACTCTGAGTAAAGCATCCACATCATAAAGATAGGAGTTGTCGGATAGACAAAAGGGGCAACTAGCTTTAAATTTTCGCTTTTTATATGCGCAAGGATAGATGCTACCAGCATGATAGCTAGGATCGCTATGAAGATCGGATTTGTAAAATATGTAAGCACGTAAAATGCGAGTGCTGCATAAACTAGCTGTTTGTGATCGATGTCATAAAGCTTGAGCGACTCATTAAAGGCAAAGTAAAGCACAGCGCCAAGCAAAATAAAATTTAAAATATAATTATCTATAAAAAAAACTACTAAAATAGCAACAAACATCAAAACGCCAGTGATAATGCGTGAGGACATACACTCTCCTTAAAATCGTTATTTTGCCGTAATTATAACACTTAAAATTTAGACGGCGTTTATAAGAGTGAAATTTGGTTTAAAAAGTGTTTTGAGTTGGTAAAATTTGGGTTTATTTGTGTTGTGCACAGTAAAATTTATATGATAAAAAGCAAAAGATTGCTTATTTGGTAGCTAAAAATTATTTTCATCAAAAAAGTCGGTGTCGATCTTGCAAATTTCATATATCTGGTCTGTTTGAACGCCTACTTTATACTTTATCATTAGCTCAGCCAGTCTGTCGCCATCTATCAAGACTACGCTAAAGTTTTGACTATCTTTGGCAAACGTTTGGGCCTCTTTTGTAAATTTTGCCGTCGTAATAAAGACATCTTTTTTGGTATTTTTATTTGGGATAGCGCCGATGAACTGCTGTATTTCTTGCCTGCCAATGTTGCTGCCATCCTTATATCTCTTTGCTTGGATGTAAATTTTAGAAAGTCCTAGCTCATCCATGGCGCCGTCTAATCGACATCTAGTTCCATAGTCCATTTTTTCTAAAATGCTAGATAAATTTTCATTAATTTTTGTAATCTTAAAAGCTACAATTATCCTATGAAAAATATTAGTTTATTTATGAACGTGATCGCTTCATTGTTTGCGGTATTTTTTGCTTTAGTGTTGGCTTTGGTCTTTTATTTTTTATTACCTTGCCGCTTGGCTATATAATGGGCATAGTCTTATCGTTTCCGCTTTTAATATTTGTGTTTTTAGTATTTGCAGCGCTAGATATTTGTATATGTATCTTGGTGTCAGTTTGCAGAGTTTTTAAATAAATTTGGGGCTTTTTACAGCCCCTTTGCTACTTTATAGCAGCCATTTTTCTACGCATATAAGCTATGCGGCTTTGAAGTGGTAGGTGTTTTGGGCAGTTGTCTTCGCAACCTAGCAAAGTCATACAACCAAATACGCCATCATCATCGCCTATTAACTCGTAAAAGTCCTCGTCAGTTCTTTTATCAAGTGCGTCTATCTTAAATCTAGCAACCCTGTTTAGACCAACAGCGCCGATGAAATCAGGTCTCATGATAGCTGTTCCGCAAGATGCGACGCAAATTCCGCACTCTATACAGCGATCAAGCTCGAAAACTTCTTGAGCGACTTCTGGCTCAACTTTCTCTTCAAGCTTAGAGATATCAGTCTCGTGATCTGTGTGTATCCAGCTCTCGACGCGCTTACTCATAGCGTTCATCCAGTTGCCAGTATCTACGCTTAGATCTTTTAGCAGTTTAAAGACCGGCAAAGGCATAAGCTCTATGACACCGCTTTCAAAGTCTTTTGTTAGAGTTCTGCAAGCTAGACTTGGCTTGCCATTTACTAGCATGCCACAACTACCGCAAATTCCCGCACGACAAACAAAGTCAAAGCTAAGATCTGGATCAAATTTCTCACGAATTTGATTTAACGCGATAAATAGCGTCATACCATCAGTCTCTTCAAGCTCATAAGTCGCAAAATGAGGCTTTGAAACTTTGCTTAAAGGATTGTATTTAAAAGCTTTTATGGTTATTTTTCTACTCATTTCCTATACCTGCTCTTTCATTTGGTGCTTTATATTTTGGTTGAAGGTCATAGTGCATCAAAGCCTCTTGAATTTCTTGTCTGCTCTTGCCTTCTGCTTGCATTTTTTCGCGAATTTCATCGACCTCTTTTTGACGGATAGCACTGCTTGGATGCTCGATGATATTTCCTTTTGCACCATAACCTCTAAATGCTGGCGGCATCTCCATCTTCATGATATCAAGTGGCTCATAAGTGATAGTTGGCATAGTGTCGCCTTCTTTCCAGCTTGTAAGCGTTCTGTTTAGCCAGTTAAGGTCATCTCTCTTTGGATAGTCTTCACGGCAGTGAGCACCACGGCTCTCTGTTCTATCAAGCGCACCTTTTGCGAT
Organism: Campylobacter concisus; assembly: GCA_018371535.1. Lineage (GTDB taxonomy): Bacteria > Campylobacterota > Campylobacteria > Campylobacterales > Campylobacteraceae > Campylobacter_A > Campylobacter_A concisus_BO. The sequence goes on from JAHAKU010000010.1 coordinate 12,317, forward strand.
ACAAAGCGCTAGTTTTAGCATCTTTGGCACGCGGTAAGCCTCTTCAAGCTCTGGGTTGCCAAATAGTGCTTTGTTGCTTACTTTTACATCAAGTGACTCTTTATAAAGTGCTTCAAGCTCTTTAACAGCAAGCTCTAGACCTTTACCTGTTCTAAATATCGCAACGTGCTCCCACATTACCTCTTTCATCTTGTTTTTGATATCAAAGACGTTAAATTTACCCTCTTTATTGACAAGACTTAGTAGATAATCTTCTTGTTTTTTAACAAATTTCTCGATATCAGCTGTGTTTATCTCGATCTCGTGGCTAGCGCAATAATCTGCAAAATAATCACCAACAATCATACCAGCGACGACTGTCTCAGAAACTGAGTTACCACCAAGGCGGTTAAAGCCGTGCATATCCCAGCAAGCAGCCTCGCCAGCGCTAAATAGACCAGCTAGTGTTGGGCTCTCGCCAGTTGGTTTTGTCTTGATGCCGCCCATTGAGTAGTGCTGCATAGGTAGGATCGGCGCCCAGCCTTTGCCACGCTGATGTCCTGTCTCGTCAGTATATACTTCAGTGTCAGCAGGATCGATTCCGTTAAAAATTTCGCAAATTTCTTGAACGTCACGTAAATTTTTCTCAATGTGCTCGCGTCCAAGGATAGAGATATCAAGCCAAACGTGATAGCCATAAGGGCTAGGCACGCCTTTGCCTGCACGGATGTGCTCCATGATACGACGGCTAACGACGTCACGGCTAGCTAGCTCTTTTTTCTCTGGTTCATAATCAGGCATAAAGCGGTATCCATCAACGTCACGTAAAATTCCGCCATCACCGCGGCAACCTTCTGTTAAAAGAATGCCAGATGGGACGATCGGAGTTGGGTGAAACTGAACAGCTTCCATGTTGCCAAGCTGAGCTACGCCAGTCTCAAGTGCGATCGCAGCGCCGATACCTTCGCAAACAACAGCGTTTGTAGTGTGTTTATAAACTCTACCATAACCGCCAGTTGCTATAAGTGTGCCTTTTGAAACATAAGCTGTGATCTCGCCATTTACAAGGTCACGAACGATCGCGCCGTAACAGCGGTTATTTTGGTGTATCAAAGCGATCGCCTCTTTGCGGTCGTGAATTTCTACATTGTGCTTAAGCGCTTCGTTTGCAACAGCAAAAAGCATGGTGTGACCAGTTGCGTCAGCTGTGTAGCATGTTCTCCACTTTTTTGTACCACCAAAGTCACGTGAGTGGATAAGGCCATGGACCTCTTCTTTTTCAACGATGGTTGTCTTTTGAGCGTTTATGATAGCGCTTCTTTCGCCTTTTGTGATCCTAGTCCAAGGCACACCCCAAGCTGCAAGCTCACGGATAGCTTTTGGAGCAGTTTGACAAAACATACGTGCAACTTGTTGGTCACAACCCCAGTCGCTACCTTTTACTGTGTCAGCAAAGTGTACATCTTCGTTATCACCTTCACTCATTTTAGAGTTACCAAGGCTTGCTTGCATGCCGCCTTGCGCAGCAGCAGAGTGAGAACGTTTTACAGGGATGAGGCTCAAAACTACGGTGCTTAAACCCTTTTCTCCAGCAGCCACAGCAGCTCTAAGACCAGCTAGACCGCCACCAATTACCAATGCGTCATAATATTTTACATTCATCTTCTAGCTCCTTTTTAATGGCTGATCCACACGAAATCAGCGATCAAAGCGATCACAGCAAGTATGCCATAAATGACAAATACAACTGTTTTTGCCTTATTTCTTTTGGCAAACATTTCGTGTTTATTTACGCCATCAATGCTTACCCATTTGACATATAAGCGGTACATGCCAACGCTAGCGTGAACGACCATGAAAACAAGTAGTGCGAAGTAGAAAATTTCTAGTTTGTGAAAAGCAGCAGCTGATTTGTCAGCAGTGATGTGTCCGCCAAAGATGATGTCGATGAGGTGGGCGCTTGCTGCAAAAAATAGAGCAAAGCCTGTTAAAAACTGGAACCACCAAAGTGTGGTATCAAGGTGCTTCATGCGGTCTTTGTGGCCTCTAAACATTAAATATTGTCTGTAATTTGCAGGAAATTTTCTCATTGCCAAGAAGGCGTGAGTTACAAAAACTACAAAGATAACAGCAGCTATAACATTTGTGATCCACCAAGTAGCCTCGCCAAATAAAAATTTAGCCTCTGCAAATCCTACGACAGCGTTAAATGCGTCTTTGCCAAGTAGTATAGTAGAAGTAAAAACCATATGGCACAATATGAAACAGGCTAGAATAAATCCTGTAATACTTTGCCATCTATCCCAAGCGGCTGGAGTGCGGCTTTTTTTGCCGTCCGACCGTTTCCCCAAAAAACCTTCTATAAGCCCGGTCATGAGCCCTCCTAAGAAATTTGAAATAAGTTATCATTTCTTAATACTAATTTAAACATTAGCATTAATTGATAAAGCTAATGTTATCAGAACTTTACTTTAATAAATTTTAAATATTGACATTAAATTTTCGTAAATCTCTTATAGAGTTTAATATAGACAAAAATTCCGAGCCCACACATAATAAGTGATAAAATTTGCCCCATTGATAGACCAAAGATAATAAATCCAAGTCCAGAATCAGGCTCTCTGTAAAATTCACAAATAAATCTTGCAAATGTGTATAAAATGGCGTAAAGTGCTATGAGCTCGCCATTAAATTTCTTATATTTTCTATATAAAAATAAAATGATAAAAATAACTAAACCTTCTAAGAATGCCTCATAAAGCTGGCTTGGATGTCTTGGCTGACCAAAGACATTTATCGCCCAAGGCACGTCTGTAACCCTGCCAAAAAGCTCTTGATTTAAGAAATTTCCTATCCTGCCAAATGTGTAGCCAAAAGGTATGCAGATGGCGCAAAGATCAAGTAGCTGCCAAGCGTTTTGCTTATATCTTTTGCAAAATAAAATTGTCGCTAGCAAAAAGCCAACCACGGCGCCGTGATAGCTCATGCCGCGAATTCCTATAAACTCGCCGTTGTGAATTGGATTAAAAATTTGCCAAGGCTGCGTTAGATAGTAGCTTGCTTCACCAGAATAAACTAAAACCCAGCCAAGTCTAGCGCCCAAAATAACGCCTATCTCTACCCAAAAAAAGTAGTTGTCTAAAAGCTGATTTGAGATGGGGATATCATCTTTTTTAACGAGATACTTTGCCATGGCAAGCGCCAAAACAAGGGCTAAAATATACATAAGCCCATACCAATGCACGCTAAAGCCAAAGAGACTAAAGGCGACTGGGTTAAAGTGGTTATAAATGTCGTTCCAAATTTCCATTTTTTACTTTCTTTTTAAATTTGTGCGATTTTACAATTAATAAATAAACAGCGCTTTGCTACCAAGTGGCAAGGCTAGAAATTTAAACTCGCTTGCTTCAAATTCTTTGCAAAATTTAAATAGCTCAGCAAACTCGGCCTCGTTTAAATTTACGCTCCAGATCGCTCCAGCATCATTAAATTCTCTTTCAAACTCACTTAAATTTTTAGTAGAAAAATAGTGCTCAAAACGGCTCATCAGTGAAAAAGGGGTAAAAAATTTAACCTCATCTTTTATCTCAAATTTGATCACGCCACCATCTTTTATCGCCTCATTTATCACTTCATTTACGGCTCCTGAGTAGGCTCTGACTAACCCTCCAGTGCCAAGCTTTATCCCGCCAAAGTAGCGAACTATCAAGACCCCAACGTTTATTAGCTCGGCGCCTCGCAGGGCATTTAGGCTTGGCTGGCCGCTAGTGCCCTTTGGCTCGCCGTCATCGCTTTGATTTTCAACTATTTGTCCGTATTTGTTTAGCTCTCTTGTTGCCCAAACTACGTGAACAGCCTTAAAATGCTCCTCTTTTAGGCGTTCATGCAAGCTCTTAAACGAGCTTATGGGGCACAAAAATGCTAAGAAATTTGACTTTTTTATATCAAGCTGGGCTTTGAAAATCCTATCAATCGTCTGCAAATTTGCTCTTTTTTTAAAATTTTAAAAATCTTATCAATTTGCTAATTAAAGCCTTGTAAATTCAGACAAATTTATATTATTAAGGAAAAGATAGTAGAATTTTGCAATTTTTCATGAAGGACTAAAATGATACAAACTTGCCTATTTCCAGCGGCTGGATATGGAACGAGGTTTTTACCAGCTACAAAATCGCTCCCAAAAGAGATGTTGCCGATCCTTACAAAACCGCTCATTCACTACGGCGTTGATGAGGCGCTTGAGGCTGGCATGGACAATATGGCCTTTGTCACAGGACGCGGAAAAAGGGCGCTTGAGGACTACTTTGACATCAGCTACGAGCTAGAAAAAGAGATCGCAGGCAGCTCAAAAGAGTCGTTGCTTAGCGAAGTTAGAAATTTAATGAGCTCATGCACATTTTCATTTACTAGGCAAAATGCCATGAAAGGGCTTGGACACGCCATTTATACGGGCAAAACTCTAGTTCGAGATGAAGCTTTTGGGGTCATTTTGGCAGATGATCTATGCATAAATGAAAACGGCGAGGGCGTGCTTTCGCAAATGGTTAAAATTTATGAAAAGTATCGCTGCAGCGTCGTTGCAGTGATGGAGGTGCCAAAAGAGCAGACCAAGTCTTACGGCGTCGTAAGCGGTAGGTTTATAGAAGATGATCTTATAATGGTCGATGATATGGTTGAAAAGCCTGATCCTGCCGAGGCTCCGACAAATTTAGCGATAATTGGCCGCTACATCCTAACGCCAGATATTTTTAACATCTTAGAGCGAACAAAACCAGGCAAAAACGGCGAAATCCAGATCACAGACGCGCTAAAAACGCAGGCAAAAGATGGCATGGTGCTAGCTTATAAATTTAAGGGCAAGAGATTTGACTGCGGCAGCATCGATGGCTTTGTCGAGGCTACAAATTTCTTTTATGAGCGCAGTAAATGATAGAAACTTCATTTAAATTTAACTTTGCAAGCAGCGATGTCATCGACTCTTATGCCAAACGCATAAACGACGAGTACGAAAGCGGCGAGATAGGCTACTACCACCTGCCAGCTCTTGGGCAAAATTTGCTTGGAGAGATCGAGGAGTATGAAAAGGGGCTAGCTCATATCAAAAATATAGTACTTGTTGGCATTGGTGGCAGCAGTCTTGGCGTAAAGGCGCTAAAATCAATGCTTGAAGGCACAAAGGGGATAAAAAGAGAGCTTTTGTTTTTAGATAACGTCGATCCTTGCAGCTACAAAAGCACGCTTGATGGTGTAAATTTTGATGAGACGCTTTTTGTAATAAGCTCAAAATCAGGCAACACGATCGAGACGATCACTATTTTTAAGTGCTTGCTTGATGACTTTAAGCCTCAAAATTTAGGCAAAAATTTCCTCATCATCACAGATCCAGGCACAAATTTAGAAAATTTCGCCAAAGAAAATGGCATTAAATTTTTTAACATCCCAAAGAATGTTGGTGGGAGATTTAGCGTACTAAGTGCGATCGGCCTTGTACCTCTTGGTATCTGTGGCTACGATATAAAGGCACTTTTGGAGGGGGCGCTTGCTTGCAAAAAGCAATACATCGAGCAAAAAGATAGCTCAATAGTCGCTAAAGCCTACCACTACGCCACTAGCAGGAATGCCAGTATAAATGTTATTTTTAGCTACTGCGATAGATTTTTTGAATTTAACGACTGGTACGTGCAGCTTTGGGCGGAGAGCCTTGGCAAAAAAAGAGGCTATAAAAGGGTCGGCCTTACGCCAGTTGGACTTGTTGGTAGCCGCGATCAGCACAGCTTTTTGCAGCTTATCATGGACGGTGTAAAAGATAAGAGTGTGACATTTATAAAGATAAAAGATCACGCAAGCGACAAGACTATCCCAAATTTAAGCCTAAAAGGGCTTGAAGAGTGCGATTTTGTGGCGGGTCTAAGCCTAAATGAGCTTATAAATTTGCAGTGCGATGCGACGGCTATGGCGCTGGTGCAAGAGGGCATAAGTGTCGATACGATCACGCTTGAGAGGCTTGATGAGTTTCACGCTGGCTGGCTCATTTTTTACTACGAGCTACTAACCTCGGCCACTGGCATCATGCTAGGCATCAACACCTACGATCAGCCAGGCGTTGAGATAGGAAAACGTATCTTAAAAACAATGCTTTTAAAGTAGAAAATGAAGAAATTTCTACTTTTAGCTCTTTTCGCCACACAAATTTTTGCCTTTTCGGAGAGTAAATTTGTAAATGACGCTAGGTCGCAGATCGGCGTGACGCTAAGTTATGATCCAAGCTACGAAAGGCTTGCTTACCCAATGGGCGATGTGGATATCAAAAAGGGCGTTTGCACAGACGTTGTGGTAAGGGCGCTACGTCATCAGGATATGGATCTGCAAAGGCTCATTTTTGAAGATATGAGTAGAAATTTCGCAAGCTATCCTAAAAAATGGGGCCTTAAAAAGGCTGATAAAAACATCGATCACAGGCGTGTTTTAAACATCGCTACCTATCTAAAAAGAAAAGGTTTTGAGGTGAGTGATGATAAATTTCTACCAGGGGATATCGTCACATGGATGCTACCAAGAAATCTACCTCACATCGGCGTGATCTCAGATAAATTTGAAGGACAAACGCCGCTTGTCATCCACAATATCGGCTCTGGCGTGCAAGAAGAAAACATACTTTATAGCTACAAGATCACTGGGCATTTTAGGCTAAAGTAGCAAATGGCTTTTTAATCAAATTTTAGGCAAAATCGCAAAAAATAAATTTAAGGAAAAATAATGTTAGAAGTTAGGGGACTTACTCAAAGATTTGCAAGCAGTTTGCTATTTGAGGATGTAAATTTAAAGCTAAATCGCCACAACAGATACGGACTAATCGGCGCAAATGGCGCTGGCAAATCGACATTTTTAAAAATTTTAAGCGGAGCTATCGAGCCAACTAGCGGCGAGATCATCATAGAAAATGGACTAAAAGTTGGCGTGCTTGGGCAAGATCAGTTTGCGTTTGAAAATTTCACTCTAAAAGATGCGGTGCTTTATGGTAACAAACGCCTATATGACGCCGTAAAAGAGAAAGAAAAGCTCTATATGAGCGAGGAATTTACAGATGAGATAAATGAGCGCTTAAGCGAGCTAGAGATGATAAGTGCTGAAGAAGACCCAAGCTATGAGTACGAGACTAGGATAGAAAAAATCCTAAGCTCGCTTGGGCTAAATGAATTTGATAAGCTCATGAGCGAGGTCGAAAACTCAGATAAAGTTAAGGTTTTACTAGCTCAAGTGCTCTTTCCAAAGCCAGACATCTTGTTCTTAGACGAGCCGACAAACAACCTTGACATAGACGCGATCGCATGGCTAGAAAACGAGCTAAACCGCCACGAGGGCACGCTTGTGGTTATCAGCCATGACAGGCACTTTTTAAATAGGGTTTGCACAAATATTTTGGATGTGGATTTTAAGAAAATTCGCGAGTTTTCAGGCAACTACGACGACTGGTATATGGCTGCAAATTTGATCGCAAAGCAGCATGAAATGGAGCGCGATAAGAAGCTAAAAGAGAAAGAAGAGCTGGAGAAATTTATCGCGAGATTTTCAGCAAATGCGAGCAAGGCAAAGCAGGCGACCTCACGCGCAAAACAGCTTGAAAAATTAGATATCGCCGAGATCGCAGTCTCAAGCAGGCGTGATCCAAGCATTCTGTTTCGTGCAAACCGCGAGATAGGCAACGAGCTAATTGAACTTAAAAACGTAAGTAAGAAATTTGATGATAAAGTGATATTTGAAAACTTTAACTTTAAGCTCGAAAAGGGCGACAAACTAGCTATCATCGGCCACAACGGCGTTGGCAAAAGCACACTTTGTAAGATCATAATGGGCGAGATAAAGCCTGACGCGGGCGAGGTGCATATAGGCGCGACCATCGAGCTAGGATATTTTGCACAAGATACTGTAAATAAGATAGATGGCGAGCTAAAGCTATATGAATATTTGCAAGATGCTAAAAACAAGGACATCGATGAGATTAGAAAGTGCCTTGGAAGGATGCTATTTAGTGGTGCTGAGCAAGAAAAAGCAGTTGGCGCGCTAAGCGGTGGTGAAAAGCACCGAGTAAGACTAGCTCAGCTCATGCTTCACAGACCAAATTTACTTGTCATGGACGAGCCAAACAACCACCTCGATCTTGAGGCTATCATCGCACTTGGCGAGGCGTTTTATAACTTTAATGGCTCAGTCATCTGTGTGAGCCACGACAGGGAGCTAATAGATGCCTTTGCAAATAGAATTTTACACCTAAAAGACAATGGCGAAGTCGTTGATTTTAAAGGCACATACGAAGAGTATAGGGCGAATTTAGGCCTTGAGAGTTAGTTTTTTACCGTTTAAACCGCGCTAAGCTAGTTAAATTTGCTTAATGCTTATTGCGACATACGAGCATTTTAGCCACTTATTAAAGGCGAGTAAAAAGCAAGCTATCTTCGCTTCCATATAACATTTACATTAAGATAAATTTTAAGCCCATTTGAGTTTAAAATTTCTTAGATCAAGTGTTTAGATCAGGATAGTCCCAAGCGTTAAATTCAGCACTCATATCGTCATTTTCCTGCCCTTTGCAGCATAGCCACTCAAGCCCTGCGCGTCTTTCCATAACGACCTCTTCGTCAAGTCCAGCTGCCTTTGTGCCATTTACTCTTGCATTTACACACGCCCAGTGGTAGCGATAAACTAGATCGAGCTTACTTAAAATTTCATCCATGCTGCGAAGCTTTAAGCGACTTTTTAGCCCGCCCTCTCTAAAGACATTCATCACAAACTCGCAGTCACAAATTTTATCCATCTGGCCGATATCTTCGGCTATACTAAGCGCCCAAAGCAAGATCCAAAGCGACTCATATTTCCAGCCCATATTCACAGCCGTGTCTATATCGGCTCTGTCCTCAATGACTTCTTTTTCTTTTACGCTTAGTCCGTCGTAAGCCTCACCCAAAAAGCTCTTTGCCCAAAGAGCCTTCGTCACGGATCGTGCAAGCGCACATGATCGCTGTAAATGAGCAAACTGCGCGCTTTATTATCTCGTCAATATCTCTTGGTGTAACCTCGCTATTTTCATAGCGAAGTGGCAAGCTCTCAAGCACCGCCACGCCCTCTTTTTTTAAAATTTTTATGTTCTCATCTTTTCTTTGTTGTGCTGTTTTTGGCATATCCGCACCTCCTTTAAAAATATCAAACACTCCCATTTCCTATCCAAAAAACTCGGCGTTAAATTTCTCTTCGTCGAAATTTTTGCTCAAAAATTTGCAAATTTCCTCCATATCAGCCCTCGCCGTTTCAAAACAGCTAGTAGCCCCAGGGCTTGGCGTCATGTTAAAGCTTATGCCCTCGCCTGTGCTGATCTTGCCCTCACCAAGCTCGAGCCTTTTTTTATTGCGGTCGATCACCTGCGGCCTTACGCCACCAAAATTTACAGCGTAGCTTAGGTCGTTTTCGCTTAGGCTTGGCACGATCTTTCTGGCGTCTTTAACAAATTCTTTTTTGTTGATAAATGGCACTTCAAATAAGAAATTTCGCAAAATATATGACCTTATATCCTCGTCTTTTAGTAAATTTGTAAAGACTTCAAGGACGTTTTTGTCAAATTTTAGGCACTTTAAAAAGTCAAAAAAGCTAGAACAGCCGTGAAATCTCTCAAGCTTTGGTATGACAAGGGCTGTTGGGCCAAAGCGAGTGTTGCCATTAGCTAGGATGTCTGGGTCGCCGTGAAGTGCGGCAAATGGCAGCTTGTCGTTTTGCACCATATAGACTTTGCCGTTTAGCAGGCGCTTGTTAGCAAAGTAAAAGCTTCCAGCAACTGGCAGCGTGCTAAGATGTAGCCCATAACCCATCTTGTGAGCTAAAAATAGCGAGTGCGCTCCAGCATCGACTACGACGTAGTTTGCAGTGATCACTTCGCCCTCATTTATCTTGATATGAAAGGTATCGCCCACCTTTTTCATATCAGTCACTTCTGAGCTTAGACTGATCTCATAGCCATCTCCGCCTAAATTTAGCGCATTTTGCACGAGCGAATTTGCCACGCCACCAAAGTCCATCGTCGTATACTAGCCATTTTGCGCGCCTATTGCGATGATATTTTCTGGGCGCTCATTGCCATTTGCGTCAAAAACGACGTTTGGCTCGATCTGTTTTAACTTCTCTTTGTCATAAATTTCAAGATAAGCAAACAGCTCTTTAAAGCTCTCATATCGCTCCTTGATGCGCTCTACTTCGGCATCTCCGATAGCTAGCGTCATCTTTTGATGAGCAAACATATATTTGCCCTCTAAGTTGTATTTTAGAGCGTATTTTACTGGCATATTTGCCACTTGTGAGACCTTTTTTGCCTTTTCTAGCGTGTAGTTTGTCTCGATATCGCCGCAGTGGATGGTCTGTGAGTTGCCCTTGCCGCTTGAATTTAGCGTCGCTACGCCGTCATATTTTTCTAAAAGTGCGACCTTTTTTATATCGCTAAATGCAGCCAACTCGTAAAAGAGTGCCGTCCCGCTAATGCCCGCTCCAACAATTGCCACTTCAAAGTGCTTTTGCCTCATTTTCTCCCCTGAAAGTTTAGTCGCACAAATGATACTATATTAAATTTAAATCAAACAGCAAAAAGCGAGGTGTGAAAAATAGGCTGTGTAAAAGTGAAATTTGGCAAGGCTTTCACCTTGCCACAAAGCTAAAATTTATAAGAGACATTTACCTTGAAATTTCTACCTGGCTCCCAGTCTACGTAGTTTGGATCGCCTGTATAATTAGCCGTTCGTTGGGACTGCGAAGCGTATGCCTTGTTAAAAAGGTTGTAAATTCCAGCATTTATCTCAAGCCCTTTAAATTTACCGCTGCTTGGCGCATAGGTAGCGTAGATGTCGCTAACTGCGTAGCTTGGTATCTTGACATTTTCATTATCGCCAGCTGAGATGGTATTTTTCGAGGCAAAGTAGATTAGGTTGTAGCCTATTAGCGTATCGATCCTTGAAAATGCGTACTCTGCGTTAAATGTGTATTTATCACCTTGATCTCGGTAGCCGATGATGTTTGAGGTGTAGTAGCTGCCATTTGGTTTAGCGACCCTATCTTTATATTTTACCTTTTGGTGAGTGTAGCTAGCAGCTAGGCTTAGTGCGTCTAAATTTAGCCTTGCAAGTAGCTCAACGCCGCTTATATCAGCCCCACCAGCGTTTATCCTGACTAGAGTTTGATTTACACCACCACCTGCTGCGTTGTTATCGACTATTAAATTTTTATATTTTGTCATGAAGTATTTTGCAGATAGGCTATATGAGCTGGCTTCGTTTATGTCGCCATGGTATTTAAGTCCAGTCTCATAGCTATTGCCAGTTGTAGCTTTTAGGTTTTTATTTGCCGCCCAGTTTAAAGCTCCGCTTCTGCCTCTTCCACTTGCCATCATAGACTCCATGACGTCAGGCCCTCTAAAGACTCTTGCATAGCTTGCAAATGCGTGTAGCCCTTTAAGGATCTCATAGTCAAGCGCAAGCGCTGGGGTAAATTCGTTAAATTTATATGTGTAGCTCTTTACATTTCCAGTTCTGCCGTCGTAGCTTTTTAGCTCATGGTGCGTATATCTGACGCCTGGCGTGATGGTTAGCGAGCTAAAATTTAGCGCATCTTCTGCGTAGATCGAGTAGTTATTTACCTTTTCTGGGTAGTGATTGTCTGGTTTGTTGAAATTTTTACTTTGGTAAAACTCAGCGCCATATCTAAAAGTCTGCGTCAAAGCGCCGCTCTCGACTACGCTTTTAGCCTTTGCATTTATGCCATTTGTCTCTACGCCCCATTTTGAACCATCGATCCTTTGGTGTCTTGTATTATAAGCCGTTACGTCCAAATTTAAAATATCACTAGGCTTATACTCGTATTTTAGCGTTGTTGTATCGCGCTCGTATTTTCGGTAGTCGTCATTTGTATGCCAGCTGCCAAATTCTGCCCTTAAAGGATAAAGACCCTTAAATTCATTATGCTCTCTTGAGATAGAAATTCTATGTGCATCAAGGAAGCTATAACCAAGCTTTAAAAGATAGCTAAGATCGTTTCCATCGCCACCTATCTTCATTTTGTTGCCACTTTTGCCGTAGTCGTAACCTTTGTGATTAATAGCTGCTATAAAATCGAGCCCTTCAACTGGGGCGGTAAAGAGCATAAGGCCTTGAGAAAATTCGCTGTTATTTGAGGCGTATCCGGTCTTTATCTTTGCGCCGATCTTCTCGCCACTTTCAAGCAAGTCCCTTGCGTCGACCGTTTTAAAAGCGACTGAGCCACCAAGTGCGCCAGAGCCATTTACGACCGATCTTGAGCCAACCTCGACGTCTATTGCCTTTATGAGATCAGGATCGATCAGCAAGTCGGCGTTGTGGTGAAAGGTGTTTCCATTTTGTTTTGCGCCATCTACCGTGATATTTAGACCGCGGTCACTTACGCCTCTCATATAAATTTTTTGATTCATGCCGTTTGTGCCGCCCACATAGACGCCAGGGATGTCCCTCATCACGTCTTTTGCTAGGCCAGCGTTTCTAGTTGAAATTTTGATATCATCAACGCCGTATCCACCGCTGCTACTTGTCACCTCAACACCGCTTAGCACGCTCTCGTCTGCTGCGTTTGCACAAACTGCCACGCTTGCTGCAAGAGAGAGCTTAAATAAGCCCTTAAATCTCATCTCTCCTCCTAGTTTGATTATTAAAATTACTATTTTAGTTTATAATCTAATTTTGAGATTGAATATTATAATTTTAAATATAAATTTTAGGTAAAAATTTAAAATAAATGCGATTTTATAGCTATAAATATAGAAATTTGTATTTGTTAGTGTAGAAAAATAGCAAGTAAATTTTAGTGATTTTATTTAAGAAAAGTGAAATTTGGCAAGGCTCTCACCTTGCCATGAAAATTTAGTATGCCCTTTTATAGGCGTTTTCTATTTTGTCATTTTCGCCAAATTCTTTCATAGCGCCAAAAGCAAAATATGGGTTGCGTAGTAGTTCTCTGCCAAGCGCCACACCGTCGCAAACATCGCCTAGCAGCAATGCCTCGCACTCGCTTGCCTTTGTGATGAGACCGACTGCAAAGACTGGGATATCAACTGCATTTTTCACCGCTTTTGCGTAGCCAGCCTGATAAAGAGGCGTAAATTTAGGCGCATTATCAACCTTTGCATAGACTCCGCCAGCTGAGACGTGGATGAAGTCGGTTCCATTTTTCTCTAGCTCACGTGCGAGCTTCACGCTATCCTCTACGTCCCAGTCGCCCTTAAGCCAGCTACTTGCACTTATCCTCACACCAACTGTGATATTAGCGCTAGCCTTGATCTCTCTTAAAATTTCAAGTAGCAGCCTTATGCGGTTTTCAAAAGTGCCGCCGTATTCGTCATTTCGCTTATTTGTGCCAGCACATAAAAATTGATTTATCAAATATCCATGCGCTGCGTGTATCTCCACAGCCTCGTATCCTGCGCTCTTTGCCCTAATGGCCGCATCCACAAAGCTTTGCTTGACGCTTGCGATATCCACAGCGCTCATCTCTTTTGGCGTGGCGTATTCACCGCTAAATTTGATAGCACTTGGCGCGATGATGCCCTCACAAGTGCCTTTTCTACCAGCGTGAGCAAGCTGAACGGCCATTTTGGCGCCGTATTTACTGCAGCCTTTTACCAGCTCCGCGTGAGCCTCGATCTGTTCGTCACTCCAAAGCCCAAGGTCTTTTTTGGTGATCCTGCCGCGCGCCTCCACAGCCGTCGCCTCAACGATGATCATGCCAACACCGCCGATCGCCCTTGTAGCGTAGTGAAGCTTGTGAAAGCACCTTGGACGGCCATCCTCTTTTTTGACCTCGTACATACACATCGGAGCCATGATAATGCGGTTTTTAATCTCGATACCGCCTATCTTAAGCGGCGAAAAAAGCTTATTTTGCATGAAATTTCCTTTAAATTTTTTGGTTATTTTAGGATATTTGTTTAAATTCTTGGATTTGTAGGAATTTACTTCTTGCGACTACAAAAGTGTTTAGTAAATTCGTAAATTTAAAAACCTGCTCAAACGAGTAAGCAAAGTTTTAAATTTATGAATTTATTTTGTCAAATCAGGTGGGTATCAGGCAAATTTTAAAATTTCATGAACGAGTAATTTCGGCTCTAAAATTTGAGCTAAGCTGTAGGCGAAGCCAAATTTTAGTAGTCAATTCTTAGGAGTGAGTGGAATTTTAAAATTTGAAAAACGCAGTAAATTTAAAGAGTAGCTAAATTTAAATTAGCCAGCTGCAAATTTAGCAGCCAGCTAAAATTTTAGTTTTTATGGATGCGAAGGTAGCTATTTAGTGCGCCGACATAGGCCTTAGCGCTTGCCATCATCGTATCGATATCAAGTCCGTGGCCCATTACGGCTGTCTTGCCCTCAAATTCGACTTTTACATCGACCTTTGCAAGTGCATCTTTGCCCTGAGAAACAGCTGTGACCTTGTAGTCTTTGAGCGTGCCGTTAATGCCACTAATGCGATCAACTACCTTAAATATCGCATCTGCTGTGCCATTGCCAAGGGCTGAGTCGCTAACGATCTCGTCGTTGTGCCTGATGCTCATAGAGGCACTTGCTAAGCTGCCACCGCTACTTTGAAGCAAGTCTGTGATCTCGTAAGCTTGCGGGATCTTGGTGATCTCCTCTGCTACAAGCGCCCTGATATCATCGTCAAATATCTCTTTTTTCTTATCTGCCAAGTCTTTAAATTTCTCAAACGCCTTATTAAGCGCATCACTATCAAGGTCAAATCCAAGGCTAGCAAGCTTATCTTTAAACGCATGGCGACCGCTGTGCTTGCCAAGAACGAGCGAGTTTTTCTCCAAGCCGATGCTCTCAGCGCTGATGATCTCGTAAGTCTCTTTGTGCTTTAGTACGCCGTCTTGGTGGATGCCACTCTCGTGCGCAAAGGCGTTTTTGCCAACGATTGCTTTGTTTGGCTGTGGCTCGATGCCTGTGATACTAGCGATCAGCCTTGAAGTCGGATAAATTTCTTTTGAGATGATGCCTGTGTAAAGCGGCGCAAAGACGTCCTGGCGAGTTTTTATGGCCATCACGATCTCTTCAAGCGCAGCGTTTCCAGCGCGCTCGCCGATGCCATTTATCGTGCCTTCAACCTGCCTTGCACCAGCTTTTATAGCAGCTAGCGAATTTGCTGTTGCCATGCCTAGATCGTTGTGGTTATGCACCGAAACTACCGCTCTATCGCCTATAAATTTTACTATTTCGCTGATGCGAGCTGTGATCTCCTCTGGATACAAGTAGCCAACCGTATCTGGGATGTTTATGGTTTTTGCCCCTGCGTTTATCGCTGCGTCGCAAATTTCTTTTAAAAAGCTCATCTCGCTTCTGCACGCATCTTCGCAGCTAAACTCCACGTCATCGCAAAACGTTTTTGAGTATTGCACCGCCTCGACTGCACGCCTGATCACCTCGTCTGGGCTCATTTTTAGCTTATATTGCATGTGGATCGGACTTGTTGCTATGAAGGTGTGAATTCTTTTGTTTTTTGCCGGAGCTAGTGCCTCGCCAGCTGCCTTGATATCACGCTCAACCGCACGTGCAAGCGAGCAGACAGTGATGTTTGAAGCTTGCTTTGCGATCTGATTTACCGCGTCAAAGTCCCCTGGACTTGCAGCTGCAAATCCAGCCTCCATCACATCTACACCAAGCCTTTCAAGCTGAAGTGCGATCTGTAGCTTTTCAGCTGTGTTCATAGAAGCTCCTGGGCTTTGCTCGCCATCTCTTAAAGTCGTATCAAAGATTATAATTTTATTTTTATCCATTTTTTGTCCTTTTATGATTTTTTATATTTAAATTTAATGAGTTAAGTAAAGAAGAATTTGCTACCTAAGTAGCAGCAGTAGAGAGTTTTTGATTTCGATTTTTGGTAAAAATTTACGCGATTTTATTATGCCATTTTCGCTCATTCGCTCTCCTTTTTTTTGTGATTTTTGCTAAACATTATCGCAGCTCTAATAATACCATAAAGCATATAAACGCTCATAAAAAAGGTCGCACTCTCGTAAGGATATAGATAAAGCATAGAAAATACAACTACAAGTGCTACTAAAATTCGCATAACATGAGTTTGTTTTAAATTCATCTTTTTAAAGCTTGGGTAGCGGATGTTGCTAACCATCAAGATAGCCAAAACTGCTTCAAGCAATATCAAGCACCACTCAAAACCATATAAAAATTCATGCTTTAGATAAACACCAACCCAAAGCACTCCGATGATGGCTGCTGATGGTATAGGAAGTCCGATGAAAACATTTGGTTCGTATGTGCCGGTAGTGACATTAAAACGAGCTAGTCTAATAGCTCCAAAGACCACAAACATAGCTGCTATTAGCGCACCAAATCTGCCAAATTTTGCACCAACTGTTAGATAAAATAAAATCGCTGGCGCCACACCAAATGCTACAAGGTCTGCAAGGCTATCAAACTCTACTCCAAATTTACTTGTAGTCTTTGTAAGTCTTGCCACGCGTCCATCAAGTCCGTCTAAAATCAGTGAAAGAATGATGTAAATAATGGCCTTAAAATAGTTCCCCTGAATAGATGAAATAATGCTTATAACGCCCAAAAAAGCGCTTGCTGCGGTAAATAAATTTGGCAATATATACATTAACTGCATTTTTTGTATGCTATTCATTTTATTTTTCCTCTTCAAAGTATCCAAGAAGTGAAGCAGCTTTAACACTCTCACCAACACTTACGCAAATTTTAGTATCTCTTGGCAAGTATAATATCACTTCGCCGCTTCCTAAAAAGCCAAATTTTCTAGAGGCTTTTAGACTGGTAATGTTATAAATTTCTAAACTTCTACTAAAAACTCCAGCTATGATCTTCATAGCAAATTTGATATTTCCTTTTTCAAAACGAATTATCGCTCTTTCGTTTAGCATCTCTGAAATTTTCATAGCCTGGCATAAAAAGAGCCCATGCCTTTTTTTAACTTCAGTGACGTTAGCATCGCTTATAGCTCTTAGCGTACCTACGCCAAAAAATGGCTTTGAGATAACTATCTTAGCTACCTCTTTATCATCAAAATTTGAAACGCTGATCTCTTTTATCTTACCATCTATGGGCGAAAGTAAGGCTAATTTATCATCAGTAAAAGGCTCTCTTTCAGGGTCTCTAAAAAAATATAGAGTCAAAAGAAGCAGTGCTAGAAAAAATAGTGGCACAATACCAAACAATGCAGATATAGCAAATAAAATCAAAAAGAATAATATAAATTTATACCCTGCTTTTGCGATGTAGCCACTCATTTTTATTCCTCTTTTTTGCCTTTTTCCTCTTCTTCAAGCTCTACAAGCCTGCTTTCAAGACCATTTTCTTCTTCGTAGTTTTTGATGATCTCTCTAACTCTTTTTCCCTCGATAGTCTCTTCTTCATAAAGTGCCGAAACCATGTTTTCAATGGCGCCTTTATAAATTTCAAGAAGACCAAGCACAGCCGTATATCTCTCATGAAGAAGCGCTTTTACAAACTCATCAACCTTTTCAGCCATCTTGTCGCTATAGTCTTTTATGCTTTGTCCACCATTTAAAAATGTCGCGCGTTGCTTTTCAAGCACCATAAGACCAGCAACATCGCTCATACCATACATACTAACCATAGCTTTTATGATATCAGTTGCACGCTCTAGATCGTTGCTAGCTCCAGTTGATATCTCTTTTATAAATACCTCTTCAGCAGCCCTACCAGCCAAAAGCACATCCACTTCTGCAAGCAGTTCATGCTTTTGCATCATAAATTTATTCTCTTCAGGCGTATTTAGTGTATAGCCAAGCGCTGCAAGACCGCGTGGCACGACTGAAACCTTTGTCACTCTTTTTGCACCTTTTGTTAGCTCAGCTATCAAGGCATGGCCGCTTTCATGGTAAGTGACTATCTTTTTCTCTTTTGGATTTACACGGCGTGATTTTTTCTCAAGGCCGGCTATCGATCTCTCGACAGCCTCTACTAGATCAGCCTGCTCAACAAAAGTCTTTGACTTACGTCCTGCAAGAAGTGCCGCCTCATTTATGATATTTTCAAGATCAGCACCTGCTAAACCAGTAGTAAGCCTTGCGATATCCTCGATATTTACATCTTTGCCGATTTTAACATCTTTCATATGGACTTTTAAGATGTCACAACGTCCTTTAAAATCAGGCTTATCAACAAGCACTTGTCTGTCAAATCTACCCGGTCTTAAAAGCGCAGCATCCAAAACTTCAGGTCTATTTGTAGCAGCTATAACGATGACTGGCGACTTATCTGCATCAAAGCCGTCCATCTCAGAAAGAAGCTGATTTAGCGTCTGCTCCCTCTCGTCATTGCCACCCATCGGACCAGAATTTCTGCTCTTACCGATCGCATCGATCTCATCTATAAATACAATCGCTGGAGCCTCTTTTTTAGCATTTTCAAAAAGGTCTCTAACCCTACTTGCACCAACGCCAACAAACATCTCTATAAAGCTTGATGCCGACATAGAGAAAAATGGCACGCTAGCCTCGCCTGCAACAGCTCTCGCAAGAAGCGTTTTACCAGTGCCTGGAGGGCCAACTAGCAAAATACCTTTTGGGATTTTAGCTCCAAGTCTTAGATATTTATCTGGGCTCTTTAGATAATCAACTATCTCTTGAACCTCTTCTTTTGCCTCTTCAACGCCTGCGACGTCATCAAATTTAACTTTTGGCTTTTCAGAATTTATAAGCTTTTTCGCACTTCCTATGCCAAGTATGCCACCGCCGATATTCTTTTGCATACGACTAGCGATAAACATCCAAATAGCAAAAAATATAAACACCGGTATGATCCATGAAAATATAAGATCTCCAAACCAGTTATTTTCGCTATAAACGCTGTAAGTTATGCCGTTTTGCTCAAGTATGCCAATGAGCGTTGGATCATTTATGCGCTTTGCGAGGTAGATGGTTTTGTCATTACCAACGCCTTTTATCGTGGTTTCAGATATCGCAACTTCATTTAATTGCTTATTCTTTAGCATATCCTTAAATTCAGAATAAGCTATCATCTTGCTTTGAGCGTTGCTACCAAGCCCAAAAGTACCGCCTAGTCCGTCACCACTAAAGCTTCTAAAAGCTAGAACTATAACTATCGCAAAAATAGCAAAGATAAAGATGGGGTTTTTGTTGAAAAACCCGTTATTATCGCCGTTGTTTTGGTTATTATTTTGATTATTCATCCATTTCCTTATAAACAAAGCTAACCCAATCATTAGCCTGTTTTATCTCTACTAGCTCCAAATCCTTAAACGTATCTTTAATCCTATCTTCGTATTTGTTCAAAATTCCTGACAATACTAAATAGCCGCCCTTTTTAAGCGATTTTTTCAAGTCATTTGAGAGCATAAATATGACATCAGCAATGATATTTGCTACGACGATGTCATATTTTTGCTCTAAATTTGCAATAGAACCTGTCCAAATTTTATTAAATTTAACCTCATTTAGCTGGGCGTTACTTAGCGAACTTTGCGTGGCCTGCTCGTCTGTATCGCAGGCATCGACCTTGCAGCCAAGCTTTGCTAAAGCTATGCTTAATATCCCGCTTCCGCATCCCACATCTAAAGCGGTATCACCACTTTTTGCATATTTTTGTAAAAGTTGCAAGCAAGAATTTGTGCTTTCATGGTGCCCTGAGCCAAAGGCTAGAGCTGGGTCGATTATGATATTTGTTACGCCACTAAGTGACTCTTCCCAACTAGGTCTAATATAAATTTTATCAACCAAAATAGGCTTAACTGCCCTTTTATATTCACCTAGCCAGTCTTTATTTTCTTTTAAATTAAGAGAAATTTTTAAATCATTTGAAATTTTACGAACGCTAGAGAGCCCTTTTGCATACTCTTCGACACCCCAAGCTATATCTTTTAGATCATACTCTTCCCTGATGATGATCTCATGGTCTAGCTCTTCTACACAGGTGACCCCAAAAGAAAAAACTAACTCTAAAATTTCATCATAAAAATTTGATGTTTTGATGCTTAATTCGTAAAATTTATCTTTCATTAACCAAGAACGTCTTCAAGCTTCTCTTTTAAAACTTGTGGCGTAAAAGGTTTAACGATGTAGTTATTAACACCTGCTTTTAAAGCTGTTATAACCTCGGCTTTTCCGCCCTCTGTTGTTACCATTATGATAGGCATATCAACATATTTTTGCTCAGCTCTTACCTTTTTAACAAGCTCAAGACCATTCATCTCAGGCATGTTCCAGTCAGTAATAAGAACCTCAATACCCTCATTTTGTGTCAAGATATTCCAAGCTTCAAGCCCGTGCTCAGCCTCGAGAATTTCTTGATGTCCTAACCTTTGCAAAGTATTTTTTATGATCCTTCTCATTGTTGAGCTGTCATCTACAACCAAAATCTTCACATAATATCCTTTTAGTAAAAATTGCCCTATTCTAGCTAATTAAAATTTATAAAAGCTTTAACGCTAGCCAACTTGTTTGAAAGCTTCTTTTAAATCAAGTCGTCCCTCATAGTAAGCTTTACCAACGATCACGCCAGCTATCTCATTTGTCTCTTTTAGTGCCAAAATGTCGTTTATATCGCTCACACCGCCACTTGCTATGGTCTCAAGTTTGCTGCTTCTAGCTATTTGCAAGCTAAAATCAACATTAACTCCGCCAAGCATTCCATCTTTGTTAATATCGGTGCAAATCACAGCTTCTACACCCACATCTGCAAATTTTTTTGCAAGATCGACCGCTTTTATATTTGAAACTTCGCCCCAGCCTTGCACTGCCACATAGCCATCTTTTGCGTCTATGCCAACTACTACCCTATAAATTCCAGCCATTTTTGCTGTAAATTCTGGATCACGAAGGGCAACTGAGCCAAGGATCACCCTGCTAACTCCAAGGTCTAAATAGCGCTTTATACGCTCTTCATCCCTTATGCCGCCACCCACTTGCACCTTTAAATTTGTAGCTTTTACTATCTTTTCGATCGTGTTAAAATTTATAGTTTCTCCTGCAAATGCTCCGTCAAGATCAACCACATGCAGCCATTTTGCGCCGTAGCCTTCAAATCTCTTAGCAAGCTCACTTGGCTCGTTGCTGTAAATTTTAGCACTTTGCATGAGCCCTTTACTAAGCCTAACTGCTTGCCCCTCTTTTAGATCTATCGCTGGGAAAATTTCCATCACAACCTCGCAAAATTTTCTAAAATTTTAAGCCCAACCTCATGACTTTTTTCTGGATGAGGTTGAAAACCAAAGAGATTTTCATGCTGCACCGCGCTTGTAAATTCATATCCATAAGTTGTCTTTGCAAGCGCAAATTTATCATCACAAACCACGTGGTAGCTATGCACAAAGTATAAATACTCAAGCTCTTTTAATCCTAATCTTAAAGGGCAATCTTGTTTAAACTCAAGTGTGTTCCAGCCAACATGTGGGATCTTTAGTGGTTTATCAAATTTAGTTTCATCAAATTTAACAACCTCGCCTGGCAAAAGAGAAAGCCCCTCATGCTCGCCAAATTCAAAGCTTTTTTCAAACAAAAGCTGCATACCAAGGCAAATTCCTATAAAGGCTTTTCCACTTTTTACAGCCTCTTTTATCGCTTCATCCATGCCATTAATCTTAAGCTTTTTCATCGCCTCGCCAAATGCCCCAACACCTGGTAAAACGATGTGAGAGTGCTCTTTTAAGCTCCCAGGCTCACTTAGTAAAACGCACTCATGCCCAAGAAATTTAAAAGCATTTATCACGCTTTTGATGTTGCCCGCGCCATAATCAATAATAGCGATCATCTGTTCTCTTGTCTTTTTACGCTAAAGAGATAAAAGCTAAGTGCTGCCATCAGCATCGCCACACCGCCTATTAGATAGATAGCATTTATGATATTTTCAGGTGCAGTGATAGCAAATTTAAAGACTAGCATGAGCGCCTCAATGGCAAGTGCGATGATGATAGAGCCGATAAATCTAACCATTGTCTTATAAATAACGCTATTTTCTTCGTGATTTTTACCTAAAACCTCTTCTTCAAATATCGTCTTAACAAGGTCAAAAATGGCAAGGGCCAGCGTTAAAATGATGGTTGATTCAAAAATTTCTTCGACATTTATATGCTCGATGCTCTTTGAGATAAAGCTCTTTACACCGTGCCAAAATAAAAATGCGCAGATCATAAAAAGCGATGCACAAAAGAGCGCATAAACTGTCTTTAAAAATCTACCAAAGTGTTCCTCGACAAAGCCGCTATCGACCATATTTAGGATATTTTCTAGGCTTATGTCGATGCAAGCGATAAATTTAAGCTCGTTTTTTTCATTATAGATAGGCACGCTTGCTGTAACGCACAAACCTCCATTTAGACTTGATGGATATGGATCGCTTAAAACGCACCTTTTCTCGCGCACAGCGGTATAGTAGTAGGCTTTATTTGCGCGGTTTTCGCCTTTTGGGATTTTATACTTTTCATTTAGGCTGATAGAGTCTTCGATTTGTATGCCATTTTCATCTAAGATATATAGTGCGTCAAAATTTTCTATCTCGTGGCTGATCTTATCAAAACCAGCTTTTATGTTTTCTAAGCACACTCCAGGCAGTCTGTTTGGTAAATTTCTACTAAATAAATAACAGATATACGCCCTTGCCTTATATCTCGTGTCACTAAATCTCTTAATATCTTTTATAACCAAAACTAGCCTTTTAAATTTAATGCATGGTTAAACTCTGGCACGATCACCTTAAGAGCAGGTGCTACCTCGTTATCCTCAAGCTGCAAAAGCCCACTTATCTGCGAATTTAAAAGGGTCAGATCATAAGGCTGTGAGTGTGTCACAAAGATCGACTCATACTTAGTTTGAACGTCATCTTTGTTGATAAGCAGCTCCTCATAAAGCTTCTCGCCAGGTCTAAGCCCTACAAATTCGATACCCAAATGCTCTTTATTTGAAAGCAGAAGCATCTTTTTAGCAAGATCGACGATCTTAACAGGCTCGCCCATATCAAGCACGAAAAGCTCTCCACCTTTTGCTATAGAGGCTGCTTGAAGGACTAGCTGGCACGCTTCAGATGTAAGCATAAAGTATCTTGTGATCTCTGGGTGAGTGACGCTTAAAGGCTTATTTGCAGCGATCTGCGCTTTAAATTTAGGTATGACTGAGCCACTTGAGCCAAGGACATTACCAAAGCGCACGCAAACTATCTCGCAGACACCTGCTTCGTTTGAATTTAGTGCGTAAAGCTCGCAAACACGCTTAGTTGTACCCATTATGTTTGTTGGGCGCACAGCCTTGTCTGAAGAGATCATGACAAATTTCTTAGCACCATATTTTTTAGAAAGATCGACTGCATTTTTTGTGCCAAGGATGTTGTTTTCAACTGCTGAGCGAGGATTTAGCTCGCAAAGTGGCACGTGCTTGTAGGCTGCAGCGTGGATGACGATCTCTGGTCTAAATTCTTCAAAAACCTCTTCAAAGTCTTTTAAATTTGTGATATTTACAAGCTTGCTAACAGTTCTTTTATCTCTTGTATCTTCGCCTATTTTATAAAGGTTAAACTCGCTGTGCTCGACCATTATAAGCTCGCTTACGCCATATTTCAAGCACTGCTTACAAATTTCGCTTCCTATACTACCGCCAGCTCCAGTGACAAGCACTTTTTTATCTTTTAAGAAATTTGAAATAGCTTCTGGATTAAGGTCTTTTGGCTTTCTAGCGAGCAAATCTTCGATCGAGATATCCTTGATCGGCTCATTTTCGATAAGCGAAAAGAGTTTCATATCTCTTATGCCATATCCAGTTAGCTCATCAACTAAAGCTTGAAGCTCGTCTTGATCAAGTGCTAGTGCGATGATAGCAGTCTTTGCGTCGTAGTCTTTTATAAGACTTGGTATATCTTTTTTATCTTGAACTAAAAATCCATCACAATATGTGCCAACAAGGTCGCTTCTGCCATCTACCACGCCAACTGCGTAGTAGTCAAGATAGCCCTGCTTTAAGCCACGCAAGACATGAAGTGCCTTTGAGGTCGCGCCTATAACTATACAAGGCTCGCCTTTGTGAGGCTTGTTTGAAAAGTCAAGCACCATACGCTTTGAAATTCTCAAAAGCCCGATAAGTAGGCATGAGATGAGAAGGTCGATAAATATGACGCTTCTTGGGTAAGGATTTAAAAAATCTTGTATGATGAAAAATACGATAGTAAATAAGATCGCCGCGCAAACGTGAGCTAGGAAAATTTTACGAGCTTCATTTAAGCCAAAAAATCTCCACGGCACCTTGTAAATTTTAAACATCCACATGAAAAAGAGCTTAAATACGATCAAAAATCCAGCCGTTACAAAAAGCCCTTGCACGTAGATATCTGGGATGTCGGCGTTAAATCTTAAAAGATAAGCCGCATATATCGAAAAAACAAATATAAAAACATCGCCAATAAGGAAAAATACGAGCCTTTTTAACTTCGTTGCATGAAACATTTACGCATTATCCTTGACTATTTTTATCACTCTTTCTTGTGTCTGCTCGCTCATATCGCTGCCACTTGGCAAGCAAATTCCTCTTGAAAATAGATCTTCACTATATCCATCAACAAAGCTTAACGCACCTTTAAAGACAGGCTGTAGGTGCATAGGCTTCCAAAGTGGGCGGCTCTCGATGTTTGCATCAGCTAGTGCTTTTATAACCTTTAAATGTGCATCTTTTTTAGCAAAAACGCCAGTTGTGAGCCATCTGTTTCCACGAGAATTTGGTAGCTCTGGCATAAATTCTAAAATATCGCCAAGCTCTTTTTCATAAATATCAAATACTTTTCTCTTTTGCTCGACTCTTTTTTCTAAAACTTCCATCTGAGCCACGCCAATAGCGCCTAGGACGTTGCTTAAGCGGTAGTTATAGCCATAATCCTTGTGCTCATAGTGAAGCAAAGGCTCTCTTGCTTGTGTGCTGTAAAATCTAGCTTTTTCTACAAATTCGCTATCTCCAACTAGCATGCCACCACCTGAAGTAGTGATGATCTTGTTGCCATTAAAGCTATATCCGCCCATCACGCCAAATGTGCCAAGTGCCTTGCCACCGTAAAATCCACCAAGTGCTTCAGCTGCATCTTCAACCAAAGCGATGCCCTCGTTCTGGCAAATTTCGCAAATTTCTTTCATCTTTGAAGCTTGTCCATAAAGATGAGTGACGACTAGTGCTTTTGGCTTTTTAGGTAAATTTGAGATCGCTTTTTTAAGTAGCTCTGGGCTTAAATTCCAGCTCTCGTCACTATCTATAAAGACTGGGGTTGCCTTTTCATAAAGTATCGGCGAGACTGAAGCCATGAAAGTAAAGCTAGAAGCCAGCACAAGATCGCCCTCTTTTACGCCAAGGACGCGGAGTGCTAGGTGAAGTGCTGCAGTTCCAGCGCATAGCGCAAGTGCATCTTTGGCGCCAGTATAAGCCTTTATGCTATCTTCAAATTTATTGACATATTCGCCAAGTGGCGCTATGTAGTTGCTTTCAAAAACTTTTTTTATATATTCTTGCTCTTTTCCACTCATATTTGGTGGTGATAAAAAAACCCTATCCATTTTCATACCTTTCGTGATTTTTTGGCGATTTTAGCACTTATTTTTAAATTTATATCTTAGCACGCTCGCATGCAGGCACACCATACGCCTTTATGCCGTCCTTTATATCTCTAACGACCACGCTTCCAGCGCCTATGATGCAGTTTTTGCCGATACTTATACCTTGAATGATGCTTGAGCCAATGCCAACATGCGTAAATTCGCCCACGCTAACGTTTCCAGCAAGGGCTGCATTTGGACTGATGTGAGCAAATTTACCTATCACGCACTCATGCTCTATCACTGCGCCAGAGTTTATGATAGCGCCCTCTTTTATGCGAGCTTTTGCGTTTATCACGGCATTTGGCATGACCACTACGCCTTTTTCTATCACAGCGCTTTCGCTCACAACCGCACTTTTATGGATCAAATTTACTATCTCAAAGCCAGCGACCTCGACCTTTTGGCTGATCTTTTGCCTTGTTTTATTATCACCTATGGCTATTATGATGTCAGCTTTTTCTAGCTCTGGGCTAAATTTACGCTCACTAGCATCATCTAAAAAAACTATCTCATCATAGCCGTTATTTCTAGCTATGTCAGCGATCACAAGACCATGCCCACTCGCTCCGTAGATGTAAATTTTCTTAGTTTTTGCCATTAAATTTCTCCGTCGTCGCCTGCCCCTCTTTGCTGACGCCACTTCGTTTTAGCACCTTTTCGATGGTCTGCAAAGCAATCTTTACATCAAGCATAAAGCTTAAATTTTTAGCATAATAGACGTCGTACTCAAATTTTTTCTCCCAGCTTATGGCGTTTCTGCCATTTATCTGCGCTAGACCCGTGATACCAGGGCGCACGTCATGGCGGTGCTTTTGCGTTTCGTTATAGATGGGTAGATACTCGACCAAAAGCGGCCTTGGTCCAATGAAGCTCATGTCGCCTTTTAGCACGTTAAAGAGCTGTGGCAGCTCATCGAGGCTAAGAGAGCGGATAAGTTTGCCAAATTTACCAAGACGCTGATCATCTGGCAAGAGCTCGCCATTTGCGTCACGCTCATCGCTCATCGTCTTAAATTTATAAATTTTAAAAATTTTCTCATTAAGCCCTGGCCTTGCCTGCGTAAAAATGACGTCGCGGCTTACCTTAAAATAGATAAAAATAGCCGTTGCTATGATGATAGGCGATGTTAAAATGAGCAAAAACAAAGCCCCCAAAATATCAATCACTCTTTTAAAAAAATTTCTATACATCTATAAATTTCCTATAAATTTCTATATATCTTTTTGCGATTTGCTTCTCGTCAAACTCACTAACTGCCCAGTCCCTGCCATTTTGCCCAAGCTTAGCGCAAAGCTCCTCATCATCAAGTAAAATTTTTATCTTACTAGCTAGATCACTTGCGTCTTTTACCTTACATAAAAGCCCGTTGTAGCCATCTTTTATAGCTTCATTACAGCCTGTCACGTCACTTGCAACGACTGCTTTAGCCATGCTCATCGCCTCTAAAACCGTTCTTGGAAAGCCCTCTTTGTAGCTTGGCAAAGCCAACAAGTAAGAAGCCTTTAAAAGCTGTGGTATGTCGTTTCTAGCGCCAAGATATCGCACCTTGCCACCTTTTAAAAAGCTCTCATCTGCAGTTGATTTATTACCAGCAAAGCCCTCGCCCACAAAGACAAATTCGCAGTTTTTATAGCCATTTAAAATTTCTGCTGCCTCGTAAAATTCACGAACACCCTTGTGCCACATGGCTCTGGCGATCATGAGAACCACCTTTTTTTCACCCAAGTCCGCCGCCTGCGTGATAGCTGGGTCAAATTTAGCAGTATCGACGCCGACACTTTTTATGCGATACACCTTGCTTTTATCTATCAAATTTTTAGAGATCAGATAGTCTGGATCCGCGTCATTTACGAAGATGCAAGCATCAGCCTTTGCAAAAGAGAGCTTATAAAGGCTCTCCATGACAAAACGCACGGCCTTTGTCTTAATATCATCATCGATATAAAAGCTGCCAAGACCTTCAACCAAATTTATCACGTGCTTTATGCCAGCGTTTTTAGCAGCAAACGTGCCAAAGACATTTGACTTGTGAGCGCCAGTTTGAAGCAGGTCTAAATTTAGTTCATTTAAAATTTGAGATAGTTTTTTTGAGTTATTTATCACGGTTAGTGGATTTAGACTAGCCTTATCAAGCTCGTAGGTGACGGTGTGAAAGCTTTTAGCAAGCTCGCCAGTAAAATTTCCTTTTGGAGCGATAGCAAAAACATCATGCCCCATATCCTTTAAAGCCTGCATGATAGGGCGTCTAAAAAAGTGTATGCTCATATCAGCGTGGCTTAAAAATCCTATCCTTGCCATCTCTACCTCTTTAGCCTATAAACTTTTGCCGCCCCGTCAAGTATGACTGGCTCAAAGACTTTTGGATCGTATCTTTCAAGCACGAAAAGCTGGATGTAGGCGCTATTTAAAATACTCTCATCAAGGATGATAAATCTACCATAATCCCTCATAAAAATGACAGAAATGTTTGAGCTTTCATTATTTTTATACTCTTTTACGTTTAGCTTGCCAGCCTCGTTGTAGTCGGTCTCTATGAAAGATCTTAGTGGTAAGACATTGCCATCATAGATCAAATTTGTGACATCACTTGTTAGAGTAAATCCACCACTTAGCCTAATGCCCTTTTCGCTTTGTGAGATCGCTCTAGTGGTGATGAAAAGTCCGTTGTTTAAATTTTTACCACTTTTTAGATCGATCTTGCTAAACTGCAAAATGGTCGGGAAGATGCTAAGCATCCTATCTGGCAGGTAATAATATATCTCTCTGCTCTTTGCTGGTAGGCTAAAATTTGCCTCTTTTATCTCGCTAAAAAACTGATCAACGCTTAAATTTCTATCTTTTAAAATTTGAGCCAAGTTGCCATTAAAGTGCTCTTTGAAATTTCGCTCAGTGTATTCTACATCGAGCCTTGCCATATTTGCCGAGCTGATCTCGTCGCTTCCAAGCGCAAAGCTCACAGCAAAATTTTCACGTCCAAGGTGCTTTCCGCCGTCAATTAACGTCTTGACATCGCTGTAATATCTAATCGGATATCCATAATCCCACCACGCAACCACGTAGTCCTCGCGTCCTGCGATGCTTTTTAGCTTATTTAAAATTTCAACCTCTTTATTTACAAAGACTGGCTCAGCCTTGTAACCATAGATGTGAATGAGCGCTGGAGCAAGCATAAGAGCTGCTATGAAGGCTCTTATGAGATTTAGCACGGCTCCTTTTAGCTTTAAATTTGCAAGCACAAACTCCACTAAGTAGCCAAAGCCAAGCGCCATGATAGGCACAGCGTAAATGGTAAATCTAAGGCCGCTTTTAAAGGCTAAAAAGCCAAGTGCGAGCATACCAAGCGAGACGGCAAATGAGCGGTGCTTGTAGCAAAACAGAGCGACGCCTGCAAGCGAGATCAAAAATGTGATGACATTTGCGCTGATCCTCTCGCAAAATAGCGTAAAATCAACGACGCTTGACTCTTGGATAGTTTGATTGACATTAAAAAAGTGAAAACTCATGCCACCAACTTCAGGCGCATCCCTAAAGACGTAAAATTTAAGTTGAAAGATTATCGGATTTAGGCCGCCACGGATGACAAAAATAACAAAGATAACCGCCAAAACGCCAAGAGCAATTTTTAAATTTATCACCTCTTTTTTAAATAGACAAAGTGCGTAAATAAAGATGACAACGATAAATTTAAGAGTTAGATCAAGGTTTGAGATAGCAAGCAAAAGCAGCGAAATTTCAAGGTAAAAAAGTGGATTTTTCCTATCAAAAATGAGCGTATAAAGTAAAAATAGCCCAGTTAAAATGCTAATAAGCGAAAAGGCGCTCATATACCACCACATATAGATAAGCACGCTTAAAGGTGCTATTATCAGGCTCTTTGCGTCCTTTTTCTCAAGCACTCTAACAAGCCCCCAAACGACAAAGACGCTAAGCGGGATGATGAGCATGTCGGTGTCGTAGTAACCAGCCATCGTGCGGTTGTAGTAGCTATTTGCGATCACTGCAAGAAGTGCAGCGATGAAGCCAGCCATTTTTACTTTGTATTCATTTGCGATCAAGATAACAGGCACAGCCACAAGCGATGAGAAAAATACGCTCATATAAATCATCGCCGTCTCAAGTTTGACGCCTAGAAATTTCACGATCCAGTAAGTAAGTGTTGAAAGCGGATAGCCGTAGTAGCTAAGGTCGTTTTCTTGGTGAAAGCCAGCTAGCATGTCCCTTGCCCCCTCGGCAAATGCGTAGCCGTCGTTTGTGCTGATCATCAGCTCGTTGTTCCAAAAAAATACTGGATACTCGCTCGCCCAAAAGACCCAGTAAAGCCTGCAAACCATGCCAAAGATGACTGCGGCAAATATCATAAGGTATAAAGAGTAATTTTTAAAAAACAAATTTCTATTCATTAGGATTTTCCAAAAAATTTATAAGCTCGCTCGCTATGTTTTCACTATCAAAAAATTTAGCCCGATTATACGCAACATTTTCAAAATTTTGCCTTATTTCACGCTCGTTAAGCACCTTTATCATCGCCTCTTTCATCGCATTTTCGTCATCAACTGGCACTAAGATGCCAAACTCGCTATCGCCCAAAAGCTCCTTTGCGCCGCTCTTGTGCTCGGTTGAGATGATGGTTTTTTCGCACGCTAGTGCCTCCAAAAGTACATTTGAAAAGCCCTCAAAACGTGAAGCACAAAGCAAGCAAGAGGCGTTTTTTATATGCCTAAAAGGATTTTTATCAGTGCCAAGAAGCTTTACTCGCTCGCCCACGCCAAATTTATCTATCAAATTTTGTAACTCATCCTTTAAAGGCCCTTTGCCAAGGATGCCAAGCGTGGCGCGAGGGTCGTTAATCGAAGCTATTATTTTTATTAGCATGGCTTGATTTTTACCGCTATCAAGGCGGCCTATGTTTATGAAAAATGGCTTAAAGTCGCTCTCAAGTGGCTCATCTTTTAGCAAATTTATAGTTTTTAGATCAAGGGCGTTATAAAGCACCTTTGTTTTTGCCTCGCTCATGCCAAAATTTCGCACCAGATCCTCTTTGTTGCCAGTCGCATTTGCAAGGATTAGATCAGCTTTTTTGTAAAGATGAGTGAGTAAAAATTTATTAACTCGCCCGCTTAGATCGTTTTTATATAGGATCGACGGACAGCTTCGCTCGCTGATAACTAGCCTAGCCTTTAGCCCTAAAATCCTAGCAATCCCAGCGATGTAGCATGGTCGGTTCATCAGCACAAACTGCGTGTCGATGCCCAAATTTAGGCAAAGCTTTTTATATTTAAAGGCAAGCATTGGCATCGCTAAAAAGAGCCTTGCAAGCTTCTTTAGCCCACTCTCGTAAGGATCGCTATTTTCTATAAAGTGGATCTGCACCTCGCTTGGGATCTCGTAAGCGATGACCTTGCTCATTAAGATGAGATGAACTTCATAACGTTTGACCAAAAATGGCAGTAAATTTGCCACATTTCGCTCAGCCCCGCCAGGCCCCATCGAGTATAAAAAAACGGCTATTTTTTTCACTTGCTAACAACCTTTTTTATAAATTCTCGCCACTGTTTGATGATATTTTCTTTGCTAAATAAATTTGCACTTTCGCTGGCATTTTTTGCTAGTTTTTGCCTTAAATTTTCATCTTTTAAAAGCATCTCAAGCTTATCTTTTAGATCATTTGCGTCGCCATTTTTAAAGATAAGCCCGTCTATGCCGTCTTTTATAAGCTCCCTTGCGCCAACGGTGTCGCTACTTAGCCTAGCGCAACCAAAAGCGCCTGATTCTATTAGCACATTTGAAAGCCCCTCGCTTCGTGAGCTAAGAGTAAAAATTTTTGCCTCGCTATAAAGCTTTGTGACGTCGCTCATGTGACCTAAAAATTTGACGTTAAGCCCTAAATTTGACGCCATTTGCTTTAGTTGCGCTTCTTGCCTGCCGCTACCTGCGATCTTTATCTCCCAGACATTAAGCAAGCTCTTATCCACCTTGCTAAGCGCCTCAAAATAGATATCATAGCCTTTTACCGCCTCCAGCCTCGCCACGCTTAAGATGACATTTTGCTTTTCGCAAATTTCAGGCACGTCGATAAAGAGCGGATTGTGGATGACCTCGCGATTTTTGGCAAATTTATAGTAGTTGAAGTCGCTTTTACTTAGCACGCTTAGGCCATCTACAAATTTATAGGCAAGATCACGCATAGCGCTTGCGATTTTGCTTTTTAAGTAGCTATGCTCGTGGTGCTCAGTTGCTATTAGTTTGCTCTTTAGCCCAGCATTTGCCAGCACGCAAGCGACGTTTGTCCAGTCGATAAAGCTAATTATCAGATCAGCCCTTTGCTCCTTAAAAAGCGCTCTAAGAGCGAGGATTTTTTTAAATTTTAAAGCGAGCCCTGAGCCAGTAACGTTAAGGTTTATGATATTTATTTTCTCACTAAATTTATAAAGCCCAAGATCCTCTTCAAGAAGAGCGATAGTGATCTCATTGTCTTTGCAAAGCTCGTTTGCAAGCACGTTTAGCACACGTTCAGCCCCACCGTTTCTAAGTGCGGCGATGACAAAAAGAATTTTCACTTAACACCTCCAAGCCTTAAAAGCTCCAGCCATTTTTTATAAATTTGCTCCACGCTAAACTCATCAAGTCTAGCTCTTGCGTTTTTAGCAAATTTGCCCATTTTTGCCTCATTTTGGATCAAATTTGCAAGCTTTTCGCTCATCTGATCAGCGTCATTTATCTCGCAAAGCAAGCCATCAAAACCATCTTTTATAAGCTCTTTTGCCCCGCTAGTTCTTGTCGCAACCCGCACACAGTCATAGTTTATCGCCTCTATCAAGGTGTTTCCAAGACCCTCGAAATTTGAGCAAGAGAGCAGCACCTTTGCCCTTTTATAAAGCGAGGCGATGTCGCTTACATTGCCTAAAAACTGGACATCAGCGCCTAAATTTTTAGCTAAATTTTTTAAATTTGACCTCTCGCCGCCATCTCCAGCGACAGCGAATTTATAGCCGCTTTGCTTTAAGCTTGCAGCCACTCTTACAAACATTTCGCAGTTTTTTATCTTATTTAGCCTGCCAACAAAGATGACTAAATTTTCTTTAGCAAAACTCTCACTGCGCACCTCTTCAAAGAGTGGGTTGTAAATTTTCATCACATTTTTGCAAAATTTAGAGTAGTAGCTAAGATCCTCGTCGCTTAGGACGCTAAGTGCGTTTGCAAATGGATAGCTTATGCGTCTTAGCACCTTAAAAATGGCTCTTTTTGGCGCAAGGTAATTTGTGTGCTCGCTTATGATTATAGGCGTTTTTAGCCCAGCCGAGCTAAAGAGAACCAAGGTATTTACGGCGTCTAAAAATGATATCACAGCGTCAAATTTGCCCTCTCTTATGAGCGCCCTTAAGGCAAGCACCTTTGAAACTCTCTTTTTTAAATTTCCAACAAAGCCAAGCTCATCAGCCCCAACGCCTAAATTTATGAGCTTCACCCCGCTTGCCAGCTCGTAAAATGGCTCATCCTTGTCAAATTTAACAAGGCTTACATCATGATCCATGCTAAATCTTGATGCGATCACCGCGCAAACCCGCTCTGCACCGCCACTTCTAAGCGTTGATGTGACAAATAATATCCTCATACGCCAAACCTTTGTTTTATCTTCACTCTAAGCTTTGAGAGTGCTGGTAAAATGCCACTTGGAAGCGGACTAAGCAGTAAAAAAATAAACGCTTCTTTGTTAAATTTAATGCTAAGGCTTTTAAATATACACCTTAGCATAAGGCCATATTCGCCTGCTATTTTGGCGTAGTAAGCGGCGTTTTTATACTGCATAGCTAGAAATTTTGGCTCATTTTTTATAGCGATGTCGTAGTGCAAATTTGCTGTTTTGATGTAAGCGTTTGCCACATTTAGCGCGTGTTTGCCAGCATTTAACGTCGCACTATCACTTCTTGCGATGCGGTAGATGTAAAGTGGCTTTTTAAGATAAAAGACATTTTTTTCAAAAAAGCGGATATAAAGCTCATTTTCGCCTCCAAAACTACTCTCATCAAACCTAAAATCATCTATAAATTCACGCGAAAAAAGCTTAAAATACTCGCCATTTATCCGTCCACAATGATAATCAACCTTGCTCATCGCCCCACTCTTGCTATATGGGCTTCTACCAGCCACGATCTCTGTCATCACGCCATCTTTCTCGCAGATCGCGTCTGCAAAAACGCACGAATACTCGCCACCTTTTAAAATTTCATAGCACTGGGCAATCGCCTCTGGCAAAAGCTCATCGTCATCGTCAAGCAAGCAGACAAACTCGCCTGTTGCGTTGTCAAAGCCGTTATTTTTATTGCCATTTGGGCTCTTTTTGTGAGTGCTGTTTTTTACAAATTTGATCCTTGCGTCATTAAAACTCTTGCAAATTTCACTCGCACTCTCGTCATCGCCGTCATCGGTTACAACTATTTCTAAGTTTTTATAGCTTTGAGCTAGAGCGCTTTTTATGGCCTTTTTTAAAAGCTCTGGACGCTTGTAGGTCGCTGTTACGATGCTGATTAATGGCTCGCTCATTTAGCCCCTTTTAAAAATTCTCTCATAGCCTTGAAGCTTTTCAAGTCGTGAGAAAAATATAAATTTAATTGTCTTGATGTAGGCCTTTAAATTTGCGCTGTATCCTCTCTCAAGGCGCTCGCCCTCGATGTTTGAGCCACTAAGATCAGTTGGATGCGAAAAAAGGTCGCAAAAATACATCTGCATATCATTAACGCCGAGCAAATAGTCCCAAACATCGGTCGTGCAAAGCGCACGTTTGTGAATTTCAAGCAAATTTTTAGCGCTTTTTTTAGTTAGCACATAAGCCCCTGCTCTATAAATGCTCGAAAATGAGTGCTTTGAGACCTGCCAAAGCGGCTTACTTAGGCTACTATCCACCTTTTTACCAAAGGCGCTAAACCTGCCCTCCAGCCCATCTTGCATACCACATATTAGCACGCTGTTTTCTGGCATCTTGCTAGCTGCCAAAAATGCCTCTTTTATGGCATTGTCATCTCCTATCACGTCGTCTTCAAAGATGAGGGCAAATTTGGCTTCACTCGCCAAAAACGCCTCATAAGCCTTCACGTGCGAGAGCGAACAGCCAACCTCAGCTGGGCTTAAAACCTTGCCGTAAGCTTTAAATGATGGCGAAATGATCTTATAGTACTCCCTCGCGTTTAGCTCCCTGCCATCAACTGCGTCTATTAGCTTAAAGCTATCATAAGAGCTAAATTTCTGCTGCAAAAGCTCGCGCCTTTTGGTATCTTTAGCTAAAGAGATCAGGTAAATTTCATCCATTTAAGACCTTTTAAATTTTTTTAAAATTTTACGCCAGACTATGCCTCGCTCGAAGGCATTAAAAAACAAAAAATATCCCAAAACATAAGCTGCGCCGGCGTATATCGCAGCAAAGATAGCAAATTTTAGCCAGTTATCTAGGCTCACAAAGTCCTTGCAAGCAAACATCGCAAGCACGCAGAGCGCAAAAACGGCTAAATTTTTAAAATAAACTCCGTAAAATGTGGTGAGCTTCACCTCTAAATTTAAGGCAGCATTTATGAGGTCAAAGCCAAGAATTCTTATGCTATAAAAAATGGCTGCGACGATGACGATACCATAAACGCCGTAGTCACTAAATTTAAGCAGCGCGATCTGCGCTATGATCGTGCTAACGCCAAGAATGGTGTTGGCAATGGCTGGTCGGCGAAGCTTGTTTGTCGCGCTATCAAGGTTAAAAAGCGAAAAAACAAAGCTTATAAATACGATAGGCACAAGCGTTATCATCGAGACATTGTAGATAAATTTGACCTCGTCCGCACTTTTAAACGGCAACCAAAGCGTGTAAAAATCAAGACCAAAAACGACGAAAAATGCGGCCGGAGCGCTCATCACAAAGGCGATCACCTTCATTGAAAATTTGGCCTCGTTTATGAGGTCCGTGATCAAATTTTTAGAGTAAAGCTCGACAAATTTTGGTGCAAAGATACCGCTAAGCTGCGCTACAAAGCTCTCAAGTATGATAGGAGCGGCCTTGGCGACAGAAAGAAGGCCAGTGGCGTTTGCACTTACAAAAATGTTGCAGATAAAAAGGTCCATGCCTGTTAAAAGTATGCGATTTAGCGCATTAAAGCTGTTCCAAATGCCAGAGCTTAAAAGCTCTTTGATCTTAGAAAAGTCAAATTTACTAAGGCTAAATTTTAGCTCTGGCGTGATGCGAGCTGACATAAAAATGGTGCTAAAAAAGACAAAAAGGCTAGCAACTAGCGCTGAAATGGCGATGTATGAGATAAATGGCTTAAGAAAGAAAAAGAGCGCCACGATGAGAGCTGCTAGGATCGCGCTTGAGATGGCGTTTCTGATGGAGAGTAGATAGAGCTTGTTTGTCACAAAAGCACAAACCGTCAAAACGCCGTTAAATAGCCCAACGCAGAAATTTATAAAGTAAAAGACAAGGGTCATTCTCACGTCAAATAGCAAATTTTCAGGGACATTTAAAAAGCTTTGCAAATTTAGTATAAAAATAGAGCCAAGCACCACGACAACGACGCAAAAAAAGATATTTACAACAAGCAC
Source organism: Campylobacter concisus (assembly GCA_018371535.1). GTDB lineage: Bacteria > Campylobacterota > Campylobacteria > Campylobacterales > Campylobacteraceae > Campylobacter_A > Campylobacter_A concisus_BO. The sequence continues at coordinate 48,506 of JAHAKU010000010.1, forward strand.
TGATGAGTAGTAGGTGTTTGCAAGGCTTAGATCTTTTTTGTGCCACGCATGAGCGACAAAGCGCCCGCTGACCGAGTTTATGGCTACACTTACGACCGCTGCGTAGCTAACTATGGCGTTACTAAGTCCCACAAAACCAAATGCCTCGTTGCCAAGGCTTTTTAAGATAAATGGCGTAAGAAAAAAATTTATGCCCATTGATACGACAAAAACGACGATTGAGCTTATTAGATTGATTAGCATTAGACTTTTAGCCTGTAAATTTTTACGCCACTTGAGATGACAAATGGCTCAAAGTATCGCTCATCTGCTCGCTCAAATATAAAAAGCTGCACAAGAGCTGAATTTAAAGCATTTTCATCAACTAAAACCACGCGAGCATAGTCCTCTAAAAATAAAACAGAAATTTTCGCCTTTTCGTCGATAGTTTTCTCATCTATTTGTAGCCCTTTGCCAGAGCCTTTTATCTTATAAAAGGACTTTACGGCTACCTTTTCGCCGTTTTGTGTGATAAATTTTGGCTCTTTTAGTGGCAAGATATAGCCATTTCCAAGATCTATGCCAGCCTCGCTAACGCTATTTATAGGGCTAATGTAGTAAAAAAACTCCTCTTTTGGCTTCTCACCGCTCATAACATCGATGTAGCTATACCTAAAGATATTTGGAGCGATATCTATCATATCTGGCACAAGATAGTAAAAAACCTCTTTTTTTGCCGCTGGCGGAGTGAAATTTGCGCTTTCAAGCTGTCTTAAAAAGGTGTTTAGGTCGCTTGTGTTGTGATCTTTTAAAATTTCTTCTAGCGCTCTGCTCTTTTTCTCAAACGAGATGTCATTGTACTCGCTCACTACTCTAGCTAGCTTGGCTGAGGTTGCCTCATCTTTTCTTAATGCAAGGCTAACAAAGTAGTTATTCTCGCCGCCTTGCCTACCAGGATCATTTAGCGTCTTAACATCGGCAAAGTACCTTACCGCATATCCATAATCCCACCATGAAAGCACGTAGTCATCGCGCTTAGCAGCCTTTTTTAACTGATCAAGTGCCATTGCCTCATCGTGCGTGATCAAAGTATGCGGTCTATAAGAGTAGGCGATCTCTAAATTTGGAGCAAGCGCAGCTGCTGCAAAGATAAAAAAGGATAAATTTTTAAGAGAATTTCTAAGGTCAAATAAATTTAAAAAAAAGTGTAAAAAATACCCAAAACCAAGTGCAACAAGTGGCGTTATATACATAGCAAATCTAACTCCGCCAAAGAGCGATAAAGCGCCAAGTCCAAGCAGTGGCAAGCTAAGTAAAAATGGACGAAATTTAAAGCAAAGCGCCAGATATCCAACCGCTGCAGCTAGCAAAATAAGGATGTTTCCAGCCATGAAATAGACAAAATATAAAGGGCTAGCGCTTTTTACCTCGTCAATTAGCGTGTATTCGCTTATAAAGTGAAATTTACTTGCAACCTCTGAGCTGCTTTTAAAGACATAACTGCCAATCTTTGAGATGATAAGATCAAAACCACCAAAATAGATAAAAATAGCTAGCATAATAGCTAGAAAAATGCTTAAAATTTTGGGTGAAAGTAGTTTTTTATATTTGCAAAACATGGCGTAAAATAAAGCAATAATCGCTAAATTTAAAATCAAAATTTTATTTGCGATGAGTGGATCTTTTGAAAAAATATTAAAACTAACGATGCTTATAAACATAAAAAATATCGCTTGGTAGTTTTCTATCCTACTTCGCATAAAAGCAAGCGTGTAGATAAAAAAGATAAAGATAATGCTTAAAATAAGAGCATAAGAGCTTTGATACCACCAAAGATAAAGCGATACAAAAAGCCCTGGCAAAACGATAAATTTTTGTTCATTTGCATTTAAAAGTCTGATCAAAAGATAGATGATAAAAAGCGCAAACGTTACATTTAGCATATCGCTATCAAAGTAACCAAGTGACGTTCTTACAAGATAGCCTGGCAAGATAACGCTCATAAATGCCGCCACAGCTCCAGCTTTTAGAGCTTTAAACTCATTTGATATCAAGATAACTGGAAGCGCGATAAGCGGTGCTAAAAGCGCGCTCATATAAAACATCACGCTTTCGATCTTGAAAGGTAAAATTTTGCAAATATAAAAAACTATGGTTGAGATTGGGTGATTAAAAGGGCTAAAGTCATTTTGCTGATGAAAGCCAGCCAGCATATCTCTAGCGCCCTCTGCGTAATAGTATGCGTCATTTGTCGTAAGCATAAATTCGCCATTAAAGTAAAACTCTGGCATATCCTTTGCCCACAATACCCAAAGCATCCTAGCTGCAAATCCAAACAGATAAGCAGCTAGAAAGATAAGTAAAATTTTACAATTTACGCTTACTTTGTGCACTAAATTCCCTACAGCCTAGCGTCAGCCTCTGGGTAGATATTTTTTATATCATAAACCAAGTGGCCTTTTAGGTTGAGCTTTTTAAATTCATTGTGAGCTACGGCGATCACGATGCAGTCATAGTCGTCTAGGTTATACTCTTTTACTAGATCGAAGCCATACTCATGTTTTACCTCAGCGCTATCAGCCCAAGGATCAGTCACATCGACCTTGCAGCCAAAGTCTTTTAGCTCATCAACCACGTCTATAACGCGAGAATTTCTTATATCTGGGCAGTTTTCTTTAAACGTCATGCCAAGAACAAGCACGCGCGCTTTGTTGATAAGCACACCTTTTCTTATCATTAGTTTTATCACTTGATCGGCTGCATATCTGCCCATATCATCGTTGATACGACGACCTGCTAGGATCATTTCAGGGTTGTAGCCTACCTCTTGAGCTTTGTGAGTTAGGTAGTATGGATCTACGCCGATGCAGTGACCGCCGACTAGACCTGGGCGGAAATTTAAGAAATTCCACTTAGTACCTGCAGCCTCAAGCACATCGATAGTGTTGATGTGAAGCTTTTCAAACAGCATCGCAAGCTCGTTTATAAAGGCGATGTTGATGTCGCGCTGAGTATTTTCGATGACCTTTGCAGCCTCTGCTACTTTGATGCTTGAAGCTTTGTGAGTGCCAGCTGTGATGATCGAGCGATAAATTTCATCGACCTTGTCAGCGATCTCTGTAGTTGAGCCACTTGTGATCTTTTTGATCTTTGTAACAGTGTGCTCTTTGTCGCCTGGGTTTATGCGCTCTGGAGAATAGCCGCAAAAGAAGTCTTTGTTAAATTTAAGCCCACTCTTTTCAAGAAGTGGCACGCAAATTTCCTCTGTAACGCCTGGATAAACGGTGCTTTCATAGACAACGATGTCGCCTTTTTTAAGCACTTTTGCCACACTCTGGGTCGCTTTTACCACTGGGGTTAGATCAGGGCGTTTGTTTTTATCTATCGGAGTTGGGACGGTTACGATGAAAAAGTTGCAACTTCTGATGTCATCTAAATTTAGACTAAATTTCATGCCATTATCGATCGCTTTTTTCATCTGCTCGTTGCTAAGCTCAAGCGTTCTATCATAGCCACTTTTAAGCTCTTCTATACGTTTTGCATTTACGTCAAAGCCTACTACTTCGTACTTCTCGCTAAAAGCTGCTGCTAGTGGAAGTCCCACATATCCAAGTCCTACTACTGCTATTTTCATTTCTCTTTCCTTTTTAAAATTTTTGGTTTCATTGTTTTTATACGTTCATAAATTCTTATCTCTGCGCCCACGCCTTGCGGAGTTACGATCTTAATGGGGCTAATGCCAGGCAAAATTTGAGTAAATTCATAATAAATTTGCCTCTTTTTATTTTTGCCATTGCAAGGCTTAAGCGGCAAATCCTCTGCGCTAAATTCATAATAAACCCCGCTTTTATCCTCTTTTTTATCTAAGCCTCCGCCCTCTAGCATAGCAAATTCGCAATCCGTTTGCATCTCTTTAAAAAATGCAACTTCATATTTAAAATAATCATTCGGCATCTTTGAGACGGGCAGCTCAAAAACCTGCTCTTGTGTCTTTGCTTCACTTTTACCTGTAGCCTCGCTAGCAAAAAGCACAAAAGGTAGCAAACAAGCCATGAGAGATAAAATTTGCTTCACGCTTTGACGCCTATCTGAAAATACTTAAAGCCATGCTCAGCTAAAGCTTTAGCGTTATACTGGTTGCGTCCGTCAAATATGACAGCGTTTTTTAGCCTCTCTTTGATCTCCATAAAATCAGGCGATCTAAACTCGCTCCACTCAGTCACAAGCACCATTGCATCGGCACCATTAAGAGCGTCATACTTATTTTTAGCGTATTTCACATCTAAATTTGGCATATATTTTTTAGCTTCTTCACTTGCTTTTGGATCGTAAGCCACCACTTTTGCGCCAGCCTCGTCTAAAAGCTTTATCAAAGTTAGCGAGCTAGCCTCTCTCATATCATCGGTATTTGGCTTAAACGCAAGCCCCCAAAGTGCGATCGTCTTGCCCTTTAGATCGCCGCCAAAGAAGTTATAAATTTTATCAAATAAAACTCTTTTTTGAGCCTTATTTCTTGACTCGACCGCGTTTAAAAGCTCTGGCTCAAAGCCATTTTGCCTAGCTGTGTAGATGAGCGCCTCGACGTCTTTTGGAAAGCAGCTGCCGCCATATCCGCAGCCTGGATAGATAAAGCTATATCCGATCCTTGAGTCGCTGCCGATGCCTTTTCTTACTAAATTTACATCAGCGCCCACGCGTTCGCAGATATTTGCTATCTCGTTTATAAAGCTTATTTTGGTTGCCAGCATCGAATTTGCAGCGTATTTTGTCATTTCGGCTGATTTTACGTCCATGCAAATGAGCCTGTCATGATTTTTCATAAATGGCTCATAAAGCTCCCTCATCACGCTAAAGCCCCACTCGCTGCTAGCTCCAATAACAACGCGGTCTGGCTTTAAAAAGTCCTCAACCGCCGCACCCTCTTTTAAAAACTCTGGATTTGAGACGACTTCAAATTTAACATTTGCATTTCTCTTTTTAAGCTCAGCCTCTATCACCTCATGCACCTTAGCTCCAGTGCCCACTGGAACGGTTGATTTATCGACTACGATTAGCGGTTTGCTTAAATTTTCTCCGATTGACTTGGCAACTGAAAGCACATATTTTAAATCAGCCTGTCCATCAGCGCCCATAGGCGTGCCAACTGCGATAAATAGCACATCTGCATGCTCTAGCGCCTCGGTTATCTGCGTGCTAAATTTAAGTGAGCCATTTTTATAGCACTCACTCACGATATCAGCAAGCCCTGGCTCATATATAGGCACGACGCCGTTTTTTAGTGCCTCGATCTTTTTGTTATCAACATCAACGCAGATCACGCTGTTGCCCATCTTAGCAAAGCATGCACCACTTACTAGTCCAACATATCCAGTTCCAATTACTGCTATTTTCATGCTTATCCTTAAATTCTCTTTTCCCACTCAAGGGCAGTTTTTATGATGAGCGCTAGATCGTCTCTTTTTGGCTTCCAGCTTGTTAGCGAGCGTAGTTTGCTTGCGTTTGAGATGAGGATAGCTGGGTCGCCGTCCCTTCTTGGCGCATTTAGCACCTTAAAATTTACTCCACTTACTTTTTTTGCGGTCTCGATGACCTCTTTTACGCTAAATCCCCTACCATATCCCACGTTAAAAGTTTCACTGCCATTTTGACTGATGTAGTCAAGTGCGCTTATGTGGGCGTCCGCTAGGTCGCTAACGTGGATGTAGTCTCTTACGCATGTGCCATCTTTTGTCGCGTAGTCATCGCCAAAGATACCCATGCTCTCGCGCTTACCAAGTGCTGTTTGCACGGCTACTTTAATAAGGTGCGTGGCGTTTGGATAGTTTTGACCGATAAGCCCCTCCTCGTCCGCGCCTGCCACGTTAAAGTAGCGCAAAATCGCAAATTTGAAATTTTCATTTGAAGCGGCGTAGTCTTTGATGATCTGCTCGCTCATGAGCTTACTTCTGCCGTATGGATTTATCGGATTTGTAAGTGTTGTCTCGCTCACCTCTGCCACGTCTGGCTCGCCATAAACTGCGGCAGTTGAGCTAAATATAAATTTATTTACATTGTAAGTTTTTGCGTATCTTAGCACCCTTGCGACGTTTGCGGTGTTGTTTAGATAGTATTTTAGCGGTTCGCTCATACTCTCAAAAACCTCGATGAACGCTGCAAAATGGATGATCGCATCAAATTTGCCATTTGCAAAAATTTCACTTAGATCATCCTCTAAATTTGCGTTTATAAATTTGAAATTTCCTATTTTTTGGAGTGCCTCAAGTGCTTTTTGTGAGCCCTTGCAGAGATTGTCGATGATGGTTATCTCATCTTTGCCTTGCTTTAAAAGTGCTTTTACTACGTGGCTGCCGATGTATCCAGCTCCACCTGTTACTAAAATCTTCAAGTTTAAGCCTTTCATAAAAAAGTGGTTAATTTTATCAAAAATAGAGTAAAGCAAAAGTAAAGCAAGGTTAGTTTTTAAATTTTGCTTGAAAGCTGCGTGGATAGGTCTTTGCCTTTATAAATTTAAAATAGACTTACAATCTATTTTAAATTTAATCTTTATAATCCCTCATCTACAAAAAAGGACAAAAATGAATGTTTCAATCTTAAATTTACTACCGATAAAACAAGGCGGTGACGCAAAAGCTGCCATAGATGTAGCCGTTAGACTAGCTATTTTTGCCGAGAATATCGGCATAAATCGCTACTGGGTTGCCGAGCATCACAACATGCAAAATTTAGCTAGCTCAGCCACGCAGCTCATCATCGCACACATCTTAGAGCGTACCAAAAGCCTTCGCGTGGGCTCTGGTGGCGTGATGCTACCAAACCACAGCCCCTACTCTATCGCCGAGCAGTACGCCACTCTTGAGACTCTATATCCAAACCGCGTCGATCTTGGGCTAGGCAGAGCTCCAGGGACCGACCAAGAGACAGCTGCGGTGCTTAGACGCGGTGCCAGAGAGATAGAATTTGATATGCAAATAAACGAATTAATGGACTATTTTAACGCCAAAAGAGCCGTAAAAGCCTATCCAAAAATTGAAAAATTTCCACCTATTTACATACTTGGCTCAAGCATATATAGCGCATATGTGGCGGCTGAGTTTGGTCTGCCTTATGCCTTTGCGTCGCACTTTGCACCACGTGCGCTAGAAAAAGCGGTAGAAATTTATCGTCAAAATTTTAGACCTTCTTCGTTTCTTGCCACGCCTTATGTCATCGCAGGAGCAAATGTGATAATAGCCCAAAGTGACGAGCTAGCAAAGAGTTTAGCCACTACGCAAACGCAGTTTTTCTTAAACGTAGTAACTGGCGGAAAAGAGTATTTGCAACCGCCAAAAAAAGATAACGACGAGGTCTTTGCCATAAGTGGCAAGGCAGGCGCACAGGCTCCGCATTTTGGACCGATCGACTTTAGGCAGATAGAGCTAAAAAATAGAGAAAGAAGCGTCACGGAAGAGATGATGGCGTGCTCTTTTATAGGCTCAAAGCAAAGCGTTAAAGAGCAAATTTTAGAGTTTCAAAACAGACTTGAAGTCGATGAGATCATGGCTCAAAGCTTCATTTTTGATGAGGATGCACAGCTTGACTCTTTTAGGGCGTTAAAAGAGATCATAGACGAAATTTAATCCTCTCTAATCCTTAAAAATATGGGAAATCTTGGCTTGCCATTAGAGGTTAAATTTTGAAATTTATATGTGATGATAGAGCCTATCTTAGGGGGATCTTGACGATTTTTATCGCTTAGTCCTGAGCCTATTTTAAAGATAGTGCCCTCTTTTGGCTCACCAGCTCTTTCTTTATCATCTTTGCCGCCAAGTGCCTTGCAGGTGAGCGAGCCAGCAAAATTTGCGTATTTGCCGCTGCCTTTGTTTATAGCGGTCACTTCACACTCGGCGTCTTTAAATTTCTTAAATTTGAGCGCATTTTTACTTCGTTTTCGCTCGTATGGCGCATTTGGCTCACGCACCACAGCTCCTTCGCCGCCTTTTGCGATGATATTTTCAGCAAATTTTAAAAACTGAGCGTTATCACGCACTTTTATCTGTTTTATGATGATTAAATTTTGATTTGGTTTATTTTTTAGAAATTTAGCCAAAATTTCCAGTCTGGTAAGTAGTCCGCCGCTCGCCTCTGGCACGTCAAAAACGTGAAATTTTAGCCTGCTCCACGCCTTTTCATCTGGCAGCTTATCCATCACGCTTGCTTGAATTTCTTCAAATTTAAGCTCCTTTGCATAAAGCTCACCATCAAGTGCAAATTTAGGGAAATTTTTAGTAAAACTTAGCGGTGCATTTAGCTTTTTGTCCTGCCTTGAGAGTAAATTCTCTCCGTCCCAGTAGGCACGCACGCCATCAAGCTTCTCGCTAGCTAGCCAGCCACTGACGTTTTGATCTTTAAATTCGCTAAGGCGCAGCAGTTCAAGAGAAAATGCAAAATTTAAAAGGGCTAAAAGCGCAAAAACTATCCTAATCAGCCTTTTGCCTTACAAAAACAATAGTCCATATGATCGTCCACCACGCCCACGCTTTGCAAAAAGGCATAGGTGCTAACAGAGCCTAGAAACTTAAACCCTCGTTTTTTTAGCTCCTTTGCCACAAAGTCAGACATCGGCGTAGTTGCTGGCACTTGCTTGATATTTTGATAGTGATTGATGATCTGTTTGCCGTCAAATTTGGGGTCAAATTTTCTTAGCAGATGCCCCCACAAATAGTCATAAAAGCTGCCAAATTCTTGCGTTACTGATAAAAAAGCAAGGGCGTTTGTGGCAAGCGATTTTAGTTTTAGTCTATTGCGTATCAGCCCTTCGTTTTGCATAAATTTAACTATCTCAGCCTCGCCGTAAAGCTTGATCTTCTCTGGATCAAAGCCATCAAACGCCGCTCTCATAGCCTCTCTTTTTTGAAGTACTCCATGCCACGAAAGTCCCGCTTGAAAGCCCTCTAAAACTATCATCTCAAAAAATTTTCTATCATCTTTTATGACTTTGCCCCACTCATTATCGTGGTAGGCTATGTCAAGCTCACCCTTGGCCCACTCGCAACGTCTCATTTAGATCTTTATCCCGTAAAACTCGCTATACCACTCGACAAATTTAGCCACGCCGTCATTTACTTTTGTGTTTGGCTTGTAGTCAAAGTCAGCCACTAAGTCGCTCACGTCTGCAAATGTCGCTGGCACGTCGCCTGCTTGAAGTGGGAGAAAATTTTTCTTGATCTCGCGGCCGATCTTTATCTCAACCGCCTTGATGTAGTCCATGAGCTCAACTGGGCTGTTGTTGCCGATATTATAGACCTTAAACGGCGCTTTTGAAGTGGCAGGGTCTGGGTGCTTTGCGTCCCAAGCTGGATTTGGCTTAGCTGGGTTGTCGATGCACTTGATGATGCCCTTTACGATGTCGTCCACGTAGGTAAAGTCGCGCTTCATCTTGCCGTAGTTAAAGACGTCGATGCTTTTGCCTTTAAGTGCGGCATCAACAAACAAAAATAGCGCCATATCAGGGCGTCCCCATGGTCCATAAACCGTAAAAAAGCGAAGTCCAGTCGTTGGCACGTTAAATAGGTGGCTGTAAGTGTGCGCCATCATCTCATTGCTCTTTTTGGTCGCTGCGTAGAGGCTTATTGGGTGATTGACCCCCTCGTGCGTAGAAAATGGCATGTTTTCATTTAGTCCATAAACCGAGCTAGAGCTAGCATAGACTAAATTTTTGATCTCATTGTGGCGACAGCACTCGAGGATGTTCATAAAGCCTGTGATGTTGCTGTCGATGTAGGCTTTTGGATTTATGAGCGAGTAGCGAACGCCAGCTTGTGCGGCTAAATTTACCACTACGTCAAATTTTTGCTTCTCAAAAAGCTCTTTCATCGTCTTTTCATCAGCAAGGTCTGCTTTTATAAATTTTAAATTTGGATGCGTTTTTGAGGTGATAAGCTTGCCGTAGTCTATCTCGCTCACGTCAAAGCCAGCCGTTTTTAGGCGTGCAAGCTTTAAATTTACGTCGTAATAGTCATTTATCACGTCATATCCAACGACCTCATCCCCGCGTGCCACAAGGGCATTTGCAAGGTGAAATCCTATAAATCCAGCTGTTCCAGTTACTAAAATTTTCATATTTTTCCTTTCATTTTGGCTTATTCGTCGTCTAAATTTATCTCAGGCACTTTCTCTTCAAAAAGTGTCTTGCTCTTTGGCTCTTTTGGCTTTAGATCGCTTGCTTTTTTTAGCAGACCGCCTAGCATATCGCGGTTTAGCTCCTCTTTGCTAATGGGCCTTACATCATCAAATTCGCTAAATTCCAAAGCCTCTTTATCTACCTTTATCTCGTAGTCTAGCTGTCCGCTAAGCCTTGCTAGCTCGTCACTTATCGCAGAGCAAAAGACCTCGCTGTATCCCCTGTGAGCGCAGTTTTTAGCTAGAAATTCACTAATCACGTTTAGGTGATTTATGTAATCTTCTTGCAAGATATTTGCCTGCAAAAGCTCAAATTTCAAAAATAGCCAGTAGGTGTTTAGCACGTCACTTTCGCAGTATTCGTTTATCTTATCAAGCTCGCCTGCGTAGTATAGCTCAAGCACCTGATCGCCGTGCACGTCGTACTTGCCAGGTAAATTTAAGCTAGCGCAAAGCGTATCGAGCTTTAGCCCTCTTACGCTTCCAAAATCGCTTATAAAATCAAGCAGATCAAGGTGAAATTTAGGCGAATATCTGGCTCTATAATTTTCCCATTTGTTTTTGTTTAGCTCTTTGTTCTCGCTCTCATAATATGCCGCTGCGTTTAGGTTGTAGCGCATCGCACGCACCATTATCATTGGCAGGTCAAAGCCACGGCCGTTAAAGCTAACAAGCCTTGGGTTATAATCATTTATAAATTTTAAAAATTTAGCGATGATCTCGCGCTCGTCCTTGCCCTCCATCGTGCTAACTTTTAAAAATTTGCCGTACTCATCGGCCATTACCGCAGAGATCGCCACAACTCTATGAAACATCACAGGCAAAAACTCACTCCCACTGGCCTCTTTTTGCAAGGCCATCGCCTGCATGCTCACATCTTCGTCGCTCCCATCAATGCCGTAAATTTTTCTTATCAAATTTGCATCAGGTATCGTTTCGCAGTCAAAGACGCAGATGTAACTTTTCGCCATTTTAGCCCTTTTTTAAGCATTTTTTTTTAAAATCATACCAAAAATTTATATTTAAAGTAGCCAATGCAAGATAAAAATCAACTAAAAATAGCCATAGTAAAGCTTTCGGCACTTGGGGACATCGTCCATGCAGCCATTGTGCTTCAGTTTATCAAAAAGCACTACCCAAATGCTCACATCACATGGCTAGTTGATGCCCGTTTTGCAAGCCTTTTAAAAGACCATCCCCTAATCGACGAACTAGTCATTTTGCCACTTAAAGAGAGCTTTAAAAAGAGCTACAAGATCATAAAAACGCTTGGTAAATTTGACAAGATCATCGACCTGCAAGGACTTTTCAAATCAGCCGTCGTCGCAAAACTACTTGGCAAAGAAATTTACGGCTTTAGCAGAGAAAGCGTCAAAGAAAAGATCGCAGCCAGGCTTTATAGGCATAAATTTAAGATCGACTACAACGAAAATATCATCGTTAGAAACCTAAGCCTCGTTGGATACGTTCTAAATTTTGGCTTTGATAGAGGTGAAATTTTAGAAAAATCGCCCTGCTTTGAAATTTGCAAAAAATTTAAAAATGAAAGCGGCAAAAAACGCGTTTTAATCGCTGCCTTTGCAAGCGAAGAGAGCAAAATTTATGACAAATTTAAAGATGTGATCAGACTGCTTGAGGGATGCGAAATTTACCTTTGCTACGGGAGTGAGAGCGAAAAAACAAGGGCTGAGGCGATCATTTCAGGCACCAAGGCAAAGCTACTTGAAAAGCTAAGCATAAAAGATATGATAGATTTTATCGCAAGCTGCGATCTGGTAATCGGCAATGATAGCGGTCTAACGCACCTTGCATGGGCTGTAAACAGGCCTTCTATCACGCTTTTTGGCAACCGACCAAGCCACCGCAATGCCTACGTCACGGACAAAAATCTTGTCGTTGATATGGGCAAGGAGATAGATGCTAGAAGCATCGATAAAAACGACTTTTGCATAAGAGAAATTTACCCTGAAACGGTTGCAAATTTCGCAAAAAGGCTGCTAAATGGATAGGCTTTATCTAGCTGGCTTTTATATCTTGAAATTTCTTATATTTATATTGCCAAGCTCCCTTCAAAAGATGCTTGCTAAATTTTTAGCATTTGCCTTTATGAAGCTTAAAAAAAAGCGTTTTCATGTCGTTATGACAAATTTAGACCTTGCATTTGGCGAGACAAAGAGCAAAGAAGAGAAGCTAGAAATCGCCAAAAAATGCTACTACAACTTTGCAAAATATCTTGGTATAAATTTCATCCTCAATCAAAACACGACAAAGCAAAAGATACTTAAGCAAGTTGTTTTTAAAAATGAGCACTTTTTGCTTGATGCGATGAAGTCTGGCCGGCCTATCATCGTCACGACTGCGCACTTTGGGCAGTGGGAGATATTTGGTCTGGCTGTCGCAGCTCATTTTGGGCCATCTTCAGTGCTTGGCAGAAAGCTTGATAGCAGTGTCATGGATAAAATTTTAAGAGCAAATAGAGCGCAGTTTGATGTGGAGCTAATCGACAAAGATGGCGGCGCAAAAGATATCTTAAAAGCTCTAAAAGCTAGGCGAATAGTAGGAATTTTAGTAGATCAAAACACCGCACCAAAAGATGGTATAAAGGTGCAGTTTTTTGGCAAAGACGTGCTTCACACGCCAGCTGCAAGCGTGCTAGCGCAAAAGACAAATGCCCTTATCATAAACGCATTTATCTACCAAAAAGGTGAAAATTTAAACGAAATTTGCTTTGAGCAGCCAATAGATATAAGCACATTTGATAAAGAAGATGCCGTGCAAAAAGCGACGCAGATGCAGTGCAGCGCGTGCGAAGAGATGGTTAGAGCAAGGCCAGAAGAGTACTTTTGGTTTCACCAAAGATTTAAGAGATTTTACGAAAATGAGTATAAATGCTAAGCGTTGTCGTTTTGACTTTTAACAGCGAAAAGTACCTAAAAGAGGTATTAGAGAGCGCTAAATTTGCTGATGAGATCATCGTGGTTGATAGCGGCTCAAAAGATAACACAAGGCAAATTTGTGATGGCTTTAGCAATGTGAAATTTCACGAGCAAGCTTGGCTTGGATTTGGCGCGCAAAAGCAAAAGGGCGTGGATCTAGCCAAAAACGAGTGGGTATTTGTGCTTGATAGCGACGAGGTGATTACAGACGAGCTTAAAAATGAGATCATTAGCACTCTAAAAGAGCCTAAATTTATGGCCTATAACGTTGCTAGGCTAAATTTTTTCTTTGGCAAAGCGATAAAAAACATGGGGCTATATCCAGACTACACGGTGAGGCTTTTTAACAAAAATTTTGCCAAATTTGATGGCAGAGCTGTGCATGAAAAGGTCGTTTTAAATGACGGCTCACAAAGGCTTGGAGCGCTTAAAAATCACTTCTTGCACTACGCGTATGAGAGTATCGAGCAGTTTATCGCCAAGCAAAATCGCTACTCAAGTATGGGCGCAAAAAGAAATTTGCTAAAGGCACTTACAAGCCCGGCTTGGACATTTTTTAAGCTTTACGTGCTAAAAGGTGGCTTCAAAGAGGGCTTTACGGGCTACATTATCGCTAGACTTTACGCCCAATACACATTTTGGAAATATATAAAATGAAAATACTTGTGATTAAATTTAGGAACATCGGCGACGTGCTTTTGACAACGCCACTCATTGAAAATTTACACCACTACTACCCAGATGCGACCATCGACTTTGCCCTAAATAAAGGCACAGAAGCGATGATAGAGGGCAATCCTTACATAAATAAAATCCACATTTACGATAGGCAAAGTGCAAATTCTGGCTTTTTTAAAAAGCTAATGACTGAACTAAAATTTATAAGAGCGATCAAAAAAGAGAAATACGATATGGCGGTGCAAACGACCACTGGAGACCGCGGCGTCATCATCTCAAAATACGCCAAGATCAAAAAGATAGTTGGCTTTTTAGGCAAGCACAAGGCGATAAACAAGCTTTTAAGCGTAAAGGCAAAATACTACGAAAATTTCTCTCACACGGTTGATCTAAATTTAAACGCACTAAGAGCTTTGGGTTTTAAGCCGGTTAGTAAAAAAGTGAGCGTTTTTTCAGACGAGAGCGTGGAATATCTAAATTTACCAAAGCGCTTTGTGCATGTGCATCTAACAAGCCGCTGGATGTTTAAATGTGCAAATGATGAGAGCATGGCAGAGCTCATCGACTACTGCGAAAATGAGCTAAATGTAAAGGTCGTACTAACAAGCGATAACAAAGAAAATGAGCTAAATAAGCTTGCAAGCGTGCTAAAAATTTGCAAAAGCGAGCCTATAAATTTAGGTGGCAAGCTAAGCCTAAAACAAACGATCGCCCTCTCAAAGCGATCAAGTCTATTTATAGGTGTGGATACTGCTATCATGCATATAGCTGCAGCAAACGACGTACCAGTGATCGCCTTTTTTGGCCCGAGTAACGCTTTTGAATGGGGGCCTTGGGATAATAGCTTGATGCAAAATGGCTACACAGCGCAAAATGGCATCCAAAGCATGGGCAAGCATATCGTATATCAAAAGGACTGGGACTTTGTGCCTTGCGATAAAGAGGGCATAAAAGAGCACGGCATCGAGAATACTTTAATGGATTTTAGCGATGAGATGGGACAGATAAAGGCGAAAATAAGATCAAATTTGGAGCTAGCGCAATGAACATCCTCCACACGCAAACGCTTTTTAACTGGGGTGGCGAGCAAAACAAGACGCTAAATGAGATGCGTTTCATGCGTGAAATGGGTCATGAAGTGATGCTCTTTTGCAACCCAAATTCGCAGATCGAAAGCATCGCGAAAAAAGATGGATTTAAGGTCATCACGCAAGAGATGAATAAGAAAAATTTTCATAAAAGCGTGCCAGCGTTTTGCGAAGTGATAAGATCAAACAACATAGATGTCGTGATCACACATGGCTCGACTGATAGCTGGGTTAGCGCCATAGCTGGGCTTTTTTACCGCAAAAGAGGCGTTAAATTTTATAAAGAAAGACACAATCTTTTCCCTATAAAGGGGTTTGTTTCTAAATTTATGCATAAAAAGCTTTTTGACAAAATTTTATACATCTCAGGTAGCGTCAAAGAGTATCTGCTAAGCATCGGCGTTAGCGAAGATAGGCTCTTTTTTATGCCAAGCACGGTTGATGTCGAAAAGATTGATAGCACAAAAAGCACTTTTAGAGATGAGTTTCATATCGCCAAAGATGAGCTAGTCATCGGTACTTTTACCTCACTTTACCGCAAAAAAGGGGTCTTTGACTTTGCAAGTGCCGCAAAAGAAATTTTAAAGACAAAGGATGCAACTATTGTATTTTCTGGCAACATTAGTGACGGCACAAAAGAACAGATCGCCTCTATGTTTGATCAAAAAGATAAGATCATCTTCACTGGCTTTAGAAATGACGCGGCAAACGTTATAAAAAGCTTTGATATCTATGTATTTGCCTCGCACTCTGAGGGGCTTGGTACGGTCTTGCTTGAGGCGATGAGCTCAAAGGTGCCAGTCGTGGTCTATGATAATGCTCCGATGAACGTGCTGGTTAAAGATAAAGAGCGTGGGCTTTGTGCTATAAATTTAGATGAAATTTCACTAAAAGAGTGCATTTTAGAGCTGATAAATGAGCCTGAAAAAGCCAAAATTTACTCTCAAAATGCCTTTAAATTTGTGGATGAAAACTTTAGCCACAAGGCGCTAAAAGAGGCTATAAGAAATTTACTGGAGCAAAAATGAACTACCCAGTTTGCGTGCTAACGATGCACCACTGCAATAACAATGAAAACGACTTTGCCATAAGACCTGAGCTATTTAAAAAAGCGCTTCTTATGGCACTTGACGAGGGCTATAAATTTATAAATTATGGCCAGTTTAAAGATATCGTTGCTGGCAGGTCAAAAGCCTCCAAAAAGAACATTTTGCTAACTTTTGATGATGGATATTTTGATAATTACAAATTTGTATATCCCATCTTAAAAGAGCTAAATATCCCAGCCGTTTGCTTTTTGATAACAGATAAGATCAAGGATTTTAAAAGGCAGGATTATGATTTTTCGTTTAAAAAACACAAAGAGATCGACTACGACAATGATGCGGAGTATTTTTTAAATTTAGATGAGATCAGGCAGATGCAAGAGAGTGGGCTCTTTGAGTTTGATAGCCACACAGCGAGCCACTTTTCTTGCAGAAGTGACGATGAAGCAAAGCTAAGAGAGGAGTTTTCTAGCTCGCTTGCTAAGATAAAAGAGCTATTTCCAGAAAAAAAAGAATTTGGCTTTTGCTTTCCAAAAGGGCATTTTAACGAGCTTTCGCAAAGGATAGTTAAAGAGTATTACGGCTTTGCTTTTAGCGTGATAGATGGTGGATTTTGCATGGGAGATGATAAATTTAAGATAAGACGTATCGATATCTCAAACAACGCAAAGAGCGAGAGCGACTACATTTTTAGGATCAAAAAGAAGCTTTTTATCTATTCGACCCCTTTTATAGGCAAAATTTACTCAGACTTTAGAAATAGAAGCTTTAAATAGCGCTTAGTTCTAACTCCTAAGAAAAGCATAAATAGATCCCAAAAAGTCATTTTGATAGATAAACATGGTCTTTTTAAGCCACTTTTCGTCGCGTTTTGTCACTATGCGTTTTATCTCCTCTAAGTTGCCATCGGCCTTATTTATGCCGCGTTTTGTAGTGAAAAATGCCTTGTAACCATGCTTTTTGGCAGCACTTAGATACTCATCATTATATTTGCCTCTTGGCCAGCAAAGTGCGTCATCTTCAAAGCCAAAGTTTTTCTTCATAAACTCACGGCAAAGACCAAATTCTTCATCCAAGCTAAGCTGCCCAAAATATCCATCAAAATGCCCGTGCGTATGCGAATGAAAATAAAAGCAGTCCTTCATCTTCTCAATCTGCTCTAAATTTAAGATCACATCTTGAGGCCTATTTGGAGCAAGCCTCTTGCACTCGTTGTGATCGACGTTTAAAAAGCTAGCAGGCCTCAGCTCATGGGCCTTTTGCGCTGCCTCTATCCAGCCGGTTATTATAAATATATTTGCTTTTAGACCAAATTCTTTCACGATAGGATAGGCATAGATATAGTTGTCCATCCAGCCGTCATCAAATGTTATGCAAACGCTCTTTTTAGGCACATCAAGCTCACACTTTTTGTATGCGATAAATTCATTTATGCTTAGCGTTTTATAGCCATTTTCAGCTAGAAATTTCATGTGCGATCTAAACTCATCCACGCTACTAGCGATAAATCCACTCTTTTCAAGCACGTGGTGATACATCAAAACTGGTACGCTCATTTTACAAGCTCCATATATAAATTTTGTGTGTTTTCTATCATTTTTTCGATACTAAATGTCTCTTTGACGTACTCTCTGCCAAATTCACCCATCTGCTTTCTTAAATTTTTATCTAAAATGAGCCTTTCAAGCACCTTTTTTAGCTCCTCTTTGTTGCCATTTTCAAATAAAAATCCGCTTTTGCCATTGCTCACTGCCTCGCCAAGGCCGCCCACATCGCTTCCGATGGTAGCTAGCTTACACGAAGATGCCTCAAGTAGCGCTCCGCCGATAGCCTCCATATCTGAAGGTAGTACACAGATATCAAGCGAGCCCAAAAAGTCGCTCACGTCGGTTCTGTTGCCAAGCATGAAGATATTTTTCTTATCTTTTATATACTCGTGTAAATTTTTATTTTGAGGACCGTCACCCACGATAAAAAGGGCTGATTTTTCTAAATTTAGCTCGCTAAATGCGTCGATTAAGAGCTTGTGATTTTTAGCAGCCCTTAGCACTGCAACGATGCAAACACCCACCACATCGTCACTTAGGCCAAATTCTTTTTTCATATTTATCTTAAATTCTGGCGTGTATTTTTGCGTGTCGATGCCTGTGTAGATTTTTAGCACCTTCTCTTTTTTCACACCTCTTTTGATAAGATCAGCGCAAACTGAGTTGCAAACGCCAACCACTTTGGTGCTTAGGTTGTAAGGTATGGGAGAACTTATAGGCAGCTGCAAATGCCTAGTGCGAACCACGCTAACTCCACAAATTTTGCCCACGATAGCGCCTATGGTGCCGTCTTTGCCTGAGTGAGTTGAGATGATTTTTATATTATTTTGTTTTACAAATTTGCAAATTTTTAAAATTTCAAAGATATTAAAAGATTTTTTGAGGTTAAACTCGACAAATTCGCACTCTGTCTGCTTTTCAAGACTTTTTGAGCCAGGATTTAGGCCGTAAAAAACCTTAAATTTGCTCTTATCTAGTCCATTTATCACACGCTGTGTGCGGTGCTCTTGCCCGCCAAATCCAAGAGAACTTTCAAGCTCTAGTATGTTTATCATTATTTTTCCTAGCTTCAATATCGCTTAAATTAGCGATTTTTAGGGCATTATAGCTAAAATTTTTTTAATTTTATTTTTAAGTATTTTACTATTTGTTTTTGATAAAATAAATCCCTTAAAATAAAAATCAAATGCCTTATTAATAATTATTAATGCTACTTATCTGGGCACTGGCTTTAGGAGTTATCGATGAAAAAAATAGTATTTTTAAGAACTAATCCAAACGCAGTTGGAGGTGCTGAAAGATACTTAAGAAGGCTTGTTAAGGCCATAAATGAGCTTGGTATCCAAACAGAAATTCGCTCATATCTTGGAGATGCTGGCATCTCTTCTTGGAAAAAAGCTCTAAATTTTAACCGCCAAGTAAAACGCCAAAAAAAAGAGGATGAGTTTTATTTTAGCCTAGAGCGAGTAAGCTGCGCCGATATCTACAGGGCTGGAGACGGCGTGCACAAGGTTTATAGGGCGACAAAGAGCTTTTGGTGGCTAAACCCACTAAATTTCGTCTATCCATACTTAGAGAAAAAGTGCTTTAAAAACTCCCAAAAGATCATCACAAACTCAAATTTCATCAAAGAGCAGATCATCGCGACTTACGGCATAGAGCCAGAGAAGATCACGACCATTTATAACGGCGTAAATTTACCCCAAAAGGTGCAAAAAGCCGAAGCAAAGCTCGCACTTTGTGAGGAATTCGGACTTAAATTTGAGCTTGCGACCCTGCTTTTTGTGGGAAATGGCTTTAAAAGAAAGGGGCTAAAAGAGTTTTTGCTCCTTGCTTCAAAGCTAAAAACGCCCGTAAATACGCTCATTGTCGGCAAAGACAAAAACATCTCAAGCTACAAGCGCCTAGCTAAAAAACTTGGGCTAAACGCCTATTTTGTCGGCGAGCAAAAGAGCACAGCTAAATTTTATGAGGCGAGTGATATTTTTATCTTTCCAACGCACTATGAGCCATTTTCAAATGTCCTGCTAGAGGCACTTAGCTTTAAAAACGTGGTCTTTACGACGGCTCAAAATGGAGCTAGCGAGATATTAGAAGATAAATTTGTACTTCAAAGTCCAAGTGACGAGAGCGCGCTGGAGTTTATAGATGAAATTCTCACAAACCATGAGCTTTTAGCGAGCCTACAAGAGAAGGCTTACGAGCTTTCTTTAAATTTTAGCATCGAAAAAAACGCCACTCTTACGCTTGAAGTGATAAAAGATGCCTTAAAATGAGAGTTTTTATCGAGCTTCCAACCTGGCTAGGTGATAGCGTGATGGCAAGCGCTGCGATAGAAAATTTAGTGCAAAACGAGAAAAATTTACAAATCGTTTTTTTTGGCTCATTTGTAGCTTGCGAGCTTTACAAAAGTCATCCAAACTGCGAAAAAGTGGTCGTTGATGAGAGCAAAAAGGCTAAATTTAGATTTTTATCACTTGCTAAAAGTGCAAAAAGTCTTGGCAAATTTGATCTAGCGTTTAGCTTTAGAAGCTCGTTTGCTAGCAAATTTTTACTATTTTTAATAAACGCTAAGAAAAAAGCTATCTTTAAAAAGAGTAAAACCGTCCTTCATCAGGTGCTAAAATATGCAAATTTTGTAAAAAATGCCCTTGGCTTAAGCGAAATTTCTACTCAGTTAAAACTACATTTTACACCTCAAATTTCAGCTAAAAAAACACTAGCTCTAAATCCAGGTGCGAGCTACGGAAGTGCCAAAAGATGGTATCCAGAGTATTTTGCACAGGTGGCGCTAAATTACAAAGATGAGTTTGAGATAGTTATCTTTGGTGGCAAAGGCGAGCAAGAAATTTGCGAAAAAATAGAGCAAATTTTAAAAGAAAATGACGCAGCCTGCCAAAATTTAGCTGGCAAAACCAGCGTCAAAGAGCTTTGTGAGCGCATAGCTGGACTTAGTAAAAATGGCATTTTCGTCACAAACGATAGCGGCCCTATGCACGTAGCTGCCGCTTTTCATGTACCAACGATCGCTCTTTTTGGACCGACAAAATTTAGCGAAACCTCGCCTTGGGGCAATGAATTTGCAAAAATAGTGCATCTAAACTTAGAGTGCATGCCCTGTATGAAGCGAGTTTGCCCGCTAAAAACGCATGCTTGTATGAGAGAGCTAAAACCGCAAATGGTGATAGATGAGATAAATTTACTAAGAAAAGAGAGTGGGATTTAGGCAAAAATAGAACGAGGCAGTTGCCTGCCCCGCTAGTTAGCATTAAGCCGACTTTTCTTTGAGATATTTGTTTATAAGAGTTGTGATCTCTTCGCCGTGTGGGAACCTTGACTCATCGTTTCCGATGCGATCCTTTTTAGAAAAGATAACGTTTCCATCAACCTCGACGATGAAATTTCCACCATCTCCTACAACCAACTCGACTCTTGCATCACTAAAGTTCGCTTTTATTTCATCTTCTACACGAGAAGCTACCGGACGATAGTTTCAAGAGTTGCAGTAAATAATTTTTACTTGCATGCTCTGTCCTTTCTTGTGAAATAAGCTTTGATTATATAAAATTTATCCTAACGAACAGATAACACGAGAAAGGACGATTTTATGAAAAAGGTAGCCGTAATCCTAGCTGATGGTTTTGAGGAGATCGAGGCGCTAACCTCCGTCGATGTTTTGCGTAGAGCAGGTGCGATAGCATCTATCGCTAGCTTGAAGGACGCGCAGATCAGGGGTGCTCACAATATAAATGTAAAAGCTGATGTCACACTTCGTGAGGTGGAGGAGCTAGATTATGATGCGATCGTGCTTCCAGGAGGTCTGCCTGGTGCAGAAAATCTTGCAAATGACGCCAAGCTAAGAGAAATTTTGCAAGAATTTGATAAAAAAGGTAAGCTAATTTGTGCCATTTGTGCCGCTCCTATGGTGCTTGAGCGAGCACGTGTGCTTAAAGAGCATTTTGTCTGCTATCCTGGATTTGAAGAGAACGTAAGAAGCGACAAAAGAGGCTACGTGAGCGATAAAAACGTGCTAAAAGATCAAAACATCATCACTGGCAAGGGACCTGCTTTTTCTATGGAATTTGCACTTTTTATAGTGAAAAATTTGCTTGGCGAAGAGGCTTATCTTAAAGTAAAAAATGATTTACTTTATAAATAGTTTATAAAAAAATTATAATTTTTTATTTAATTATTCTACTTAAACTTAAGGATAAATTTTGTTTAGTGATAGATATTATAATGCCGTATTGTTGCGATTTGTTGCATTTAAGGATATTTTTTAAAAATTTGTAATATTTTTCTTGGTTTTTACATCTTTTTGACGGAAATAAGCTATTATTTCTCTAATCGATCAGATCGATAATTTTTTTAAGGAATAATCCTGTGAACATTTATGTAGGAAATTTGTCGTATAGAACGACAGAGGCAGAGTTGAAGGAAGCTTTTGCACAATTTGGTGAAGTAAGGCGCGCAAAAATCGTAAAAGATAGAGAGACAGACCGCTCAAAGGGCTTTGGCTTTGTTGAAATGGACGACGCGAATGAGGGCCAAAAGGCGATCGACGCACTAAATGAAAAAGAACTTGGCGGACGCACTTTAAGAGTAAATGAGGCTAGACCAAGGGATTAATGACTATTTGCCACCATCTGGTGGCATAGTCTCGCGCATAGCTCCGACGCCAAGCGGCTACCTGCACGCTGGCAACGCCTACAACTTCATCTTGACTTATCTTCTGACGCGCTCACTGAGTGGCATTTTGCACTTAAGGATTGATGATTATGACCTTGGCAGATACCGGCGCGAATTTGTTCAAAATATCTTTGACGTTTTAGAATTTCTGGGGCTTTGCTATGACAAAGGTGCTAAAAGCATTAGCGACTTTGAGCAAAATTTTAGCTTCAAAACAAGAGCCAAAAGATATGAAAACGCACTTGAAAAGCTAGATGAAATTTACATTTGTGAATGCACAAGAGCCACCAAAGATGCCTATGAAAACGGCATTTACACTAAAATTTGCAAAGATAAAAAGTTAAAATTTATAAAAGATAAAACCGCTATCAGACTAAGTGTTGATGAAAACGACGAGCTTGGCAGGCAGGTGGCGGCACAGATGGGCGATTTTGTCATTTATAAAAAGGATTTTACCCCAGCTTACAACTTCGCAAGCGTCATTGACGATGAAGATATGGGGGTAAATTTGGTCGTTAGAGGCGAGGACTTGCTGCCTTGCACGCTAGCTCAAAGATACCTTGCAAAAAGGCTAAATTTTAGCTTTTTAAATGCTAAATTTATCCACCACAAGCTACTTTTAGACGGAGCCAAAAAACTTTCTAAAAGCTCCAAGTCGCCGCCTATTGATCTAAGCCAAAATTCTCAAATTTATTACAAAATGTTAGCAAATGACCTTGGACTAAATTTAAACTCAACGGATAAAATTTCAAACCTTCTTTATGAATTTAGGCTTAAAAATATGGCTGAATTATTGCTAAATCGCACCTGAAATATTTATAAGTCTATTTAGATCATCAAATTTAAAGCTAAGTTCATCTTTAAACTTAGCTACTATCTCATCTTTGTTTTCGCTAAATTTTATCTCGCTACCCAGCAAAAGCCCTTTTATAAAAAGCCTGTGATCAAGCTCATAGGCGCTTATGCACTCATTTACTACGCTTACTAACTCGTTTGCTAAAACTGGCTCTTTAAAGATAGTCTCCGCCATAAATGCCACGTACGCAGCACCTCCGTCGTAATCAATTCTATAATAGCTTAGCTCCTCGCCAAGTGCCACGCAAGCAACCATGCTGAGCGTATGACCATTTACATTTTCATCTAGCTCAAACTGCGCCGTGCTAAACGCTTCAAGCCCAAATTTCTCGCCAAACTCACGCGCCCTATATGCAAGGCCAAGCAAGCGCTCGTCAAAGCCATTTACATTTTCATAGCCCCAAAGCCAAGTGTTAGACGAAAAGCTCTCAGAGCCGATAAACTGCATATCAAACTCTTTTTCATCAAAGTAAATTTTGCCACTTTCAAAGTCAGCCTGCCACTTGCTAGCCTCAACCACTTGCTTAAAAAGCCGTTTTTGAAGCAGCATCGCTCTGCCAAGACAAGCGCTAAAAAGCTCACTCCAGTTACTTTTATCTATACCAAGCTCGTCTAAAAAATGGCTCTTTTTTCTAAAAATATCAAACATTTCTCGTCCTTAAATTTACGCCGAAGCAGCGAGCTTTTCTATCTCTTCGCCCACATCGTCGCTTACGATAAACTCAGTCTTATAGATGAAAATTTCGCCAGTTGCTTCATTTTTTATCTTCAAAATTAGCCGTTTTTGATTATTTGGAGCATTTTTGCTAAAAACTAGCGAGTAAATTTGCTCCAGCTTTTGCCTGCTAAGCTCGCTAAGGCTTAAAAGCACCTCTAGCTCGGCATACTCTCTTACCTTTTGAGGGGCGCTCGCCTCGTCATTTTTACTAAATTTAGAGTTTTGCTTTAGCTTTCTAGTCTTAAAGTCTAAATTTTGCGCATCTTCTAGGCTATAAACCTCATTTAAATTTGTCCTAACAAACTGGTCATCTCTAGTGATATTTATCCTAAAAGCATAAGGCAGATCGCGCTTTGCCTCGTCTTTTACGATATCTTCGATGTTGCCAAGCTCTCTTTCAAAGACGGCGATCTCGATGTTGCCGTGAAAGTCCAGCACATTTATAGTGCCCATTTTTTTGCCGCTTTTTGTGATCCTTGTGCTAAAGTCCTCGATCTTGCCAACCACCAAAATTTCAGCACTTTGCGGCAAGGTTTCAAACTCCGAGCTTAGCGTGTATTTGATCTTATTTATCTCATCTTTATAGTCATCAAGCGGGTGGCCTGAGAGGTAGATGCCAACGCTCTCTTGCTCAAATTTTAATATCTGTTTGATGTCAAATTCATCATCTATAGTGACGAAATTTATCTTCACATCATTCATGCTATCATCTTCACCAAAGAGGCTCTCGGCTGCATTTTTACGTATCTGGGCTGCATTTTTGCAAGCTTCTACGATATTTTCTACATTTTGTAAAAGCATCTTACGGCTAAAGCCAAACTCATCAAAGCAGCCAGCTTTTATAAGGCTTTCAAAGACCTTTTTATTGACCTTAAATGGATCGATCCTTGAGACAAAGTCGTCCATGCTCTTAAACTCGCCCTTTGCATCACGCTCAGCGATGATGTTCTCAATAGCCGCTCCGCCAACACCCTTAATCGCTCCAAGCCCAAATATAATGCCATCGTGATCACCATTTTTAACTACGCTAAATTCTTTGGTTGATTTGTTGATAGATGGTGGCAAAGTATCGATGTTTATGCGTTTTATCTCATCGATGTAGCGAACGATCTTATCGACGTTGCTCTCCTCGCTTGTTAGAAGCGCCGCCATAAATTCAGCCGGATAGTAAGCCTTCAGATAAGCAGTCTGAAATGTGACATAAGCGTAGGCTGCGGAGTGAGACTTATTAAAGCCATATCCTGCAAATTTAACGATCAGCTCAAAAAGATCGTCCGCTTTTTGACCATTTAGCCCCTTTGCCTCAGCACCTTTTACAAACTCGCCCTTTAGCCTATCCATCTCTTCTTTGATCTTTTTACCCATCGCACGGCGCACAAGGTCCGCACCGCCTAAGCTAAAACCGCCTATGGCTTGCACGATCTGCATGACTTGCTCTTGATAGACGATGACGCCGTATGTTGGCGCAAGGATCGGCTCAAGCTCCTTAAATGCGTATGTTATCTCCGCCTCGCCATGTTTTCTTTTGACGAAGTCATCAAGCATACCACTCTCCATCGGTCCTGGGCGGTAGAGTGCCAGCATCGCGACGATATCCTCAAAGCAGTCTGGACGCAGGCTCGTTCCTAGCTTTCTCATGCCCTCGCCCTCTATCTGGAATATGCCGATGGCTTGGCCACTTTGTATCATCTTATAAACGCCAGAGTCGTTTTTATCGACCTGCTCCCAGATGATATCTCTGCTAGTGCGCTGTTTAACGAGCTTGATCGCATTGTCGATAACCGTTAGCGTCTTAAGGCCAAGAAAGTCAAATTTTATTAAATCAACGTCTTCTAGGTATTTTAGACTATACTGAGTGACAAAGCGATCTTCTGGGCTGTTTGGCTGGCGAAATAGCGGGGTTTTGTTCCAAAGCTCTTCGTTTGAGATGACAACGCCTGCTGCGTGCTGGCCAGCATTTCTATTTAGTCCCTCAAGATCAAGGGCAAATTTCCAAATTTTAGCTGCCTTTGGATTTTGGCTTATTAGCTCAGCTATCTTTGGCTCTTTATCATAGGCATCTTTTAGCGTGATGTTTAGCTCATCAGGGATAAGCTTTGCCATCGCATCAGCCTCCGCATAAGGCATGTCGCAGACTCTAGCGACATCTCTAATGACACCCTTTGCGAGCAATTTACCAAATGTAATAACGCCAGCAACGTTAAATTTGCCGTATTTTTGCGTGACGTAGTCGATGATCTCGCCACGTCTGCTTTGACAAAAATCCACGTCGATATCTGGCATGCTAACGCGCTCTGGGTTTAGAAATCTCTCAAAAAGCAGGTTGTATGGGATAGGATCAAGGTCGGTGATCTTTAGCGAGTAAGCGACCAAGCTACCAGCCGCAGAGCCACGGCCTGGGCCAACTGGCACGCCTCTGCGCTTGGCTTCATTTATGAAGTCCCAAACGATCATCATATATCCTGGGAAATTCATCTTATTGATGATGCCGATCTCTATCTCAAGGCGTTTTCTATACTCTTCGTGTAAATTTTCAGGGACAAATTTCAGCCTCTCTTCAAGGCCCTTTCTGCACTCATGCTCGAAAAATACAGCGTCATTCTTGAAGCTATATCTGTTTTCTGGCTCTGGGAGGGTCAAATTTCTCTCCTTAGCGCACTCAAGAGTAAATTTAAAATTTGGCGGAGTTGGGTTGCCAAGCTTGATCTCAAGGTTGCACTTATCCACGATCTCTTGGGTGTTTTCTATCACTTCGGGGATATCTAAAAATAGCTCATTCATCTGCTCTTTGCTTTTGACAAAAAACTCATGGACGCTGTGGCGAAGTCGGTTTGGGTCGTCTAAGGTTTTGTTCATCGCGATGCACATGAAAACCTCGTGTGCGGCGGCTCTTTCTTTAAAAGTGTAGTGGGTGTCGTTTGTGGCTATCACCTTGATGCCAGTCTCTTTTGCGATACGCAAAATGTCATCGTCTATGCGCCTTTGATCGCCGATGCCGTGGCGCATGATCTCAAGGTAAAAGTCATCTCCAAAAATTTCTTTATACTCAAGCGCGACCTCTTTTGCCCGCTCGTAGCCTTTAGCGCCAAATTTAACGTTGCGCTCGCTTAAATTTAGATGCCAGCTCACCTCGCCCTGCAAGCAAGCAGAGCTGCAAACTAGCCCCTCGCTGTGCTCTTTTAAGATTTTTTTATTGATACGAGGATAGTAGTAAAAGCCCTCGATGTAGCTCATGGAGCTAAGATACATCAAATTTTTATAGCCAGTCTCGTTTTTGGCGATTAGGATGAGGTGAAAGCGCTGTTTGGTGCTCTTATCGTCAAGCTGCTCGCCGTTATGCACGTATGCTTCGATGCCAATTAGCGGTTTTATCCCATTTTTTTTCATCTTTTTGTAAAAATCAATCGCGCCAAACATGTTGCCGTGATCCGTGATCGCTGCTGCCGTGTCGCCTCTGTCATGGAGCATATGAGCTAGCTCTTCTATCTTGTTTGCTCCGTCTAGTAGGGAGTATTCGGTGTGTAAATGTAGGTGCGTAAAGCCAGAATTTTCACTCATTTTTTATCCTTTTTAATGAGCGGATTTTACAAAATTTTGGCTAATAAGGCGCTTGATGAAAGCTTAATGATAACTTTAAAATTTAGGAATTTTTCAGTCTATGGCAGGAGCAAAGCGCATGGTTAAGCTGTCATGCTGCGCTATTTAGCATTTGAGAAATTTTAAAATTAGAGCTGACAAATCACATTGTCAAATTTAACCTCGATAAAATTTTAAGCGGCGTGCGCTGCGCTAGTAAAATCACATGCAGTTAAAAAACTCGAGCAAATTTTAAAATTTCATGAACGAGTAATTTCGGCTCTGATTTTAGTGGCAAGCTTTGCGAGACCTAAAATCAGTAGTCAATTCTTACGAGTGAATGGAATTTTAAAATTTGCTCTGCGATATAAATTTATCAAAAGGGAGACAAGGGGGGGGCTTAAATTACGGTCTGCTTGCAGTTGCGAGCTTGCGAAGCAAAGCCGTCCCCTTATCCCCTTTTTTAAATCCCTTAAAGTCTCGCACGTTAGAGGTGCATGCTTCAGTGCTTTGCTCTGCATGCGGTTTATCGTCAGGCAAGTGTAGGCAAATTTTAAAAATTTATGAGCAAGCATATCACGCTTCTAAATTTAGTGGCGAGTTTTACGAAACCTAAATTTAGTAAGCTGCTAAGGCGAGTGAGTAAAGTTTTAAAATTTGCTTTGTAATGCATACATTTTATTGAAATTCCAGCAAATTTTAAAATTTCATAAACGAGTAATTTCGGTTCTAAAATTTGAGCCAAGCTGTAAGCGAAACCAAATTTTAGTAGTCAATTCTTAGGGGTGAATGGAATTAAAAATTTGCAAAATAATAAATTAGATCGCGGACTAAGCCGCAATCCATTATAGATAAACTGGGATATTTGTATGTTCTAAGAAAAATCTTGATGTTCCACCAAGAACCATCTCCATTAGTCCATTTTCACCGTATCTGCTAGCTACGATGAGGTCTGCGTTTCTATCATTTGCAGCTTTTAAAAGTGCCTCTCCAGGTATCGTTGTAGTCGCTATAACTTCAAAACTAGCACTGATATTATGAACCTTAAAGTACTCTTCAAGCTTTTTAAGATTTAGCTCGGCGTTATCGCCAAGGCTTGCTTTTGAAGTGATACACTGAACCTTTTTAGCGCTCTTTAAAAGATCGATCGCACCAGTTAGGGCTCTTGAGCTTTGAGTTGTTCCTGTCCAGCTTACAAGGATATTATCAGCTTTAAAATCACGCATCTTTCTAGGGATAACGATCGCATTTTTGCCGCTTTTTAAAACAGCTGACTCAAATGTGCCAGTGATCTTGCCATCAAGTGGCACTGCAGCTACGACTAGATCGCAAAATTTACTCTCTTGCTCAACTATGGCGCTTCTTTTCCCATTATGGATCGTGAAATTTGCAGTGCAGACATCTTCGATGACCTCGTCGCTCACCTTTATGCTTAGCTCTGCGCAAATTTTATTAAAAAGCTTTTCGTTCTCTTCGTGCTCAACCGCAAGCTCTGACTTGGCTGATTTTAAGAATTCCTCAAAAAGCACTCCACCACGAAGCGTCATTTTCATATTATAAACCACGCTTGGATCTAGTTGGCAAGTGAGGATCTCCATGTGAGCTTTAAACCACTGTGCGACCTTTAAAGCACCGTAAATTCTTGGCTCGATATCGTCCCCTGCTCCTATTGGAAAAAGCAACTTTTTGTATTTCATCATCTATCCTTTAAAAATTTATTCAACCAAAGAGAGCGAAATTTTGTTTCCTTTTTGCTCGCTCACACACACTTTTACCTGATCGCCTACGTTTAATGGGCTCTTTATCTTTGAGATGTGAAGCAGACCATCAACACCGTCTTTTAACTCGATAAATACTCCAAAATCAACCACGCTTTTTACGCTTCCAACAAACTCATCTCCGATATTAAATGTCGGTTTTACACGCTCTTTGTCGTGTTTAAACGGCTTTTTACCAAATGAGCGAGAGTTCTCTTTTGAAGTGATAGAGATGATGTAGTCTTTTGCTGCATCGACGTTTTTCTTGGCGCCGCCTGCGATTTTAACCTCGCCTTTTTCTCTATCAAGGTCGATCGAAACCTCAAATTTCTCGATGATCTCTTTTATAGTCTTGCCAGCTTGACCGATGATATCTACGATCTTGCTTGGATCGACGTTAAATAGTTCAAGTTTTGGCAATACATCCTCGTTTATCTCTATATTTTTATCAGCCTGTGTCATTAGAGCAAGGATGTGCTCTCTGCCGCGTTTTGCTTGATAAAGCGCCTCTTTTAGCAC
>JAHAKU010000023.1:0-11712 GCA_018371535.1 Campylobacter concisus
ATCAATCCAAATAACCCTAACAACCCAGGCAAGGATAGCAAGGTGATAGGTGAAGATAGTGAGAATACTAAAGCTCCAGAAGCTCCAGTTATCACAGAAATAATTGATGATCAAAGGGGTGGTAAATTTAACGAAGACGTTAAAGGTGGCTTAACAAATGATAGCACGCCTACATTTAAAGGCACAGCAAAACCAGGTACGACTATCACTCTTAAAAATGGTAATGATCTTATCGCTGATAATATCCCTGTAAAAACTGATGGTAGCTGGGAATTTACTCCAAAAGCTCCACTTGCTGAGGGTGATTACAGCATAACAGCAACTGCAAAAAATGCAGCTGGTAAAGTAAGCGCTCCTTCAGATGCTGTAACTCTCAAGATCGATCTTCACTCTGATGAACCAGTTATCACTGAGATCATTGATAACGTTGCTGGTGGCGTAGTAAATGGTGATGTTAAAGGTGGCTTAACTAACGACAACACTCCAACTCTAAAAGGCACAGCTGAGCCATTTGCGACTGTTGAGATCAAGATCGATGGTAGAGGTAGTTATAGATTTGAGAATGGTGAAGTTATCAGCAACTGGACTGCAGTAGCTGATAAAGATGGTAACTGGGAATTTACAACACCTAAACTAAGCGATGGACACCACAACTTCGAAGCTCAAGCGACTGACGTAGCTGGTAACAATAGCCAACCATCTGCTCTAGTAAGCATAGACGTTGATACTCATATCGATGCTCCAGTTATCACTGCAGTAACAGATAACTGGTGGGGCGGTGTTGAAAATGGCGGAAATATACTTGGTGTAAATGACGGCTTTACAAATGACACTACACCGACATTTAAAGGTACAGCTGAGGCTGGTTCAACTATCGTTCTTAAAAATGGCAATGACATTATTAACAAAGACATCATTGTAAAAGCTGATGCAAATGGTAACTGGGAATTTACTCCAAAATCTCCACTTGCTGAGGGCGAGTATAATGTAATAGCTATCGCAACTGATAAAGCTGGTAATGTTAGCAATCCATCAAATGTTGCAACTGTAAATGTTGATATAAGCACTACACAACCAGTTATAACTGAGATCATCGATGATGTTGCTGGTGGTGTTGTGGGTAACGTTAAAAATGCTCTAACAAATGACAACTTGCCAACACTAAAAGGTACTGCTGAGGCATTCTCAACTGTTAAGATAATAGTAGATGATAAGATAGTATTTAAAGATGGTAAAGAAGTAACAGTTACAGCTGATAAAAACGGCAACTGGGAATATACATTTGAGGCAAATTTAAATTGGGGTGGCGAAGTACATGCTGCACTAGAAGATGGAGTACATACCCTTAAAGTTCAAACAACCGATAGAGCAGGCAACAGAAGTGCTGTATCAGAGTGGTCAAGTGTAGATGTTGATACAACTATTGGCGCTCCAACAGTTAAGATAACAACTGATATAAATAGCGATAAGAAGATAGACATAGCTGATGCTTCAGCTCTAAAAGATGGCAAGCTTAAATGGGTTATCGACATCCCAGAAAATACTGTAAAAGCAGGCGATAGGGTTCAAATTCTTGGAAAAGATGCTCAAACTTGGACAGATATCTTTAAAGTAACTGCGCAAGATGTAGCTAAAGGCTTTATAGAAAGAGATGAATTTAGCATCGATATGCCAAAATCAAGAGGCTTCCAAACTCCATCTTATAGACTAGTCGATGATGCAGGTAATGTAAGTGAAGGCTCTATGGATGCAGTAAAAATAGTAGGTTTTGCTCCAAAAGCTCCAACTATCATAGCAGTTTTAGATAATGAGTATGGCATAGATCCAAAGAACCCAACCGATATAAATGCTGGAGATACAACTGGTAATGTCTTAGAAGGAACTATAGCCATAACAAATGATAACACTCCTACGTTAATGGGTAAAGCTGAGGCTGGCACAACCATCACTCTTAAAAATGGCGATAAAGTAATCGCTGATAATATCCCAGTGGATGCTAATGGTAATTGGCACTACGAACCAGAGGAGAATTCTCCATGGGCTGATGGCGACTATAAGATCACAGCAATTGCTAAAAATGTGTTTGGCAAAGAGAGTGAGTCTTTAAGTCCAATCACTGTAACAGTTGATACTACAGGACCTGAGGTAACTTTGACAAGTATCGAAGATAATGTAAAAACCAACGATGTAGTTGATTTTACAGGAAATGTCAAAGATAAGTTTACAAATGATAACACTCCACTTCTAAAAGGCACAGCAGAGGCTGGATCTGTAATTATCATAAAATATGGTGAGCATCATGAGAATGTGGTTACCACTAAAGCTGATAAAAATGGTCATTGGGACTACAAGATCACTAATCCTCTTAGCGATGGTGAGCATATAATCTCATACCAAGCAGTAGATAAAGCTGGTAACACTAGCCTTGAATATGTAGCTAATGTAACAGTTGATACTAAGATAGCAGATGCGAAAGTTGAGTTTATTGAAGATACAAACAATGACGGTAAATTTAGCTGGAAAGAAAATATAGAAAATCCTAATATCGGACGTATGGCTTGGAAAGCTCTTATACCAGATGATGGAAGCATAAAAGCTGGTGATACATTCAACTATAGATGGGGCGCAAGCGATAGTTGGCATAATCGTACTATAACTCAAGCAGATATCGATAGAGGCTATATCGGAGAGAAAGTACAAAATCAATACGAGCAAGGCCAACCAAATGCAGGCAAACCATTAGCGTTTGGCGCAAATGCTAATGGACGTGTATATGAAGCTGAAGCATACTTTAGCGATGCAGCTGGCAATAAAGGTGCTAAGGGTAGCGATAAAGTAGTATTTGACTTTAGTGATTCTGAAAGCGGTGCTAAAACTGTTAATGTTAAGATTACTTCAATAGATGATAATGTGCCTGGTTGGAATAGCAAAACCGGAAATATTATCACAAATGAAGCTGCGCATATTGCAGGCTTGACAAATGATAACACTCCAACCATAAGTGGAACAACAGAGGCCGGTGCTATTGTAAAAGTGTCTATAGTTAATAGTAAAACACATAAAGTTTGGGAGAGCGATGTTAAAGCTAATGAAAACGGCGAGTGGAGCATTACAACTGGAAATATCGCAGATGGTAAGTACTCTGTCGTAGCAGTGGCTACTGATAAGTCAGGTGTTGCATCAAGCCCATATACTGTTTCAGGCCTTGAGATAGATACAACAGTAGCAAAACCAAATATTTGGGTGGCTGAAGATAGAAATCATGACGGATTTTACGATAATGCTGAATATCATAATCCTGCAAATGGAAAAGGTGATATAACATTTGTTGTTGAAGTTCCAAAAGATGGTTCTGTAAAAGTTGGTGATACATTCCATTATACGCTCAATACCGACTATAAAGGATGGAGTAGTATAAATGGATATGGAGAAAATATAACAATAAGCCAAGCCGATATAGACAACGGAAGCTTTAGTCGTGTAGTCACTCTTTGCAAGGATAATCAACACTTTGATTTGCGTCATGATGGAGCTACTGTATCAATGAAAGGTCAGTTCAAAGATCTAGCTGGTAATGCACTTGCTGATGAAACATCAGTAAAATTTGACTTAACTAAAGCCCACAGCGGTAAAGTAAGAAGCACTAGAAGCTTGCCAGATGATATCTTAGACAATGATAGTGTTGATCTAAGCAATGCTGCTCGTATAAATGAGCCAAAAGCTGAGCTAAATGTTCTAAATAACAATAAAATAGGCGTTAGCGCAAATGATCTTTTAGAAACACCAAAAGATCATATCATGAATGAAGGTAAGTCAGAGGCTAAACCTTCTTATGCTACTGCAAGCTCACATGCTGGCGAAGAAAATATAGCTACAACTCATCCTATCCAAATCGAAGAGAAAGTAGAAAGCCACTTCTAATTTCTTATAAGCAGGGCGGACAAAGTCTGCCTTGCTTTGAATTTGTTTGCGGTGAAGGGAGTTTGTATGCAAAGCGAGAAGACAAAAAATTTACTTGATGAAGTAAATGAAACAATAGATTTTATATTTAGAACCTGTAACAGAAATGGCGGCACGAAGAAGGCTTTAGAAGATAAAAAGCTAAGTAGAGAAATTTTAAAAGATAAATTTAAATCGATCTTTTCAAAATTTGGCCAGATAGATGAGGCTAGTTTTAAGAGTGCGATCCTTGCAAATGAGGAAGCAAAAGAGCTAAACGAGATAGCGATGGCTCTTGAGATAGATGAAGATGTAAGCTTGCTAGAGCTAGAGCGAGCGATAAATTTTGACCTAACTAGCGTCAAAGAAGAAATTTATAAATTTCAACATAATAACTAATACGCTTCGGTGTGAGAGGGGGTCTCACACCAAAATTTAATAACTAAACACTTCTGGATCGATAACCATCGCTCTATAAGCGACATCATCTCTTGAAGCAGAATCCACATCCATTTCAAATTTTATATCATTTGTCTTTGGATCGATCTCGACTAAGACCATCTTGATAGTCTTATCAGGGCGGAGTAAATTTACATTTGAGCTTGAGATAAAGTAGGTGCTTTTATCCTTTTGCCACTCGACATTGCTAGTGACTGCACTATAAAAGTCAAATCCGCGCTCCTTACCAAACTGCCAAGTCTGCTCAACCGTGCCCTTTTTCTCATCTATCTTGTATTCAACAGCACGGGAGTATTTATCCTCTTTAAAGGCTGGCTGTTCCATGCCTCTAGCATCGCCATTGTCAAAGACGCTTAGGTGTTTTATGTCGCCCTTGTTTTCGTATCTTGGCGTTAGCCATGCGGTGTGCTGTGTCCATGACCAGTCAAATTCGCCCTCGCATTTTGAGTTTTCACATTTTATCTTGTTGCCCTTGCTATCAACCGGAGTTAGCACTTTTGCTTTAAAGTCCTCGCTCCAGCCCTCAGGAGAGGCTAGTATCCATTTTACTTTCTTGTCGCGTCCTATCTTTACGATGCCTTGGTGACGAAGCGAAAGGATGATGCTATCATCGCTCTCATCGTATGAGATCGAATTTACATGCGCCCAGTTTCTGCCTGTGCCAGTGGAGGTGACATCGCCAAATGGCTGATCGTCGCTTATCTTGATCTCTTTTGCGTCCATATCGATATTTAGGCACACAGCCCTAGCATCAAGCGCCTTTATGAGGTTGCTACGATAGACGTTGTTGCCAAAAATTTCATTTAGATCCCACTCTTCGACCACTTTGCCGGTGCTATCGACCTCGATGATGTGGTCTCTTATTGTGTGAGAAATTTTGCCGTTTTTGTGGTGGTAGTTGTATTTTGCTACCCTAAGAAGTGCGTGATCATCTTTTAGTGGCATCACCTCGTGGCTTAGATCGATGTAGCCTCTAGGTAGTGGGCGGTTGTAAATTTCTTTTCCCATAAGGTCATATCTAAGATATCTTTGGGCCATGCCAAAGCTGATATCGCCGTTTTTTAGCTGATGAAAGCCCATCATCATGCCCCCATCCATCACTCTTCTCTCGCTGCGGTCGTAGAATTTTTGATAGTCAAGATACCATCTGACCTCACCTTTGGTATCTACGATGTAGTTTTCGGTAAAGTCGTTCCAGCTAGCAGCTCCGCCATTTTTCCAATCAAGCGGTTTATAGACGCTTGTTATTGTGTTGTTTATGAGATAGAGCCTGTTTTTAAAGGCAGGATCGACCTTTTTGACGTGAGTTTTTTGCATGTGTGAGAACCTAAAATCACGGCTATATGTGACGATCGGTTGGGCGTAAATTTTATATGTTTCTACCTTTTTAGCTCCGTTAAATGTGTAGCTAACGACGACCTCGTTTAGATAGTCGGGATAAAGCCCCCAAATAGGCACGCCATCATGCGTGAGCAAGGCATGCTCTGAGACGTTGTAGTCGATGTCTATGCCGCCATCTGGCTTACCTTTTACTTTGACGTGGATATCTTTGATGTCTTTGCCGGCTCTATCGATGATAGCAGTTAGCGGCGATACATCGTAGGGGTTTATAAAGACTGAGCCAAGCTCTCCTTGAACCTTTACTTGATGAGCCAAGACTCCAGCGTTTAGTGGAGCACTAAAGCCAAAACCACTCACCAAAACAGCCGCAAGGGCAACTGAACCTAAGAAATTCTTGCTCATTTTCGCTCCTTTGTGAAATTTAATGATATCTTACTACCCAAATTTCACGCAAAACTAACGCTTATATGAAAAGAGGCTTAAGTAAATTTATAAGAAAGTGGTTTTAAAGGGTGAAAATAAAAGAAGAATTTAGGAGCAAATGCCCCTAAATTTTAGTTATTTGCGTCAAATTTCTTGAGAGAAAAGAGAACAAATTTGTAGCTAATAAATAGCGTTACTGGCCAAAGTATCAAAAAAATTCCTGCTTCTAACATCTTTTATCCTTAGTATGCGTGATGATCGTTTTTGATCTCATCTTGCGTGATCTTCTTGCTATCTATCGCTCTCCAGACGATGAAGATATAGGCAAGCACTACTGGCACTAGCAAGCTAACATAGGCCATAACGCCAAGTGTGTAGTGGCTAGAGCTTGCATTTTTGATAGTTAGCGAGCTAGAGAGGTCACTAAATGATGGATAAAATGCAGTGCCATTTAGTCCTGTTATCAAAAATAGTGCGGTCACAGCAAGCGTTACGCCAACGCCGTAAGCAAAAATTCCACGGATGCTTTTTGTAAATGCCCCTTGGAAAATTCCAACAAGCACCAAAAGCACGCCAACAAGTAGTAGCACGCCAGCGACAGGCATCTCGATTAAATTTATGGCGTATTTGTAAGCAACAAGGCTAACTACGCCGTTTGCGTCGTATGCAAAGCCATCTTTTGTAAGTATCCAAGCAAGAAATCCTAAGAAAAATGGCAAGAATAGCACGGTGTTGATAATTAGCTGTTTTCTAGCGTTTTGTATAAATTCGCCATCAGCGATGTTGTTTATAAGATATAAGCAGCCACCTACGCGAGATAAGAAAAACATCGCTATGCCAAGCAAATACAAGTAAGGATTTGCCAATGCTTCAAGACCGCGAAATGGAGTCTTCCACTCGACAAAGTTATGCTCATTTAACACAAAGTCGCTACCGCTAAAAAATGTACTAACCGCCATACCGATAAGGATAACACCAAGTGAGCCATTTATGAAAAGGAAAATTTCATAAGTCCTAGCGCCTAAGAAGTTATCAGGCTTTTTGCGGTACTCGTAGCTTACAGCTTGGATGATAAAGCAAAATAAAATAGCCAGCCAAACCCAGTAAGCGCCACCAAAACTAGTAGCGTAAAATAGCGGGAACGCCGCAAAGCACGCGCCACCAAACATAACAAGCGTCGTAAATGTAAGCTCCCATTTTCTACCGATAGAATTTATGAGCATATCTTTTTTAAGCTCGTCCTTGCCAAGGCTAAAGATGAGCGACTGGCCGCCTTGAACAAACATCATAAATACCAAAAGTCCGCCAAGAAGGCTAACTATAAACCACCAATAAATTTGTAAATTTTCTAAGCTTAAACTATGCATGATCGTTAAATCCTATCTTTATTTGCTTAAGCATGATCTTGATCTCGGCTATCAGCAAGACCGTAAATAAAACAGCAAATAATATAAATGAAATTTTGACATTTGAGTCAGATAAATTTGTAGCTCCTACGCCAACAGTCATGAGATCTTGTATCGCCCATGGCTGACGGCCGACCTCTGCTACTATCCAGCCAGCCTCAGCTGCGATGTAGCCAAGCGGTATGGTAAAGAGGCAGATCCACAAAAATGCTCTTATGTTTTCAAATTTATATTTTCTTGAGAGATTTAGATAAAGAGTGATAGCAAAAAGAGCTATAAAATATGTGCCAAGAGCGACCATGATGTGGAAGCTATAAAATGTGAGTGCAACTGGTGGCACAGCATCTTTTGCGTCCTTAAGATAGCCATATCCTAAGAAATTTAGGTTGCTCTCTAAATTTGAAAGTGAGCTTTTCATCAAGCTCTCGTCATTTGCTTTTTTAGCCTCTTTGTAGTTTTTAAGAGCTTCGATAGCTACTTTGCCCTTTGCCATCTTCTCTTCTACGCTTATTAGATTGTGCTCGCTGTTGCCGTAAAGTAGGTCGTTTATGCCTGGTGTAAATGAGTCAAGCTCTCTGTTTGCCATGATGCCAAGTGCGTAAGGTACTTTTATCTCAAGCAAAAAGGCATCGCTCTCATCCCCAAGCTTTTTAGCTGGGTTTAAAATGCCAGCCGCAACTAGGCCAGCGTTTTTCTCGCCCTTGTAAAGTCCCTCCATGGCTGCTAGCTTCATAGGCTGCTTTTGAGCTGCAAGATATGCGCTCTCATCGCCACTTAGTAGCAAAAATGCCGATGTGATAAGGCCAAATGCACTAGCAACGACGATGCTTTTTTTAGCAAGCAAGATGTGGCGTTTTTGGATCAAAAACCAAGCAGAAATTCCTATCACAAAGATAGCTGAGATAGTGTAGCCACTAGTTACTGTGTGTAAAAATTTGCTAATGCCAAGTGGATTTAGCGCGACTTCAAAGAAATTTTCCATCTCCATTCTAGCGGTATCTGGGTTAAATTTCATGCCTATTGGATATTGCATCCAGCCATTTGCGATCAATATCCAAAGTGCGCTTAAATTTGAACCGATCGCAACAAGCCAAGTTGAAAGCAGGTGAAATTTCTTACTGACCTTCTCCCAGCCAAAAAACATAATGGCAAAAAATGTACTCTCCATGAAAAATGCTAGCAAGCCTTCAATCGCAAGTGGAGCGCCAAAGATGTCGCCGACAAACCAGCTATAATTCGCCCAGTTTGTACCAAACTCAAACTCCATGATGATACCAGTAGCCACACCGATAGCGAAATTTATACCAAAGAGCTTTAGCCAAAATCTCGTTATCTCAAGCCAGGCCTTATCGCCAGTTTTGACATATATCGTCTCCATAATGGCGATGATAAAACTTAGCCCCAACGTAAGCGGGACAAACAAAAAGTGGTAAATGGCAGTCAGCGCGAACTGAGCCCTAGACCAATCAACAAAATCCATCTCAGACATTTTATTCCTTTATTAAATTACGAATTACAAATTCGCTTTTTTCTTCGTCGGTTTGAAATTTGGTATTAAGAGTTTCATCAAATATGAAGACCTTTAATATCCCAAACATAATGATAAGCTTTATCGCTATGAGAAGCCATAGTTTCTTGCCTATTTTCATATTTTTAAAGCCGTCTATATATAAATAGGCGATGTTTTTTAAGCAGTTTTTAATCATGATGTCGAAGTCTATAACAAAAAAACTTAAAGAATAATTTTTAAAAATTGCACGATTAATGCCTTACTAAATATTTAAGGGGTATAATCGGCAGATTAAAAAATAACTAAAGTTAAGGAAATTTTGATGGCAAAAGAGACGAAGTATATTTTTATCACAGGTGGCGTTTTAAGCTCACTTGGAAAAGGCATCGCAGCTGCGTCTATCGCGACATTACTTAAAAATTCTGGCTTAAAGGTGAGCGTTTTAAAAGCTGACCCATATATCAACGTAGATCCAGGCACGATGAGCCCACTAGAACACGGCGAAGTCTTTGTCACAGACGATGGCGCTGAAACAGACCTAGACCTTGGTCACTACGAGAGATTTTTAGATGAGAGCCTAAGTCAGGACAATAACTTCACAACAGGTAGAGTTTATAGCTCGGTTATCGAAAAAGAGCGCCGTGGCGACTACCTTGGAAAGACTATACAAGTGATCCCTCACATCGTTGGCGAGATCGTTGATCGTATCAAAAAAGCAGGCGAGGGCAAAGATGTGCTCATCGTTGAGATCGGCGGAACCGTTGGCGACATCGAGGGACTACCATTTTTAGAGGCGATAAGAGCGCTAAGAGTAGAAGTTGGTAAAAAAAGAGCGCTAAATATCCACCTAACGCTCGTGCCATTTATCAAAGTAGCTGGCGAGCTAAAGACAAAGCCAACCCAGCACAGCGTAGGCGAGCTAAGACGCATAGGTATAAGCCCAGATATCATCATCTGCAGGTCTGAAATGCCACTAAACCGCGAGCTAAAAGATAAGATCGCAGCAAGCTGTGGTGTGGAGAAAAACTGCGTCATAGAGAGCTTAGACAGCGCAAGCATATATCAAATTCCACTTTCATTTTTAAAGCAAGATATATTAACACCGATCGCTGAAAATTTAGGCTTTGGCGAGCTAAAACCAGACATGGCAAACTGGGATAGTCTAGTAAAAAGGATCATCGCTCCAACAAACGAAACTACAATCGCCTTTGTAGGCAAATATATCGATCTAAAAGAGAGCTACAAGAGCCTAACTGAGGGCATCATCCATGCTGGAGCAAATTTGGACGCTAGGGTAAATTTACGCTGGATAGATAGCGAAAAGATAGAAGAGAGTAATGTAAATGAGCTTTTAAAGGACGTGGATGGCATCTTGGTAGCTGGCGGCTTTGGCGAAAGAGGCGTTTTAGGCAAGATGCAGGCCATAAAATTTGCTCGTGAAAACAAGATCCCATATCTTGGAATTTGCCTTGGTATGCAGCTAGCGATGATCGAGTTTGCAAGGGATGTTTTGGGCTTAGAAGATGCAAATTCTATGGAGTTTAACAAAGAGTGCAAAAATCCTATCATATTTCTAATAGATAGCTTCATTGACGCCCACGGCAAAAAGCAGATAAGAACGCACACAAGCCCACTTGGCGGCACGATGAGACTTGGTGCTTATAACTGTGACATCAAGCCAAAGACGCTTTTAGCTGAAATTTATGGCAACGCAAAGAGCGTAAAAGAGCGCCACCGCCACCGCTACGAGGCAAATCCAAAATACAAAGAGGTCTTTGAAAAGGCTGGCCTTATAGTAAGTGGCGAAAGCGACGGACTAGTAGAGGCGATCGAGCTAAAAGGACATCCGTGGTTTGTAGGTGTGCAGTGTCACCCTGAATTTACTAGCCGTCTAACTAGACCAAATCCTGTGATACTAGGCTTTATCAAAGCAAGCTTGGCTAATCACGTAAAATGATAAATTTGGCAAGCTTTTTTGCCAAATTTTCTTTAAATTTCTCTCAAATTTATATTAAAAATAAAAGTAAACGTATTAT
The DNA here is from genome assembly GCA_018371535.1 of Campylobacter concisus. Lineage (GTDB taxonomy): Bacteria > Campylobacterota > Campylobacteria > Campylobacterales > Campylobacteraceae > Campylobacter_A > Campylobacter_A concisus_BO. Next base: position 11,115 of record JAHAKU010000023.1, read on the forward strand.
TGATAAATTTTAAATCATTTAAGTATTTTTTAATCTTGCTAAACATACAATGCTTACGCAATCATTTATAAAGGAGAAAAAATGAAAAATTGCGTTTTAAAAAGTGTTTTAGCACTTTCACTTGCTGGCTCATTTGCTTTAGCACAAGGTGGATTTGTCGGAGTTGAGGGCGGCTATGATTTTAGCTCAAAGCTAACAGACGATACTGGTAGCGCAAAGGATAGCAGACCTAATATTGGTATCAAAGGCGGTTATGACTTTGGAGTAGCTAGAGTTTATGGTGGATACTTCTATCATACAGAGGGCAAGAAGAGCAATAAAGGCTCAGTTAATGGTGTTAGTGGCACAATAGATGCAAAATGGACTAATCATAAACTTGTAGTAGGTGGTGATTATACCCCAGCAATAACAGACAACTTTAAACTAATTGCTGGTCTTTATACAGGTATTTCAATTATTGACCTAAATTTAGAAGCTAGATCATCTACTGTAAGAGCTACTTATGACCTTACACAAGCTGGATGGTTGTTTGGTGCAAGACTTGGTGCTGAGTATAGTTTTGATGAACACAATGCACTTGAGTTTGGTGTAAAAGCTG
>JAHAKU010000031.1:0-1058 GCA_018371535.1 Campylobacter concisus
GTTCAAGGTAGAGGAGACCAACATCCTGATAAAACCTACTCTTGGGCCGACATTGCCAACAACCCATGTGTGCACCACCTAGACGCCAATGGGGGCTCGTCCCACACCAACGCAGAGTGTCGTTTCAATGACGACATCAAAAGAGATGATACCGCTGGCTATAGAGCTAAGCAGAAAAAGGGGAAAAAGAATCCCGAAAAGGATAAAGAGACCAAGGAAGATTCCGACATGGAGGAAGCCGACGCTTCAAATCCCAAGTCGGAAGGGAAGAAAACTTTCCCCACCAAGAAGGACACTTACGTCACCTTCCTCGAATCTCAACCAGCAAAGGTCAAGAAAGCAGTAAGATCATGGAAATCAGATCTACCATTCCCCGAGTACAGTTGATCCAATCAACCTCATACAAAACCGATCTATCTCATAGATCGACCACCAAACAACACATAGATCTCATCTACGCATAGATCCGGCTCTGATACCACTGTAGGGTTCGCAGCATAGAAAACAAAAATTTTCCTACGATGGGAACAACTATGTACCAAGATCTATCTACTAGATACAAACAACGGGCGGATGTATATCCGTAGAGAACATACCCTTGAAGACCGACAAAGCTTAACGAGTTCAACTCGTGGTTGATGTAGACGATCTCTTGCCGATCTCAAGATCGAGAGGAAGTCCTAGCGCCGCAAATCAGCAGCGCATCCGTGCTCGCACACACGTTCGAGGCACCGAGCAACCTCCGCCTCCTCGCTCCAGCGATGCAGCGGAAGCACAACTCTTTCTTGCCGAATAGCCACCGGGAACATGTATCTCGCTAGTCCGAGACCATGGGGGATAAATTCTAGAGGGGGAGAGAGATCCTTCACGAGGAGGTGTGAGGATGAAGGAGGGAATGGGTGGCCTTTTATAGGAGGAGGGGGGTGCCCCTCTCTCCATGGCCGGCACATGGGGGGGGACCCCTCACCTCCCCCATTCATGTGGTGGTAACCCCTCCACATTAAAATGCCTCTTTACATTCCCTTTTAAAGTCTCCACTTTAAATCATTAAATTTCTC
>JAHAKU010000011.1:0-69592 GCA_018371535.1 Campylobacter concisus
CGATGATATAGCATTAATATCAGGATTTGATACATCTAGTTTAACTGGTGTAGCAGCAATAGGCAAAGGAGTTGGCGTTGGTCTTGGAAAAGGTGCTGTTGGTTTAGGCAAGTTAGCAAAAGATGGAGTGGTTGCGGTAGGTAAGGTTGGAGCAAAAGGCGTAAATTTAGTGAAAAATACAAATTTTACAGATGCGGCATTAAGCTCTATTGTTAAACTAGATCAACTAATAACAATAAAAGGTGTTCAAACAATAAATATAGGCGGTAAAGAGTACGCAGTGGTAGGACATAATCCTTTAACTAAAAATTATATAATAAGACCAACTGGAGTAATAAAAGAAGAAAAGGTGCTTGTTGGAAATCATTATGAAGTTACACAAGATGGGCTTTTGGCTGTTGGGAAAAACGCATTGCAACGATCAGGTATAAAAACTATCTCAAAACAGGAATTTAAGAAAGCTAGCGATTTAAGCATGATAAATTATGCGCGATGGGGAGAAGATTTTATTACAAGTTATGCCCCGACCGGGATACCAGAAGCTACTTGGGCTGGCATTGGTGGCTGGATTGCTTCTGACCCAAGAGAACAGATAAAAGATACTTATTATTTTTTTAAAAAAGGCATAATAAATACTATAAATTCAATACAAGAAATTAATACAAAAGAGAGAAAGTAGTGGATAGAATTTTTGCATTTTTTGTGGGTGTTATGTGTTTTTTACATGTGTTTAGTCTGCTTGTTAATCAAAGCGTAAAGATAGGTGAAAAATTTATTGATTTTAGAAATATGGGGGATTGGTATCTTCTATCAGTACTTGCATTTTTTATTTTGGGCTGTATTGGATTTTATTTTGCTTTGCGTTCCACAAAAAACATCAAAAAATACCCAGAGTATTTAGTATGTCTTAAATGTAAAACTACTTGGTGGTTTGGGCATTTACGTGATAAAAGTAAATGCAATTTTTGCGGTGGCGAGGTGATGGATGCAAGTAAATATGGTGACTATATAAGAAAACTAGAATTTTTAGAAAAAAGAAAAAAAGGACCCAAAAGAAGAAGCGTTAGAAATAAGAGAAAAAAAGATAAAGGTAATGTTGATGATCGATGTAAATTTACGAGTAAATAGGCTTAAGTCATGATTAAAATACGGTTCGTGATAGCAATATTTCTTACATTGTTATCATCTTTAAATTTATATAAACTATTAACAGACGAAGGCTATAAAGGCGGAAAAGTATATGTATTATCAACTGCGCAGTCTATAACCATGCAGATAGTTTTAATTATTTTGTTGATCACATATACGATATATTTGATAAGGTTAAATTCTAAAATACCAGAATTTACAAAGTGCCCAAAGTGTAAAAATAGTTATAATTACGCTGATACTAAAAATGGCAAATGCCCTAAATGTAATGTTGAAACAATAGAAGTTGAAAAATATTATAGACAGTTTCCAGATGAGTTGAAAAATTTAGAAAAAGATAAAAGTGATTAGATATTCTCTTGCTTTGGTGATGATTGTAGCTGGATTTAAAGTGTTGTTTGTTAAGCAATTTTGGTCGCAAGGGGCTTTTCATGATTTTTCAAATCCATTATTATGCATACCAATAAGCGGCTTTTTGATTATTGGTGGATGTTTATTAATATTGAATAAAAGAAAAGAAAAATGACTATCTCAAAACAGGAATTTAAGAAAGTTACAAATAACATTTTTGGAAAAAGATTATTCGATGGTCGTGGCATTAGATTGTAATTATTGGAAGTTGATTAATGGGAATTAAAAGCTTTTTAGATTTTATGGAAAATAAATGAAATATGTACTTTATATTTTTTCAATAATTTTGTTTATCCAAGGTGTTTTATTAACCTTTGGAATATCCGTTTATGGTGCGAGACAAAAACTTGAGCCAAACATGGAAAAATATGTTTTTGCTTTATATTTTCTATAATATGTTTTATTTTTGCTAGAAATAAGAAGATACTGGATTTTTTTGAAACCATCAATGGTATAAATGGTAAAAGCAAAAAATAGAAATAATTAAATTTATATTTTTATAAATAGAGCAACTGAGGTTAAATTTTAGTGATAGTATGCCAGCAGAAACAATTAAGGTATAAAATTATGAATTACTCTATTTCTTTGAAATATTATATAGTAATATCAATTATTGTAATGTCGATAGAAAGTTTTTTGTGTATCTTTTATGGTAAATATTATTTTCGTGGTTGGCACAATGCCGAAATAGAAGATATTATATTTCATGTAATTGTAACAATATCTTTAATATATTATTATAAAAAAGAATACTGGAAACGATAAATTTACAAATTCTCTTTTTTGTGTACCAAAACAAAAAAGAGAAAAATCCAAAAATAAGTCAAATTTAAAGATGTAAATTTAGAAAACAGCAAAAACAATAACAACAAATTCAAGGAACAACTATGTTTTTATAAATTCTGCTATGGCTTTATTGGCTTTGGATTTTTATTTATTTCTATTAGGATATTTGCGAACAAAAAATTTGAAAGATTTGCAATAGAACATGATTTTTCCAGTTTGGGTGATACTTGTTTTGTTTCAGTTATTATGAGCTTGGCAGCTAGTTTTGCATTTTCTATCTTGCTTTTCGCTTCACAAAAAAACATCAAAAAATGCCCGAGTAATGCAAATTTTCATTTTATAACACCAAAATCCAAAAAGAGAAATCGAAAAAAACAAGAATTTGCTAAAGGTTAAAAATGTAAAATTAAAGGATAAAAGCAAATCTTGGCGGATTTTGAACTAATTGACAAGGTTTGGAGTAAATCCATTTTTCAGTTTACAAAGTAGTAGGATAACTAGTGGACTTAATATCTATTTTTTTAATATCAAATTTAGTGCTTTATCTAATACTATATATAAGTAAGCGATTTATGCTAAATTTCATATATAAATTTCTGAGATTTTTATCTATATTATGTATTTTTATAGGTTTTGCCATACTTGTCTATTTTGCTTGCTATATTGTCTATTATCACAACAATTGGTCAGAAACAAGCACTGGAATATTCATGGCTGTGATAGTTGTTTTTTTTATGAATATGATCTGGCCAGCCATTATAGTGATAGATTGGCAAAATAATCCTAAGCACTTTTCTGGCTATTATCAACTATTTTTGAATATATTTCTGATAGTTACTGTTTTTTTGATGGGAGATAACGTTGGCTACTAATAATATTGGTCTAATTTTCGGATCTGTCGCAAGTTTTATATTTCTGATTTTTTGGCTTAAAGAGTCTAAAAACAAGGGGCGAAAGTTTATTTTTAGGTATTTTTTCGTTTTTGTCGGTGCCATAATGATCATCCTGACAAATTTTATAAACATTCCTCAATTTTTTGCATACGACCTAGGTGATAGAAATTTACTCTATATCGCATTTGCTTGTTTATGTCTTCAGCTAATAGTTGATATTTGCTATGTTATTTGTGCTATTTTTCGTAAAGATAAACAAATTGATGTATGAATATAAATAATACCTAGTAAATTTAGCAATAGTGAGTTGTGAGATATTTTAATGGGTAGTTTTATTAGCAGGATAATTGACATTGGTTTTATGCCAAACGCTCCGTGGCTGTATTGACTGGTATTTGACACTGTAGGATTACTATTTTTAAAGATGCTGATAGAGGATGTCATTTCAAGTTTATATTATTTCAAATTTAATGCAAGGGGCAATATCCAGTCTATTTTATATATCTTGTTTGACCTAGCGATTATATTCTTGATCGTTTTTTTATTTTATAGGCTATATTTTAGTGTCACTAGATCGGATGGCATTTTGCCCCTAACAGTTAATTTTTTACTTTTTCTTGTTGTTGCAGTTTGTTTTTATGCTATTTTTGGGACAATTAGGCATTTGGTAAAACCACGAAGCAATACTATAAAAGCCAAACCAAAATTCTTTAGAATGTCTCGCTCAAAAAGACGTAAGGAAAATTTGAAAATAATGCTAGAAAGTAGAAAATATGTTTAAACGCATAGGCTGGTCTTTTATAGGATTTATGTGCTTGCTTGACTGTATATCTATGCTAATACATAAAAATGTAAAAGTAGGCGAAAAGTTTTTTAAATTTGACGATGCTGGAGATTTGTATTTGCTGCCAGCACTTGGTTTTTTGCTCTTAGGTATTTATGGTTTTTGGATGGCTTTTAGATCATATAAAAACGAAAAGCAAAATTTAAAATATATGTGGTGCAAAAAATGCAGAGAATTTTATCCATTAGGTAGCAAGAAATGCAAAAAATGTGGTGGAAATTTAAAAAAAGTACTATGCTAAGAATAAAGACAAAAATAAATACCTCAAAGATGAAAAAGACAAATGGTCAAATTTTATAATGTGGATATTGACATTTGCTGCACTTTGGGGTTTGATAATATTTGTTGGCGGAATAAAATATGTTTAATCGCATAGGCGTAGCATTGAATAGAAAGAGTTTGGAGTGAATAAAAAGTTAAAAATAGTTTTACAAACAGAATTTGCATGTGATAGCGTATTTTGGATATATGATGAATTTGGTGAAAACATAAATGGCGGAACATGGGTAGAGCAAGAAGATGTAACATCTTGGGACAGCAAACTCCTAGATGAACTGCTATCTTGCCCAGATATAAAAAGACTCTCAATGGAAATCATGAAAGAATACAATAGTCTTTTTATAAACAATGAAAAAGAATTTAGCTATAAGGGCTTTGCTAGTCCAGAATCCGAAGTAAAATATATACAAAAAATCAATGGACTTAGAAAAATTTTATATGAAAAATGTGGAGACAAATACGAAATAGTAGGTGATTTTCGTTAAAATACGCTTTTAAATTATAATAAATAAACCTCATAAAAGATACAATAACAAGATTTTATTATCACAAAAAGGAACTCTAATGAAAAATTTAAAACTTATTGTTATATCAATACTACTAATCACATCAAACCTCTACTCAAGTGAAAAAATTCAGCCTAGCTTTGATTGTTCTAAAGCTAAAACAAGAGTAGAAAAACTAGTATGTTCTGACGAAGTTCTCTCTACACTAGATAGAGATATGCAAAAAGCTTATGATCTAATGATGGGTAAATATGACCTTGCTTATATGAATGAAGAGGCTAAAGAGGAGATAAAGCCATATTTAGAAAAGCTAAAACAAAGTCAGATTGAGTGGGTTAAGCATAGAGATAGGTATTGCAACACAGAAAAAGATAAAGAAGAATTTAGAAGGTGTGTCCTTAATGAATATTATAATAGGATACAATCTGTAGTTCCAAGCTATAACAGAAGAACAGGTTTTTCAATAAACGATAAAAATAGCACAAATGATTTATGCTATAACTACTTTACTCAAAAATTCTGGATGGACTCCCCAAAGCCTGTAAATAAAGATAACCCACCTTATGGAGAAGATAGAGAGTTTTATGAGAAATTTTTAATTAATGCTCTTGGCAAAGACATTGCAGAGAGGGAATTAAATACCACTAAAAATTATTACTACACACAACTTGATGGAGCTCCAGTTGGAAGTTACATCATGTGTGTAGGTATAGGCGGAGAAGAAAAAGATATATATGATCTAAGAAGTAAAACATATAAGCCTTATTGTGTAACATTAAATGGACAGTTCGAGGATTTTTTAAATGGGGATTATATAAGAGATGGTCAAAAACTAAAATTTGGACTTAAATTTAAAGAGATAGAAGAGACCGAAGAAGAGTTTAAAAGAAGAGGCTTAGACTACGAAAAAGATGATAGCTTTTCAACAGAGGTTTTTAAAAAGACAATAAAAAATGATACAGATGATTTTAGTAGCGTAATATATAGTACCGATAAAAGCTATGATGCAAATATACTTTCTGATGGAATGGTAAGAATACTATATGCTTCAAATTTAGGCTGGGAAAAATCAAAAGAGAAATTCGGAGAACATTTTCTCTCAAGCAACTCTTCTGATTGGCCTATTCTTATAGTTGCTGATAAATTTTTCTTTAGGGTTTTTACAGGAGAATATGCTAATAATCTTATATGCAGAATGCCTATCCAAAGCAGGTTTAAAGATAGAAATGATACTAAGCTTATAAGAGAGTATCTTGATCAGTTTAAGGAGTTTTAATGCCAATTAATGAGAGAAATGCTACTAATTTTAAAGATGAACTAAGAGATACATTAAAAGATGCTGAAGATTTTATATATGAACTATATTATGATACTAATAAAATAGCCACTATAGGTTGTGGTTTTAATGTAACTTTAAAAGAGATACTAAAAGAAGTTTGTGATAAAAAATATTCTGATCCTAAGATGAGTGAAGAAGAATTTACTGGGTTACTTAATACCATTAATGGAGTAGTGGTAAAAACTAATGAAAATCTAAGATCTAAGGTATCAGAGTATCTTGATGGCATAAAAGCAGAAGATAAAAAGAGCACGAAATTTGGCGAATTTAAGCTAGATGATAAACAAATCGGTGATATATTGCCAGAGGTGATTGAAAATTTTAGAGATGGTCTAAATAAAAAACTAGCTTATACTTCTATAAGCCCACAAGAGAGTAAAATAGATAAAGATAGTATAGGTAGCAGAGAATATATAGCTCTAATGAGCATGACATATAATAATCCAAGCCTTGTAGGAAGTGGCCTAAAAGCTCACTTAAGAGCTAGAAATCGCTTTGGAGCTTGGTATGAGATAAGATATAAGAGTAATGCAGATAATGAGATAGGTATAGCTAAGCGTAGATTTGCAGAGTCAAACGAATTTGGACTCTTTGAAGATGCGGACAATAACGGAAGGGTTAAAAGAAATGAGTTGGCAAACATAAGCATAAACGCAATATCCTTTGAAGAGTGTTTGGATCTATTCTCTCTTTTAAATGTGGCAAAGATAAAAGAGAAAGATGAGCCATCTATAACCTATCTACAAAACGCTATAGCCTATGAGACCACTAAGGAATTTAAAGGCAATAGAACTATCCCAGAGTATTTAGCAACACCAAAAAACGCTACTAACTTTAATAAACACTACAGAAAATACAACACTATCTTGCAATTTTTTGCAGATAAGATAAACGCCCTTTTAAAAAATGTCACCTCAAAGACCTTTAAGCTAGAAGATATCTATGTGATCACCACAAAGGATGATAATAGTCATAATATCTCAAGGATAAATAAACTTTTAAAGATAAGAGCAGAAAATGGTGAGTTTAAACCTGAAGCTAAGAGAGATATCTTGCTTATATATCCAACAGCTTCAGCCCTTCCTGTAATGCCTATCCAACCAAAAAACACAACCTTTACTATCGTCTTAGCAGATAACACATCGCTTGATTGTTCAAATTTAAACCCAGATGGAAATAGCAATGAGAGTGAGATAGTGCTTATGAACTATAAGCAAGATGTAAGAGAGCCTAATAAAAACTCAAGAGATGAAGAGATAAGCTTTATAAAGCCCTCTACAAATGGTGAGACTATCATCTACAAAAATGCTAATGGAATTTTCATATCACAAGATGAGAGTTATGCCTTTAATAGTGGCAATGTAATAACTCTTAACTTCTTTGAAAAAATGAACTTTAACCTCTTAAATTTTGCTAAAGAAAACAGCTATAGCATAAGAAGCGACAAGGCTTCAAGTATGTTTGATATAAAGCTAAGGCTACCAGACGCTACTGATAGTATCTCTACAAAAAATGAAGGAAATTTCAACCTAGTAGTTAGTGATCTGATCATAGAGGATGAAGAGGGTAAAAGCTGCGATATAAAAGAGGTGTATCTTCATAATGGTGAAGATAAAAGAGTCTATCCCTCTTACTACCTAAAGAAAAACGATGATAAAGATGCAGATAGCAATAGTAGCTCTAAAAACTCATATACGGCTAAATTTAGAATAAATATAAATTTAGATAAAAACTCTACAGGCTTTAAAAAGACTTCAAAATTTATCATAGCTACACTTGATCTTAGTAAAAGGTATGACACTGCCGAGATACATGCCAAAGAAGATACTGCTGTTGTTACTTTGGCTAGTAAAGATAAAAAAGATGGAGGCGCTGAGTTTGATATCAAAGTATCTACAGTCGCTTATCAAAAAAATATAACTGAGATCAGGCTAAATACTTCAGAAAACACTAGTGCTACAAATCTAAGCATAAAGGATACTTTAAATTTAGAAGCTGTTTATCTACCAAACAAGGGAGATGATGACTACAAAGAGGTAAACTGGGCCTATAAGGTGATAAGAGAGGATAAATATAATAGTGAGGTGGTAGGTAAGGTAGCAGGGGCGATAAATTTAAGCGAAGAGAAATTTAAAGGTAAAAAGATCACTTTTAGTCCAAAAGATGATATAAAAGATAAAGAGCTACTAAAAAGACTAAATCATGGCAACCATATCATAATGTTTTTTGCCTATCTAAGATTACCTGCATTTAAGACTAAATTTGGAAAGACACATATTAGGGTAGATATAAAAGCACCTATCTATTTAAAATACTCTAATGGCAAGCTTTGTATATATGAGTTTGGGCATACTGATGCTACTATGTGCTTTGATACAAGCTTGTCTGATGATATTTTTGGTAAAGAGGGCAAAGATGAGAAAGTAGAGCATATGCCTAAAGGAACGTACTATATAAGCTCAAATTTAAATAGCGGGGATATAGATATATATGAAGATGATAAGCTAAGTGAGACATGCTACCAAAGCATAGATGGTAAAGATAGATCATATATAGAGCCATGTAAAATTTATGCAAGAGATAACAATATACAAAGAGCATCAACTGCAAAAAGTGGAATAAATTTGATAAATAGTGAGAATAAAAATAGATTTATCCAAAAATTTAACGAAGTAAAGCAAAGAGTTGGACTAGACAGCAAAGAGGTTAAGTTAGAGGTGGGGTAGGGGTGCGATACCATAAATATATAAAAAGAGCGCACCAAGCCGATACGCCCACTGCTAAATTTACTATTTTATCTCAAATGCAAATGTAGCTTTTGCTTTTTCTTCATCGCATATCTTTGGATCACTAAAGGCAAATTTATAGACCGCTTCAAGCATCCACTTGCCTGGTTTTAGTGCTAGCACCTCGGTAGTGCCATCATCTTCAGTTTCGCCATGAAAAGCACTCTTTTCTTTTAAAAATCCCTCAAATGTTCCATTTACAACAGCCTCTTTTAGCGGCTTGCCTTCAAAGAGCACCTTTACTTTAAATGGCACGCCCACTTTGAAATTTGCTGGATTGTCAAGCGGAACGATCTCTAGGCGTTGATGGACTGGCTTTGTGACAAAGTCATCTTTTGCATTTAAATTTATTATGCCCTTTGCACTCATCGTCGCATGCCTGCAAAATTTAGCCCCTTTTATATCCTTTTTGTTCTTATTCATGTGCCAAGTACCATCGCTAGCCTCTGTCCAAAAAGTAGGCTTGTATTCGCCTATGATAAGATAGGTGCCGTCATCTAGCTTAGCCCTTTCATAGTGGTAGTTCTCGCCGCTTTGCTTTAGACTTATTTTTTCGCCACTTTTTGTAAGGATATAAGGAGTCTCAAAGTTATTCACTCTTTTTTCATCGATCTTTTCAGGATTTGGGAAGTCATGCCCAAAGCCGATATCGACACTTGTCAGCTCTTTGCTATCTCCTAGCAGCCAAAAGTCATGAGCCAAAGCATGGCTAGAAAAAGCCGCCAACACCAAAAATGCAAATAAATTTCTCTTCATAAATTCTCCTTTGGGATTAAAATGTATATTTCACGCCGATACCAAATACTCTGCCGTCGCCATAGGTCGCAAGGACGTTTCTACCCTTGTCTCTAGCGTAAGAGAAGTACTCTTTGTTGGTTAAATTTTTTACATAAAAGTATATGTCAAAGCTATCTTTCAAGTAGCCGATCTTTGTATCGATCGTGCAGTAGCTTTTTTGATAAATTTCATTTTTTGCATCAAAAAATGTCTTACCGATCAAATTTGTATCAAGTCTCGCATAAAGCCCAAATGGCGCGTAGTATGATGCACCCAAAGAGAGCTTATACTCAGGATTTCGCTCGACCCTATTGCCTTTATTATTTGAGCCATCTTTGTTGAGGTAGTCGCCGTATTTTGTCTTAAGCAAACTAGCCGCAAAATTTAGTTCAAGCTCGTTTGTCGCTCTTAAGACGCTCTCAAGCTCAACTCCCATTGATTTTGATTTTTTAGCGTTTGAAGTGGCATAAGAGTTTGGATTGGCTGGGTCGTTGTAGATGATGTGGGTATTTTTGATATCCATATAAAATATATCAGCTAAAAATCTCAAATTTTCATAAGCGCCCTTCACTCCTACTTCGTAGTTGTCGCTAGTTTGTGCCTTAAATTTATTATCCTCTACGCTGCCACCCATGGTGTAGAAGTTAAACCCACCAGCCAAATAGCCTTTTGAATACATCGCATAGATGTTTAAATTTTCGTTTATATCATATCCTAGTGCGACTTTTGGCAAAAAGGCGTTAAATTTGGCTTTTTCATCTAGCGAAAATTGCGGCGCGCCTTTGTTTGAACCCATGTTATAAGAGTAGTAATCAACCTTTGTGTGCTTTCTTATTTGCTGAGCCCTTGCGCCAAGCGTTAGATCAAGCTTGCTAGTAAGAGGGTAGGTCATCTGACCAAAAGTAGAGGCTGTTTTGGAGCTGGTAGTTGAAGGCCAGTCTTCGATCACCGTATTACCAGTGTCTTTATACTGATCGCCCGAGCTTTTAAAATTTTGCTTCTCATCTTCTAGATAAATCCCTCCGATCCATTTTATCTCTTGCTCCTCATTACTACTTAATCTAAGCTCTTGTGAGAGCGTCTTGTCTTTTAAATTTAAAAAGGTGATTAAGCCGTTATGGTCAGGGTCTAGGTAGGTTTTCTTGCTACCAAAATCCTCATCATAAATGCCATCTTTTCTAACTTCTCGGTAGGTTGTGGTTGATGTTAGATCAAATTTGTCAAACTCATATTTAAGATCGATCGCGCCTTGGTTGGATCGCTGATTGACGTAGGCGTCATTTTCAAGGTCGATGTGCTTAGCATCACTCTTTTTTATGCTAAAAAACTGAGACTTTGCTATCAAAAGATCATCAAGGGATTTGTCTTTGCGGTTAAAAAAGTCGCCGTAAAGCTTGATGCTTAACCTATCTGTTGGAACGATCTTTAAATTTAGCCCAAGATTATAGTTTTGCTTACCGTTTGCGTATTTAGAATTTAGATCGTTTACGATCCAGCCATTTTGTTTTGAAACTGATCCATTTAAGCCAAGAAATAGCTTATCAGGGATGAGAGCACCACTTGCGTCAAATGTTGCTAGGCGGTATTTTCTCGTGCCATACTCCAAGCCAGTGCTACCGTGCCAGTCATTGCTAGGCTCTTTTGGTACGACATTTATGACGCCTCCTATTGAATCTTTGCCATAAATCGTACTACTTGGGCCTCTTAAAATTTCGACTCTCTCGATGTTTGAAAGCGGGATGTAAGAGGCGTCTTTATTGCTTTGAGCCACACCCCCAACATAGATAGTCACTGGGTTTGAACTAGTAAATATCGAAGGATTAAGCCCTCTTGTGCTGATGCCCTCATACATTCCAGTTTGCCCGTTCATGTTTGGCACGGATTTTAAAAGATCGCTTACATTTTTTATCCCTTTTTCCTCAAGCTCGGTGTCATTTATCACATCGATACTTTGTGGGACGTCTTTTAAATTTTGACTGATTTTATTTGCTGTTACCTCTACGCCATCAAGCGTGACCTCTTGTGTCCCAAGCGCCTGGCTCGCTGTAAAAGCTACCAATAGAGCCGAAAAATACAAAACTTTCAAGATAAACTCCTAGTTTTAAATTTAACAAACAAGATAAACAATTAAAAACAAAGAACGCTAAAAAATAGAAAATGCAGAAACAAAAAGTTATGAAATTATATCAAAATAATAATCATTATCAATACAAAAAATTAATATAAAATTTATTTTTTGTTAAAAGCATTTAAATTTTTTGCTTGGAATTAATTTAATTTTTATATTTTTGGCTCCAGTGCCTGAACACCGATGGCTAGAAGCGGAAGTAAAAATAGAAATTTTAGGATTTTCACGGTTTTTCCTGCTTTGCTTGATTTGGATAATTTTAAAATTTTAAACTAAATTTAAGATGAAGGTGCAGTTTTTTATTTTGAACGAGTTAAATTTGGAGGCTCTTGCTAAATTTAACCGTCTTTTAGTACTTCAGTCACTACTCTCCATTCGCACACGAACCTTTCAAGGCTAAATTTGGCATTTGTAGGGCTGGTTTATGGTAGTTTTATTGCTTTTTGGTTACCTTTGTGGTCTAATATTTTTTATTGTAGATTTTGTTGCTAGGGTCTCGACAATTAATTTAAAAGTTGCTTTTTGATACCATTTTGCAGAGTATAAATTTAGATATGCAGCTTAGATAGTGAGGTTTGAGAATGACTTTGGATATAGATAAAATTTTGGAAACGCTAAGAGAAGAAATCGAGCAAAAAGACCTTGAAAGATTTCAGGAGCTTGGGATTCTCAACGGCAATATAGATGCTTTGTACGTGTCAGGGCAAAACAGTGAAGATTGCCTTATTGAAAAATGCAAGCAAGATGGACAAGTTTTTTTCGTTTTTAAAGGTTTTTACTTAGACCAAAACTCAGACTCCTTCAATCATGTAAATTTAGAAAAATATCTGCAAAGTGACGAATTTAATATTGTTCTTTTATCGTGTGATACCGTAAATAATCCAAAAGCTATAGAAGATTTAAATGAGATTAAACGGAAGGTTATAATTGTAAATTCCAGGCTTCCTAACATCAGCTCTTGTAAATTTGAAAATGAAGTATTTTTACATAATATCACTAAAGACAACACGTTTAGTGAATGCGAATTTGCAAAAGAAGTTTACGTAGAAGGTAAAGCGCATTTTAATTCATGCGTATTTAACGATGATTTCATATCTCAAAACTCTAGACAAGATATATCCTTTACAAGCAGTATCTTTAATAAATCTTTTAAATTAGATACAAAAAATGAGTTGGAAGAGGTAAAATTTGAAGCCGTTCATTTCAAGCAAGAATTTAATATAGATATACAAAAATTTAAAGTTCTAGATTTCTCACATGCTGAATTTGATTGCGAGGTTATTTTAGATGAGAAGTGGCTTGATGGAATAAATATAAATTTTACCAAGGCCATATTCAAACAAAAGGTAAGTTTTCGCAAGAGCATAATTAACTGCAAAATGCTTTTCAGGGAAGCTTGTTTTGAAGATAATTTAATTTTCACAAAAGCCAAATTTAACGATGTGGTAAATTTAAATAAAGTGGTTTTTAAAGAAGAGGTACATTTTCATGGAACAAAATTTAACAAAGCGATATTAAGTGAAACAAATTTTGAAAATAAAGTCGATTTTTCAAGCGCAACATTTAAAGAAAAAGCATATTTTAGAAATGCTATTTTTACAAAAGAGGTAAAATTAAATAATATATTGTTTAAAAATAATGCATCTTTCAAAAATACATTATTTAAAGATTTTATTGATTTTAGTGAGACAAATTTTGAAAAAAATGCTAACTTTTATAGTGCAAACTTCAAAAAACCTGTTGATTTTTTATCAATCATTTTTAATGGTGCTTTAAATTTTGTGAATGCAAAAACAGATTTTACATATGATGAGCTTAAAAATTTTATCAAAGATAAAAGTACCAATAATATAGATAAATGTATAAATGTAACAAATGATTTTAGGGATGGGTTTAGACTCATGAAATACGCTTTAAATAACAAAGGCAATGCGCTTGACGCAAGCTTGTTTCACCGTCTAGAGCTATACTGTAAAGAGCTAGAATTAGAATTTACTCTTGAAAATGCAAAGGCTAAAGATGGCGGAAATAGTAAAGAAGTAAAATCTGCGGATGAAATAGAAGTCAAATCTAAAAGCAAAAATCGTATCGAGCTTTTTTTAGATTTGATAACACTAAAATTATATAGAAATACCAGTGATCATCACACAAATTTATTTAAGATAATAAACTTTACTATTCTAAGTATTGCTGTGTATGGATTGTCTTTTTGTATTTTAGATGATTATTTGTTGAAAGTAATGATTAATAGTCCTAAAATATTGATGTTGTTGCTACTGTCTATTTTTCTAATTGGACTACTAGTATGTTTATTGTATTTAACCATGAAATATAAAATACGATGGGTAACTGTACCGATAGGAATTGTTGCATATGTCAGTTTCATTACACCAGGCTTAGTTAATGCTTTTGACTATTCTATTTATGTTATTGTTTTTATACTTTTATATGTGACATTATATGCTTTGTCGTTTTATTTATTTAGATTTAGCTTTGTGCGTTTTATGACATATCTAATTTTTATGGCTATCTTTTTGGATAAACCCGTATTAATAACGCCGTTCATTGGTATTTTTACATCAGAAAAAATAGCAGAAAGTAAATTTGAAGAATACATAGTAAAATACAATAATAATAGCTTGGATGATATGCTTCTGGATGCAAATTTTACCAATATAAAAGCAGAAAATAAGATCAATTTTATAGCTAAAAATAGAAAAATAATTTTAGAAAGATTGGATAATAGCAGAACACACACTCCGTTAATTGATTTTGTGAAAAAATACATCAAATGCTCCAAAGAATCCATGGATCATAATGCTAGCTGTAAAATTTTACATAAAAGCACTAAAAAAACGTATGAAAAGACTCTAAATGCTCTAAAATACGATGAAGCAATGCAATCAATACAAAAAAGCGCAAATTTACTTTATGCTTTTATTATGCTACTTGTCGTTTATTCACTTACAAAAACCGCACGTAGAAATTCTATAGTGCCTAGCTAGAGATTTATGTAGCTATTAGTGGCAGTAATAAGGGGAATAATCCTTTTTTGCTTCTTAAATATATTAGCGAAATTTGGCGGCTTCTTTGTTTTAGATTTTGCCGTTTGCGATAACAGATAAGTAAATTGGGCTAATTAAGAGATAAATTTAGCCATCTCTTAATGTATCTGCTACAGCTCGCCACTCGTACATGAGCTTTTCAAGGCTAAATTTAGCATTTGCAGGGCTGGTTGATGGTAGTTTTATCACTTCATTTTTTGTCGCTTTTATGATCTCGCCCTCTAAGTATTTTTTGCAAATTTCATAAGCTTTGCCACCATTTGCATAGACTTGCTTTATATTTGCGGTTTTAAAAATTGGCTTTAAATTTACAGGCACGATCTTGCTCATTTTTGCGTCGCTTGAGCCCTCTATCTCGCATGATATCGCAGCGTCATATATTGCGATGTGATGAGAGAGCAGAAATTTTATCTTTTCATCCGTGCTTTTTGGCACATCAGCATTTAAAATCCCAGCCAACACTCGCCAAAAGCGATTTTGCGGATTTGTATAGTAAAAGCCAAATTTACGAGAGATGACAGAGGGAAATGAGCCTAGGATCAAAATTTTAGAGTTTTTATCAAAGATTGGCTTAAAAGGGTGCGTTTGGCTCATATTTTTACCTTTTAAATTTATGAATAATTTTTAGATAATGATATATAAAATTTGCTTTAGAAGTTAAATTTAAGGAGCCGTAGTGCCTTGGCGCAAGATGAGATTTTTCGATAAGGGCTGGATAAGTGGCGATCTGGACAATGATGAGTTTGAAAAGAGGATAGAGGATTATGGCTCGTATATAAAGTCTTTTTATGACGAGCTAAAGACGCTTGAGAGAATTTTTGTAGATCTAAATTTTAATGATGCAAAGATAGTATCTTTTGCCTTTATGAAAAGTGGCGCTAGGGCTAAATTTTATATCGGAGACTTGCAAAATGGCTACTACGAGCTAAGCGTCATTTTTAAAAATTTTCATATAGATGACAGCGCTCTTGGCGAGATCATAGCCAGTGAAGTGGCTTTCGCGGAGAAGAAATTTTATTTTTCATATATCATGGGTGATCTTAAGGAGAGTCATTTTGCCTTTGATGAGATATGCAGTATTAAATTTAAAAAAACTTCAAGCAAGATGTATTCTAGTTGTTAGAGTAAATTTTAGGTGCAAATGCACCTAAAATTTAATTGATTTCATCGCTAAAGTCTGCTAGGCTAAGGCGTTTTAGCTGGCGGTAGCGTCTTTGCGCGTCAGCTTTGTTTTTAGCTAGTAGCTCATCTGCGTGCTCAGGGTTGGTCTTCTTAAGCGAGTTGTAGCGAACCTCGTTTAGTAAAAACTCTTCATAAAGCGACCAGTCTGGCTCTTTTGAGGTGATTTTGAGCGGATTTTGTCCCTCTTTTAAAAGGCGCGGATCGTATAGATATGTCGGCCAGTATCCGCATTTTGTGGCGAGTTCGCCTTGGCCGCCTGACTGCGATAAGCCACCTTTGATGCCGTGAGCGATGCACGGAGAGTAGGCGATGATGAGGCTTGGGCCATCATACGCTTCGGCCGCTGCGATCGCTTTTATCACGTTTGCTTGGCTCGCGTTTGAGTTGATCTGTGCTACAAAAATGTTGCCGTAAGTCATCGCGATGTAGCCAAGGTCCTTTTTCTGAGCTGGCTTGCCGCTAGCTGTAAATTGCGCTATCGAGCCTGCGCGGCTTGATTTTGAGCTTTGGCCACCAGTGTTTGAATAGACTTCGGTGTCAAGCACTAGCACATTTACGTTTTCACCGCTTGCTAGCACGTGGTCAAGTCCGCCAAAGCCGATGTCATACGCCCAGCCGTCGCCGCCGATGATCCATTGCGACTTTTTGACTAGGAATTTCTTAAGCTCTAAAATTTCTTTCACGCCTGGAGCACTTAAATTTTGCTCTAAAATAGGCAACAAATTTTTCGTGATCTCTTGCGTTTTAACGCCGTCATTTTTGAAATTTATCCAGTCGTTGTAAAGCGCTGAAAGTGCGTTTGGCACGCTATCTATGTTGTTTCTCATTATATCTTCGATGCGGTGGCGCATAGTCTCCATCGCTACGTTCATACCCATGCCAAACTCAGCATTATCTTCAAATAGTGAGTTTGCCCACGCAACACCCTTGCCTTCGTCGTTTGTGGTGTACGGAGTAGATGGGGCAGAGCCGCCATATATCGAGCTACAGCCAGTCGCGTTTGCAACGATCATGCGCTCGCCAAAGAGCCTTGTAATAAGCGTGATATACGGAGTTTCGCCGCATCCCGGGCAAGCGCCGTGGAATTCAAAGAGCGGCTTAGCAAAGCCAACGCCTTTAACGCTCTCTTTGTTCATGAGATCGTCTTTGTAAGCGACCTTTTTAAATAGATAATCAGCATTTTCTTGCTCGTTTTTGCCTAGCTCTTCTTCAAGCGGCACCATTACGAGCGATTTTTCTTTACTTGGGCAGTTTTGCGCGCACAGCTCGCAGCCGGTGCAGTCTAGCGGGCTTACTTGGATCTTGTATTTTAGTCCCTTGACCTCTTTGCCTTTTGCCTCTAGGTTGTGCTCTTTTACGCCATCTGGGGCTGCGTTAAGCTCGTTTTCGTCTATCAAAAATGGCCTGATTACAGCGTGTGGGCAGACAAATGCGCACTGGTTGCACTGGATGCAGTTTTGCTCGATCCATTTTGGCACCATGACGCCAACGCCGCGCTTCTCGTAAGCCGTCGTGCCAGCTTCAAAGTGGCCGTCTTCGTAGCCTATGAAAGCTGAGACTGGCAGGCTGTCACCGCGAGCCGCATTTATCGGTTTTACGACGTTTTCGATGAAGCTATTGCCGATATATTTTTCATCTTTTTGCTCATCATCTGCTAAATTTGCCCACGCAGGATCGACTGGCACTTTTATGAGCCCGTTTGCGCCAACGTCGATAGCGTTGTAGTTCATCTGCACGATCGCCTCGCCTTTTTTAGCGTAGGCTTTGTGCGCATACTCTTTCATATATTTTTGCGCATCTTCAAATGGTATGATGTCAGCAAGCTTGAAAAATGCCGACTGCATTATGGTATTTGTGCGGTTTTTAAGTCCGATGTCGTGTGCTAGCTTTGTTGCGTTTATGATGTAGAAATTTATATTTTTGCTAGCTAAAATTTTCTTAACTTTATTTGGCAGTTTGGCTATGGTCTGCTCCGCGTCCCAGATAGAGTTTAGTAAAAATGTGCCGTTTTCTCTGATGCCGTCAATCACATCGTAAATTTCAAGATATGCGGCGACTGAGCATGCTACAAAGTGCGGGTTTGAGACGAGATAGGTCGAGCGGATCGGCTTTTTGCCAAAGCGAAGGTGCGAGCGTGTGTAACCGCCTGACTTTTTACTATCGTAGGCAAAATATGCCTGCGCGTAAAGGTCGGTTTTGTCGCCGATGATCTTAATAGAGTTTTTGTTTGCGCCCACGGTGCCATCAGCGCCAAGTCCGTAAAATAAGCACTCTTTAACGCTCTCGTCGCTTAGTGAAATTTTCTCTCCAGTTGGCAGCGACGTAAAAGTCACGTCATCAACGATGCCCACCGTAAAGCCATCTTTTGGCTCGCTTTGGTTTAAATTTTCAAACACAGCTAGCATCTGCGCAGGATCGACGTCCTTTGAGCTTAGGCCGTATCTACCGCCAACGATAACTGGAGCGTCCTTTTGGCCGTAAAATGCAGCTTTTATATCAAGATATAGTGGTTCGCCAAGGCTGCCAGGCTCTTTTGTGCGGTCAAGAACGGCTATTTTTTTCACGCTCTTTGGCATCACGTCAAAGAGATACTTCGTGCTAAATGGGCGGTACAAATGCACCTTGATGATGCCCACCTTTTCGCCTTTTGCGTTTAGATAATCAACGACCTCTTCAAGAGTTTGCGTCACTGAGCCTATAGCTACGATGACGCGCGTGGCCTCAGGGTCGCCGTAGTAGTTAAACGGCTTGTAGTCTCTGCCAGTGACCTTTGAAATTTCAGTTAGGTAGTTTGCCACGATGTCTGGCACTGCGTCATAAAAGCGGTTGCTTAGCTCTCTTGTTTGAAAGTAGATATCGTCATTTTGCGCTGTGCCTCTTGTTTTTGGACTCTCTGGATTTAGCGCTTCGTCTCTAAATTTCTGTAGCGCCTCTCTGTCAAGAAGTCTATCAAAGTGCGCGTAGTCCATCACTTCTACTTTTTGAATTTCATGGCTCGTTCTAAAGCCATCAAAGAAGTGTAAAAAGGGCACGCGACCCTTGATCGCCGCTAAATGCGCCACGCCAGCGATGTCCATCACTTCTTGCACTGAGCCGCTTGCTAGCATAGCAAAGCCAGTTTGGCGACAGGCATAGATATCTTGGTGGTCGCCAAATATTGAAAGTGCCTGCGCCGCGAGCGAGCGAGCTGAGACATGGATGACGCCAGGGAGGAGCTGACCTGCTATCTTATACATATTTGGAATTTTTAAAAGTAGGCCTTGAGAAGCTGTGTAGGTCGTAGTTAGGGCTCCAACTTGTAGCGAGCCATGCACCGTGCCAGCTGCTCCGCCTTCGCTTTGCATCTCGACTACTTTTACCGGCATACCAAATAAATTTTTCTTGCCCTGTGCTGCCCAAAGGTCAGTATAGTCAGCCATAGGCGAGCTAGGAGTGATAGGGTAAATTCCAGCTACTTCAGTAAATGCGTATGACGCGTAAGCTGCGGCCTCGTTTCCGTCCATAGTTTTCATTATTTTTGACATATTTCCGCCTTAAAATTATCTTAAAAATGGCTTTATTATAAGGAAATAATCCAAAATTTGTCATTAATCTCTATCATTAAAAAATTAAAATTTATAAATAACTAAGATGTAAGTCAAATTTTAATATTGTAGAGGCAAAGTAAAAAGGATGAAATTTTGATAAATATTCATAAAATAGCCTATCTAAGGGTTATCGCGCTAGCTTTTGCAGCTTTTATATTTAATACAACTGAGTTTGTGCCAGTGCCGCTTTTAAGCGACATAGCAAAGGATTTTGGCATGAGTACGGCTGATACTGGGCTCATCATCACGATATATGCGTGGAGTGTGACGATACTCTCGCTACCTTTTATGCTTTTAACTGCAAATTTAGAGCGAAGGTCGCTACTTTTAAAGGTTTTTATCATCTTTGTCGCTTCTCACGCACTTTGCGCGGTCGCTTGGAATTTTACTGTTTTAGTCATAGCACGCGTGCTAATAGCCATCTCACACGCCATATTTTGGTCGATCACCGCCTCGCTTGCTGTTAGGGTGGCACCTATAAATAAAAGCTCGCAAGCTCTGGGACTTTTGGCACTTGGCACATCGATGGCGATGATACTTGGCTTGCCGCTTGGCAGGATTTTAGGCGATAGTTTGGGCTGGCGCGTTACATTTGGGCTGATAGGGATCTTTGCTGTGGGCGTTGGCGCTTGGCTATATAAAATTTTGCCACTTTTGCCTAGCAAAAACTCAGGCTCGCTAAAGAGTTTGCCAGAGCTTGCAAGAAATGGCTTTTTGATGGTGATATTTTTGCTAACTGCTATCGTTATCAGCGCGCATTTTAGCACTTATAGCTACATCGAGCCGTTTGCTAAAGATATTAGCGGCTTTGATGGTAAATTTATCACCATATTTTTGCTTTTGTTTGGCGTCGCTGGCATCGTAGCAAGTTGGCTTTTCTCTAAATTTTATAAGCTCATACCGACTGCCTTTACAGCTATCTCAATAGCGATCATTTTAGCCTGCTTACTGACGTTAAATTTGATCGCTACAAATGAGACTTTGATGCTTGCGCTTGCCTTTATCTGGGGGCTTGGCATAGCTGGGATAAATATGAGCTTTCAGATAAAGGTGCTAAGCTTAGCCTCAAATGCCACAGACGCTGCGATGGCGATATATTCAGCCATTTATAACATCGGCATAGGAGCTGGCGCGCTAATAGGACATCAAACGATAGTTCATCTTGGTGAGCAAAATATCGGCAATGTTGGCAGCCTTTTTGCAGCGGCTGGACTTGTCATCTTTCTCGTTGCAGCGGTTAAATTTAAAAAGGCTAATTAAATTTGGCCTTCTAAAACAACCAAAAACGTTACAAATTTCTACAAATAAGTGATAATAAATATCATAACTAAGAATAATTTTAGCTAAGCTTTTTTATAATCGTTATCAGAAAACGAATAAATTTTAGGAGCTTGTTATGTCAGTTTTAGTTATCGGAGCAGATGAGATCACGCCTATTAAGGCTGTTTTGCATGATTTGGGAGCTGAGAAGATAGAGCACTGGGACGCTAGAAACGAAAACCGCGTAAATCGCAAGCCGATCCCACAAGACACCGAGTGCGTGGTGATGCTAACTAGCTTTTTAAACCACAACACGATGAAGACCATAAAAACACAAGCAAAAAAGAGAAATATCCCTATCGTTTGTGCAAAAAGAAGCGTTAGTTGCGTATTTTGCGAGTATTGTAAGGTCTTTGGCCTAGATAAGGAATTTGGATGCAAAGAATAATCGATGAAGTTCGGGTTTTTATCAGATATTGGCGAAATAACTCCAAGTATTTTTGCAAAGCTTGACAAGCTTTCGCGAGCGAAAATTTTCATCGCACTTTATAATGTTGGCGTTGAAAGCGAGCTAAAGATCCCGCTTTCTTACGCTAAATTTCTAAATTTCAAAGACATTTTTGAGGCTAGGATAAATTTCTTACTGCGTGATAAATTTTTAAATTTCAAACCAGTTGATAGCTTTTGCATACCTTCAAACGTCGTTATAAATGCTTATTTGAAAAATGATTTTAAAGGGTTGAGATTTGTAGCAAAAGAGCCAAAGATGGCAGCTGCAAAGATGATAAAGATGCTTTATAGAAGCGGAGAATTTGAGTTTTTCATTGACGCAGCGCAGATGTTTTGCCAGTTTGTTTATGATAAAATACGCCTCCGCCATCAGGACAAAGAGGTCGTGCTAAATGGCGGTGTCATCTCGGTCAAAAAGGGTGGCAAAAATTTACTCAGCGTCATGCCAAGCTTTAAAAGGGTGAGCTTTGATGATATGAGAAATTTAAACGATGACATTGATGCAGCCGTTTGCGCGCTTGGTCACGAGTGCGAGATGGTCTATATCGTTTGCCCTAGAAATGAGGAATTTAGGCGGCACGTTGAGGTTAGGCACTGCTTTGCAAGAGGGTGCATAAAGCTCGTGCCTTATACGATTATTAGTAAAATTTTTTAAAAAGGATAAAAATGATAGGTATAGTTTATGGAAGCAGCATGGGAAATACCGAAGATGCAGCAAAACTTATAAGTGAGGGCTTGGGGCTTGAAAACGAGCTTTTAAATGTCTCTGACGTGGACGCAGCGAAGCTAAATAGCTTTGATAAGCTCATCCTTGGCACATCGACTTGGGGTAGCGGCGATCTTCAAGATGACTGGGACGCGTTTGATTTTAAAGCGTTAAATTTAAGCGGTAAAACGGTCGCTGTTTTTGGCATGGGCGATAGCGAGAGCTACTCTGATGAGTACTGTAACGGCATGGCAAAGCTTTACGATGAGGTCGTAAAAGCAGGTGCAAAAGTAGTTGGCGAAGTTAGCACTGATGGATATACATTTGATGGCTCTGATGCCGTAAGAGGCGGTAAATTTGTAGGTCTAGCGCTTGATGCTGATAACCAGAGCGACAAAACCGAGGGTAGAATTTCAGCTTGGATCGAGCAGATAAAACCATACTTTGCGTAATTAATTTAGCTAGATCTTCTAGCTAAATTTATATATCCATAGCCGAGATGAAGCTTTTTATCCTCTCATTTTGGCTGTTAAAAAACTCATCAACCAAGCCATCAAACGCGATCACGCCTTTATCTAAAAACAAAATTCTATCAGCTATCTTTCTAGCAAAATTCATATTATGAGTGACAATGATCATAGACTTTTTCTCTTTTGCAAGAGATAAGATGACCTTTAAAACTTCAGCCTCAAGCTCTGGATCAAGCGCACTTGTAGGTTCGTCAAGTAGCAAAAAGTATGGATTTACAGCTAGCGCTCTAGCGATGGCCACGCGCTGTGCTTGTCCGCCTGAGAGCCTGTTTGGATAGGTGTCTTCTTTATGGCTAAGTCCAACTTTAGCTAAAAGCTCTTTTGCCTCTTTTATCGCTTCGTTTTTATCCTTTTTTTGAACGTAGATCGGAGCTTCGGTGACATTTTGAAGCGCTGTTAGGTGCGGGAAGAGGTTGAAGCTTTGAAAGACCATGCCTGTTTTTTTGCGAATTTCTAAAAGCTCTTTTGAGCTAAGCTTATCTTTAAAATTTACACTCCTGTCATCTACCTCTAAAGTGCCACTTTGTGGAATCTCAAGTAAATTTATGCATCTAAGAAGCGTTGATTTGCCACAACCAGATGAGCCAACTATCACGGTCGTTTGCCCCTCTTTAAAGCTTGTACTTATGTTATCTAGCACCAAATGATCGTCGTAAGATTTGCTTATATTTTTAAAATTTATAGCCATTAGACATACCTTGAGACAGCTTTTTCAAGCCTTGATTGAAGATAGGTTAAAAGTGTGCAAACCACTAGATAGATGAGTGCTGCTAGGATGTAGAGGATGAGTGGCTCAAAGGTCCTTGCTGCGATCCTTTGAGCGACCATAAACATATCTACCATCGTTATAGAAGCTGCTAGTGAAGTGTCTTTAACAAGGCCTATAAATGTGTTTGAAAGCGGTGGTAGCGAGATTCTCACTGCTTGAGGCGCGATGATGCGCTTTAAAATTTGATAGTGTGTCATGCCAAGCGATGTGGCAGCCTCCCACTGACCTTTTGGCACAGAAAGTATGGCAGCCCTTACAGATTCAGACGCATAAGCGCCCACGTTTAGGCTAAATGCGATAGTAGCCGCACTCCAAGTATCAAGCGTGACACCGATACTAGGAAGCCCGTAAAATACGATGAAAAGCTGCACAAGAAGCGGCGTACCGCGAAATATCCAAACATAGGTGGCAAATATAAATTTTAAAATTTTTATATTTGAAAGCCTCGCTACTGCTGTGATAATGGCGATGACAAGCCCTAGCGAAAACGAGAGCAAAGTAAGTGGGATCGTCACTTTTAAAAGTGCGATGATCATCGGTAGCGTCGAGCTTGAAACAAGCTCGATCACTCTATCTAAATTTTCCATTTTTGCTTTAACTATTCCTTATTTTTGAAGATATAAAAAAACATACATAAAATTATTATGAAAAATATAATTGGTAGATATATGTTGAAAGCTTCTAGGTTACTCTCTGAACCAAATAGTGGCAATATGCCTTTTGCTTTTTCTAAAAATTCAACGCTTAATAAATTTAGATAATCATTCCAAACACTTAGAAGTGCTATGAATTGAAATAAAGTTATAAATAAGAGTATCTTATTTTGTCTTTGCTCCATTTTAGAGCTTTTCTTGGTATAAATTCTTGCTAGATAATCTTTAAAATAGACAACATATTCGTTTGAAGTTTTGATCATATTTTCTATATTCCATTTTTCTTCTATTGCGTGGTAAATTTTACTATCAGCTTCAATAGAAAGTTTAAATTTTTGGTTAAAAATATTTAGATTTTCGATTTTATTTATTATTGCATCGATCTTATCGCTGTATTCTGATATTTTTGATATAGAGCTATCTTTTAAAATATTGTCATTGTAAAACTCTAGTATTAAATTTATCTGTTTAGATAAATAAAACCAAAGGTATTGCATTTGAAATTGTATTGGTATGTATCTGTATTTATCTTTTTGATTTTGTAATATTATCGTATGAAAGCGACCATTGAAAAAGTATAAATTATCGTGTTTTGAATTTACTGATTTTATTTTTATAGGAGAACTATAGTTTTGATTTCTTTCAGCTAATGAATTTAAATTTAGTAAATAATTTGAGTATTTTTCGAACTCTTTATCATTTAGGTTTTCTAAGATAGCTACATTTGTTATATTTCCGCTATTATTTAGTATTTTAAGGCTATCTGCACTATCTTTTAAGTTAAAATTTGCATCTATAAATTTTTTTGCCTCTTTGATCAAGTTGTTTTGTAAATTTAAGATAATAGACGGCAGATATGAACTATTGGTTTCTTTAACGAAGATATTGCGAATACAATTATAAAAATCTAATTTGTCTTGTTCGTGTCTAGCGACATTTTCTATATTATTTAGCGGCAAAACAAAGTCAAGCTCATACACTATACAAAATTGAAATAGCCTGTAATCAAACATTAAATATGCTTGCAAACCATTGTCATCTATAAAATCAGATATATTAAATTTATCATTGATATTAAAATGATCGTTTTTCAATTCTTCTTTTAAAGCTTTAGAATTTATAAGCTGGTTATCTAAAATTATAAATGAACTATATAGATTAAAAAGTTCATCCATAGTTTGTTTCCAGCAAGGTGCTTTAATGTTTTCATATTTTTTAAAATTTTCAATATTTATTTTTGTATCAAAAAGCTTTATTAATGTTTGTGTATTAATTTCTATTGGTTGAATAATTGTGGTTTTAATATGTATCACAAAAACCCTTTTTCTTTATCGTCAAGGTATTCTTTTTTTAATGGTTCTTTGTTGTAGTCTATAACTATTTCATCATTTTTATTTATTTGTTTTATTGTTTCTATACGAATTGGATTGTACTTTATCTCTACGTTTGGCACACTTGAATGATTTATATAGCTATATTTTGTCCTAAATGCTCGCACAAGTAATGTTTTATTGCTAAGTGCGTTCCATTCCATAAAAATATAGTTTTGATATTTTCCTAAATTTATACTTTTTGCTATTTCATCATAGTGATCCCAACTCATTACTTGTCCATCTAAAAAGCAAAGTATTGTGCCACTATCTAAATTTTTATTAGCAAAAAGTCCAAATCCGTGAATTTTACTTTCAGAAATATACGTAAAATTTATATTGTCAATTATAGTTTCATTTATAAAGTCTATATTTTTTGTTACATCTGTATCTTTTTCGCTCAAAAATTTCTCCTAGTTATACAAAAAAGTAAAGCCAATAAAATTATTGGCTTTAAAAATTATTTTGAAATATCTTTTCCAAAATATTTCATCGAAATTTCGCTTATCTTACCCTCGGTTTTTAGCTCATCAAGCGCTTTGTTTATCGCTTCTAGTAGCTCGGTGTTGCCTTTTTTTAGAAGTGCGGCTGTTGGCATCGGCTCATTGCTAGTATATGCGATCTTAAGCGGTGCATTTGGGCGTTGTTTGATATAGTCAAAAAATGTGACGTTGTCATTTATCGTATCGTCAGCTCTTTTTGAGATGATAAGCTCCACGCCTTTGCTAAAGCCATCGGCTACGACCACTGTTGCGCCGTTTTTCTCAGCTATCGCTGCCCAGTTGCTAGTTGCAGAGTGCACGCTTTTTTTGCCCTTTAGATCAGCAAAACTTTTGATGTCGTTATTGTCTTTATGTACGACTATTACAGGATATGGCATGGTGTAAGGCACACTCATATCATACTTTTTCTTTCTATCTTCGTTTATGCTAACTTGATTAAAAACAACATCTGCTTTGCCAGCGTCAAAAGCAGCTAACATCGCGTCCCATGGAGCTGTTAGAAACTCTATCTTTAAATTTAGCTTCTTTGCAACAGCTTTTGCGATATCTACGTCATATCCTACTAGCTCGCCCTTTTCATCATAAAATGAATAAGGTGAGTAAGTGCCTTCAGTTGCAACTATGAGCTCGCCTTTTTTGATAGTTGAAGCATTTAAATTTAAAGCTAAAAAAGCACCTGCGATAAAGCCAAAAATGGGCTTAAAATTCATTGATTCTCCTTATTTAGAAATGTCTTTGCCGAAGTATTTAAGCGAAATTTCGCTTAAAACTCCTTCTTTGCTAAGCTCATTTAGGGCATTATTTATCTTATTTAGTAGCTCTTTGTTACCTTTTTTAACAATCGCGGCCGTATACATCGGCTCATCGCCAGCTTCGATGATCTTTATAGGGGCGTTTGGGTGTTGCTTGATGTAGTCATAAAACATCACCGCATCATCTATCGTATCATCTGCTCTTTTTGTGATGATCAAATTTATCTGATCGCTCAAACTATCAGCCACAACTAGCTTGGCGCCATACTTTTCAACGGTTGGTATCCACATGCTATTTACTGAATGCACGCTTCTTTTGCCTTTTAGATCAGCAAAGCTTTTGATGTCGTTATTATCTTTATGCACGACGATGGCCGAGTAAGAGACCATATATGGTACGCTGTAGTCATACTTTTTCTTTCGCTCGTCTGTTATGCTTACTTGGTTAAACACCACGTCCGCCTTGCCAGCGTCAAATGCCGCAAGCATCGCGTCCCATGAAGCTTCGATAAATTTTGGCTTTACGCCTAGTTTTTTAGCCACAGCCCTTGCTATCTTCACGTCATAGCCCATTAGCTCATCTTTTTCATTGTGAAATGAAAATGGCGAATAAACGCCTTCTGTTGCTATCCTTATGATGCCATCTTTTTTGATCTGTTCGTAAGAATTTGCCAAGGCAGAATTTAAAGAGAGCAAACAGCCAACTATGCAGAGCGCACCAAATTTAAAAGCACTAGAAAATTTCATACAAAACTCCTTATAGAAAAAATAAAATCAATAACGGAATTTGCAAAAAAAGATAAAAATTTAAGATTTATGCAAATGTTAGTCGCAACTGCGACCTATGTGATATTTTGGCGCTATTTTATCACAAAAATAAAAGGGCGGCGTCTCACTCCGCTAAAAGTGAGACCGCTAGAGCTTTTACCCCCTTAAAATCAACCTTGCCGCTTGCAAGCGTTGGTATATCATCAACGATAAATATATAACTTGGCATCATTATAGGAGCTAGGCTGCTTTCTTTTAAAATTTGCTCGATATTCTCAGGCTCTGTGCCACTTTTTACTAAAAGTGCGATCGCTTCGCCTTTTTTGCTATCTGGCACGTTTGCGCTGCTAAAGACGACGTCGCCCCCAAGCACCTTTGCAAGCTCTTCTTCGACACTTCCAAGGCTTATCATCTCGCCGCCTATCTTGGCAAATCTTGAATACCTATCGACGATAAACACAAAGCCGTTTTCATCGATGTGGCCTTTATCGCCAGTTTTATAGTATCTTACGCCATCAATGTGCGTGATGACCTCGCTTGTTTTAGCTTCGTCATTTAGATAGCCCTTCATCACCTGCGAGCCGCCGATGACGATGAGCCCGTCTGTGCCAGTTTCTAGCTCTTCAAGCGTTTCTGGGTCGATTATCTTGATGATAGTGCCAGGCAGAGGCATGCCAACGCTGCCAGGTCTATTAAATGTAAGCTCTTTTAGGCTCTCTTTTTCTAGGATATTTGGCATATTTACAGCAGCTACCGGCGCCGTTTCGGTCGCGCCATATCCTTCATAAATTTCTATGCCAAATTTGAGCCTAAACTCGTCTTTTATCTCAGGTTTTAGCTTTTCAGCCCCAGCTACGACCATTCTGGCACTTTGAAACATCAACGGATGAAGCTTTTTGTTTCTGGTGTAGAGCCTAAAGAACGTTGAGGTGCCAAAGATGATGCTAGCGCTGTGTCTTGCGGCCATTTTGCCGATAGTCGCTCCGTCTGTTGGGTCAGGCACGCTTACCATTTTTATGCCCTCGCAAAGCGGCATGAGCGTGGTGACTGTTAGGCCAAATGAGTGAAATACTGGGAGTGAATTTAAGATCACGTCATCTTTTTTGAAATTTAGAAGTTCGCTTATTTGCTTAATGTTTGCAAGTAAATTTTTATGGCTTAGCTCGATGCCTTTTGGTTCGCCCTCGCTGCCGCTACTAAATAAAATGGTAGCTGTATCTTCTAAACTTACACGCTTAAAATAGCAAAGCTTAATGAGCCAAGTTGGGGCAAAAAATGCCGTTAAAAGCGCTAAAAATTTCTCTTTTTTTGAGACGCTGGCTGAGAGATCTTCTGCAAATTTAGCCTTGCCACTCATCGCATCTTTTAGATCAAAGCCCTTAAGTGTGAGCTTTTCAAGAAATTTGCTTGAGGTGATCACTGTGTTTATATTTGCCTTTCTTAGGGCGTGATTTAGCGAGGTCTCATTTAGTGTGTAGTTTAAATTTACACTCACTTTGCCCATGGCAAGAAGTGCCATATTTACTATTGCTGCGATGCTTGAGCTAGGTAGTAAGATGCCTATATTTTTCTCATCTTTTAGCTCTCGTTTGAAAATTTTGATAAAGACTAAAACGGCGGTTATAAATTTCAAGTTGCTTAAATTTAGCCCAGTGCTGTCGCTCACGCACTCTTTAAATTTATCCTCTTTTGCGTTATTTAGCCATTCGCTTGTTAGTGGTTTTTGCCTTGAGATAAAGCTCTCCCACGATGAAAAGCTAAGCTCAAGCACCTTTTGCTTCATCTTTGCAGCGTTTATAAATGTGGTTATTGGCTTGCCAAAGGCGACGATGATGTCGCGTCTGCCGTTTTTAGAAGTGAGGTCTTTGTAAAATTTACTAGCTCTTGAAAAGCTCGATCCCCAAAGGCCACGAAGGTAAAATGGCACGATGCAAATTTCTTCTAGATCTCTTATGATAAGTTCAAAGCCCTTTTGAAATTCATTTATCTGGCCGTTATAGCTGATGTGGCCCTCTGGGAAAAGTGCGACCACTTCGCCATTTTTTAGGCACTCTCTAACTAGCTCGATCGACTCTTTACTAGCACCTGCACCTATTGGGATCACTTTAAAAAATTTAAAAATTTGCTTTAGATACCATTTGTTATAGATCGTTCTATACATGACAAATCTTATGCCCCTTGGGCTTGCAGCTTGCAGCACGAGCCAGTCGATCCAGCTGATGTGATTGCCAAGAAGTAGCGCGCCGCCACTTTGCGGTAAATTTTGAAGTCCTTCAACGAAAAAGCGGTACTTTGTCTTTAAAAATGGCAGTAAAAGTAGCCTTGTGAAAAGATGTGGAAGCTGTAAAATGGCGTAAAAACTGCCGATTAAGCAAACAAGCGCTGTAAAGACAAAGAGTCCAGTGGTTGAAATTTCAAAATATACTAAGCCTATGCCAATGGCTAGAAATAGCAGCATTGAGACGTTTTGCAAGAAGTTGTTTGCCGCCATTATCTTGCCGGTACTCTTTTGTGGGGCGAAGTACTGGATCATCGCATTTAGCGGCACTATAAATATACCTCCAAAAAAGCCAAATGCAAATGAGCTAAGGCTCACTACGCCAATGCTTGAGCCAAATGCGAAAAATAAAAGCGAGAAAAATATACCAATAGCTCCCATCGGCACGATGCCAAGCTCGATGTGAAGCTTTGACATAGAGCCAGCCACGTATGAGCCAAATGCGATGCCTATGGCGCTTACTGCAAGGATGGCTTGCACTGCTAGAGAGCTGTCGTCATTGAAAACCGCCTTGTAGTGAGCCGGGAAGGCTGCTATGATGATCTGTGAAATTCCCCAAAATATGCTAAGACCAGCGATGCTTAGCCAGATATTTTTATCTGACCTTACCTCTTTTAGATTCTCTCTTAAGTAGCTAAGGCTGATGTATCTTTTAAGCTCAAATTCTCCGCTTTGTTCGTTTGTTTCGCTGATATAAGGTAGCTTGTAAGCAAAAAATGCTTCAAGCGCGCTAAAAACGACTAAAAAGATGCCGATAGGATAGACGCTTTTTAAAATTTCTTCTGAGTTTTCGCCTTGGATATATAAATTTTCAAATATAAATGAAAATAAAAATGAGCTAACAAGTATCGCAACGATGGTAAGCGCTTGGATGACGCCGTTTGCTGTGCCAAGTCGCTCAGTGCCGACAAGTGCTTTGATGATGCCATATTTTGCTGGTGAGTAGATCGCACTTTGAGCAGCCAAAATGAGCGTGAGTGCAAATGCCACGCCAAAGGCACCCAAAAGGTAGCTAATAAGCACCGCAACGCTGATGACAACGCCAAAGACGGCGCAAATTCTAATAACCTTTGTCTTTGCAAATTTGTCATTTATAAAGCTTGAAGGCGAAAATAAAAATATAAATGGAAGCAAGATCATCGCGTTTATAACGGCTGTTAGGATGAAAAGCGTGTCGCCTGAGTAAGTCTTTAAAAGGACGTTTTGGATGGTTATTTTGTGCGCTAGATCGACACTTGCGTTTAAAAATGCGATCGCAAGGTAGGGCAAAAAGCCAGTGACTTTTAGTAAATTCCTCATGAATAAAGCCTTTTTGGATTTAAAATTTTGTAAATCTAACAGTAAAATATTTAAAATATCATTAATAAAAAACTCTAGCCATAAATTTTGTGGTGAAATTTCTTTGAAAAAATTTAAATTTTATATGCTTTTTGATAAAATCCGCCTATCAAAAATAAGGAAAAATTTATCATGGACTATGAAATCATCGTCGTTGGCGGCGGACATGCTGGCATTGAGGCAAGTCTTGCGGCTGCTAGAATGGGCAAACAAACTTTACTGATCACTGTCTTAGCCGAGCAAATAGGCGCTGCAAGCTGCAACCCAGCCATCGGAGGCCTTGCAAAAGGGCATCTTGTAAAAGAGATCGACGCGCTTGGCGGTCAGATGGGGCTTACGACTGATGCTGTTGGTATCCAGTTTCGCGTGCTAAATGAGAGCAAAGGCCCAGCAGTGCGTGGTAGCCGCGCTCAGATCGATATGGATAGATACCGCGTTTATATGAGAAATTTGCTTTTAAACACTCCAAATTTAGAAATTTCTCAAGAGATCGCCACTGAGATTTTAAGCGAAAATGGC
Organism: Campylobacter concisus; assembly: GCA_018371535.1. Taxonomy (GTDB): domain Bacteria; phylum Campylobacterota; class Campylobacteria; order Campylobacterales; family Campylobacteraceae; genus Campylobacter_A; species Campylobacter_A concisus_BO. The sequence continues at coordinate 31,689 of JAHAKU010000011.1, forward strand.
GAGGTAACAGGCGTTAAAACCCATCTAAATAACATCTATAACGCAAAAAAAGTGATAATTACAACTGGCACATTTTTAAACGGGCTAATCCACGTTGGATTTAACAAACTTGAAGCTGGCCGCGTGGGCGAGCTAAGCGCAAAGGATCTAAGCTCTAGTCTAAGAGAGCTTGGGCTAAATTTAGGCAGGCTAAAGACTGGAACATGCCCAAGGATCGACGCAAAAACGATAAATTTTGAAATTTTAGAGAAGCAAGATGGCGATGCAAAGCCAGTTGCATTTAGCTTTAGAACTAAAAATTTCTCTCCAACGCAGCTACCATGCTACATCGCCTACACAAACGAAACCACCCATGAGATAATCCGCTCAAATTTCGACAAAGCGCCACTTTTTACAGGTCAGATCGAGGGTATCGGACCAAGATATTGCCCTAGTATCGAGGATAAGATAAACCGCTTTGGCGACCGCGACAGGCACCACCTTTTCATCGAGCCTCAGACCCTTGAAGCGACAGAGTACTACATAAATGGCTTTTCAACAAGCCTGCCTTATGAGGTGCAAGTGCAGATGCTCCGCTCTGTAAAGGGCTTTGAAAACGCCAAAATAGTAAGGCATGGATACGCCATCGAATACGACTACGTCGAGCCAACACAGCTAAAACATAGCTTAGAGACCAAAAAGGTAAAAGGGCTATACTTGGCTGGGCAGATAAACGGCACGACAGGATACGAGGAGGCCGGCGCTCAGGGGCTAATGGCTGGTATAAACGCAGCGCTTTCGCTGGATGACAAAGAGCCGCTTATCTTGCGCCGTGATGAGGCTTATATAGGCGTTTTGATCGATGATCTTGTCACAAAAGGGACAAAAGAGCCATATAGGATGTTTACGAGTAGGGCGGAGTACCGCTTGCTTTTGCGTGAGGAAAATGCCATTTTAAGGCTTGGCGGATATGGCCATGAGCTTGGGCTGCTTGACGATGAGACTTTTAATGAGATCGAAAACATAAGAAAAAATTTAAAAGAGGGGCTGGAGTTTTTAAACGAGACTCAGATCACGCCAAGCAAGGCAAATTTAGAGCTTTTAGCAAGCCTTGATGAAGAGCCGATCAGTCAAAACGTGAGCCTTCAAAAGATAGTCGCACGCAAGAGCTTCACGGCTGAGAAACTAAGAAAGCTTGATGAGAGATTTGTAAATTTAGACGATGCGAGCATGGATCAAATTTTAACCGAGTGCAAATATCAGCACTACATCAGCGAGCAAAAAAATCAGATAGAAAAAATGAAAGATATGATGGATGTAAAAATCCCTGAAAATTTCGACTTTAGAAGCATAAGCGGACTTAGCAACGAAGTGGTCGAAAAGCTTGAGAAATTTGCCCCGCCAACGCTCTTTGCGGCGAGTGAAATTTCGGGTATCACGCCAGCAGCGATCGATATCTTACATATTTATATAAAAATGAGCGAGAAAAAGGCTTAAATTTAAGCCTTTTATGGTTTTAAAATTTAACTAGTATTTAAAATTTAAAACAAAGCCTATCATTTTTAATAGTTGCTATTTATAATTTTTTAAGTTTAATAAATTTTATTATTAAAATTTCTATTTTACGAGAGCTAAAATATAAAAATTTTTTATCTTAACGTTTAGACATTAGATCAAATTTCTCTTTTATAAAAAGCTTAAAATCACGATATATAGGCATTTCTAGATAAATTTGCCTCAAATTTTGGTGTAAAAAAAGCTTAAATTCACTTTATTTTTACAAACTATATTGTGAGATTATAGTTTTTTAATTTTTTGAGAGTATAATCGTTTAAATTTTATTTATAGAAAGGAAATTAATGTCAGTAAAGCAAGAAAGACGAAGCTTTATCGGCCTTGCGTTTGGTGCCGTGGCAGCTGTTGGTGGCGCGATGTCACTAGTTGCCATGAAAAAGACCTGGGATCCGCTCCCTAGCGTAAAAGCTGCTGGTTTTACAACTGTCGATCTAAGTCCGATCAAAGATGGCGAGATGAGACAGGTTGAGTGGCGTAAAAAGCCTATTTTCATCCTTAAAAAAAGCCCAGATATGGCTAAAAACGACAAGAGAGATGTAGTCGTTGGAGATGCGAGGTATGTAGTTCTTATCGGGCTTTGCACGCACCTAGGATGTATCCCTGAGTATAAAGCGAGCAAGCAAATGTTTGTCTGTGCCTGTCATGGCGGCGAATTTAACGCTGATGGCGTGCAGACATACGGACCTCCACCAAGACCGCTTGATATCCCACCATTTAAGATCGATGGTACCAAGCTAGTTCTAGGCGAAACAAGCCCAGAATACGAAAAATTAGTAGCTAAAGCTTAGGAGGTTAGTGATGTCTTTATCTCATAAATCAACTGGCGTTATTGACTGGCTTGACCAACGCCTAGCTTTTACAAAGCTTATGAAGGTTCTAGTTAGCGAATACTGGATCCCAAAAAATATAAATTTCCTTTGGGCTATGGGCGTTATCCTAACGACGCTTTTCTTGCTTTTGATCATCACTGGCTATTTGCTTATGATGTATTACAAACCAGATGTAAATTTAGCCTTTGACAGCGTAAACTACACTATTATGCAAGAGGTTGAGTACGGCTGGCTGTGGCGTCATATCCACGCGATTTCAGCATCGACTATCTTTCTTATCATGTATATCCACTTGCTTACTGGACTTTACTATGGCTCATACAAAAGAGGCAGAGAGGTCATTTGGGTAAGCGGTATGGTGCTATTTATCTGCTTTTCAGCAGAGGCATTTAGCGGCTATATGCTCCCATGGGGTCAGATGAGCTACTGGGCGGCGACTGTTATCACTCAGCTTTTTGGCGGTGTGCCAGTTATCGGCGATGCTTTGGTTGAGTGGATCAGGGGCGATTACGCAGTTGGTGACTCAACGCTTACAAGATTTTTCATGCTTCACGTATGCTTGCTACCACTTGTAACTATCGTTGTTTTGGTTATCCACTTCTACTCATTAAGAGTTCCTCACGTAAATAACCTAACAAGCGAAGATATCGACTTTGACGTAGAGGCGCAAGAGTACTTGCATGGTGACAGAGCAAAAGCTAAAGTTATACCATTTTGGCCAGGATTTTTGGCAAAAGACTTTATGTATGTATCATTTTTCATGATCTTTGTCATATATCTTGTTTGCTATCACTTCAACTTTGCGATGGATCCTATCAACTTTGAGCCAGCAAATCCGCTAAAAACTCCACCACACATCTACCCAGAGTGGTACTTCTTGTGGCAATATGAAATTTTACGTGGCTTCTTCTTTGATATAGCTGGAATTTCAGCTTATAACATCGGTCTTATCGCGTTTGCATTCGCAGGCGTTGCGTTTATGCTTATACCACTTTTTGATAGAAGCGACCTTGTAGCTCCAGCTCACAAAAGACCACTATTTTTCGTATGGTTTTGGGTGCTAGTTGCAGACCTTATCGTATTATCTATATATGGCAAGCTCCCAACAGGCGGCATCAACGACTGGATAGGATTTTATGCTTCACTGCTATTTTTAGTGCTATTTATAATCGCACTTCCAGTTATCACAATACTTGAAAGAAAAAGGGGCTAATCATGAAAGAGCTTAAAATTTTTGCCATCGTTGTTATCCTTTCAGGTATTTTATACTGGGGTATCGAGCCTTACGCTCACACAAAGCTTCATCCGCACACTGCAAATGCTGAGTACAACTTCTCAAAAGAAGATACTGACTATGCAAAACACTTTTTAGAGCAGAAAAAAGAGGCGCTTGAGGCTGCAAAAGCTAGCGGCAACAAAGCTAGCATCGATGCAGCTACAAAAGATGTTGAGACGGCACAAAAAATTCTTGATGACTATACAGCTTTTTGGGCTGATATAAATTCTATCGACCTTGCAAAAGGTGACGCTGCAAAAGGCGCTGAGACATTTGGCGCAGCTGGATGTACAGGATGTCACGGCATCGAAGCAGCTGGTATGCCAGCTAGCATGGACGCTGAGACAGCTAGCCAAAGCTTTGGCGTAGTGCCACCAGATCTTAGCACAGCTGGTAAAATTTATGACGAGAGATTTTTGGCTGCACTTATCAAAAATCCAACTATGGCTGTAAAACTATCTCATAAATTTAACGACGAGCATCCTTATCCGATGACTGCATTTATGGGTGCTGGCGGCGATATAAACGCTGAGATCGCTGACATAGTTGCTTACCTTAAAAAGGTATCAGCTGACGCAGATGCAAAGAGCAAGATCACCGAAGAAAAGGTCTTTGCTGACGCATGTCAAAGATGCCACGATATGAAGTATGATAAAAAATATACTCTTGGCAACAAAGTAAGCCTCGCAGCTTATATGGGTTCAAATCCACCTGATCTATCTATGATGATCCGCTCAAAAGGTGCAGACTACTTGCATAAATTTATAAACGATACTCAAAAGATGCTTCCAGGCACTGCGATGCCTAGAGTTGGCTTAAACAAAGCCGCTGAAGATGACATAGTATCTTATATCCAAAAAGTAGGTGACAGTAAAAAGGCTGAGCGCGAGAGCACTGGCATTTACGTGATGATCTACTTCTTTATCTTAGGAATTTTCGCTTGGCTTTGGAAACGCAAAGTCTGGAGCGAACTCCACTAAAATTTAAGAGCCTTTTTGGCTCTTAAATTCCTTCTAGTAAATTTACATGTATAAATAGGTATTCTTTAAATTTATTCTTTTATAAATTTAATCAAGCTTTTTAAATTTATTTGACACTATTGCAAATTTTAAAATTCCACTCACTCGCAAGAATTGACTACTAAAATTTGGCTTCGCTTGCAGCTTAGCTCAAATTTTAGAGCCGAAATTACTCGTTCATGAAATTTTAAAATTAGCTACAAATTTATCTGATGACAAACCGCATGCAGTGCGTTAGCACTATTGCATGCACCTCTAACGTCGTCGGGGTTAGGGGATTGTTAAGGGGGAAGGGAGCGACTTCGTAATTCAAGCCTCTTCCCCCTTAACAAAGAAATAAAACTTTAAATTTTTAAAAATCTTTTTGCAAATTTTAAAATTCCATTCACTCGCAAGAATTGACTACTAAAATTTGGCTTCGCTCAAATTTTAGAGCCGAAATTACTCGTTCATGAAATTTTAAAATTTGCCTTTATTTATTGACTAGCTTAATAAAATCATTTGAGAAATTTGCTTGAATTTTGCGCATGTGATATACCGATGCTCTCTTGCATACCTAGTGTGCAACAGGTGTTTGGGCAAAAGATGCGGCAAATATGAGGATGTTAATAACTTGCAAGCGAGTAAATTTACATTTTCTAGCAAATTTACTCAGCAAAAAACCGCATAAATTTACGTAAAATAGCCAAATTTAGCTTGCCGTAAAATCACACTAAACGACTAAATTTCTTTAGCGATCTTGCTCATTTTGTTTATAAGCTCCTCGCGTTCGCTTGATTTTAAGTTGCCGTATTGAAGCTTTGTCATCATCTGCATGAAGTCAAACTGCTTAAACATCTGCGCGTCGCTTTTTAGCTCTTTTTCAAGCTTCTCGTAGATCTTCTCCGTCTCTTTGTTTGCTTTTTCTAAATTTTGCAAAAAGCTTCCAGTAGCGCTTGCATCAAGGTCGTTTTTTGCAGCCTTGTCGATGGCATTTTTTAAATTTGATAAATTTTCAGAAATTTTCATCTGCACTTCCTTTTGGATTTTAAAATTTAGAGCAAATTTTATTCCTAAATTTCATACCACCACTTTTTTCTAGGTGGATTTTGCACACTGAAAACCTCTCCGATCATCGGCGTGGCGTAGTTTAGCTCAAGTTTTGTAGCCGCCTTTTCAAAACGCTTGATCGGCTCATCCCAAGCGTGATAAGAAAGATCAAATTTACCCCAATGCACCGGCACGCCAAGCCTTGCACCAAGATCTTTTAGTGCTTGCGCCGACTCTTCTGGTTTCATATGCACGTAGGGCCAGCCATCGCTGTAAGCGCCATTTTCTATGAAAACTAGATCAAAGCCGCCAAATTTCTCATTTATCATCTTAAAATGCCTGCCATATCCGCCATCTCCACTAAAATAAAAGCTAAAGCCAGCCTCCTCTACCGCCCAGCCGCCCCAAAGCGTGGTATTTCTTTTAAATGTGCGCCCGCTAAAGTGCCTTGAGGGGCAAAAAGTGAAGTTTAAATTTTCTATTTTTAGATCACCAAACCAGTCAAACTCGTAAATTTTATCTGCGTTTACGCCCCATTTTACGAGGTGAGCTTTGACTCCAAGTGGCACTAGAAATGTGACTATCCTATCCTTTAGCTCAAGGATCGTTTTATGATCAAGATGGTCGTAGTGGTCGTGCGAGATGAGGGCGATGTCGATCACCTCTGGGTAGTTGCTAGCGGTGATGGCGTGCTCGTAGGCAAAGGGCTTGCCGCCAACTGGGAGAGGGAATGCTCGGTGCAAAACTGGGTCTATGATGATGGTTTTGCCATCAAGCTTGCAGATTAGGCTAACGTGCCCAAGCCAGATAAACTCGCCATTTTTGAGGGCGTTTGCGTCAAATTTTAAATTTGGCAAAGGGCGCTTTGGTAGCTTGCCTTTTGGTGGAAAGAGCGCTTGAGGGACGTAATTTAACATAGACGCTTGCGGATTTTTCTTTACCATATCAATTGTTGGCTCTAAATTTATAAAAACTTTGCCGTTAAAATTTGGCGAAGTCTCTATCAGTTTTTGGCTCTTGGCATCTGGTCTGCCGCCAAAAACTGGGGCAAATTTCATAAAAGTAAAAACTGAAGCGATAAATAAAACTATGACTATAAAAATTTCCATCAATAATCCTTTTAAATTTAAAGGTTGGATTATATTTTAGATTTTTAAATTTCAGTTTCATTTAATTAACCCAAGCTTAAAAAACTAATTTTTAAGTTTAAACTTAATTAAGATAATTTTACTCTTTTTACTAATTATCCGTTATGAAATATTAATCTTTTTTGATTAATCACACGATAATAACGCTGTTTAATAGCATATCTTAAACTAATATAAAATAAAAATTTAATTTCAAAAATACAAAATTTGTCAGATAGCTGACGGAATTTAATCGCCAGAAGTTATAGAATTGTTTCAAAAATTTCAGGAAGGAGCGTTTGAGATGTTAAATAAAAATTTAACTATCTCTATTCATGTGATTAACAATCACTCTATTAGTGAGCAGGGCGGTCTTGCCTTGTTTTTTAGGAGGAATTTATGAAAAAACATAAATTTGTGATTGCCGATTCTAAACGCTGCATAGGATGTGCGACCTGTATGGCTGCATGTTTTAAAAGTGCTTATGAACGCGGCAAACTATCACGTGCAAGGCTAAGCGTCTTAAGAGAAGCTAGCGGTGTTATGCCGACTCAGTGCAGACAATGCGACGATGGCCCTTGCGCAAATGTATGCCCAACTGGAGCGTTGCGATTTAACGATAATTGCATCGAGCTTCACGAGGAAATTTGTATAGGTTGCAAGATGTGCACGATCGCTTGCCCTTATGGTGCGATAAGCTCAAGTGCAGAGCTTATGCCTTCAGTAAATTACGCTGTCGAGCCAAAATACTATCTTGAAGTAGAGTCACAATCAGGCGCAAAAAACATCGCAGTAAAATGTGATATGTGCTTTGGCCGTGAAAATGGACCAGCTTGCGTTGATGTATGCCCAACAAGCGCTCTTATAATGGTTGATCCAGAAGAGGGTAAACATAAGCTTGGCAAGAGGATAGACTACGATGCAGCGAATAAATTTGCTACTAAAATTTTAAACGGACAAGGAGCATAAGATGACTACGGTTTATATGCTATTTCTTGTAAGTGCCGTCGTTAGTATCTTGCTCTACTGCGCTCCAAAAGCCGCTGTTAAAGTTGGTTTTGGACTAAGTGCTATAAGCTGCTTTTATGCGATGTGTCACTTCGTTGCAAATATGGGAGTAAGTGATAGCTTTGCTCTTATGGATGGCTTTTTGTATTCGCCAAAATTTGCGCTAAATCCACTTGGAAATTTCTTCAGCTTTGTCGTTGTTTTCATCGGATTTGCAAGTAGTGTTTATGGTATGAGCTATGCAGAAGAGTACATAAAAAAAGCAAACGTTGGTGTGTTTGCATGTTTGTTTAACACATTCATCCTTTCAATGCTTCTAGTAATCAGCGCTGATAATGTATTTTGCTTTGTTGTTTTATGGGAGCTTATGACTCTTGTATCATCATTTCTTATCATCGTCAATGACGGTAAAAATACACTTAAAGCGGTTATGGTATATCTTGGTATCGCACAAATTGGTGCATTTTGTATAACCTGTGGCTTGCTTATCACAGCTTACTATGCAGGAAGCTTTGAATTTAGCGCATTTATGGGTGTTAAGATGCCATTTGGCGCTTCTGCTGCTGTATTTATACTATTCTTGGTCGGCTTTGGTAGTAAAGCTGGTATGTGGCCATTCCACGTTTGGCTTCCACAAGCTCACCCAGCAGCACCATCAAACGTTTCAGCCCTTATGTCAGGCGTTATGATCAAAGTTGCTCTATTTACGCTAGTTAAATTTACACTTTTCCTACCGCTAAGCACATATTTTGGACTTACAATACTCGCTCTTGGTGCAGCTAGCTCACTATTTGGTGTTTTATACGCTCTTTGCCAACACGACTTCAAAGCTTTGCTTGCTTACCACTCAGTTGAGAACATAGGCATCATCTTGCTAGGTCTTGGTACTGGTATCTACGGCGTTGCAGCTGGAAATTTAACACTTGCAGCAGTAGGTTTTCTAGCAGGTTGCTACCACGTAGTCAATCACGCTATATTTAAAGGTCTGCTTTTCCTTTGCGCTGGTTCAGTTATCCACGCTACTCATACACAAAATATGGACATCCTTGGTGGTCTTGCTAAAAAAATGCCATGGACAAGCCTTGGTATGTTTATAGGTATCATGGGTATCGCAGCTTTACCTCCAGTAAATGGCTTTGTTTCAGAGTGGTTTACATATCAAGGTATGCTTCAAGGTGCGATGGGAGAAGGAACATTAGTTAGATATGCATTTACACTTGGCGTCGTAGCTCTTGCGCTAACAGGCGTTTTGGTTGGTATGCACCTTAAACTTTACGCTGTTATCTTTGCAGGTACTCCAAGAGATCAAAAAATTTGGGAAAATGCTAAAGAGAGTCCGATAGGTATGGTTCTTGGTATGATCATCCTAATGATAGGCTGCGTTGGCTTTGGTCTTGGTGCAAACTACATAGTTGATTACATCATGCAAGCTGTAAATTCTATCGCTATAAGCGACTATAAAGCTAGCCTTGGTGCTATAAATGTAACTTCACCTATGGGCAGCATGATCTCAACTCCACTTATCGCTTTAGTCCTATGTGCGACTATGATTTTGCCATTTATCATCCTTGCTGTTATGAAAGCAAACAGAGATAAACCACGCGAAACTGATCCTTGGGCTTGTGGCTTTAAATATAGCTCACGTATGCAAATGACAGGTGGTCCATTCACTGGCGACCTTAGAAAAATTATGCAATGGCTATTTAGAGCTGATAAAAAAGTAGTTACTAGAAATTATTTTGACGCGGTTGAGTATCACAACCATCCAAAAGATATTTGGTGGGGAATGTTTTATGAGCCAGTCATTAAATGGTGTGTGAAATTTGCTGATAAGCTAGGTATCGTTCAAAGTGGTTATACAAATGTATATGCACTTTATATCTTGCTATATCTTTGTGTCATACTTGCTGTGGGCTACTTTTTAGTTTAGGAGACGAAAATGCAAACTATACTTTTAATGATATTTCAAGTAGTCGTTATCGTTTTGGTAGCTCCTTTGTTTGATGGTATGGCAAGAAAACTTAGAGCTAAACTTCAATCAAAACAAGGTAGCGATTTCTTTCAAACATATCGCGACATTATAAAGCTTTTTAGAAGAGGAAGAACCGTCCCTGAGTGCTCACACTGGGTATTTAGATGGGCTCCATTTTTCCTTTTTGCAACTTCAGCTGCAGTGCTAGCTGCTATACCTATCACTTATAGCAAAGATACTGTATTTGGAGCTTACTCAGATATATTTGTTATCCTCTATCTTGGTGCGCTACTTAGATTTGTATTTGGTGCAGCTTCAATGGATAGCGGCAACCCATTTGCAGCGACAGGTGGCGGCAGAGAGCAAATGCTTGGTGTTTATGTTGAGCCAGTTATGATTATGTGCTTAATCGTAGTTATGCTTGCAGCTAAAACATCAAATTTAGTTGAGATCCAAGAGATGGTAAGAACTGGCGTTATCGGATATCAAATTCCAAGTTTTGCCGTTGCTTCTATCGCATTTTTGTGGTGTATGTATGTTGAGACTGGTAGAAAGCCATTTGACTTAGCTGAAGCAGAACAAGAGCTTCAAGAGGGTGTTCTTGGTGAGTATGCTGGTAGCGACCTTGGCTTAGTTCAAGCATCACTTATATTAAAACAGTTTGCTATGATCGGACTTTTCCTAAGCATATTTGAGCCATGGAATTTTAGCAATCCTTTCTTAGCTATTATCGTTTTTGTGATAAAAACTGGAGTATTTTACGTCGCAGCTGTATTTATAGACAACTTTGGACCACGCTTTAAAATGACTTCATCTTTACGCAAAAATGCTCTTGGTGCACTTGCTATTTCGTTTGTTGCACTAACACTTTATGTAGTAGGAGCGTGAGATGCAAACACTAGATATATTAGCCATTTGCATGATCGTAACTTCGCTTGCGGTTTTTGGTCTTAGAAGCTTGAAACTCTCAATCATCGCTTATGCGATAGAGACACTACTTTTAGTTAGTATATTTTTCTTGCTATCTGAGAAATTTAACGCTGAGCAGCTAAAAACTTGGGCGATCGTTGCGTTTTTTACCAAAGTTCTTTTCGTGCCAGGAATTTTGTTCTGGCTTATCAAAAAACTTGGCGTAGTTAGCGAAGATGAGCCAGTTGGTGGATTTTTTGTAAGTCCTGTTATTGCTATGGGATTTTCTCTAGCTCTTTCAATGAGTATCCACCCTATATTTTTAAAATTCTCTCTTATCAAAGAAGAGATCATGTTAATCGCTGCTGGAACAGTCTTTATGATGGGAATTTTTGGCTTTATGCTAAGAAACTCATTTATAAAACAAATTCTAGCTTACTGCTTGTTTGAAAACGGTATCCACCTAAGCCTTGCTCTAATGGCTTACAACTCACATGAGCTAGTTGAGCTTGGAATTTTAACAGATGCGATATTTGCTGTTATTATCATGAGCGTTCTAGCGATTAGATTTTATAAAGCTTATGATAGCTTAGATACTTCTAAAGCTTCAAATTTAAGGGGTTAGAGATGGATAGTTTAGCTTTAATACTTATCATACCGCTCCTTGGTGCTTTGATCTTGTTTTTAAGTCCTAAAAACTATGCAGTACTTAGCGGACTTCATGTCTTGTTTTCTGCTGCGACATCAGTGGCTTTACTTAACAATGTTCTTAAAGTTTTAAGTGGCGGAACTTTTTATAGTTTTGATAAATTTTTATTCTTAGATAGCTTAGGCTGTGTTTTCTTGGTGCTTATCGCTGTAACTGGATTTATAGTAAATTTCTACTCTATCCACTATATGAGATGGGAACTTGAAGATGGACACATCCACTTAAGTGATCTTAAAAAATACTACGCACTAAGCCATGTATTTATCTTTACAATGACTTTAAGCGTTATTTGCAACAACGTTGCGTTTATGTGGGCAGCTATCGAGGCTACTACACTAGCTTCTGTATTTTTGGTTGCTATCCACAAAGATCAAAAATCAACAGAGAGTGGTTACAAATACATCGTTCTTTGCTCAATCGGTCTAGCATTTGCTCTTTATGCAACCGTTCTTCTATACTCAGCTACATATAGCACACTAGGAGACGGCGAGGCTTCTATGCAGTTTTCAAGCATAATGGCTAACGCTAAAAATTTAAACCCAGATGCAGCAAAACTTATCTTTGTGTTTGCGCTAATTGGTTTTGGTACAAAAGCTGGTCTTGCTCCAACTCACACTTGGTTGCCAGACGTTCACGCTGAAGGTCCAGCACCTATCTCAGCATTGCTATCAGGTGTACTTTTAAAATGTGCGATGCTTGCACTTTTAAGATACTACGCTATCACAGCTCAAGCAGTTGGATTTAGCTTTGTTGAAGGCGTAATGATCGTATCAGGAACTATCACACTTTTTGTAGCAGGATTTTTCCTAATAAGACAACACAACGTAAAAAGAATGTTTGCATACCACTCAATCGTTCACATGGGTGTTATCGCATTTGCACTTGGTGTTGGCGGTAAATTTGGTCTATTTGCAGCGATATTCCACTGCTTAGCTCACAGCTTCACAAAAGCTTTGGCTTTCTGCTCAACAGGTAATATAGCAAGAATTTACGGCCACAAAGATATGAGTAAGATGGGCGGCATGGTTAAGATCGCGCCTATTACAACTATTATGTTTGGTGCAGCTGTCTGCTCACTAGTTGGTGTTCCAGCATTTGCTATATTTGTTAGCGAATATAACGTCTTTGTTGGAGCTATCACAAGTGGTCAATACATCGCAGTTGCGCTATTTGCTATTGCACTTGCAGTTATTTTCATAGCTGACTTTGCGCACTTTAACATGGCAAGCTTTGGCGAGCCAAAAGGTGTGGTTGTTCATAATAAAGAGATGAGTTTATTTGAAAATTTACCTCTTATAGCACTCTGTGCCCTTATCATAATCTTTGGCGTATGGCACGTAGATAGCTTTTATACGCTAGTAAATAACGGTGTTAATATAATGATGGGAGCTTTAAAATGAGAGGTGATAAATTTGTTGAAATCCTAAAAACAAAGGTAAAAATTTTAGAAGTAACTCGTCAAGCAGACGATCAGATCACAGTTTTGGTGGATAGAAATGATCTTCCACTAGCTGTTAAAACACTTTATTATGATATCGGTGGCTTTATAAGCACTATGATACCAAACGACGAGCGCCAGATAAATGGCTGCTATGCGCTTTACTATGCTATCTCAATGGAAGGTAGCAAGATGACTGAGGCTGACGACTTTGCAGCTGAGGATAAGTGCTTTATCACAGTTAAAACCCTTATCCCAGGAAGCGATCCGACATTTCCATCAGTTACTCCGCTAGTGCCAGCTTGTGTTTGGTATGAGAGAGAAGCTTATGATATGTTTGGTCTAGTAGCTGAGGGTCTGCCTGATAAAAGACGTCTAGTTTTAAGTGATGACTGGCCAGACGGACTTCACCCACTTAGAAAAGATGCTATGGACTACCGCTACCGCCCTGATCCAGTAGATCACAGAGATGAGCCTGATGCGGAGTTTTTGTTCCCAACAGGTGATGCAGTAGTTGATGTGCCACTTGGACCACTACACGTTACATCTGATGAGCCAGGTCACTTTAGACTTTTCTGTGACGGCGACGAGATCATCGACGCTGACTACCGCTTATTCTATCAACACCGCGGTATGGAAAAGCTAGCTGAAAACAGAATGAACTATGATCAAATGGGCTATCTTGCAGAGCGTGTTTGCGGAATTTGTGGTTATGCTCACGCTATTGCGTGTATCGAAGCAGCAGAAAAAGCTATAAAGCTTGAAATCCCACTAAGAGCTCAAGCTATACGCGTCATCTGTCTTGAGATCGAGCGTCTTCACAGCCACCTTTTAAATATCGGTCTAGCTTGTGAGGTCACTGGTAACTACAACGCATTCATGCATATCTTTAGGGTTCGTGAGTACTCTATGGAGCTAGCTCAACTTGTAACTGGCGGACGTAAAACATACGGCAACGTCGTTATGGGTGGCTTAAGACGTGATATGACAAACCATGAGATCAAAAAAGGCTTAGAGATCATCAACAAACTTGACATTCAAATTTCAGAAATTTGGGATGCAGTTTTGGAAGATAAACGCCAAATCGGACGCTGGAAGGGTGTAGGTATCTTGGACCGCCAAATAGCACGTGACTTTAGCCCAGTTGGTCCAAATATGAGAGGCTCTGGCTTTAAACGTGATAACCGCTACGATCACCCATACGACTTCTTCAAACAGATAGAATTTGAAGTAGCAGTTGAGCATGGTTGCGACGTTTTTGCTCGTGAGATGGTTAGATATAAAGAGCTAAAAAGCTCTATCCACATCATCCGCCAATGCTTTGAGATGATGCCTCAAACTCCGATTATGATCGATCCTGTGACTATGATCAAGCCTGAAAATTTCGCGCTTGGTCACGATGAAGCACCACGTGGTGAGAACGTTCACTGGATCATGCAAGGTAGCGCTCAAAAAGTATATCGCTGGAGATGTAGGGCTGCGACATATAACAACTGGCCAAGCCTAAGGTATCAATTTAGAGGAAACAACATAAGTGACGCTGCGCTTATCGTTTGCTCGCTTGACCCTTGCTACTCATGCACCGAGCGTGTTACTTTGGTTGATGTAAGGACTAAAAAAAGTAAAATTTTAACAGAAAAAGACCTTAAAAAATTCTGTCAAGATGGCGGGGTTAGTAAGAAGGATTTAAGATGATGAAGTTATTTGACATCACAGAAAAATATGGAAAGGCGACATACGCCTATCCATTTGAGCCATATATTGTGCCTGAGAATTTCCGCGGTCAGCCAGACTATACATACGATCTTTGTATAGGTTGTGCAGCTTGCGGTATCGCTTGTCCTAGTAACGCAATAGAGCTTAAGATGAACGATGAGCAAACAAGACTTGTTTGGCAGTTTGACTGCGGTCGCTGCATATTCTGCGGTCGCTGCGATGAGGTTTGCCCAACTGGAGCTGTAAGACTTAGCGATAGCTTTGAGCTTGCGGTTAAATTTGACAAGAGCGCTCTTATACAAAGAGGCGAGCTTGAGATGCAAACTTGCAAATGCTGCGGCAAGCCATTTACACCAAAAAGGCTTATAAATTTCACTCTTGAAAAGCTTGGCACAGCAAATTTACTCCCAGGCAGACTTGAAGAGGCAAAAGAGTATCTTTTTATCTGCCCAGAGTGCAAGAAAAATCAATCTGCTGAGAGGCTAACAAAAGGCGTTGAGGAGGCTATAAAATGAGTCTATATCAAGTCCCAGAGGACATAAAAACAGCAAATGACCTAACTGCAAAGCTAGAGCATTTAAAAAATATAAAAAGAAGCTTTAGCGTTTATAGGATCGACTGCGGAAGTTGCAACGGTTGCGAGATCGAAATTTTCGCTGCTATCACTCCGATGTGGGATCCAGAGCGCTTTGGCTTTAAGCTTGTAGCAAACCCAAGACACGCTGATATCTTGCTTTGCTCAGGACCAGTCACAAGACAGATGTACTACCCACTTCTTCGTGCTTATGAGGCAGCTCCAGATCCTAAGATCGTAGTTGCTTTTGGTGCTTGTGGTAGCACAGGTGGAATTTTCCACGACGCTTACAGCGTTTGGGGTGGTATAGATAAGATAATCCCAGTTGATGTCTATATCCCAGGATGCCCTCCACACCCAGCAAGCGTTATTTATGGTCTTGGCATGGCTCTTGGTATCATTGATCAAAAATTGCACAAAAAAAGCTATGAAAATGACAGCACTACACCTCCGCCAGTTGAGAAGTCAGTAATGGGCGATATCTTGTTTGAACGCGACTTACAAGCTGAAAGTAAAAGGCTAATGAGCTATATCTTTGGTAGAACGCTATTTGAAAAATATATGGACGCTATCAAAGCCTCAAGAGATATCCACAACCCAGAGCTTGCACGTGAAGCGGTTGTAGCAGCTATCAAAAAAGAAGATGATCCTAGATATGCTGAGTGTATGGCACTTTTGCATAATGACATCTATCTAAAATACGCAAAAGCTGGTAAAAATTTTGCGATCGATGTTGATAGCGAGGTTTGGAGTAAAAGATGATTCAAGTTTATAAGCTTACAAAAAGGCATATGGACGACAACGAGAAGCTTCCACGCGAGCTAAAAGAGATAAAAGTTTTCTCCACTTGCGTGGGACACGGCGTTGGTACGATTGATTTTAGCGAGAAGATCTTAGAGCTAAGCGATGAGGAATTTGATGAGATGATCAAAAACTCAGGCGAATATGTGAAATTTAAGATCGGAAATTTAAGCAAGTATTTTGAAGTTGAAATTTTTGCTGAGCATATCGCTAGACTCTTGCCACAGCTTTGTGAGTGTAAGCTTAAAGAAATTTTGGCAAATTTAAAAGAGGGATATATCGTGCTTAGGAAGGACTTTTGATGAAAAAGGCCATCCTTTGCATCGGTAATCCTATGCGTGGCGATGATGATGTGGGCAATGAAGTCGGCCGCATCGTAGAGCAGGAGCTAAAAGAGTGGAAGGTCTTTTTTGGGCAAGATGTGCCTGAGAATGAATTTTCAGCTATTAGAGATTTTGCACCTGATATCTTGATAGTAGTCGATGCGATGAGTGGTTTTGATGAGGATAAGATAGAGTTTTTTGACCTAAGTGACGATAGAGACTACATCTACTCAACCCATAACCTCCCAACGCCGGTGCTTTTAAGCTATTTGCGTAAAATTTGTCCAAAGACGCTTTTTCTTGGCATTAGTGTCTTGCTTGAAAATGTCCTTGACTTTGAAGAAGGCCTAAGCGAGCAGGCTAAAAAAAGTGCAAGAAAAGCCTTTTTAAGAATTGTAGAGATTGATAAAAATTTAGTTGGTTAAATTTAGCAAGTGCTAAATTTAGTCTGGGGTTTGCTAAAGATAAATTTGATCGTTTTGGATTTGAAATTTAGTGTAAAAACAAGCTTTAAACATTAAATTTTAACGCCAAATCTCTATCTTTGGCACTGCTTCTTTGCTTTTATTTCTTATAGATCAAAGAAGGTTAAATAAAAAGGAGACGTGATGTTAAATCCGGCAGAAACCGCTCAAGCGGTCTCAAGTTCTATGGAGCATAAAGCTCATACACCACTTGTAAGCATTATATTTCTTGCTATCATGGCTGGAGCTGCTATTGCTATGGGTGATATTTTCTGGGCTCACTCAACAGTTGGTATGGCTGAAAAACAGTCTATCGGTCTTTCAAACTTCATCGGTGGTATCACATTTAGCTGCGGCCTCATGATGGTTGTATTTTATGGCGGTCACCTATTTACTAGCTCTGTTTTAAGTGGTGTTAGTGCGTATGAGGGCAAATTGCCACTTGGTAAAACCATAAGCTACTGGGTAATTGTTTGGATATTTAACTTCGTTGGCGGTGCATTGATCGCTTATATGTATTACTACTCTGGTTTGCCACTAAAGTATGACGGCTACATCTTGCAACACTTCGTGCCAGCAGCTATTGGCAAGATCACAGCACCATTTCATGAGCTATTTCTTCGTGGTATCTTTTGTAACGTCTTTGTTTGTATGTCTATTTGGACTGCGACAAGCGAGAGCAACCTATCTGGTAAATTCTTTGCCATTATGTGGATGATCGGTGCATTCGTTGCTTGCTCAATGGAGCACTGCGTTGCAAATATGTTCATCATCACTGAAGCTATCATCTCTAAAGCTCATTATATAGCAGCAAGTGGTGGCGATATCAACGCTGCAGCAGCTTTACTTCACACTACAGCTGATAAACTAGATGTCATCAACTGGACAAATTTCTTAAGCAAAAACTTGCTTCCAGTTACACTTGGCAACATCTGCGGTGGTCTTTTCTTTGTTGGTCTTGTTGGCTTCATGGCTAATAAATTTGATATGAAGAAAAAAGCTTAATAAACTCCCTTTTAGTCTTTGCTTTTATGGCAAAGGCTAAATTACAAATTTCTCTTTTTTACCTTAAAAGTTTCAAAAAAATCTCTTATTTTTCATCTAAAAAATGTCACACTCATCTTAAATTTATTGTTTTAACTCCCCCGTTATTTGAAAATTTGTGACATTTTGGAGTTTAAAATATCTTAGTTAATAAATTTAGAGCAATAATAAAGCTAAAATTTAATATAATCCCACGAAAAAAGGAGAGCCTATGAAAATTTTTAATGCATTTTTTACTGGCATTATATTTGTTCTTGCTCCTATTTTTACGCTATTTGTTGGAATTTACAACAACTACTTTTCATTTTATGGCATAAATGAGTATTTTAATGTGATTTTTGTGGATAATGTGCCTTTTTTGTGGCTTTTACCTGTGTTTTTTATATTTGGGTATTGTTTCTTTTACGCGCCATTTAGAAAAATTTTTAGAGCCTTTTATCTGCTCTTGCTCGTGCTTTGCGCACTCAGTTGGTATCCTGATTTTGGACGAAGCTTGGGCGAGGCTTATTTTATGAGTAAGCCACTTGAGATGGATCTATCTTCAAATTTGCAAAGCGAGCAAAAAACAAGCGGCAAAGTCCTTTATGACGGACGAAGAGAAATTTATTTTCTAAGAAGTGACAATGATAAAGTCGTTAAAATTTCAAAGTAAAGTTTTACCTTTATTTAGTTACAATGGCATAAAAATTTAAAGGTTTAAAATGCGTATAAAACTTCCACACGTACCTTATGTCTCACATAAAATAGCAATAGATCTTTTAAACTGTGGTTTTGTAAAGTTAAACAAAGGTATCGAGCCAATCGTAGCAAAAGCAAGTGAAATTTTAACTACTGATGTTCAAAAAGAAAGAGCGCTGGATGAGCGAGTAAATGAGCTTTTAGAGAAAAACGAGGACGAGATGCAAACTATGCAAATCGACCGCAAAAATATGTTTTGGCTCGTTAAAAAGAAACTTGCTGGCGAATTTGACGTCATTTTAACTCATGAAGATAGATTTAGTAACGTCGCTCACAAGATACTTGAAGCTATCTGGAAGAGCGATTTGGTCGAGTATAACGTATCAGAAAACCGCGTGAAAAATGTTATTTATAGCTCGATAGATGAGTATCTAAAAAGTTATGAGAAGATAGAAGATAGCGTCTATGAGATGATGCAAAACTACAAACGCAAGCTTATCCCAGGAACTGACGAATATGACCTGATTTTTGAGCGTTTGTATCAAGATGAGCTTAAAAAAAGAGGAATGCTTTAATGAAAGCTTATATCTACATTGAAAACGGCGTTTTTTTAGAGGCAAAAGCCTTTGGTGCTCACGGCGAGTGCGCAGGCGAGCTCGTTTTTAATACCTCTATGACTGGCTATGAAGAGATCATGAGCGATCCAAGCTATGCTGGTCAGTTTATCGTCTTTACTATGCCAGAGATCGGCATCGTTGGCATAAACGAAGATGATATGGAGAGCCTTAGAATTCATGCAAGTGGCGTCATAATGAGAAGCTACAATGAAATTCCCTCAAATTATCGCTCGCAAAAATCTTTAGGCAAATTTTTTGAAGAGCAAGGCAAATTTGGCGTTTATGATGTTGATACTAGATATTTGACAAAAATGCTACGTGACGAGGGCGCTTTGATGGCTTATATCTCAACGCAGATAAGCGACAAAGACGAGTTAAAACGCAGGCTTGAAAGTAGCGGACGCATAGAAAATATAAACTACGTAAAAACAGTCAGCGCTATGGACGAGTACGAGCATAAAAAAGGCGCTTGGGATAGAAATTTAAAGTCATATAAGCCGCTAAAAAGTATTGGCAAAAAGATAGCTGTTTTTGACTTTGGCGTAAAGAGAAATATCCTAAATGAGCTATGCGAAACTGGCCTTGAGGTCATCGTCGTACCACACGATACTAAGGCTGAAGTTTTGATAGATAAATTTAAAAATGGCGAGATAAACGGGGTATTTTTATCAAATGGTCCAGGCGAGCCAAAGAATTTAAAGGCTGAAATCGCTGAGATAAAAAAGATGATAGAGGCTAGGATCCCTATATTTGGCATCTGCCTTGGACATCAGCTGCTTTCAAATGCCTTTGGATACGAGACATATAAACTTAAATTTGGTCAGCACGGAGCAAACCATCCAGTCTTAAATTTAGAGACAAAAGCGATCGAGATAACAACGCAAAATCACAACTACAACGTGCCAGAGAGCATCGCTGAAGTAGCGGTTGTGACACATAGAAATTTGTTTGACAACACGATCGAGGGCGTAAGATACAAGGACTATCCGATCTTTTCAGTCCAGCACCACCCAGAAGCAAGCAGCGGCCCTAACGAGAGCAAATATATATTTAAGCAGTTTTTAGAAATTTTATAATATGCAAAACATAAGCCTTTACATGATTATCTCAGTTGCGATTTTGAGCAGCTTTAGTCATTGTATCGGCATGTGTAGCGGATTTTTGAGCTTGCAAGCTCTATTTTTTAAAGGCAAAAGTAAGAGTGAAATTTTAATGCTAAGCGCGCTTTATAACCTAGCTAGAATTTTTGCTTATGTGGCTTTGGGAGCTTTGTTTGGCGCTTTTGGAGCAGCCATTAGTTTTGGCTTGCAAGCAAGAGGCGTGATATTTTTCATAGTTGGCTTAGTGATCGCATTTATTGGCATCGCACTGCTTTTTAGGGGTGAGCTTTTAAAATTTGTAGAGAGCGAAAAAGCACTTAAATTTATAGTAAAAATGGCAAAAACAAGCGTGCAAAAGAGAAATTTGGCAAATTTTTTACTGCTTGGCTCTTTAAATGGGCTTTTGCCTTGTGGTGTGGTCTATTATTTCTTAGCGCTTGGAGTTTTAAGCGCAAATGTGGCTGACGCATCCCTGATAATGCTTATCTTTGGGCTTTGCACCTTACCAGCGATGTTGCTAGCTAGCTTTGTTTTTGGCTTACTAAGAGAGAAATTTAAAGAGATCATGTTTAAGCTCTCAGCTTGCATAATGATCTTAAACGGACTTTATCTATCATTTTTAGGATATAGAGCAAATGCCTAGTTTAAATTTAGATGAAAATTTTCTATCAAGTAGCGAGGGTATGAGGCTTGCTAAGCTTGCGATGATGGGCGAGATGATGGCAAATATAACTCACCAGTGGAAGCAGCCGCTAAATGAGCTAAGTTTAGTTTTATATAAGATGAAAAAGCTAGCACGCAGCGAAGATGGCGAATTTATCGGCTCTTATGAGAGGGCTATGCAGATCATCAAATATATGTCAGAAACTACTGATGAGTTTAGCTCGTTTTTAAATCCAAACACACTTTCGCAAGAATTTAGCCTAGCAGACGCAGCTAGAGCATCGATACAGATCGTAAAAGGCGTGATGAAAAAAGAGGGCATTCATATAGAGCTTGAGGTGTTAGGGGACTCTAAAATTTATGGTCACAAAAACAGGCTCATGCAAGTCATCATAAATTTACTAAATAATGCAAAAGACGCACTAAATTTACAAAAGATAGAAGAAAAAAATATAAAAATAAAGATTGATAGCGATGAAAAATTTGCTTACCTAAGCGTAGAAGATAACGGTGGTGGCATAGATAAAAATGTGATAGATGAGATCTTTAAGCCATATTTTACCACCAAAGAAGATGCCAAAGGCACTGGCTTAGGACTTTATATGTCAAAGCAAATAATCGATCAATTTAACGCAGAAATAACAGCGGGCAACAGCGATAATGGTGCCTGTTTCTTAATAAAGTTACCACACAAAGGAGAGATAGATGAATAAAATTTTAAAGAACCTAACGGTTTTGCTTGTCGAAGATGATAGCGATAGCAAAAAGATCATGCACGATGTGCTAAGTGACAATTTTGAGAAAGTTTTTACTGCTCAAAATGGCGATGAAGGTTTGAAAAAATTTAAAAAATACAACCCAAATATGGTAATTACAGATGTATTTATGCCAATTAGTGATGGACTTGATATGACAAGATATATCAAAGAAATTTCTAAAGACACACCTGTCATCGTCCTAAGTGCGCATAGCGAAAAAGAGACTTTATTAAAGGCTATCGATGTTGGCGTTGATAAGTATCTCATAAAACCTATCATGGCAGATGATCTTTTAAAAACGATAGAAAATGTCGCAAAAAGCAAGATAGAAACTGCAAATATTATCCAAGTTGCAAACGGATATAGCTTTAACAAAATTAAGCGCGTACTTATCAGAGACGGTGTTGAAATTTCACTTACTAAAAAAGAGCTTGCATTTATCTCACTTTTGATAAAAAGACTTGGTACGCTCGTGCTTCATGATGAGATCAAAAGCGTCGTTTGGGTTGGCGAGAGCGTTACAGAAGCAGCTATTAGAACCTTTGTTAAGCGTGTTAGAGACAAAGTTGGTAACAATTTTATAAAAAATGTCCCAGGACTTGGTTACAAAATAGACAGAAGACTTTCCTAGTTAATGAGAATTTATATTAATTAAGTTATTTTATAGTCTTTATACTCTAAAATAACAAATCATTAATATAAATTTAACTAGGAGGATATTTTATGCGACCATCTCAGCTACTACACTATGATTATAGTGTAGCAAAGCTATTTATGTTTGCCACGATACTCTTTGGTATCATAGGCATGGTTGTTGGCGTAGTTATAGCTTTTCAAATGGCCTGTCCAGAGCTTAACTACATAGCCGGCGAATATTCGGCGTTTGGGAGGTTGCGTCCTCTTCATACTAATGGCATCATTTTTGGCTTCATGCTCTCAGGCATCTTTGCCACTTGGTACTACATCGGACAGCGTGTTTTAAAGGTCTCGATGAGCGAGTCGCCATTTTTGATGTTTATCGGCAAACTTCACTTTTGGCTATATATGCTTGTTATGATTTTAGCTGTTGTTACGCTTTTTATGGGCGAGAGCACAGCTAAGGAGTACGCAGAGCTTGAGTGGCCACTAGATATCGCAGTGGTTGTTGTTTGGGTACTTTGGGGCGTTAGTATATTTGGCCTCATCGGTATCCGCCGCGAAAAGACACTTTACATCTCAGTTTGGTACTACATCGCTACATTTCTTGGCGTTGCGATGCTATATCTATTTAACAATATGGAAGTTCCAACAAGACTTGTCAGCGGATATGGCTCATGGCTACACTCTGTCTCTATGTACGCTGGCTCAAACGACGCTTTGGTTCAGTGGTGGTACGGCCACAACGCGGTTGCATTTGTCTTTACAGTGGCTATCATCGCTCAAATTTATTATTTCTTACCAAAAGAGAGCGGTCAGCCGATATTTTCATACAAACTATCGCTATTTTCATTTTGGGGTCTGATGTTTATCTACCTTTGGGCTGGCGGACACCATCTAATATACTCTGCTACGCCTGATTGGATGCAGACTATGGGCTCAGTCTTTTCTATCGTTTTGATCCTGCCTTCATGGGGTTCAGCGATAAATATCCTTCTTACGATGAAGGGCGAGTGGGCGCAGCTTAGAGAGAGTCCGCTTATTAAATTTATGGTTCTAGCTTCGACATTTTATATGTTCTCGACACTTGAAGGTCCGATACTTTCTATCAAGTCTGTAAATGCCCTAGCGCACTTTACTGACTGGGTACCAGGACACGTTCACGACGGCGCTCTTGGTTGGGTTGGCTTTATGATCATGGCGGCACTTTATCACATGACACCGCGTGTATTTAAGCGTGAAATTTACTCAAAATCGCTAATGGAAGCTCAGTTTTGGATACAAACAACAGGTATCGTCTTATACTTTGCATCTATGTGGATCGCTGGTATCACGCAAGGTATGATGTGGAGAGCGACTGATAGCTACGGAAATTTACTCTACTCGTTTATAGATACGGTAGTTGTGCTTATCCCATACTACTATATAAGGGCTATTGGCGGACTTCTTTATCTAGTTGGCTTCTTGATGTTTGCTTATAACATCTACAAATCAACTTCTGCTAAAGCTATCTTAGCAGAGCCAAAAAGCGCTTCGCCAATGGGCGGCGGAGCAAAAGCTAGCGCGGAGGTGATGTGATGTTTGCTTGGCTAGAAAAAAATCCATTCTTTTTTGCAGTTTGCGTCTTTATAGTCATCGCTTACGCTGGCATAGTTGAAATTTTACCAGACTTTGCAAACAGAGCTAGGCCGCTTGAGGGCACAAAGCCTTACACCGTTTTAGAGCTAGCTGGCAAAAATATCTATATGCAAAATGGCTGCAACACCTGCCACTCTCAAATGATCCGTCCGTTTAAAGCTGAGACTGATAGATATGGCATGTATTCACTAAGTGGCGAATTTGCCTATGATCGTCCGCACCTTTGGGGCTCAAAAAGAACGGGTCCAGATCTTATGCGTGTGGGCAACTATAGAACGACTGACTGGCATGAAAATCACATGCTAAATCCAGCTTCAGTAGTGCCAGGCTCGATCATGCCAGCATATCCATTTTTATTTAAGAAAAATGCTGATATAGAGACTGCTTACGCTGAAGCGCTAACGGTTAAAAAGGTCTTTAATACGCCTTATGACGAAAAAGATATGCCAGCACTTGGCACGCTAGAGCAGACAAATGCTAACGTCAAGGTCGAGGCTGCAGCTATCGTTGAAAATATGAAAGATGAGCAGGTAAAAAGTGCATTTGCAAAAGGTGAAATTCGCCAGATCGTAGCACTCATTGCTTATCTAAATAGCCTAAAGTAGGAGCGTAAGATGGAAAACATTAGAGAGTTTCAAGCTTATGGCTATTTTTTCTTGACAGCATTTTTGGCGATCACTTTGTATGCCTACTTTTTTCATCTTTATAAGAGCGAAAAAGCTGGCAGAAGAAACTACGAGAAGTACTCAAAACTAGCGCTTAACGATGAGATCGGTGGCGAAATTTTAGAGCGTAAGGCTACAAAGGAGAGCGTATGCAATGGCTAAATTTAGAAGATAATGTAAATTTACTAGCTCTTATAGGAGCGGCTCTAATCATCGTGCTTACTATCGTTGTAGCTGGTAGGTATGTGGGGCAGATGAAGGTTAAAAAAGATGAGAGCGTTGAGCTTAGCGAGCACAACTGGGACGGCATAGGAGAATACAAAAACCCTGTCCCACTTGGCTGGGCGGTCGTCTTTTTACTAGCGCTAGTTTGGGCGATCTGGTACTATTTGCTAGGCTACCCACTAAATTCTTACTCACAAATCGGCGAGTATAACAAAGAGGTCAAAGAGGCAAACGCTAAATTTGAAAAAGAGTATGCAAACCCAAGTAAAGAGACGCTTCACGCTATGGGCGAAAGTATCTATCTCGTGCAGTGCTCAGCATGTCACGGCATCACAGGCGATGGCATAGGCGGCAAGGCTGCAAATTTACAAATTTGGGGCAGTGAAAAAGGTATAGTCGAGACTATACTAAATGGCTCAAAAGGGCTTGAATACCCTATGGGCGAGATGCCAGCAGGTTTAGCTGACGCTGATGGCGCAAAGGCGATCGCAGCATACGTAGCTAAAGAGATAAGTGCGATAAAAAGCACTAAAAATGAAAATTTAGTAGCCACTGGCAAAGAGCTTTATGCAGCTTGTGCGTCGTGCCACGGCGAAGATGGCAAGGGCATGGATGGCATGTCGGTTGATCTTAGCAAATATGGCTCGGCTAGCTTTGTGGCTGAGGTACTAAATCGTGGCAAAAAAGGAGCGATCGGCACTATGCCTAAATTTAATGATGGCAGGCTAAACGAGATCCAGCAAAGCGCAGTTGGCGAGTACGTCATATCGCTATCAAAGGGCGAATAATGGAAAATAATAATAGAAACATCTTTGCCTTAAACGGCATTAGCGGGTTTTTAATAGCGGTGGTGCTTTTGCTCTCTATCCTAGCGGTGCTTACATACATTGGCATCGGCTTGCAAAAAGAGGTCGCGACCAAGCCTTACTCACTCAAAGATGCAGCTAGCATCGAGATGAAGAGCGTTGATAACGCTAAACACGTCATTGTAAAGGAGAAGTGATGCTAGGCATAATAGAAAAAGCCATTATCCTGCTAATAATCGTCGCAGGCGCCATTTGTGCGTGGTCAGTGCTTACGCCAAATCACCTATTTGTAGGCTAAATTTGAAGAAATTTGCACTCATTTTTATTATTTTGCTATGTCAAAATTTGGCTTGGGGTGCAAATTTTGTTATTAATGATGATGGAATTTTAAGCCAAAAAGTGAGCCAAAAACTAAATGAGATAGGAGACGAGCTTTATCAAAAAAGCGGCATAAATTTAGTAGTTGGCGTATATAAAGATGGCGAGCTTGGCATGCTTTTTAAAGAGCAAAGTTTAAGCTCGCCTTTTGTCTTCTTAGCGCTCATAAAAGATAAGCAAAAGGTTGAAATTTTTAGCGATACAAACATTTCAAAGCTCTTTAACAAAGAACAAATTTTAAGTGTAAGTCCAGAATCAGGCACAATCATCCCCATTTTAGTCTCAAAAAATGGCAAAGATGTCTATAATGCCGCCATCTTAAACGGCTACGCTGATATCGCCGAGCAGATCGCTTCAAGTTTAAATTTAAAGCTAGAAAGCGGCATCGGTAGTTCAAACAAAACAACCTTAAATTTCTTACGAATTTTTATCTATGGCTTGATCGCATTTTTCGTTCTCATCATCTTTTATAAAAAGGTAAAAAATGGCTAAAAAGAGCTTTTGGCCTTATGGCATCGTGCTTAGTATAATGGCTATCATCTTAGCTTGCGCCGCAACCATCGTTGTTGCGATAAACAACCCAGTCGAGATGGATAGCACTTATATGCAAAGTCACCAAAGCGTCGATGAAAACATCACATTTATAAAAGAGAGCGAGGCGAGATTTGATGAGAAATTTGGCCTTAAATTTGAGCCAGAATTTAAAGCTCTGCAGGGCAAATTTAAATTTCACCTAACGCCAAAAAACGGCGAAATTTCAAGTCTTAGCTATGAAATTTTACTCACTCGCCCGCAAACAAACAAAAACAACAAGACATTAAACGCCTCATGGCAAGAAAATAATCTCGTAAGTGAGAGCGTTAGCCTAAAAGAGGGCAGGTGGCAGCTACTTTTAAGGCTAAATGATAAGCAAGATACGAGATATTATAAATTTGATTTTAACGCTACAAGATAGACTAAATTTGCACCTAAAATCTCTTTTAGCCAAAACCAAATAAATTTACCAGTAAATTCGCTAAATGCCAGATCAGAGCTCTTTAAAGCCAAAATTTAAGCCCAAACGCTTGCCAGTTGTAACATACTCTTTAAATTTATAGATAAGTGGCGAGTATTTTTGCGTATCTAGCTTTTCATCTTTTAACAAATTTTCATCCACAAAGATGCCAACTATCCTGCAAGTGACTATACAAAACCACTCCTTTATCTCGCACTTTTCTAGGGTCGTTTCTATCTGTATCTTGCACTCTTTTATGCGCGCGCTTTAGTTTTTGGCGCTAAATTTAAGCAATATAAACCCCGCGGCACCCGAAACTACCGAACCTAGCAAGATAGCGAGCTTGTCGGTGTAGGCAAAGGCGTCCGTGTCGTTGTAGGCTAGGCCGTTAACGAAAAGGCTCATCGTAAATCCTACGCCGCAAAGTGCCGCTATGCCGTAAAGCTGGATGAAATTTGACCCCTCGGGTAGCTTGGCTAGCTTAAATTTGATCGCTAAAAAGCTAAAAGAAAATACCCCGACTTGCTTGCCTACGAAAAGCCCCAGCGCCGTGCCTAGCGCGACCGGAGACAAAATCTCGTCCAGTCCGACGCCTCGCAACGAGATGCCTGCGTTTGCGAAGGCAAATATCGGCAGCACACCAAACGCCACCCAGCCGTGCAGGTCGTGCTCGATGCTTTTTAGCATAGATTTGCCAGGCTCGTCTTTAAAGCTAAGCGGTATGAAAAAGGCCGCCACGACGCCCGCAAGCGTGGCGTGAACGCCAGATTTTAGCACCGCTACCCACATCACCGCGCCTACGATTAGATAGGCCGCCTTGCTCTTTACGCCGAGTCTGTTTAGCGCAAAAAGCGCGGCTAGACAAACGCTTGCGACCGCAAGCATTTGGGCGTTAAGCTCGCTCGTGTAAAATAGCGCGATAATCACGATCGCGCAAAGGTCGTCGACGATCGCTAGCGTCATGAGGAAAATTTTTAAACTAGTCGGTACGCGAGGCCCGAGTAGGCTCAAAATCCCCAGAGCAAACGCGATATCCGTCGCCGTCGGTATCGCCCAGCCGCCAAGCGCGAAGGAGTCGTGTTTCGTAAAAAGATAGAAGATAACCGCGGGCACTATCAGGCCGCCTGCCGCGCCGATCGCTGGCAGCGCGATTTGCGACGGATTTTTTAGCTCGCCCTCCAAAACCTCGCGCTTTAGCTCAAGTCCGATGAGAAAGAAAAATACCGCCATCAACCCGTCGTTCACCCACAAGATCAGGGGTTTGCTTAGTCCGTATTCGCCGAAGCTCACGGTAAATTTGGTCTTTAAAAATTCGTTGTAAAAATCACTCAAAAACGTATTTTGACACAGTAGCGCCGCGACCGTAGCGATCATCAGCAAAATCCCGCCGCTGGCTTCGTGTTTTAAAAACTCTTTTATTCCGCCCATTTTGCTTCCTTTTTATAAATTTTGACGATTATAGCGTATTTTTACGCTCGCATAAAATTCGGGCGAATTTGGCTATAATCAAGTCAAATTTAAAGGTAAATTTAGTAGACGCATCTCTAAAATTTGCCGTGCCGCGCTTGCGGGAGCGGGACGCTTGCGCACGGTTTTTATAGATTAAGGAGCGAAAATGAATGAAATTTTAGAGATTTGTAAGCGTGCAAAGGCTGTTTGCGGCGAGCTTTTGAGACTTGATAGCAGGGCTAAATTTGCATCCAAAAGTTTTTAGCCAAGGTCAAAACCAAATAAATTTACCCGTAAATTTTACTTTCTAGCCAGCCAAAACGCTTACTCAAACCTCTTTAAAACCAAAATTTAAGCCCAAACGCTTGCCAGTTTTAATGTACTCTTTAAATTTATAGATTAGAGGCGACCATTTTTTAGTATCTAGCTTTTCATCTTTTAACAAATTTTCATCCACAAAGATGCCAACTATCTTGCAAGTGACTATACAAAACCACTCCTTTATCTCGCACTTTTCTACGATCGTTTCTATCTGTATCTTGCACTCTTTTATGCGCACGCTTTTTGCCTTTACGCCTGGCTCTTTGTGTAAATTTGCCACCTTAAATTTATCACTTTCGTAGCTGTATCCAAGGGCTCTTTTCTCCTCTGGCACCTCCTCGTCACCTGTTAGTTTTTCTATCTTTTTTATAGCTTCAAGCAAGCTCTCGTCGCATAAATTTAGCGTGATGTCTGAGCCTTTTTGGATATTTTTATAGCCTTTGTTATCAACTCCGATGCCAAGCACTACGCTATCTCCTAGCGTCCAAGAGGATGAAAGCACGGTTATATTATCTCGCCCTTTTTGATCTTTTGTGGTGGCAAGCAAAACTGGAAAGCCGTAGTAAAAGCCAGATCTGTTTAACTCTTTATGCATTTTTGCTCCTTTTTGAAATTGTAGCCCTCAGCACTTTAAGGCTTAAATTTTTAATGAATTTAGAAAAATTTTCAAAGCTTAGCTTAAGTGAGAAAAAGCGCTCTTTTATCAGCTTTTGGCTATCATTTTTAAAAATTTAAGAGAGAAAAATGCACAATCTAAATCAACTTTTTGTCTTTACAAACTCGCGTAAGATCAGGGAATTTAACGCTGGTTTTAATGACGAGCTAATCCCAAAAAGTCTAAGCATCGCTGAGTTTTATAAAAAGGCCGTTTTTGTAAATGGCCGCTTTGAGTGCGATAGTACCTACGCTTTAGTGCTTATGAACAGAGCCTGTGCCAGCGTCAAAGAGGCAAACTCGGTGCTTAAAATCCCAACTGAGTTTTTTGAGTTTTTGAAAAACAACGACTATCTTTTTTCGTTTTTTAAAGAGCTAGCTATCAGCAAAAAGAGCATTGAAGAGATAAAATTTAACGACATTTACGCTGATTTTGAGGAGCATTTAAGCATACTTGAAGCGGTTTTAAAAGAGTATGAGAGCTTGCTTGATAAAGAAGATCTTTATGATGATATAACCCTGCCAAAAATTTACTCTATAAATGAAGCTTACATAAAAAGTTTTAGTGAAATTTCACTGCACATTGATGGCATTTTAAGCGAGTTTGAGTGGGAAATTTTAGAAAAAATCTCAAAACTAACAACGCTAAAAATTATCTTTCAAACTAGCGTTTTTAATAAAAAACTAATAGAAAAGATAAGGCAAATTTCAGCCATTAGCGAGTTTGAAAACTATAAAAAATATGAGCTAAATTTAAACACAAACGAGCTAGTTTGCTTAGAAAATATCACAAAATTTGAGCCAGTTTTAGTAAGAAATTTCGCTACAAGAAGCTTGCAGTGTGCCTACGCTATGGCAAAGGCGAGCGAGTTTGTGCGTGAGGGCATAAAGGCTGAAAATATCGCAGTCATCTTGCCAGATGAGGGTTTTAGTGAGATTTTAAGGCTTCATGATAGCGCTAAAATTTTCAACTACGCCATGGGCGAGAGCTTTAAAAATACAAAATTTTACGAAGCGCTTTACTACATCACAAGAGCGATCAATGAAGAGGCAAGCCCAGTTTTTGATCAAAGCAGGTGTGAGAGCTACGAGGAGCTTGGATTTATTTTAAGCGAATTTGGCGTTAGCGAGCAGCTTTTTGAGAAATTTAGGGCTAGTTATTTTGAGGTGTGTGAATTTAGCAAATTTAAAGAGCTAATAGATGAGCTTTTGGTGCTTGAAAATGAGCCAAGATGCGAAGAGAAGCTCGCACTTGAGCTCTTTAGGATGGAGAATTTATGCAGGTATTTTAGCTTTAGTCTAAAGCAGCTAAGTGAAATTTTCTTGCTAAATATCTCGCGCCTAAGCATCGATGACGTGGGCGGCGGAAAGATCAGCGTCATGGGCATGCTAGAGAGCCGCGGGATGAAATTTGATGGCGTCATCATAGTTGATTTCAACGACAACTTCATCCCAGCAAGAAGCGCAAACGAGATGTTTTTAAACTCAAAAGTGAGGCAAAAAGCGGGGCTTATAAGCTACGTTGAGCGTGAAAATTTACAGAGATTTTACTACGAAAGCCTCATAAATAACGCCAAAAAAGTGGCGATAAGCTGCTGCGTAAATGAAGAGAGCATACCTTCAAGATTTTTAAAAAATTTCAAAACGATAAAAGATGAAAAATTTAGCGACGAGGCCTATTTGAAGCTATTTTTAAAAGGAGAGGCGAGCTTAAATTTAAGTGATGATGAGATTATCTTAGAGCATGATTTCTTCGCAAATCCACTCTCGTTTTCAACGCTAAATTTATTTCTAACCTGCCCAAGAAAATACTACTACACAAAAATAGCTCACATAGATGCGCCAAAAGCTATTGCAAGTGAGCTTGGCACAAAGCAAGGAAATAGCGTTCATGGCGCACTTTTTGAATACTATACGAGTGAGTTTTATAAGCAAAATAACACCTTTGATCTAGCCGTTTTTAAAGAGATGCTAGCAAAGCAAAATCTTACGCCACTTGAGTTTGAAATTTGGACGCATAAATTTAAAGAGTATGAAATTTATGAAAACGAGCGTTTAAGGGCTGGTTTTAGGGTGCTTGAGTGCGAAAAAGAGGTGCAAAGCGAGTTTTGTGGCGTGCAGATAAAGGGATTTATCGATAGGATCGACGTTGGCGCAAACGGCGACGTGCTTATACTTGATTACAAAACGGGTGAGGCAAATGTAAATTCGCTCCAGCTTGCCTTTTACGAAGCACTTTACGGCGGCAAGGTGCGAAGTGCTTACTATACCATAAAAAACGAGCCTAGCTTACTATGCCCTAAAAAAAGCGTAGAGGATTTAAACGGCGAGATAGAAAAGCTAAAAGCCATAAACAAAACCAAGATAAATTTTGAAAGAAAGAGCGGTGCTTGCGCATTTTGCGAATACGTCACACTTTGTAGGAGAGAGTTATGAAAAATTTTTTAGCCCTAAAAGCAAGCGCTGGAAGCGGTAAGACCTTTGCGCTGAGCGTTCGCTACATCGCTTTGGTGCTTCGAGGCGAAAATATAAACGAGATCGTCGCTCTAACTTTTACAAAAAAGGCAGCAAACGAGATGAAAGAGCGCATAATCGCAACTTTTTTGGACTTGCAAAACAAAAAAGGCGAGCTTGAAGCGGTGTGCGCGCAGCTTAATATAAGCCAAGATGAGGCGATAAAAAGGCGAGATGAGCGCCTTGGCGTCTTTTTGCAAAGTGAGCTAAAAATTTATACATTTGATGCATTTTTTTCTGGGATTTTAAAGAAATTTAGCCAAAATTTAGGCATTAGCCCTGATTACAGCGTGCAAGATAGCTTGCAAGATCTGGCGTGGAAAAAATTTGTAAAAGAGGCGAGCAAGGATAAAAAGCTTCTTAGTGAGCTTGCCTTAATGATGATCATTTCAAGCCAAAAAGAGGCTAGCTTTTCGCAGACTTTGGCAAAAATTTATGAAAGCTTTGGCGGCGAGCTAAAAGATAGTGGCGCAAGCTATCCAGATGATAGCAAGGTAAGGGTGGCACAAAGGGCGATAAATGAGCATATAGCCTTGCAAAATGGCGCTAGCGATGTGGCTAAAAAGACATTTGGCGAGCAAAATTTATTTGAGCTATTTAAGAGTAAGGTTTTTGCTAGAGAAAGCCTAGACTACCGCACTTTTAATAAAATTTACACCCCAGAGCTTGATAGACTCTTTTTTGAGCTAAAAGAGGCAGCGAAAAACTACATCTTAGAGGTCGAAAAGTATAGGCTAAGTGGCTTTAGCAAGCTATTAAAGCTTTATAAGGCGTCAAATTTGGAGCTAAACAAAGAGATAAATGCGCTAAGTTTTGCTGATATAAACAAGCTGGTTTTTAAGCTTTTGGTGCAAAATTTGGATAAAGAGGCGCTTTATTTTAGGCTTGATGGCAGGATAAATCACCTCTTAGTTGATGAGTTTCAAGATACAAACGTGATCCAGTATGAGATCATCTTGCCGCTCATCGCTGAAATCGTTTCTGGATACGGACAAAACGGGCTTGGAAGCTTCTTTTACGTGGGTGATACGAAGCAGAGCATCTATAAATTTAGGGGTGGCAAAAAAGAGCTTTTTGACAAGCTTGGAGATGATTTTAGTCAGATAGATATAGAAAATTTGCCAAGCAACTACCGCAGTTTAAAGGCTTTGGTGAAATTTAATAACGCCGTTTTTGAAGAAATTTATCACAGATATGGCCTTGAGTTTGAGCCACAAGAGCCAGCTAAAAAAGATGAGACGCTAAGTTATGAGGTAAGTGGCGAGTGCGACTATTTTGAGGTAGAAAAAGATGACTACGGCTACTTGCGTGTGCTAAGCGATGAAGATATCGCAGGTGCGGTCGTTTCGCAAGCAAGTGAGCTTTTAAAAGCTGGCGTAAATGCAAGCGATATAACCGTGCTTTGCTGGAAAAATAGTGACATCAGCCTCATCTCAGAAGCGCTTAGTAGCGCAGGGATAAAAAGCGTCAATGAAGGCACTTTGGAGCTAAAAAGGACGCCACTTGTCGCTGCGATCATCGAGTATGCGAAATTTTGCCTATTTAAAGAAGAAATTTATGAAAAAAATGTAAAAGCGCTAGTAAATACAAACGTCAAAAAGCTAAATATAAAGCCAGAGGTGAGCGCGACAAATAGCCTATTTTACCTAGCTAAAAATTTAGGCATAAGCATGGCTGATGTTGATATATTAAGGCTTTTTGAGCTAAGCGTGGGGTATAAAAATTTAAGTGATTTTATATTTAACCTTGAAAGCTTTAGCTCTAAAATCAGCCCAAAAAGCAGCGACGGCGTGAGAGTGATGACAGTGCATAAGTCAAAGGGGCTTGAGTTTGCTCACGTCATAGTTTGCGATATGATGGGCAAGGGCAGGGGAGATGACTCAAATTTCATAACCGAATACAGCGAAAAGGGCGAGTGGATCGTAAAGAGTAAAATTTCAGGCAGAGAAAATTTTGATAGCGACTATGCAAGCGTTTTGGAGCAGATGAAGGAGCTTGAAAAGCAAGAAAATATCAATAAAATTTACGTCGCTTTCACAAGGGCAACAAAGTCGCTCATCATCATCAAACAAGCCGTCCCAAGCGGAAATAGCCCAAGCTTTTTCTCGTTTTACACAAGAAGCGACAAGAGTGAAGCAAACGACTATCTTGATCTAAAAGAGTTTAGCTTTGGCAAAATTTTGCCTAGCAAGAGCGAGCAAAAAGAGACGAAAAAAGATGAGAAATTGCCTGAAATTTTAAGGATAGAGAGGCAAGAGGTAGAGGCGAAAGAGCAAAAGACGAGTGGTAAAAATTTAAGTGCGATATATTTTGGTCTGGCGTTTCACTATCTGCTTGAGATGAGCGAGAAATTTGATGAAATTTCACTAGAAAAAGCTAAAAATTTGATGCTAAATAAATTTCATAAATTTTTGCCGCTTGAAGTCCTTGAAGATGCCTATAAAAGGGCAAAAATGCTTATAAATGAGCCAAAATTTATAGAGTGCATAAAGGGTAAAGAAATTTACAAAGAGCAGCCATTTAAAGTGAAAAATGAGCTAAAACAGATGGATCTTTTTTGCTTTAATGAGCGTGAAATTTGCGTGATTGATTATAAAACGACAGACAAAAATATAGAAGAGAACAAAAAGCAGGTAAAAGAGTATAAAGATGCGCTCGCTAAATTTTATGAAAAACATAGTATAATCGCCGTCATTTTTTATGCACTTGAAGGCAAAATTTCATATATTGAAGTTTAAACGCTACTTAATTTAAGCTTTATCAAAGCATTGTTTAAATACAATCACAACTCAAAAATTAACTTGGCAAAGGTAAGAAAATGACAAAAATAACAAAGCCAAACGAAGTTAAGCGAGACTGGATCGTAGTTGATGCAGCTGGTAAGCGCTTTGGTAGATTGCTAACTGAGGTAGCAACTATACTTCGTGGCAAAAACAAACCATGCTTCACGCCAAACGTAGATTGTGGCGACTATGTTATCATCATAAATGCTTCTAAAGTAGAATTTACTGGTAATAACAAAGCTGAAGATAAACTTTATCACAGACACTCAGGATATTTTGGTAGCGTAAAGAGCGAGAAATTTGGCGATTTGATAGCAAATAAGCCAGAAAAACTATTTAAATTAGCTGTTCGTGGCATGCTTCCAAAGACAAAACTTGGAAGAGAGATGATAAAAAAACTAAAAGTTTATGCTGGCAGTGAGCATCCTCATACGGCACAAATAGCTAAAAAAGAAGGAAAATAATTATGGCAAAAGTTTATGCAACTGGTAAAAGAAAAACTGCCGTAGCAAAGGTTTGGATAAAAGCCGGAAGCGGTAAAATCGTAGTAAATGGTATGGATCTTAACACTTGGCTTGGCGGTCACGAGGCTATCAAGCTTAAAGTTATTCAACCACTTTTAGTAACAAAACAAGAGAGTTTAATAGACGTAGTAGCTACAACTTTAGGTGGCGGTTATTCAGCACAAGCTGAGGCTTTAAGACACGGCATTTCACGTGCTTTAGCTGATATGGATGCTGATTTTAGAGCGGCACTTAAACCAAAAGGCTTACTAACTAGAGATTCTCGTGTTGTTGAACGTAAGAAATTTGGTAGAAGAAAGGCTAGAAGAAGCCCGCAATTCTCTAAACGTTAATGGTTTTTTGCAAGTGCTTTTGCATTTGCAAAATTTAGGTTATGTAAATTGTCAGATTTACATTAAGAATTTGGTTATAATTTAAAGTTGATTTATTTTTATTTAGGTAAAATTATAGTCAACATTAAAAATCCCTATTTGAAAGGAATTCTATTATGAAAAAGATTGCTTTAGCTATGGTTGCCGCAACAGCGGTTTTTGCGTCTAACGCAGCATACAACTATGAGATCACTCCAACTATCGGCGGTGTTCATCCAGAAGGAAATCTACGTGTAAAAGACCACAATTTTGTTGGTATTAGAGCGGCTAGAAACCTTGAAGATTTCTTCTTTGACCAAGTTGAACTTGGTGTTGATTACTCTCAAAAACTAAAAGAGAGAACAGGTGACGTTGTAAGAGAGGGTAGAGCTCTTAGATACCACGCTAACCTTGTAAAAAATATCGTTGACTTTGGACCAGTTAGCCTATATGGTTTAATCGGTGCTGGTTATGAAGATGTTCCAGCTATTTTTGTTAAAAACGAAGATGGCGGTTTTGGTCAATATGGTCTTGGTTTAAGATACCAAGTAACTGATAGATTTGCTCTTAAAGCAGAGGCAAGAGATGCTATCAAATTTGAGCATGCTGATCACAACCTATTCTATTCACTAGGCTTTGGCATCGGTCTTGATTCAAAAGCAGCTCCAGTTGTAGCAGCAGCTCCAGCAGCTCCAGCAGCAGCTCCAGCTCCAGTTCTTGATGATGACAATGACGGCGTGCCAAATGATATCGATCAATGCCCTAACACTCCAGCTGGTGTAGTTGTTGACGAAAGAGGATGCGAGAAAGTTATCGTTCTTAGAGACCTAGATGTTAACTTCGCATTTGATAGCTACAAAGTTGGACCAAAATATGCAGCTGAGATCAAAAAAGTAGCTGATTTTATGGGTGAACACCCAGATTATAAAGTTGTACTTGCTGGTCACACTGATAGCGTAGGTACAGAAGCTTACAACCAAAAACTATCTGAGAAAAGAGCAAAAGCAGTGGCTGAGGTTCTTGCTGGTTACGGCGTAGAAAAAGCTAAAATTTCTACAGTTGGTTACGGCGAACTTAAACCAATCGCTACAAACAAAACTAAAGAAGGTCGTGCTCAAAACAGACGTGTTGAAGCTACTTTCAATAAATAATTTTATTATTTAAAATTACTTCTTTAGGGCTTGGCTTCGGCTGAGCCCTTTTTTATTTCTGCGGAGATTATCATGAAAAAAACTATACTTTTTGACTTAGATGGCACACTTATAGACTCTACTTCTGCTATTTTAAAAGGCTTTGATACGGCTTTTTTAGCTCACGGCAAGAAAGAGCCTGATCATGATGCATTAAAATCTCTAGTAGGATATCCGCTTGAAATAATGTTTGAAAAACTCGGTGCCAAGAAAAATTTGATTGATGAATATGTAAAAGAGTATAAAGCTTGCTACGAGAAGATCTATTTAAATGAAACCGTGCTTTTACCGTATGCTATGGATGCTTTAAAAGAAGCTAACACGTTTGCTGATGTTGGTGTTGTTACGACAAAGACATCAAAATTTTCTATCATTTTACTTGAACATTTAGGCGTTATGAAATTTATAAAAACGGTTGTCGGACGAGATGATGTCATTAATCCAAAACCAGATCCGGAACCTATAAATTTAGCTTTGAAGAGACTAGACAAAGAAAAAGACAATGCCTTTATGGTTGGCGATACCATCATGGATCTAAAGGCTGCTAAAGCTGCTCTTGTAATAGGTGTTGGCCTTACATGCGGATATGGCAAAGAGCCTGATTTGAGACGGTTTAGCGAGCATATATTTGCAAATCCACTTGAGGCTGTCAGTTTTATCAAAGAAGCATAATAGTGAAAGTTTATTAAGGCTCCCGAGTCTGATACTATTTAAACGTAAATTTATTCATAAATTTTTGTTTTAACTTATTACAAAATGCTTTGATGGACCAAAAAGAATTTT
This sequence comes from Campylobacter concisus, assembly GCA_018371535.1. Classification (GTDB taxonomy): domain Bacteria; phylum Campylobacterota; class Campylobacteria; order Campylobacterales; family Campylobacteraceae; genus Campylobacter_A; species Campylobacter_A concisus_BO. Next base: position 69,208 of record JAHAKU010000011.1, read on the forward strand.
ATATTTTCATATCAAAAATGCCTACTACTATTTGATTAATCTAGATAATTCTTGTTTTTAGTAAATTTGTTGTTTTAGATAAATTTGCTAGCAAAATATGCCAAATAATATGCTCGTATTAGATTTGTTAGGTAGAGATTTTGTTGGTCTCGAAAGGAGCCAGAATTTATAAATATCATGCTTAAGCGAAGCTGGCGTGGAGGCTGAGTTCGTCTATAAGATAAGCGAAGGCAGACCAAACGTAGAAGATAGGCTTAAAAACGGCGATATCGCGCTTGTTATAAATACAAGCGATACTAAATCAAGCGTGGATGACGGCAAAAAGATCCGTCAAAATGTACTTAGATTTAAGATCCCATACTTCACAACTATCCGCGCAGCACTT
>JAHAKU010000012.1:0-69280 GCA_018371535.1 Campylobacter concisus
TAGTCTAGTCCTCCACTACTTATATTAGCTCCTAGAAATAGTCTATTTAAATTTAGACTTATATAGTTTTGATAGATCATTACTGGATAGTAGCAATAGCTATTTGTACTATTTTTATCATAGGCTTCTTTTATGGACATAGGTTTATAAGAGATATTATTTAGTGCGTAAGCTTCATTAAATTTATATGCATATCTTGTATGCATTATCTCTTTGTAGTTCTCTTCTAGTTTTTCGTATGAGGTTTTCCAGAGTTCTAATGCACCACTAACCATAGAAGCACCTATACTCTTACCTAAAGATCCTGCATAATCTTTTATTAGCCTCTTTATCTCTTGAAAATCTGTATAGCTAAATCTATGAGTATATCTCATAAAGGTATATGTTGTGATCTCTGTATAGGTTATACTTAGTTTATAATACTCCATTGCCATATGAAGCCTAAATGCATTTGAAGCTTGGATGACTAGATTAAGCTTTGAATGTTGTAAAACTACACTTGTAGTTTTTAGACTCGTTATTAGCAAGATATATCTATCTATCTCTTTAGTCTTTCTTGCACCAAGTAGGCTTTTTACTAAATTTAATACCCCAAGCTCATCAAGAAATGTCTCTCTTAGTGCCTTTGCGTCTTTATTAAATATATAAGAGCCAAGTGATTCATATATCTTAGATATGCCATCTTCACCAACAAATTTTGCTAGTGGAAATACCTCTTCTATAGTAGTTTTTACTAATAATGAGGTTACCTCTTTATTTATATCTCTATCATTGCTATATGCTATATCTTTTAAATTTATAGCCTCTTTTAGAGTGTTTTTATTCTTAGTGGCGATAGCCTCTTTTATAGTAGCTTCATCTTTTTTATAGTTATCATCTATCTTGTCAGCTTGCTCTATAAGAAGTTTCATTAGATCTTTTTGCAAAGGGTCTTTGATATCTGCATTTTTACCAACTTCATTTTCTGCTAAAAGCTCTTCAATGCTAACTACATCTTTGTTATTTACTCCATCCATATATTTAGAAATTTCTTCTATACATAGATACTCACCACTTTTTAGACCACTACTTTTTACTGAGTCTTTGTAGAAAAATAGCTTTAAATCCCTATCAAAAATTCTTATTATAGAGTTTGAGTGCAAGGCTTTTATCTCATCATCTTCTATTACTATATATTCATCACCATCTTTAATGCTTTTCTTTATCATTTTTTTTGAATAGCTTTTAGTCATTATAAAGTAAGCCACTCCAAGAGATAGTGCCTCTATGAAAGAGTAGCGCTTTGGAAGGGTTTGTATTATACGTTGCATTTGTGAGTTGTATTCATCTGCGGTTGATGAGCCATTTCTTATATCATCTATAAGTTGGCTTGAGATATTGCTATTGTTATATGCTTCGGCCTCTCTTCTGTTTAAGGCGTTTTCATTTACCTTGTCAAACACTGCTTTAAAAGAGAGAGTTACCTTTTTCATATACTCTTCTTCGCTTTTTTTGATCTTCTCCATATCATTTGGCTGCTTAGCATAAGCATTTACGTGAGAGAAATTTGTCTTAAATAACTCTTCGTATTTGGTGTAGTTATCAAGATAGTTGGTGTCATCTTGATAGGCGATCTCTTTAAACTCTTCTCTTTTTTGCTCTATGTTGTCTATATATTTTTTATCTATCCTTGCAAATGGGGATAAATTTAAAACAAGAGTTGATCTATTGTTTTCCTTATTGATGTTTATGCTGTACTGGCTGTAATCCTTAATAGGACTTAGGGTTTTTATGTTGGTGAATTTTTGTTTTACTAGGTTGGGGTTGTTGGGTCTATTTAGCTCGTCTTCTATCACTTGATCTAGGCATTTACTTATTACTTCTTCTCTTAGACCTGCACTTGATCTAAAAGGTGAGTTTGAAAGCACAACATAGTTTTTATTTAAATTTGAAAAATCTTTGCTGTTCATCTCATCATTTGCAGATGTGCCATTTTTATCGGACTTGTTCGCTATTAGATTGGCTAGTTTTATAGAGTTGAAATTTGATGCACAGATAAAATTTAAATTTGCATTTAGTCCTTTTATTTGATCCTTTAGTCTTTTAAAGAGCGTATCATCACTAGAGTCAAAGCCTAAGTTTTTATTTACCATATCATAAGAGCAAACATCCTTTGTATAATCAAACACTGACAGATCATCTAAATGACCAAATACACTATACCCCTCATCTGCATTGCAATTAACCTCATTTAGGTTATTGTCGTCTCTAAAGTAGATATAGTCTAAATTTAGGTGGGTAAAGTCTATAAAGAAGCCAGAATTAGAGGATTTATCTTGTTTAAATACTAATACATTGCAGCTTGAGTTTATATTTAGGGTATTTATAATAGAAGCAAATCTAGATGTGAAAAAACTAAGGATAGGTAAGGTTACGCCATAAAGAGATCTATTACTTTGATGCTCAACCATCTTGTAGGTTAATTTACTAAGCTCATAGAACAAAAAGCATCCGTTTGCCTTTTTAAGTGCAGCCTTTGGGTCACTTAGATCAACTATGCTTAGTATAAAAAGAAATATTTGTTTGAGTAAAAACTCTCCGCTTTCTTTGTTTAGCTCGCTTAAATTCTTATCTAACTCTCTAAAACACTCTTCAATGCTTTTTTCAAATTTAGCTCCATCTAATCCCTCGCTAGATATCAAAGAGCTAGCATCGCTTAGTAGATCATTTTTTAAGGTATTTAGGCACTCTTTTACGATATCTTTGGCGTCATCATAGTTGGATACTATGACCTCAAACATATCATAAAAGCTTATAGCTTCTGTCTTTGTTTCGCCCATGCTTTTTAGCAAATTTCTCTCGTGCTCATCCTGAGCAGCTTCAAGTTCAGCTTCATATCTTGCTTTACTTTTTATGGGGCTTATCTTCTCTTTTAAATTTGCAAAAAACTTGTCAACTGCACTTTTTTTATGGACAATCTTTACTGGTATATCTCTATATTCAAATTCTCTTATTCTATTTAGCTTGCTATCAGTAAAGCTCTCTTTGTCTATATAAAAGTCAGATACGATCGATACATCTTTTTTATCTCTCTTCTTAGAAAATATTAGATTAGATATGATCTCATTAGCTATGCCGTTAGAGTATGATGTGAGTGAATTTAGGCTAGACGTATAAAGCGTCACGCTCTTTGCATCAGCCATATACTCTTTTATCTTTTTTAATGTCTCTTCGCAAGAGTAGGTTATTTTTATTTCGTTGTTTTGCATATTAAGCCACCACTACTGTTTTTGATATTTTATTGTGATTGTATTTATAATATTATTAATTTATTATTGCTATTTAAAAGTGAAAAATGCTTGACATGACACTTGATAGATAGTTTAGCTATGCAACAGAGAAAAATGATAAGCGTTAGAAAACTAGAGAGTGTAACTCTTTGGTATTTTAAAATAAATACTGCATGCTTGTTACTTGAGCTTTTCTTTCAGCTTGCCAAGTTAGTTGGGCAAGTCATCTAAATTCATATCACAATTATGCTATAATTATGATATATTATTAAAAGGAAATAGCATATGCCTCAAATAGTACCTATAAAAGAGCTTAGAAATACAAATGAAATTTCACAGCTATGTAATAGCAAGGATGAACCAATATTTGTAACTAAAAATGGCTATGGCGACTTGGTTGTGATGAGCATAAAGACATACGATAAGCTAGTAGCCACAGCCGATATAGATAGCGCCATCGCATCATCTGAAGCTAAGATAACAGCAGATACAAAGATGCTAGAAGCAAAAGACGTTTTTGCTAGTTTAAAAGATAAGTATCTTGAGTAAGTATAAAGTCCTTATCTCACCACAAGCTTATGAAGAGCTTGAGGCGATTTATAAATATATCGCACTATCTTTGCTCTCGTCAGGTGCTGCAAACTCTACGCTAGAGGCTATCAAAAACACTATCCTTAGTCTAGATGAGATGCCAAATCGTGGTGCTATTAGAAAAGTTGGCAGATATGCCAATATGGGCTATAGACAGCTATTTGTTAAAAACTACACAGTGATTTATAGGATCAATGAAAAAGATAAGGCCGTTATAATCATTACTGTTAGATATACACCAAGTGCTTTTTAGACATACAACTTCAATAATATCTTTCTAAAAATAAATATCCACCAATCTAGCACTCTTTTTTTGTGAAAATATACATAAACATCTTTTAAAATTCCAGCCGATGAGAAGTCACCAAAAGATAATTTCACTATAGATGAACTAATGATAATCTTTGACACAAAAAGACTTGATCTACAAAACTATATGATGTTTGCCCTTCATACTGGGCTAAGTCTTAATGAAATTTGGCAACTTGATAGCAAAAGTGTAGGCGAAGAAGATGGCATAAAATTTATAAATGTTAAGACTGCCAAGCAAAAAGGAGGCGTTAGCAAATATAGGCAAATTCCACTACATAAGAATATTGAGCATTTGGGTGATTTAAAGTGGCTAGAGCAAATCAAGAAAGGAAAAGAGAGTAGTGATTTTTTGGAAAGCGCCTAAATAGACACATTCATAAATCTATCCCAAGTGCAAATGTTAATTTTCACAGACTACGTGGCAATTTCGCAAAAGCCATTAAAGACTATTGTTTGGAAAATTCCCTAGCAGACCTGACTTCAGTTCTTTTGGGACATAGCACAGACCTAGCAACTAATACATATGCAAAAGGAGTGTCCTTGAAGGCTAAAAAAGAGGCATTAAAGGGGCTTGATATTTTTTATTTACTAATTATTTAAAAATACCCTAAAATATTTAACTTGATAGGTATAATTATATATAAACATTCCATTAAAGGATTTTTCATGACAAAAGACATTAAACAGGAACTTGAAGTCGATGATTTTAATGAATTAAATCATCTAGGAATAAAGTTTCATTATCAAGACAAGATAAAAGAACTATCTGATGATATAAAATATTGTCTCACAAAGGGATATGAGAGAGCCACAACTGATAAGAGTAAAGATTGCTGGCTAAAGATATGCTTTAATCTTTTTGGCCTATTCCCATACTCTGTCCATTTGCCTGGAGCTAAAAAGCTTGATAATATAATAGATGAGCGACTTAGTGCCTTAAAATTCAAGGCCGATACTACCCAAAGACCTGCCGTCCCAATAGATGATGATCTACCTGTAGAGGAGTTAATAAATAGTTTTTGTCCAGCTGCACCAGAGAAAAAACCAGCCCATAAGAAAAAGAATGCTAAAGAAATTCCTAGTGGCAATACAGTAGAGGTAAAAGATGGGCTTATTGCTTTTATACCACATTATATCGTGTCAGAGATATTAAACTATAAAGAAAAGAAAAAGAAAACCAAAATAAAGCCAATCAAACCTAACAAAGATTCACTAAATATAACAACGATAGAAGATTTAGTTGAAAACTATTTAGAAAGTGTTGGATCAAGACAAAAGTTTAGCGAAAGCACAAAAAAAGAATACAGATTTGTATCAAAACTACTTCAAGAATTTCTTGATAGTAAAAGCATTGGGATAAATGATATAAATTTAATTGTAGCTGAAAAATTTCAAGGTAGTCTTTTAAATTCTAAAGATGGAACACAGAAACGTGGCGAAAAAAGAGTGAATAAGCAAGCATATAATTGTGTCATTATAGATACAGCAAAAGGCAAATGCAGTAGCGAATCCAAAAGAGTAATTGTCCTACATGAAAATATCAAAGACTTACATAATTATAAATGGGTTAAAGCCATAAAAGAACAATACCCTACAATAAAGTCTTTTAATAAAAAAGCCAATGGCTGCATAAGAAAAGTTATAAGTGATAAAAAAGTTAGTGATCATCGCTTGAGAGGCAACTTTGCTAAGAAATTAGTAGAATACGATCATATAAACAACATAAGTGACTCCATTGTAAATGTTGCAGATGAATTAGGCCACAATACAAATAAAAACAATAGAAAGAATCTTGAAGAATATAATGACCTAGTTAGGGGAATGATGGGTTATAATCTCTCCGACGCTCTTGACATATACGCCCAATCTCAACTTTTGAAACCTAAACTAAGAGACATAAAAGCATTTGATGAATATTCAGGTATTTTCAAATACTTAGATATACCAAGTAATAAAATACCCCATATAAAATCAAATAAAAATAATAAAAAGGATAAAAAATGATAACAATTCATAATAATGAACTTTTGTTCAGACCTGCTTGTTCGGAGGAACTTTATATATTTGATGATCCGTTTGAGACTATTAATGATTGGCTTGATGCGACGATCATGGGCTTAAAACAAGAATGTCCTTTTGTTTTAAGCGGTTCATCTCTTGGCGAATTTACTACAGAAACGAGTGATTTCACAATAGGTGGCGAACAAGGCGAGGCATTGACTTACCAAAATGTATTTGATTTTTGTAAAGAGCTATACGATGAAGTCTTTAAGATCAGGGGCAAGCTAGTTGGGCTCTTTTGTCAGTCCATAGGCTGCACAGACAAAGAGGAATTTGACGAAATTTATCAAAAATTCAATAAAAAACTTGATGAGTTTAAAAAAATTCTAGACAAGTTTAAAATACCACAAGGTTTAGATATGCAATATGGCTTCAAGCAGTCCATGCCTTCTTATATTTATTAAAGCTATGCTTATTTTTAAGAATGAGCTTAGTAAAAGTTAAATAGAATTATTCACTTTGAATAGTTCTATTCTTTAAAAATAAAAAAGGAATGTAGTATGGAGACTAAATTTTGTCCATTTTGTGGTGAGACAATTAACAAAGATGCTATTAAATGCAGATTTTGTGGTAGCTTCTTAAATGAGGAAGCCAAAAACCAAGCAAGAGAACAAATGAATAGCCAAAAAAATATGGCGAATAATCCCCCATATCAAAACCAAGCAAATAATAATGAAATTCCGCTTGGTTTTATAAAAACGTGGGATGGAGAAGTAATCCTAAAGCCACAAGGCTTCAACTTTTGGGCATTTTTGTTTGGGCCTCTATACTATACTGGATATGATAACCTGCTATATATATCTCTAGCAACTATATCAACAGTTTTATTATATTTCTTGATTAGTATAGGCATAAAAAATGATAGTATGGAAATGATTAATATTGTTTATGTGGTTTATTCAATCGGTTTGACCGTGGCACAAATCATAGCGGGTGCAATAGCAAATAAGGTTCTTCCAGTAAAAACAGTTAAATTTAATTATGGCTGGGCAATTGGTGCATTTTTAGTATTGCTTATTGCACAATTGATATCTCTAAGACTATTTTTTTAGTAGGATTTGGGCATGAATAACAATCTAGTCAAATGTCCTTTTTGTGCTGAAGAAATAGAAAAGGACTTGGAATTTTGTCCAATCTGCGATACACAACTAAAAACGCAGTGCCCTTTTTGTAAAGAAGAAGTAAAGACAAATGCCACCAAGTGTAGATTTTGTGGTGAAACTTTGCACTTTATGCCAAAAACCAAAAAAGAGATCATTAAAGAGCAAGAAGAGAATGAAAGAAAAAGGCTGCGAAAGTTAGAAGAAGAAGCAAGAGAGGAGCAGCTAAGAAAAGAAAAAGAAGAAGAGGCAATTCGCTTGAGAGAGCAAAGACAGCGTGAGTTAGAAGAAGCTAGACTTGCTGAGGAAGCTAAAAAAAGAGAAAACAAAGAGCAACTAAAAAAGCATATAAAAAACTATAAATTTATATATGCTATAGCTATTTTTATACTTGCTGTAGCGGTAGCTTCTGCATTTATATTCTTAGGAAATCCAAGTAGATATGAAATTTATAGTCTAGAAAATGAATGCGAAAATCAAAATGGTGATAGTTGTATGAAGTTGGCATACTTTTATGAAAAGGAGCATGACACTGCAGCAAAGCTGTATGCAGACAAAGCAATAAGTCTTCTAAAAGAGAAGTGCAAATCTGACTCTAAAGCCTGCTATCAACTAGGCCTGATTTATGAACATGGCGACTATCAAACTAGTAGTTTTACTTTAGAGAAGATAAAAAATGTAGATTATAAAGAGGCTTATGAATACTACAAAACATCTTGCAAATTAGATAATACGCAAGCTTGCGATAAGCAAAAAGCACTTGAAGACGATGCAAAAATTGCTTGCGAGATAGGGATAAGCGATGGCTGCATAAAACTGGCTAAAGATTATGAACAAAAAAACGACCTAGAGCATGCAAATGAGATCTATACAAAGCTATGTAATAATAATAACAAAGAAGCTTGCAAGGCTTTAGCTGGCAATCTACTAAAAGGTAATCCCTCTGAAAAAAATATAAAAGTAGCTTATGAGATATATAAAAATGTTGATGCCTCTAAAGCAAATACAGTTTTTAACGGCGAACATGGATGCCTTCTAAACAATAGTCTTGTTTGCTTTGAAATGGGATTAGAATACAACAACAAGGGTGATTACAAGAAAGCAAATGAATATTATGAAATGGGGTGTAATTTAGGAGATGGCGGATCTTGTAATAATTTAGGCATTAATTATAAAAATGGAGATGGGGTCTTGGTGGATATAGATAAAGCAAAAGAGTTTTTTCAAAGAGCTTGTGATCTTAATATTGGTATTGCTTGCCAAAATCTAGCCAATCTATATTGGCTTGAAAAAAAGATAGATAGTGCAGCCATAAATTATGAAAAAGCTTGTAATCTTGGTATGGCTAAATCTTGTGGGTATGCAAGTGAACTTTTTAAGGATGACGCAAACATCTTTAAGGATCTAAAAAAAGCTATCGAATTTGCTAAAAAAGGGTGCGATCTAAAAGATGACAAGAGCTGCTTTATCCTTAGTGCTGGATACGGGGAAGGTGATGGTATAAAAAAGGATATTAAAGAAGCTAATAAATACTATCAAAAAGCTTGCGATCTAAATAACGATGCTGATGGATGTGCAAGTCTTGGCTATAACTATAAATATGGCTATGGAATAACTAAAGATCTAACTTTGGCTAATAAATATAATAAAAAAGCTTGTGACGCAGGAAGTGGTAAAGGTTGTAACTACCTTGGTGTAAATTATAGAGATGGCGCTGGCTTTGAAAAAAATATGCAAAACGCATACTCTTACTTCAAAAAATCTTGTTATGACTACAACTATGCTAGAGGATGCACAAATTTAGGCGAAATATTATGCAAATATGGCAATTATACCAATGCAAAACAAGAGGCAAAAGACGCGCTAAATAAAGCATACTATAAACTAGGCGACAAGAAAGCACTAGATATACTTAATCAATATTTTAGCAACTAAACACTCATGGGAAGCTCTCCCATGAGTAAATTTACATCTTATAAAAACTGCCAGAGCTCTTTATCTTCGTCATTTGCTTCATTTGCTTCATTTGCTTCTTGAACTAAAGCATTTAGCTTTTTAAGCAGCGCATCAAGTTTTTGATTTAGCACTGGCACTTCAGACTTCTTTTTTGTCACTATGTCTTGTTTGATGAGCAAAGAGCGCCTTTTAAATAGCTGCTCGTTATATACCAAAATTTCATTATCTCCAAGAGCTACATTAGTAAAACTACTACCGATGCCAAGCTCTTTTTGGTAGCTTAGCTCAGCCTTTAATAGGTCATTTTCATCTATAAATATAGGCGAAGCTTTATAAATTTTACCATCGTGGTAATACTCAAATTTTTTTAACTTGCTAAAGTCTTTATCCTCTCCGCTGGCGTATTGTCTGACCGAGTTTTTAAAGAAGTATTGATTGGTTAAATTTCCCACCAGCTCTTTATATCTTGAGTCGCTACCAAGGCTACTTTTTAGCACGTCTTCGTTTTGAAAGGCGAGTATGAGTTCGACCCTAGCCTCTCTTAGCACGTCAGCGTGCAGGTCCGTTGATGGATTTAGCACACGCTGCGCTTCATCTATAAAGATACTAACTGGCACCTTCTCTTCGTTTGCTATGCGTTGCGCCATATTTGAAAGGGTGGAATTTAACATAAGCTCAACCGCACTATCCTTTAGCCCTTGAGAATTTACAACGACTATCTTTCCTTCATTTAGTAGCTTGCTTATGCTGTTGCCATGATAGTTTAGCATCTCATCGTCAGCTATGCTTTGCAAGGCAAAAAGCATAAATGTATAGTTTGAGAAAAGTCTTGCTTTTTGTGACTCTTCATCATTTCTTACACCTTCATACTCCTTGAAAGCTTGTATGAAATTTTCAGATTTTTCATTAAACTCGCCTAATGCCCAAATTTTCTCATTTAAAGAGTTAGCCAAGTGTCTTCTTTTGCTTATACCTTTTGCAAATGCCGTGTCGCTTTTTACATGGTCATCTACCAGCTTAACTAAGGCATAAAATTTTTTAAAGTCACCTAGCTGCTGGGTTGATTTGCATAAATTTGCAAAGCTTGGCTTTATATCTTTTGCTCTATTTTCTATATATGGGGTGCAAAAACCTTGCTCCGTAAGGTCACATATCGCCTTCATCGTTGAAAGGGACTTTGTAGCGATATTTGCCGCTAAATTTCCCCAAAAAGGATCACGCTTTGTGCCAAATGTCTTTTGAAAGAAATTCATCAATAAGCTCTCACTTGCATCATCCATTATGTTTATTTTGTTTCCCCATGGCACATTTATCATTACGACATCTTTTAGTCTGCCATGCTTATTGGCTAGAAATTTAACCTTTTTATGCTCAACTCCTTTGTAGTCAAAGACAAGCATCCCATGCCCTACTTTTATGCGTTCGTCCATCGCTGGCAGGATCGCTGAAGTGGTCTTACCGCAACCTGTTTGCCCTGTTATCATCGCATGCGTAAAGCTAATAGGTATGCTAAGAGCGTTTGAGGCAGCACAGAGGGCTGCACCTTTTGTATTATTAATTAGTGAAAAAACTGACATATTATTCTCCTTTATTAGTTGGTATTATTTCATTAGCTAGACCATAAGCAATGGCTGATGATGCGTCTATATAGCAGTCTCTATCGGTGAGTTGCTCTATCTTTGCTATTTTTAGGTTGCTGTTAGCCTTTATCATCTCATTGACTTTTGATTTGATTTTTAAAATTTGATTTGCAATTAGTTCGATGTCACTTGCCTGACCCGATGCGCCGCCAAGAGGCTGATGAAGCATGAGGCTTGAGTTTGGCAGCATATAGCGCTTATCTCCGTTTAAAAATATGAGTGCAGACATAGAGGCAGCTAGCCCCACGCAAAATGTATTGATTGGTGATTTTATGGTCTTCATAAAGTCGATTAGTCCAAAGCCATCATATATCGAGCCTCCAGGGCCACTTATATATATGTTTATGTCGCTTTGATCTACGCTGTCAAGATACAAAAGTGTCTTTTGTGTAGTTAGGCAAATTTCTTGATCGATCTGCCCATATAAAAAGATATTTCTATCAGCTAGCAAGCTCATGTGAATGTCGGCGAAATTTAACTTGTCAAACTCTGCCATCTTCTCTCCTTGTTTTTGGTTTTTGTGAGAGAAGTTTAAGATAGTAGATGAGTCTTTAAATTCCACCTATTGCTTCTAGAGCCGGTGGCTTGGTAGTTTATAAAAGCTCTAGATCGTCTATGTGATGTCCTAAAGCAGGAGATCTTTTTTCATCGATGAATAAATTTAAGCTTTTTCCAAGAATATCCTCGAAGTAAATTTTAGCTAGCTCTTTAGAGTTTTTGTATCTAAAAGGAGCATGCGTGGCAAGATATAGTCCGTAGATATCATCTATAAGCCACTGCCTTGCGTATCTATCTTTGTTTATTTCAAAATTTTTGTAAGAAAGATCATTTTTTAGATTGTCTAACTCTTTTTTAAATTTGCTTAATACAAAGATATTTTCATCTTTAAGGGATTTATATATAAGCTCGGGGTCTAAAAGCAAGCTATCGTCTAAAGATATTAAGTGCTTTTTAGTAGGGGTGGTTTTTATTTTTATCACATTTTGCTTTATTTTCCAAATTTCATCATAAATTTGATCAAAGTTACCAAAAAATGCGGGTGAAAATATAACCAAGGCATCATCTTCTCTAAAACTTATATATCTATCTTTAAAAATTTCAAGCTCAAAAATTTCTGATCCCATATTGCTAAAAACTAGCGTTTGATTGTCCCTATCTAGCCCCATCACAAAGCCTCTTTTTATGATCAAAACATTCATGCATTTTAAAAATCTCTGAACTTTTGCCTCGTCATAAACATAGCTTAAAAGATAAAGCGGCATACCATCTGGCTGGCTACTTGAAAAGTCTTTGTATTTGCCCTTCCAAAAGTACTCCCCTAGGTTTAAACACATCATTATAAAAGCAGCATCTTGCATATATGTAAATTTTTCATCATCGTCTATTGACCTACTTTTAAGAGATTTTACATGCTTTTCTAGGTCATCATTTGGAGCTAGGATGTAACTATTTTTATCATTTATATGCTGTTTTTGGCTCGGTACCAAATTTTGATCTAGCTTTATAAGCGCAAAAAACTCTTCACATACTTTTTTTAGCTTTGTATTTATCTGCTTTCTTTTGCTGTCTATTTTTTCATCAAAATTTTTAATGTAGCTACGAAGTCTTGGCACATTTACTATTAGATCTTCGTCTTTACCACAAACTTTGCAAACTTCATCCATAAATTTTTTAGTCTGTCTGTCTCTTTTTTCGTCAACCATCTTTTTAAGTATAGATAGATCATTTTCTTTACTAAAATCATAAAATTTACCAACAAAAAGAGAGAGTGCATATGTATTTACAAGAGAGTTTAAAATAGGTGTTTGATCTATTTTAAGGTTTTTATCTGGTTGCTTTTTGCTTCTACCATTAAAAAGTTTATATTCGACCTCGAATGACATACTTTATCCTTGTAGTTTTTAATAGACCTATAGTATTTCAATAAGCTACATCCACCAAAATTCTACCTATATTTTTATTAGTTTTCCAAAAAACAAAGCAAAAATATTTAAGTCATAAATAAATAGTAAAAATTATTCAAATAAATATAAAATTAGGTATAATTATTCACATAGTAAAACTATTAGGAGGAGTTATGGTAAAAAATATAGCATTTACCTTATTTTTATTGCTGATAGGCACCAATGCCAATGCAGCTTTTCTGGAGGCTTTAGTCAATGGTATAGCACAAGACATGAATGAATTTATGGCTCCCAAAAAGAAGCCAGTATGTCGTCCTATTATTACAAACTCAAGATCTATATATGTAAGAGACAGTAATGGTGTGGACTTTAACTATGAATATACATATAAAAGTCTTAGCAGGGATTCAAGCTTATACGTAGAAGACCCATCTAAAACAAAATATCCAAATATACAAAGAATAGCTACCATTAATTGCAGTAATAATATGATGTCAACTTATTTGAGCGTGTGGCATATTGATAAAGCAACAGGTAGAGTTATTTCAGAAAGTAGTCCGATAGCAAGCTACGAAAAGGAGCTAAGAAAACTTCCTTTACTTGACATAAGCGAAGCAGACAATAGAGGCTGGATTTCTGCGGATTTTCGTAGAAACTTTTTTGAAGAAGATTACTCAGTAATATATCTTAAAAACAAAAAGAGGAAAATGAGATGATTAGAAATTTAGCGCTTGCTTTTTTAGCAATATTTTTTTTAAGTGGTTGTGTAACGTCACTAAGCAAAGGTGGCAAAACGCAAAAAACAGATAGATCCGCCAAATCGCAAATAAGTTCTGATAGCGGAATATACTATCATATTTCTTATGGTCCTGAGGTCGATTTTGTGGGAAATGGAAATAAAACTTTTTATTATTACTTAGAAATTTTCCCAGTTAAGACTGATTTTATAAGTCCTTACATTGAAAGAAATGATGAATATACGACACTAGAAAAATGTTATCACAAATTACTCAATGTATCTTCCCAAACCGGAGCGATCCGTGTAAGCAGCAAAGATTATGTCTTGCCAGGTAACCCACAAAGCATAATGCTTTATAAGACTTTAGAATCTAAAAAAAGAATAGAACTTGGTGATTTCTCCGTATGTGACTCGTCTGTCAAATGGAAGAGACTACAAGAGGCCCCTAAAGAGTGGAGTAAATAGGTAAAACAAATTTTATTAAGGAGTAAAAATGAAAAAGGTTACAAGGCTATATGTGATCTAGCAAAATAAAAGTGATTTATGCTACTTTAAGCATTTATATAGTGCCTAAAGTAGCAAATATACTAAATTTAGTTTTGATTGTTTTGCGATTTTAAACGCTCCAACTCTCGTTCTAGCTCCCGTGCTCGCATGCTTTGAATTTGCATTATCTCCAGTCTGACTATATTTGCATCAGGAAAATTTTCTATTGTCTCTTGTCTGCCATTTATGTCCATTATAGTTATTGCATTTTTTGTTATCTCATCTTTTATCGCCATTTCATCTTTTATAGCTCTTTCGTCTTTTTCAGAAACTTTGGCATATAGTATTTCATCTATATTAAAGCTAGTTGGCTTAAATGATTTAATCACTATAACCCTTTGTTGTGTTATAACTATTCCACTTCCTATATAAAAGATAAATGTCTTCATTATATATATGGCATACAAAATAAAAAAAATTGCGCCAGCAGAAAAAGCTAAGATAGGATTGTTAAAAAAATGCTCAACTAAATCTACTATAATTATAGTAAAAAATATTGATCCAAGTAATATTTTACTAAGGTCCAAGGAACTTGCTTTTAACAAAAATTTTCTTTCTACAAACTCATTAGGACCAAGGTTAAGACATTTGTTAAAAGATTTTTCATACATACCATAAATAACAACTGAAACTACAAAAAATATTAATATTGTAATTGCAATAGACATTTCTAATCCTTTAATAATATCTTTTGATGTATTTACTGCCTTCTTTTGACAGTATATCTTCTATGAATCTATATGGCACTACTTTGGGATCACCATAGCGTTGTTCCACATACATCTTTCCATTAAATATATACATATTCTGAACAAAACAAGACCTACCGCAACTAAGATCTATAACACCTTTTTCGCCCAATAGTCTCTCTAAACTTTCTTTATCAACCGTAAAAAAGTCTTGGATATCCTTTTCTTTACCATCTTTTATCATCTTTACATATCTATAATCTCCTACTGCATTACCAGTAGTATTCATATAGCTTAAAGTGTCTTCGATCGCTATGTCTGGTGAAGAGAAGTAAATATTTGTATGACCTATCATATGCTCACTGGAATTTAAACTACTTTTTCTATAACTATCTAAAACACCATACGGCCCCGTATAACACACATCCATATTTCTAATCAGATCTTCCTCATCCGGTGTAAGCTTAATATCATAGTTTTTTACAAACATAGACTTCAGCTCCAAAACCTTTGTGAGAGGCAAACATTCGTTTTGTGTCTTTACGCAATAGCTCGAATCTTGTGGCTTATCTTTATTGTATTGTATTGGTGTTATTACAAGAGCTTTTACTTTATTGCCAGATCCATCTTTTTTGAAGCACTCAATGTCTTTACCATTTTTGGCGCATTCTGCCTTTTGTCCATCTACTATTACCTCACCCATATTGCGGTAGTCGTAACATCCCTCAAAGTTATCCTTCTCATTTCTTTGCGAATCAAAAAAGTTAAAAACAAGCTGAAACGACAAGTTACCGTTAAGAACATAGATTGATTGAACACCTGTGTCTATAATGTATTTGAAATTGCTAGTAGCACCTCTTTCTAATCCATATACCATACTAGCGAAAAAGCATACAATAAATAATGCCTTTTTCATCAAGAACTCCTTTTTCTATAAGTAAAAATTTACAAGTATATTATTCAATGCGAACTTTATTTAATATAAAATTTATTCTAACTACATAGTTTCTAGGTATGGTTGTCTTTGTGGCGAGTAGAAGGTGGTTATAAAAGAGAAATATCTCTCATATGTCTTAGCGTTTGCTCTTTGTTTTTCTCTAGAATTTCTATTAGCCTTGATAGGAGTGGCTCTGAAGCATATTGACAAAGATCTATGATACGACTTATGTTTTGTAAATTTTCATATTCTTTGTCATTGTAATTACATTTATTGACCATATCTTTTAAAAAGCTTGAGATATTAAGGTCGTCTATAAAAAGTTCTTGCTCGCTTACTTCAAGGGCTTTTGCTATATAAGGTATAAGCTCGGCTTTGATCTCTCTATTTCCATTGAGGTAGTTATATATAGATGGCAGAGACGGCACTTCACCTGTGCTTTTTAGCCTAGGTTCAAGATCTATAAATTTTTGGACAAAGTCCTTTTTCTTTAACTTTTTACTTCTTAGGATCGCATTTATTCTTTCATAAATTTGCATTTTACACTCTTTAAAATTGCTCTAAATTTAAGAAGTATAGTTGATAAAAAAATACTATATGAATTAAGTATTCAATAAGAATAATTCTTATATTATTTTTAACCTAATGAATGAATTTCAAATAAGGAGATTGTTATGAAAAAAATGTTTTTAAGTTTGCTAATAGCTAGCTTGCCATTAGCTGTGTTTGGAGCTGCACCAATGGAAGTAAGGTTACAAAAAGGAGGTCCTACTGCAGTTTGGTTTGATCTCATCATTACTTCTCTTTATGATGGCAGACTTATAGTTGATTATCCTAATATAGTGGTAAATAAAGGCAAAGCTGGATGTGTAATATATGATCATGACGAAATATGGGATAGGCAAACAAAGAATGATACTGCAAAATATGGTAATGCTTTTGCAGGATTATTTGGGGCTGCTATGGATACTCTTATTAGCTCTGATGAACAGCAAAAAAATGATTTTAGAAAATTGGGTGTAGGTGCCGAAGAAAACAATAAGCTTGCATTTGAATATGGAGATGCTAGAAAGTCTTTAATGATATGTCAAAAAGATAGAATTTTAGAGATAGTTGTCCCAACAAATGTCGGAACATATACTTTTAGTTTTAGATAGGACAAATGATGATAGCGATTAAAAATATAATAAAAGTTTTAATAATTACAGCTTTTAGTTTAAATTTACTTCAAGCCAAAGCTACACTTTCCATAGATGGATATACGCCAAAATGCTTTTTATGAAAGTCAAAGATGGTGGAACCATCTATGGACAAGCATAAGTATAAAAGCAGAAAAATCACAAAGTATAACAGATCTAGAAAAGTGTCAAGATGGTGATTTTAAAATTTGCGCTGAGCTGGGTAAGGCTTATTACTATGGTAATGGTGTAACTAAAGATATTAATAAGGCAATACAACTTTACGAAAAAGCTTGTGATGGCGAAGAGATGTTTGGATGCTGCAACTTAGCTTTTGCTGATTTTTTTAACGGACTTAAAGCTTAACGAGCGAATTCGACGCAGTTGGCTGGCTGATCACGGGTCGATGTGGCGATACTGTTTTACGGCTTTTATATCAGATACAAAAACAGTTTTGCAAATGAAATTTTAGTGATAAAGGATAAAAATGGATGGTGGTTTTTTATTGACGCTTAAAGGTAAAGTGCCGGATATGAGCCTGATGGTAATCAAATATAAAATGCAGAAGCTTGAGGCAAAAGGTATAAAATCAGATATATCGCCTACTTTGGCTAGGCTCAAATCTCCCGTAACGGGCTTATTTATAGGATACGTTGGTGCGGACAGATTTTACAAAGGCAATAAGAATCTCGCAATAAATAAGCTAAGCTATTTTATCGTGGCTATCGCATTTACCATACCAGGCATATATCATAACAGCGAAAGTGAAATTACTTTTTCTTTTATACTATACCTTATCGTTTCTATTTGGTGTTTAGCCGATATCCTCCCGGTGTTTTTCGGTATCAAAAGAGACAACTTCGACAAAATAATGCAAGCTTTGGACAATTATGAAAACAAAGACGTAAATTTAACCCAGAAAGGATAAAAATGAAGAAAATTTGCTTTGCGCTTGCCCTTTTGCTATGCAGTAGCTCCGCATTTGATTTTAACCCAGCAGTATTGATCAAAAAGGCATTGAGCTCAGACACAGCTACAAGTGAAAAGACATTGAGTTCGGACTTTACTGCAAACAAAAAGGCACCAGGGATCACAGCTGGTTTTAGTAGAGATGACCGTTTGGAAGTTGTTAGAGACGATATATATAAACTGATGTGGCAAGATGGTGATTTGCCACATGCGATGGCTCACGGCGAAGCCGTAGGATACTGCTATGATTTAAATTTTGCTGGCTTTGATGACTGGCGTTTGCCTACAGTAAACGAGCTTTTAAGCATCACTGACGATACTAGATTTAAGCCCGCTATAAACAAAGCTTTTAAAAACATCGCATATGAGACGAACGAAAGCTATGGCCGGTACTGGAGCTCTACTGGGGACGACAGCTCGTCTGTTAGGTGGATCGTGGATTTCGTGGTTGGCTCCGTTACCGAGGGCGGCGGTTCTGATCGCTTCTTCGCGCGGTGCGTCAGGCAGTATTGATTTTAAAATTTAAGAAAGGATAAAAAATGAAAAGACATATAGCCGTTTCTTTACTGCTTTGCGGACTGCTCCACGCAGAGGTGCTAAGTCCTACGTGCTACCGAGATAACGATAAAAACGTAGTAATATGTAACGAAAAGAAATTGGGAAGATTAATGTGGCAGGACGAAAAACAAAGCTTTGAAGGAACGTGGGAGCAGGCACAGGAATACTGCAAGCTAGTAAGCCTAGCGGGATATAATGACTGGAGGCTGCCAACCAGAGTAGAGCTACTAAGCATAGCAGATAAAAGTAGATATAAGCCTGCTCTAAATGCGGCTTTTAAACACATAATAGACTCCAACTATCCATTTTACTGGAGCCAAACTAAACACGCCGAATACTCGTTTTATGCGTGGACCGTAGATTTCAGTTATGGCAGTGCTGGCAAGAACAGCGTTTCTTATCACAACTTCGTGAGGTGCGTCCGACAGGATTGATTTTTGAAATTTCTTTTTTAATAAATTCAGACTTAATGGCGGCGCTTTGAAAAGCCTTTTGCTCCCTTTATGGGAGCTTTTTAAATTTTGGAGAATAAAATGACAAATTTTACGGCTGAACAAATAGTAAAAATAAACGAAATTTTTAGCAGAGTTGTCGACTGCAAGGGAAATTTGAAAGTGTTTAAGGATTTTGATTGGGATGCTTGCAAGGGGGACATTATATTATATACAAAAAAAGAAAACCAAAAAGCAACCAATAAAAGATCTTTTTCTGGTAATAATTTTTCTGACAAATTTGAAACTACACTAGAAAAATGCTACAAGGAAACAAATAAAATGTTTCATCTATGCAAAAGCGGTGAAATTGAAAATTTTAGTAACTATATACCAAATATTGAGAAACTTAAAATAGATAGTGATTTTGGGTTAAAAGACCAGTTCAATACAATTGTCTCTATTTTACTATACAAATTTCAAGAGCTTAAAAAAGAGGATTTTGAAATTTTATATGAAGCGTTTTGCGAAATTTTGGAAATTTGCAGTTTTAAATTAAAAGATGCCGACAATAAAACTATCATATATATGAATATATTTAAAAAATTACTTGACTATTTCTGCGGTAATTTTTTAACCAATAAATCCTGGGAATTATCGTACAATCATGATCAAAAATGTATAGATATAGATGATGCCTTAGCCGAAAAACTAAAAGAATGTTATGAAATAAATAAATTCGTTTGTAAGATTAAACTTTTTATAAAAGAAAATTATACACCGCTAAAAAGTCTTGAAATAGACTGGGATAAATTTAAAAATAACCTAGACGATATCAATAAAGAGTTATTTGATAGGAACTCTGGTATTTGGAGGCAGGTTGGCAAAATAGCAGGAGCTTTTTATGGCTTAACTAAAAATGACTTAAAAAACATCATCTACTACGGTGCGCCTGGAACCGGCAAGACGAAATTCGTAAAAGATTGCCTTGATATTTTAGATCCGAACCGCACTAGAACCGAGTGGATACAGTTTCATAGCGGTTTTGAATACGAGGATTTTATAGATGGCATAAAACCGATCGGCATACAAAACGGAAATTTAAATTTAGCTTTGACAAACGGCATATTTAAAGAATTTTGCTTAAAAGCAGCACAAAATACTGATGAAAATTTCTTTTTTATAGTCGATGAGATAAATAGAGCCGATATAGCGGCGGTATTTGGCGAAACGTTATCGCTTTTGGAGGAGAATTACCGCGGAAAAAGTAGTGCCATAAAAATAAAAAATTCTGCACTTATGGAAAACATAATAGCATTGGATGCTAGCAAAAAATCGCTTTGTATTGATTACGGTAATTTGCAAACTAAATTTTATATACCTGCAAATATCTATTTCATCGGTATGATGAACGACGTGGATAAGAGCATCGACTGCTTTGATCTGGCTCTTAGAAGGCGCTTTGCGTGGGTCTTGATGGAGTGTAATTATGATGTTGTAGAGAATGCGACAGATGAAGCTTACAAGACAAAATGTGAAAGTTTAAATAACTACATCACCAATGAACTCAAATATTTAGTTGAATACGAAGATGAAACTAGGGTAAAAATAAGATCTATTCAGTCTTACAATAATGCCGAAAACAGAGATGATGATTATAATAAATTATTCTCAGATGCATCTGACAAAGAAAAGGATAAGAAAAGATACGAAAAAACTAGTGGCTTAAATTTAGGTAGAGCTTATGAGATAGGGCATTCGTATTTTCTAAAAAAAGAAACGACGGATGAGAAAGAAATCTGGGCTAGGCATATAGAGCCGATTTTAAGAGAATATATCAGAACGCAATTTGGCGACGGCGAAGTAGAGAAAAAACTAAAGATGGCTAAGAAAATTTTCGTAGGCTAGTGCGATGTTTGAAGATAACAGCTGTTGCAAGTGTGCCGAGCATCAAAAAGAAATAACCTTTGATGAGCTGGCAAAAGATAAGACGGATGTCATTTTTTTAAACGGACGGCATGATAAATTTAAATCCAAGATAAAAGACGACAAAGATGCGCACTATATTTTAAGAAAGTGCGAGAATGGCGGTTTTAAATTCGGCAACTATATAGGCCGTTTTACCTTTGAGGGGCAAGAGTACGTCATAAACTCACGCTTTGGCAAAGAACTAGAAGCCGAGCTTTTTAAAACTATCGACTCGTCGTTTTTTAGCTTTGGCAGTAGCGTCGCCGAGATAAATGGCGAGATCCCTATGGACCACATCCTTTACGCCTCGTTTATCAGCCGCTTAAAGCTAGCCAAGTTAAGTGGCTTTCCAAGCGTTTATAAGAAAATTCCTTTTAGAGACTACGCCCTGCACGGAAGCCTTGACGTTAAAAATTTTATCAAAAAAGATCAGCCCTTTATGGGTAAAATTTCAAGCCGAAAAAGCTCGCGAGTGCCTGACGAAGTGGTCGCAAGGGTACTTTTAAGGGCTTACGATATCTTGGTTAGAAAAAACACTAAATTCGCACTTTACGACAAAGAAATAAGGAATTTTTTGCTAGCCAATGCTAATGGCGAGATGAAGAGTATCAGAGACATAGATACGGCTTTGAACTCAAAATCCGTTATAAACGAGCTTTACAAAGACTACAAAATTGCCCTTCAAATCGCTAGGATTATCATTTTGCAAGATTCTAGATATACGAACGAAAGCGCCGTCAAAAATCTAAATTTTGGTTATTTACTGTATGCGCCCAACCTTTTTGAACTTTATGTCGAGAGGCTTATAAGAAGTGTATTAGGCGAATTTGGCGGTAAATTTAGTCTAGAGACTCAGTATAAAATTCCAGGCTCAAATTTGAGACCTGATTTTGCGATAAAAGATGAAGAAGGGAAAATTTTAGCTGTTTTGGATGCTAAATATAGGCATTTTTGTAATGCCAATTTAGGTGAAACTGATTGCAAGAATTTGCTACAAATAAAAAGATATGCAAAGAAAGCCGGTTCAAACACTGGAATTCTAATCTATGCTAAAAGTGGCGTCTTTAATGGGTTAGGAATCATAAGACATAGTTCTGAAAACAAAATTTTTATACTCAGTGTATTAAGAAACAATAATAAAATATTCGCTGACAAATTTAAAAAGTATCTTAAGAAGATTTTAGAAACTATAAAATAAAAAAGATAATGTGAAAACATTATAAAGGTTGCAGCGTTTATGGCCATAAGATTGCTGGATACAAAAGCTGTTTTATCCATAGAAGGATATATGGTAAAGATGTTCTTTTAAAAGAAAAAAGATAGTATCGCTGTCTATGTGGATATAAGATAAAAGGCACTATATCATCAAGTGATCCGCTAGTAGTCGAAGTGCTAAGCGGAGAAACATACTGTAAAGATATGCTTTAAAGATAAAAAATAAAATACGTAAAATATGCGATTAGAAAAATGCCTATGTAGCAGATGATGCACAAACAAGCTAAGGCATAAAGGACTCATTTAGTCTAGCTCTAGAATATGACTTATATTTTAAAAGAATGTAGGTCAAATCTCTCTTTTACATTAAAAAGCCTCGCAGAGCCCAAAGGTTTAGAGCTCTCTAAACCAATTTGGGCAATAAAATGGTTTAGACGAATGATCTTTGCCCAAACACATATAATTACTATCAATAGATATTAAATTTAAAGAGGCAATATGTTTAAAAACCAACAAGCAAACATAACATTTGAGCTAGCTAGTGACCGCACAAATGCTCACAATAGCAGAGAAGAAAAACCCAGCTACCTAATGCCAGGATACTATCTAAACGAAAAATATGGCATCATGAAAAAGCCTGTGAGGCACATAAGATTAAATAAGCTTAGCTTCGATGACTTATGGCAAAAAAGAAGAGATGAGATGAAGTATGAAGTATCACATCTTGGCAAGATAAAGTTGATAGATAAGCATAAGGGCAAAAAACCACTAAAACAAAACTGTCACTATGAATGCGTCATAGGACTAAACGAGCATACGCAACTATCAAGCTTACTAAAATCCATAAAAGCTGTAAGCAAAATTTTAAATATTGAACCCATAAATTTATACATTCATAGTGATGAGGGGCACCTTTTGAGAAAGAGCGATAACAAGGAGATATTTCCACTATTTCATGATGAAAATGGCAAACTAGGTGGCACATACATTACAGATAAGGATGGCAGGGCTTATTATATACATATAAAAGAGAGCATAAATGGCAAGCAATACTATGAAAAAGGGGCTGAACTAGAATATGAAAAATTTGAACCAATATTTCAAAAGCATGCTCATGTAGAATGGAATAGCTTAGTAAATGACAGAAACCAAATGCAAAGATTCAAAAAGAATACAACTGATCCAAATTTGGACTATAAAACCGTTTTTAAAACTGTATATAACACAAACGCTGAAATTCTGGGAATGATAAAAGGAGATGGTGGCAGTAAGCATAAGAAACTAAAAGCTTTTAGAGTGGCTAGTGAAAATGATAAGCTTATGAAAAAACTAGAAGAGCTAGAGGCTATCATCGAAAAAGATGAGACATATATAGAGATCATTACTGGGTATAGCGAAGAGCAAAAAGTAAAGGTAGAAGAGCTAGAGCATGAAAATCAAACACTAAGAACAAGGCTTAGCGATCAAGAAAGCTTATATAAAGCTCAAGAGACGGAGCTACAAACTGCTAAAAATGAGCTTTGCAAGGCTAATCAAGAGCTTATCAAAAAGAATAGTGAAATAGAGCTTGCAAGAGAAGAGATAAGGCAAGTAAAAGAAGAAATTTATAATCTAGTCATAACTCATGCAAATACAAATATCAAGCTAAAAAGAGAGCTTGAACACTTTGGTATAGCCTTTCCTGTGGAGATTAAGGTGCAAGAGCTAAATAGTAATTTAGAGCTACAGCCTCTATAAATTTAAGCTAATAGCGTATTTCTATGAGTAAGGAGTAATATTGTGCTTATATATTGCAAGTATTTTTATGTGATCTTGTTCTATACGAAAGACTACCACATATCCTTTAAAAATAAGATCTCTCGTGTCTTCTCTATTGATTGTTTTATTTTTTCTAAATCTATAAGGCATATAAGAGATGCTTTTTAGTCTTTCTAATAGCTCGCAATAAAAAGTCCAAGCAGTCTCAACGCTATCCTTAGAGTAAAAATCTAAAATGGCATCAAGTTGGCTTAGAAATTCCTTGCTTAAATAAGGAATTTGCTGCATTTAAGCACCGTATTTTTTAAAAAGAGAATTTACATGAGCATTCATTTCGTCCATTGAGACATACTCTAGCTCTCCTTTATCATCCATATCAGAAATCCTCTTTAGATGCTCTTCGTCCTCTTTACTAAGATAGTTTTGCTGCTCACCATAGGCTTCAAAAATAGCAGCTGGATCTATTTTAAAAAGTAGAGCCTTTATCGCTTCGAGAGTGGTATTGTCTGCAGTTGTTTGAATGTTTATCATGGTAGTCATAAAAGTCCTTTTAAATTTGGGTAGATTATAGCACTTTAGAGTCTTTGATTTTATTAAAACAAAAATTTCTATAGCTAAAAATTCTAGAAAAAGTTGTCTTGATAATCGGACAAGTTTTTTATTAAAAATACTCTAAAAGCCCCTTAAAATCATAGAATACTTGTTACAGATGGGCGATTTTATCTCAAATTTCGGCGTTTTGGATTTTACGAGTAAATGCGCAGCAAGCTATGGTAAAATAAGGCTTGAGATGAGAAATAAAAACAAAAGGATAGGCGATATGGATATGCTGATTGCTGCTGTAGCGCTTGGCAATAATCTTATTTTGGTTACGAATAACGAAAAAGATTTTAAAGATATAAGCGAGCTTAGGATGGGAAATTGGAGCATTTGATATAATATACGGTAAATACAAAGCCTTTTGTTGGTTATATCGGAGGTTAGCTTAAAGCTGGAATGTGCAACCAAAACAAAGATGACTAAGCTCATGAAAACCAGTTGTGCCGCTCTCGATAGACTACTAAACCCAGACAACGATTCGCTAACGCTAAGCACGCTTGAAGGTGCGATAGCGTCAGGCAAAAGACTAAGTATCTAGGTAACCTGGCGGTTGCCGATTAATATATTTAAATAAAAATCGTCTAAAATTTTGGACGAAATTTTATATAAAATATCGCAGAGGAAAGGAATTAATGGTGCTAGACTTGTTACATAGACTTGTTACATCTTTTTACCCAGAAAGAGTCAATATTTATACTCTTAAAAATGCCATAGAAATCCCATTTTTAGGTACTTGTAGTAATGAAAAATGTTTTTACACTCTAGGTGTCCCTATCTCCCGGCCACTTCAAATTTCAAATCACTTTTTAATTTTTCAGTCGTTTTCTTACTTTTTAAAATTTATATTTTGAGAAGAAAAATTTAGACTTAATACAAATAAAAAATACAAAGATAGTAAAATTAAAATAATACATTTCTTCTCTAAATTTTAAAGAAATTTTGTGGTATTTAAACTGGCACGAGAGCTCTAAAATAGCAGGATTTACTAAGTTTTTAGAAAAATAATCAATAAATAATTAAAAACTAAAATTTGCGTATCTTAATAGTAAAAAAAATTAGGCGAGATAAAATACGAAGGTCACTTTTAGGCTAAAAAGGCAAGAGAGGTGGCATGGTATAGGGTAAAACCATGATTTTTGGTATGTTTAAAAGAAAAAAGAGCTTATATTTAAATGATTAAAACCGCTCTGCTAGTTGGCTAGGACCAAAAAAGCTAGCTTGATAGCTCCACCGCTTCAAACTCTAAGATTAAAATTTATAAAATACCAAAGTTGTTAAAAATTTAAAGGAGTGGTTTATGAACATAAAAAGCATTTTTAGTAAGATCTTTAAAGGTGAACAGGGTGAGGCCGATGTGCTCGAGGCTATCGGTAAAATTTTAAACCAAAAAGGTGATGAAAACTACTACCTCATCCCAAAGGCGAGCATCGACGATCCTGCGGGCTCATCTAGGGAGATAGACCTGCTTTTACTCCATCCAGCGCTTGGAATTTACGTCATCGAGGTGAAAAACTGGAGCGATCTTGAGCAAATGGACGAAAATAACCCTTACGAGCAGGTAAAAATTTATCAAAGAATGCTTCTTGCAAAGATAGAGTCAGAGCTTAAAAAAGTGCCTATAAATGTCGAGTACAGGGTCATTTTCCCCTCTATCAGCAAGGCCGAGGCTAGTAAATTTTACGCGAAAAATCCAAGCTATCTAAATTTAAAAAATCACACCTTTTTCAAAGACGATCTAACAGACGAGGACATCTTTGCTAAATTTTTCAACTCCTCTATTAGCACGCTGCCAAACAAAAAAGAGTTTCTTAAAATTTCAGAAATGCTTGTCAATCAAAGCAGGCTAAAACAAAAGATAATCCCGATAATCACGAAAGATGAAGTGATGTTTTTTGATCACAAGCAGCTTAGCATCATGAACGGCTACACTGGTGGGTTTCGCGTGATCAGGGGCGTTGCAGGCACTGGCAAGACGATGATACTTGCAAATTTTATCGCAAATAGGCTTGAGCGTGACGAAAATGAGAAATTTCTCGTGCTTTGCTTTAATAAAAATTTGGCTCAAAATATCAAATCAAGCTTTGGTGATAAATTTACAAACAAAAATATCGCTGTCTATCCGATAATATCGCTGCTAAAACGTATAGAATTTGATGAAGCGAAGCTTGGCATGGATGAAAATACAAACATCAGCCAAAAGTATCAAATTTATGAAACCGACGAAGCGATTGCTGAGTTTAGAGCGAAATTTAAAGCCCACCTTGCAAAGCACCCGATCGACTACGTCCTTTGTGACGAGACCCAGGATATGCCAGCTGGCTTTATGCGCGTCATCTACGAGGAGATAAAGGACTGCATATTTTTCATCGACGAGGCGCAGAAATTTTACACATACACGATGAACAACATCGCCGACATCTTTCACCATCCAAAATTTGAGCGTATCGACATGAGAGGTCGCGTGAAAAATCTAAAAAACGTCTACCGAACGCCTTCAAATATCGCTAGGTGCGCATTTGAGATCTTACAAAAGGACTCTGCGATAAATGACTACTACAAAAAGAGCTTTTATCTAAATCAAGACTTCATCTCAGACATCCAGTGTATCTTGCAAGATGGCAGCATAAAAGTAGCCGAGCTTGATGAATTTGCGGGGCTTAAAAAGTGCCTAAAAGCCTTACCAAATGGCGAAACAAGTGTCATTTTAAGTAATAGTAAGGTCGCTGTAAGTGCCATAAAAGAGAGCGTCTTGCCAGAGGGTAAAAATATAGAGGTTTTGACGATGCAGTCTATTAAAGGCCTTGAAGCGCAAAATGTCATCATCCACAACTTTTTGCCGTTTTTGCAGACCATATATAAAAATGAAAGGGAGCTTTTTTATAGAAAAATTTACGTCTTACTGACTAGAAGCCGTGAAAATTTATATATCTCGCTACCTAAAAATTTGGATGAAAATTTGCCAGATGAGATAAAGCGGGTAATAGAGATCATCAAAAAATACGCAAGCATCACGCAAGACTTGCCGCCGAAAAATGAACGAGCAAAAGAAAAACAAAGCCTAAAACTAGCCTCTATAAGGCCAGTTTTAAGAGATGTAAAAGAGGTTGGCGAGCTAGTGGTGACGGGCAGTCAGCTCTTTGCCATCATAGCTGGGCTATTTGCATAGTAAATTTTAATGGCAGCCGCAGCCGCAGCCACAAGCACCGCTTTGTTTTATCGCGTCAAAAACTGCGTCGTAGTTTGGCTCCTGGGTCACTTCAGGGACGATTTGTTTGTGGATGATGACGCCATCTTTGATGACAAAGACTGCTCTTGCAAGTAGGCCTTTTAGCGCCCCATCACTCATCAGCATGCCGTAGTTTTGGGCAAATTCGCCGTATCTAAAATCGCTTCCCACGCGCAGGTTTGCTATGCCCTCAGTCGTGCAAAATCTCCCCATCGCAAATGGCAGGTCGTTTGAGATGATGCTAAGTTTTACGCCGTGTTTTCCAGCTACTTTTTCGTTAAAT
Source organism: Campylobacter concisus (assembly GCA_018371535.1). Taxonomy (GTDB): domain Bacteria; phylum Campylobacterota; class Campylobacteria; order Campylobacterales; family Campylobacteraceae; genus Campylobacter_A; species Campylobacter_A concisus_BO. The sequence goes on from JAHAKU010000012.1 coordinate 27,931, forward strand.
TTACGAGCCTCAGCCGCACAAACGCCAGTATCTAGTGAGGGTAAACAGACAAGCACCTCTATGCCGTTATTTCCGCCCACGTTAAATTCGCTAAGATCTTGCGCTACTACTCTGGCTTCAGGCGCATAAGAGCCGACAAATAGCTCATTTCCGCTTAAATTTACCTCACTACCTTTAAATTTTGTTGTTGCCATGATTTCTCCTTATCTTTTAGCTTTTTTAAATGCTTGATCAAGGTCGGCTATTAGATCATCGACGTTTTCGATGCCGATGGCTAGGCGAAGTAAATTTTGCTTTATGCCGATCTTATCTAGCACCTCTTTTGGATATGCCTCGTGCGTCATCGTTGCAGGCCTGCAGATAAGGCTCTCTACGCCGCCAAGGCTCACTGCTAGATCAAAAATTTCTAGCGCTTTTACAAATTTATTTATATCATATTTTTCATCAAGCTCAAATGAGATAAGAGCGCCGATGTCGCTTGCTTGAGCCGCTTGCATCTTTGCCTCTTGCTCGCTGTATGAGCCAGGGAAATGCACCACGCTAACGGCGTCATTATTCTCTAAAAATTTGATGATTTTATGTGTGTTTTGCGTTTGTCTGTCAAACCTAACGCTAAGCGTTTTAAGCCCACGTATGAGGTAGTATGCGTCCATCGGACTGATGATGCCACCAAGTGTGTTTTTAGCAAATTTTATCTTTTCAGCTAAAGCATCGTCGTTTAGCGTGACGATACCAGCGATCACGTCAGCGTGTCCGCCGATATACTTTGTAGCGCTATATACCACGATGTCAGCTCCGTGCTCAAGCACTTTTTGATAGTAAGGCGTCAAAAATGTGTTATCCACGATGACTAGAGCGCCCTTTTTGTGAGCGATCTTTGAAATTCTAGCAATATCAGTCACTCTTAAGAGAGGGTTTGAGGGAGTTTCGATGAAGATGGCTGCCACATCCTCACTTATGTCATCTTCGCTTAAAAAATTTAGATCATCTATAAATTCGCTCTTTATGCCGTGGCTTTCAAAAACTGTCGTGACATATCTATATGTGCCGCCATAGACGTTGCTATTTAGTAGGACTTTTTGCCCTGTTTTTATAAGGCTAAGTGCAGCTGCTGTTGCTGCCATGCCTGAGCCAAAGCTAAATGCGTATTTACTGCCTTCAACTTTAGCAAAGATATCATCAAATGCTTTTTTTGTAGGGTTGTTGCCACGTGAGTAGGCAAATTCTTGAAAATTTTCAAGGTCATCTTGCACGAAGGTACTAGCTAAAAATACTGGCGGAACAACCGCTTTGTTTGGGTTGTTTTTGGCTTCGATGCCTTTTACGATGAGAGTGTCTAGTTTCATAAATTTCCTTTTTAAAAATTTACGAAATTTTACATGATAAAGATTAATTTTCCCCAAACCCACCCAAAATATAGCCAAACCAGTAAGTGGTAGTAAAAGTGCTTTTTAAATTTGCATTTGTAAGATTGCTAAGACTAAATTTAAGCTTTTGCCTAGTCTTCGCAAGCTGCCAATGTATGGTTTTTTACTCGCTTTTGGCTAAATTTTTACCATAAATTTTACTCTACTAGATCAACCGACCAGTTTGCCTCCTGAAGCTTCATCTCAAGCTCTCTGATCTCTTTTGAAAGCGCATCCACTTGCTTTTGAAGTGCAGCCACATCGACTGTGCTTAAAATTTTGATCTCGCTATTTGAGTAAAGATCGACCTTTTGACTAGCACTTGTTGCAAACTCCCTAAGCACGTTTGCTTTTAGTGTTAAAGCGTCCTTTTTAGCGATCATCTCAGTTAGGCTCATGCCATCAAATTTAGCGCTCGAGTTTGTTAAATTTATAGAGCAAATGAGCCTAAAAAGCTCGCTTGTTAGCTTGTCAAGCTCTTTTAAAAGAAGCTTTGGATCTTCGCTTGGACTTTCGTTTTCTTGCGTTTTTGCGTTGCTAAGTAGTCTAACTTTTAGCTGTTCGATGCGCTTTTGCGTGTCAGATCTTAGGATGAGAGCCTGAGCTAGTTTCATCATTTTTCCTTTATTGGTATTAAATTTTTAAACCATCTTAGTATCTTTTGGGTTATAATTGATTTAAAATTTTATTTAAGGAAAAGCTATGAAGTACGATTTTGACACATTAGTAAGCAGAGAAGGCACCAACTCATCAAAATGGCGTATGAAGAGCGATGTTTTGCCGATGTGGGTTGCAGATATGGATTTTAAGGCTGCACCTGAGATCTTAAGCGTCTTGCAAAAGCGCCTTGATAACGGCGTCTTTGGCTACTCTTTCATCCCAAAAGAGTGGAACGAAGCGATAAAGAGCTGGTGGCAAAGACGTCACAACGTGAGCTTAGAGAACGAGTGGATGTGCTTTTGCACTGGCGTCATACCGGCCATCTCAACTGCTATTAGGAGATTTAGCAGTCCAGGAGATCAAATTTTAGTGCAAGCGCCTGTCTATCACGTCTTTTTTAACTGCATAAAAAACAACGGACGTGAAATTTTATCAAACGACCTCGTCTATAAAAATGGCTCTTATGAGATCGACTTTGACGACCTAGAGGCAAAGCTAGCCCAGCCGCTAACTACCATGATGCTTCTATGTAATCCTCACAATCCAATAGGCAAAATTTGGGACAAAGAGACGCTTAAAAAGATAGGAGAGCTTTGCTACAAGCACGATGTTTTGGTTATCAGCGATGAAATTCACTGCGACATAACTGATCCTGGGCTAAGCTACGTGCCATTTATCAGCGTGAGCGAGGAGTGCAAGAATAACTCCATCACGTGCATCTCGCCTACAAAGGCCTTTAACATAGCTGGCCTTCAAAGCTCAGCCGTCGTCACGCCAAACGAAAAGATCAGATCAAGGCTAAATGCCGCTATCAACTACGATGAGGTTGGCGAGGCAAATGCCTTTGCGATCATCGCCGCAATCGCTGCGTTTAACGAGGGCGAAGCGTGGCTTGATGAGCTTAGAGAGTATCTTTTTGAAAACAAAAAGGTCGTCGCAAACTTCATAAAAGAGCAGGGCTTGCCAGTGAAGCTTTTACCATCAAGTGCGACCTATCTTTTGTGGCTTGACTGCAGTGCGTTTTGTGAGGATTCGAGTGAGTTTATGAATTTCTTGCGCGATAAAGCCGGACTTTGGCTAAATGACGGCAACGCTTACAGGGGGGATAGATTTTTCCTTCGTATGAATATCGCAACGCAGCGTGAAAGGGTGCTTGAAGGGCTAAAACGCTTGCAAAATGGGATAAATTTATACACTTCAAAGAGATGATTTTGGCTGGGTGGCTTTGAAATTTAAGCCACCCTTGCTTGATACAGAATAGCTTTTTGAAGTAACAAATACTGCTCCATTTCTTAAATATCAAAGTAAGTTTTACTCATAAATTTAAAGGCGAGATAGTTAAATTTAAGCGTGGAGTTGCTTGGTTTTAGTAAGACAGCTCGTAAAGTCAGTTTTTGTTGTTTTATTACTTTGTCAGCATGCCTTAGAGTGCCAACAAGAGTGTCATGATCGCGTTTGGGAGTTATTTTGAAGTTTTAAGTAGCTTTGGATCATATTAAATTTGAAATAGAGAAATTTAAGAGCAAGATAGTTGCTGTTGGTTTTGATTTGCGTTAAATTTAAAGCAAAAGCCTTTGAACGTGAATGCTTAGAGGCATTTTCAAAGCAGTAAAGACCGCGATCATTTTGAGTATCAGGGTGGTTTTAAATTTAAATGCGAGATAGCTATGATGATTTCATTTGATTGCTTAAATTTAGAAAAAGTTGCCAGTTAAAATAGGGCGGTCACTAAAACAAGTATTTTATGTCATTTCAAAGCTATAATCATTGCGCCTATTGCTTGCTAAATTTAGCAACTCAAATTTGAAAAAATAGTGAGATATCTCGCCATAGCACTAATTTTAAAAGAAGCTACTTGCCAAAACGAGAATTTGATATCTTTCAAAAAGTGATTTTGCTAATAAATTTGATGATTTTAAGTTTATGTAAAAACAGAAATTTAAAGATGAGCTAGCTTATGCTGGTTGTAAATTTATAAAAAGGTTATTTGCTAAAGTGGGAATTTACGCTCTTGTTTAAAATGATAAATTTGATAGCTAAATTTGAATAAAAGTAGAAATTTAAAGGCGGGAAAGTCCCGCCAGATATTATTTATGTAGCTCTTTTGTGTAAAACTCAACTGAGCCTAGACCCTCTTTTAGCGCCCACTCGTAAGCTTTGCTAACAAATTCCCAGTTTATATTCTCATAAAATGTCTCTAGGTATTTTGGGCGAGCGTTGAAGTTGTCGATGTAGTAAGCGTGCTCCCAAACATCAACGACTAGAAGTGGCACTTTGCCATCGCTCACTGGAGTTTTTGCGTTGCTAGTTTGCACGATCTCTAGCTTTTTGCTGCTTGGATCAAATACAAGCCACGCCCAGCCTGAGCCAAAAAGCGTTGTAGCTGCCTTTAAAAACTCCTCTTTGAAGTTTGCGAAATTTGCCTCGATCGCAGCTTTTAGCTCGCTTGACATCTCGCTTTTTTTAGCGATGCAGTCCCAGTAAAAGTCGTGGTTATAAACTTGAGCGACGTTGTTGTAAAGACCGCCTTCGCTATTTTTTAGAATTTCATAAAATGATGCGTTAGCAAATTTTGTATCTTTTATGAGATTGTTTAAATTTGCAACATAGGTTGCGTGGTGCTTGCCATAGTGGTATTCACAGGTTTTAGCACTTACTACTGCATTGTGGTTTGCGTCAAACGGAAGTTTTCTTAGTTCAAACATAATAATTCCTTAATAATAAAATTTGTTATTTCGCATTATAGCCACAAAAGATTAACAAACAAAATCTTTCAAAATTTATCCTAAAAATAGGGCGTTTTTATAAAAGCTAAATTTTTCATTTATAAAAGATGAGTGAATTTACTTTATAAATTTATGGTTAAAAGAGTGAAATTTATATCCTAAAAGAGCAAATTTGGCTTTGCAAAAGTAAGAAAAGTAAATTTAAATTTCTCTAAATGTAAAAAATAATATAAAAATATGTGTAGAAAAGTAACAAAAATAGACTATAAAAATGATAAATAAATTTTTACGTTAAATTTACAAAGCAAAAACTATCCATTTTAGATCAAAAATGTTACAAAAATACACATATAAAAATAAAGATATGTGAATTTATGAAACAAAATTTCTAAATTTTTATTTTTGAAATTTATAATGCACCTATCAAAACTATTACAAAGGATGAAAGATGAAATTCTTACAAGCTTTACTTTTTACATGTGCCATCAGTGGCTTAGCATTTGGTGCGGATAAGGTCTATACGATCAAATTTGCCCACGTTGTCGCAGCTTCTACGCCAAAGGGCAAGGCGGCTGACTTTTTTGCAAAGCGTGCTGAGGAGCTAAGTGGCGGCAAGATAAAAGTTCAAGTCTTCCCATCAGCTCAGCTACTTGATGACGATAGAGTTTTTGGCGCGTTAAAACTTGGTAACGTTCAAATGGCAGCTCCAAGTTTTTCTAAATTTACACCTATCGTGCCGCAGTTTCAGCTATTTGACCTACCTTTCATCTTTAAAGATGCAGACCACCTTCATAAGGTTCAAGATGGCGCAGTTGGCGAGGAGCTAAAAGGTCTTGTGACTAAGAAAGGCTTTGTGGCGCTTGATTACTGGGATGCTGGATTTAAGCACTTTAGCTCAAGCAAAAAACCGATCCTTGTGCCAGAAGATGCAAAAGGACAAAAATTTAGAATCCAAAGCTCAAAAGTGCTTGAAGAGCAGATCAAAGCGATCGGTGGCAACCCACAAGTTCTGCCATTTTCAGAGGTTTATTCTGCGCTTCAACAAGGCGTAGTTGATGCGACTGAAAACCCACTATCAAATTTCTATAACTCTAAATTTCACGAGGTTCAAAGCTCTCTTACGCTTTCACACCACGGATATCTAGGCTATCTAGTCGTTATGAGTGATAAATTTTGGAACAAACTACCAGATGATCTAAAAGCAAATGTAAAACAAGCTCTAAGCGAAGCTACAGCTTACGAGAGAGAAGAGACAGCAAAAGAGGACGCTCACGTCATAGCAGAGCTTGAAAAATATATAGCAGAGACTAAAAAACTAGAAATTTTCAAGATAGACGACGCACAAAAAGCTGAGTGGGAGAAGACTATGCAGGCTATCTATCCTAAATTTTACGATGTCATCGGCAAAGAGCTTATAGAAAAAACAATCGAGACAAAATAATGAAAAATTTCATTAACGCTCTTGATATATTGATAGTCTCGCTCAATAAGACTATCGCCGTTTTAGGGCTAGCTAGTGGAACGCTACTAGCCTTTGCCAACGTCGTGGCCAGATACTTTTTTGACAAAAGCTGGTCATGGGCGAGCGAGTTATCAAACTACCTCTTCATTTGGTCGGCATTTTTTGCTGCAGCATATGGCTTTAACAAGGGCATTCACGTGAGCGTAACTATCTTGGTGGAGAAATTTCCACCAGCGCTTGCGAAAGCGTGCCTGCTCTTTTCGCACATCTTAACAACTGTCTTTTTGATATTTATCGCGGTTTATTCGGTGGATTATCTTAAAATTTTACACGAGATCGAGCAGATGATAATAGACCTTGGCATACCTCAATGGGTCCCTATGCTGGTGCTTCCAATAGCCTTTGTCACAGCTAGCTACCGCTCTGCTGAAAAAGCTATCAAAGTAGCTCTAACTCCAGCAGCAAAGGTCGTAAGCAACGAAGCGCACGAGCTAGCTCATGGTAGCGTAGTCAAAGACTAAGGAGAAAGAAGATGACAATAGCATTTTTATTTATCCTGCTTTTTGCGCTGATGCTAATAGGCGTGCCAGTCGCGGTTTCGCTAGGCACAAGCACCGTTTTAACGATGATATTTTTTACAGATATCGACATCGCTACGATCCCGCAGCTAATTTTTGATGGTATCAATAAATTTTCACTAATGGCGATCCCGATGTTTATCTTAGCTGGAAATTTACTAAGTAAAGGCGGCTCAGCAAGGCGTATCATCGACTTTGCAAAGTCTATGGTCGGACACTTGCCAGGTGGCTTGCCTATGAGCGCGATATTTGCCTGCATCATCTTTGCAGCCGTCTCTGGAAGCTCGCCTGCGACGGTTGTAGCCATTGGCTCTATTATGTTTGCAGCGATAAAAGAGGCTGGCTATCCAAAAGAGTACGCAGTGGGCGGCATAACTACGGCTGGCTCGCTTGGAATTTTGATCCCGCCTTCAGTTGTTATGATAGTTTATGGTGTAACTGCTGAGGTTAGTATCGGCAAGCTCTTTATGGCAGGTGTCGTGCCTGGTCTTATGCTTGGTGCTTTTATGCTAGTTCAAACTTATGTCGGAGCAAAAAAGCTTGGTTTCAAAGCGACTAAGGCTGAGCCATTTAAAGCAAGAGTGCAGAAATTTGCAAAAGCATTTTGGGCGCTACTTATCGTTGTTGTGGTTATTGGCGGAATTTATGGAGGCATATTCACTCCGACTGAAGCTGCTGCGGCAAGTGCTGTTTATGCGCTATTTATCTCACTTTTTATCTATAGAGATATAAAGATAAGAGATCTTTGGGATATCTGCCTAGACTCAGCCCTTACAACAGCTATGATATTTTTCATCATCGCAAATGCCGTTGTTTTTGCATATTTGCTAACTAGCGAGCAGATCCCACAAGCGATCGCTTCGATGATACTTGATGCAAATATCGGCATGATAGGGTTCTTGATATTTGTAAATATCTTGCTCTTTATCATGGGTCAGTTTATGGAGCCTTCAAGCGTTATCATGATTATGGTGCCACTCTTGCTTCCGATAGCTACGCAACTTGGCGTCGATCCTATTCACTTTGGTATCATCTTGGTTGTAAATATGGAGATAGGTATGGTGACTCCGCCTGTTGGACTAAATTTATTTGTCGCAAGCGGTCTTACAAATATGAACTTAAAAGAGGTCATCGTGGCGTGTTTGCCATGGACGCTAACCTTGTTCTTTGGCCTTATCTTGGTTACTTATATACCACAAATTTCGCTTTGGTTGCCAAACATAATGTATGGACATTAAAATTTAGAGGCTTAGGCCTCTAAATTTATCCTTTTGGATCGTAATCCGCACTCATAACGATATTTTTACCGCTTCTCTTACCGATATAAAGCAGCTCGTCAGCTTGCTTGATCATACGCTCGATATTTACCTCAGTGTTACCACTATGTGCCACGACACCAAAGGTCATAGTAGCTATGATCCTATGGTTTTCAAATTCAACGACATTTTGATTAAGCGTCTCTTTGATACGCTCTAAGATGCTAACTGCTTTTGCCTTTTTAACGTCAAAGATAACAGCCAAAAACTCCTCGCCGCCAAAGCGAGCGACCCTATCTTCATTTCTAAAAGCGTTTTTGAAAATTTTAGAAAGGCTCTTTAGCACTTCATCGCCTGCGCCGTGTCCGTAGGTATCATTTATCTTTTTAAAGTTGTCGATATCGCACATCACGATAGCAAAGTCGTTGCCGTCAAATAAATTCTTTTGTCTAAAAATTTGTTGCATCGAGGCGCGGTTTAAAAGCCCAGTTAGTGGGTCGTGGTTAAAGACAGCTTTAGCAGACTCTTTCTCTTCTAAGATGCCTAAGAATATAAATAAATTTGAGCTCTCTAGCAAAAATGAGGTTAAGACAGCAAATACGCAAGATGCAGTTAGGTTAAATACAAAAAATATCTCTTTGTATAAAGGATCGTCCTTTGCTGGTAGGTCTATCACTAGATAAAAAAGTAAAAATGCCGCGATATCTAGCAAAGAGATAATTCTGCTTAACATTTTAAAGCTAACTGATAAGAAAAAGAGGCTAATTGTCGATGTTAAAAATAAAATTTCAAAGCCCCAGCCTAGACCAAGGATAAAGACGCAAAGTGAGGCGTGGAGTAAAATTTCTACTTGCAATATGAGCATCACGATCTTGTTGTTCTCTTCGCTATCAAAGAGTATCTTTAGTGCAAAAAGATATATGCTAACAGATAGGATGTTTGCCACAGCCAAAATTTCTTCGCCCATGAGGCAGAACATAACTAGGTAAAAAGTATGTACAGCTAGAAGTGAAAAGACGATGATCTTTTGTGAGATATAAAGTGAAATTTTAGGCATTGTCTTTGTCCTTATTTGCCTTCATGATCTCATACTCGATGCGGTCTTTGCCATTTTTCTTGCCCTCATATAGCTTTTTATCAGCTTTGTTTATGACTGTGTCGATATCAGTTATAACGCCATTTGCGCAAAGGACTAGACCAAAGGTCATGGTTACTGAGCTCTTATCAGGCAGTTTTACCTGCGCTATCCTTGTGCCAAGTCTGGTTTCAACTTTTTTTACGTCTTCGGTTTTAACTTCAGGCAAGATAACTAGAAATTCCTCTCCACCCCACCTACAAATGTGGTCATTTTCTCTAAAAGTATCTTGCAAAGCCCTTGCGATCTCTTTTAAGACCTTATCGCCCCAGTCGTGTCCATAGGTGTCATTTATCTTTTTAAAGTTATCTATATCTCCTAGCATAACGACTAAATTTGCATCACTGCTTTTTTCTCTAAGCTCTTTTAACTCATATCTTAGCGTTCTTTCGATAGAGCGTCTATTTAAAAGACCGGTTAAAAAGTCATACTTAGAAATTCTCTCTATCTCCTCTTTCTCTTCGCTGATCTGTTTGTAGCCACTAGATGTGATCGCATCAGAGAAAAAAGAAAGTCTAAAGACCAAGTAAAAAGTAAAGAAAACGCTTATACAGGTTGAGCCTATTTGTACCATGGTGTCTATCTCAACTACTTTATCTTTATATGTAAGATATAACCACAAAAGGACAAATAGCTCAAGAAGGCAGACAGAGTATGTTAGAAGTCTTTGGTTAAAAGCCAAAAAGTAGTTTATAAAGATAACGCCAAGGAGTGTTATCCATATATTAGAGCTCCAGCCCATGCCAACAACGCCAGCGATAACTGCGGTGATGACATTTAGTTGAAAGATGGCCGAGATTAAAAATCTGTATTTGATATTAAATCTAATCCTTAAAGCAGTGCTAATAGAAAGAAATAAAAAACAGATAAAAATGATCGTTAAGTCAAAGTAAAAACTGCAAAGCGCGATCAAAACAAAGGCATTACTTACTATCGCTACGTTTAATATCGTTTTGTAAATGTCATCGATAGCCTTATAGCTATCTTGCTCTATAAATTCCTGTACCAAGCATTCTCTCCGTTAATTTCATCCATTAAATTTAATTAGATCATTTTAATACGAGTCGTAACTATCCTCATCCTCATCGCTATCTTCATAGTTGTAGTCATTTTCGTCGTAGTTATAGTCATAGCTATTGCTACTATCCTCATCCTCGTCGTTAAATTCAGAGTAGTCTTCTTCTACCTCTTCATAGTCAAAATCATCACTCATTTTTCTCTCCTTAAATTTTATCTTTGATATTTTCGATATACAAGCTTTGGCTTGGGAATGCAAAATTTAGACCATTTTGCTTTAAAATATCCATAATTTTTAGCATTACATCTTGTTTTACGTCTAGAAAATCTCCCCAAACGATAGTTTTTGCAAAGCAATAAACTAAGATATTTATCGAGCTATCAGCAAAGTCATCAACCACGACAAATAAATTTGACTTATATCCAGCATAGTCATCAACTGAGACTATGTTTTGTCTATATTTTAGGCCTCTTTTATTAGCCGCGATATCTTCACTTTTAGCGATATCTGGGTGATTTATCAGCATATTTTTGATGTCATTTACACATTTTTTGATCTCTTCTGTAGTTGGTCCATACTCGATGCCAATAACCATTCTTATGCGTCTGCCGACCTTTCTTCTGCTCCAGTTTCTAACAGGATCGCTTGCTAGCTTTGAGTTTGGCACGAAGATAAGGGCATTATCAAAGCTTCTAACAGTTGTTTTTCTAAAGCCTATCTCAACGACCGTGCCCTCGATGTCGCCACAAACTATCCAGTCGCCTTGTGAAAATGAGTTGTCAAAGAGCATCATAACAGAGGCAAAGAAGTTTGCGATGATGTCTTTAGCAGCGAAGGCAACGGCAAGACCACCGATACCAAGTGAGGCGATGAGCGCTGAGATATCAAATCCAAGCTTTTGAAGGATCAGTAAAAGTGTGATGATCAGCACGATCACGTAGATGACTTTCAGTGCTAGGTTTATCACCTCTTTACGCTTGCTTTTTTGCGCGATTTTGTCGATTATAGCGATGCCGTAGCCATTTAGTATGGTTAGAACAAGCCACGAAAATGCGACTATATATATGATAGAAAAGATATTTGCTACCGTTAGAGGCACTGGCACTGGGTAAAATCCAACGCCGATACAGATATTTAGCGCGTAGATGATAAGAAGCGCAGAGATCGGCTTTTTCACGATATCTACGATCTGATCTTTAGCCTCTTTGACCCCTTCGCCTGAAGCGATGAGCGACATCACCCAGTAGGTGAGCTTGGCTAAAATTCTAGTTAGCGAGACGAAAAATAAAAATATCGCAACGATAACAACTATCTTGCCAAGGTTAAATTTGTTTGGATTTACAGCTGTTGATTTGTTTATATAGTCCACCGTATCGACTAAATTTAGCTCAGATAAGAGCATGCTTGAGCTTAGAAGATCGGCGTTATTTTTAAGGTAGGTTAAAATTTCCTCCTGCGTCTCTTTTTTTAGCTCAAGGTCCATAAATGCCGCGTCGTACGAGCCTGAAGTCTCATTTAGCGAGTCTTTTAGCTCCTTTATGCTGACGTAGGAATTTGTTTGTAAATTTAAGAGTCCGCCGTCTATTACCTCTTTGATAGAATTTGCCTTAGCACCCTTTTTAAATATCTCCTCAAGGCTAATGAGCGCTGAGTAGTAGGCGTAGTCTACCTTCATCTTCTCAAGCTCGATGGCGCTTTGTATATAAGCGTCCTTGTTTGACTGCTTTTCAAGTCTGGCTACCTTTTTCTCTAGCGCCTCTTTTTGCAGGTTGTACTTATTGATATCGCTTTGTGTAACTTCGATCTGCATAACATAGGTCGGAATTTTCTCTAAAAGAGCGCTCTTTTTCTTTTGAAGAGTGATCAAATTTGAGTTATCAACCTTTGAAGCGTTTAAGTCTTTTTGCTGAGATTTTATGATATTTATCTGGCTGTTTATGGTTTGAATTTGATTTGTTATGCTGATGATATCGTCTTCTTGTGTTACGTTGTTATCAGCGCCAAAAAGAGTTATGAAAGAAAGCAGGATGATGGCTAGAAATTTACGCATTTTCGCCCCTTCTGTCCGCTAAAAGCTTAAACGTACCCTCTTTTAAATCGTAACTGAAAATTTCACCAGTCTCGATGATATAGTGCCAGCCGTAAATTTGCAGGTTGCCACTTTCGTGCTCTTTTTTCACGTTTGGATAGGTCATTATATTTTCGATCGAGTTTATAACGTTTAGCCTCTCGGTCAGCCACGCCATTTTAGCTGGGTCATCGCTGGTAAATTTGAGCACTTCTCGTTTGATCGGCTCGATTAGTTTTATCCAGTTTTTAACATTTGGAGTGTTTTTTAGCTTCTTTTCGTCCACATAAAGTGCTGCACATCCGCCGCAGTCAGAGTGGCCGCAGATGATGATATTTTTGATATTTAAAACCTCAAGCGCATACTCGATCGCCGAAGTAGTCGCCAAAAACTCTTCGCTCACTCTATATGGTGGCACGATGTTTGCGATATTACGCACCATAAAAAGCTCGCCTGGTAGGCAGTTTGTTATCAAATTTGGCACGACCCTTGAATCCACGCATGATATGAAAAGCGTGTGTGGATCTTGCTTGTGTTGCAGACTTTTAAAGAGCTCTTCGTGCTCTAAAAAGTCATCTTCCATAAATTTTACTGCACCTTCAAGTATTGAATCATCCATAAAATTTATCTCCATTTTTTATATTTTTATCGCGATTATAGCAACTTTTATTTAATCAAAAAAATGCCCTCTAAAACGGACTTTAAACTAATATTTTTTATTAAACTTCTTTTTATATATTGTTTAATTATTTTAGGCTAAACTCACCACAAAAATTCATAAGGAGAAAAAAATGAGTTTGTATGATAGAAACTACGCTAAGCAAAATCAAGAAGAGCTTGCGTATTCTCAAAGCTCACTAAGCACCTTTATAAAACAAACTTATCAACTTTTTGCGGCATCACTACTTTCAGCTACTGCTGGCGCTTATGTAGGCATTAGCATTGCTGGCGTTTTTGCGGCAAATAGATTTTTGTTTTGGGGACTTGTGATACTAGAGTTTGTATTGCTTTTTGGTCTAATGGCGGCTAAACGCAAAGAGGGATTAAATTTAATACTTCTTTTTGCATTTACATTTGTAAGCGGTCTTACGCTAACTCCGCTACTTTCAGCGATCCTTGCTATGCCAAGTGGTGCTAGTATCGTGGCTCAAGCATTTGGCTTGACAACAGTTGCATTTGGTGCATTAAGCGTCTTTGCGATGAATACAAAACGCGACTTTACAACGATGGGCAAGATGCTATTTATAACTTTGATAGTTATCGTTGTGGCAGCGATCATCAACATTTTCGTTAAAAGCACTATGTTTCAACTTGTAATCGCAAGTATTTCATCGATCTTATTTAGCGCTTACATACTTTTTGATACACAAAATATCATCCGTGGCAACTACGAGACACCAGTTGAGGGTGCAGTTGCTTTGTATCTTGATTTTGTAAATTTATTTACATCATTACTACAAATTTTAGGCATTTTTAACAGAAATGACTAGTGACGAGCGCATCTACCGAGTGATAGATGCGAATTTAAATAGGCTAAAAGAAGGACTTCGCGTCGTTGAAGATATAAAAAGATATGTCTTTGACGACGCTAAGCTCGCCTATAAGATAAAATCTCTCCGCCACAAGGCAAAGATCCCACAAAAAGAATTTTTAAAATTTAGAAATTCTCAAAACGACGTCCTTAAAACCAGCACAAAAAGCGAGCAAGAAAGATCAAATTTAGACGAGATCATCACTGCAAATTTCAAGCGTGCCCAGGAGAGCGCTCGCGTGCTTGAAGAGTGCTTTAAGCTTATAAATTTAGAGCAAGCCGAGCTTTTTAAAAGCATAAGATACGAGCTTTATGAGCTTGAAAAAGAACTTTAACTAAAAATTTAAATCTTTTCTTGTATAATCGCAAACTATTTAAAAAATTTAAAGGAAATTTCGTGAGTTTAATATTTTTAATCTTGCAATTTGTTCTAGCTGTCGTTATCACGATCGCAGTTTTACTCCAAAAGAGCTCATCTATCGGTCTTGGAGCATACAGTGGAAGCAACGAGAGCCTTTTTGGAGCAAAAGGACCAGCTGGGTTTTTAGCTAAATTTACCTTTGTTGTAGGCGTTTTGTTTATCCTAAACACACTTGCGCTTGGATATTTTTACAACAAAGATCTAAAACGCTCTATCGTTGATAGTGTCGATAGCAAATCTCTAGTTATACCAAAATCAAACGACGTGCCAGCAGCTCCTAGCGCACCACAAAACCCAGCAAAATAACAATGATAAAAACGTTTTTAGCGTCACTTTTGACGCTAACGTTTGCTTTGGCAGACGCTCACATCCTAGTTTATCACCGCTTTGACGATCCAAGACACGTTAGCACAGATATTTCTATCCAAAATTTAAGAGAGCAGTTTGAATACTTTAAAAACAATGGCTTCGAAGTTGTCAAGCTATCAAGGCTTGTCGATGCGGTAAATGCTGGCGAACCGATCCCTGATAACTGGATCGTTATCACCGTTGATGATGGATACAAAAGCTTTTACAATAACGCTCTTAGCGTATTTAAAGAGTATAACTACCCATTTGCTTTGATGGTCTATGTAGAGGCAAGCGCGAACAAATATGGCGATTATTTAGACTTTGATCAGATCAAAGAGCTAGAAGCTTACGGCGAGATCGGCTACCACTCATACGCTCATCCAAGGATGACTAAACTTAGTGATGAGGCCTTAAGAGAGGACTTTCAAAAAGGCGTTGAGACCTTTGAAAAACACATGGGTTATAAGCCAAAATACTTTGCAGTCCCTTACGGTGAGATCGATAGTAGGGTCGTCTCTTTGGCAAAAGAATTTGGCTTTTTAGCACTTTTAAATCAAAACTCAGGCGCAGTTTCAGATAAAAGCGATGTTTTTGATCTTTACAGAACGCCAGTGATGAATGGCACAAAGATAGCACTAACTTTTAATAGCAAATTTTTAAATGCCCAGTGGATATTTCCAGAGGGCTATCCGCAAAACAATGCGATCGACAAGCTCATCATCAAGACTGATACAAACGCAAGTGAGGGCAGTTTTTTCATGACTGGCTTTGACGGCTTTAGAAAAGTACCTATGACAAATGGCGTTTTTGAGTGTAAATTTAACCCACCACTTGATAAACGCAAAGTGTTAATGTCGCTAAAAGTAGATCATCACAGAAGCACAAAACTTCTAATAAAGGACACCAATGCTAAATAAAATTTACGATACCCAAAAAGAGGGTTGCGAAAAGGCGATCGCTTCTTTAAAACGCGATTTTACAACGCTAAGAACTGGCAAAGTAAATATCAACATCCTAGATAACGTCATGGTTGATTACTACGGCTCGCCAACTCCGCTTAATCAAGTAGCCACTGTGCTTACGAGCGACGCTTCGACTATCGCTATTACGCCTTGGGAAAAGAGCATGATAAAAGCGATTTCATCAGCCATCCAAGCTGCAAATATCGGCGTCAATCCAAACAGCGACGGCGAGAGCGTTAAGCTATTTTTTCCACCGATGACCGTCGAGCAACGCCAAGAAAACGCAAAACATGCAAAAGCTATGGGCGAAAAGGCAAAAGTTAGCATAAGAAACGTGAGAAAAGACGCAAACGACGAGGTCAAAAAGCTTGAAAAAGACAAAGCTATAACTGAAGACGAGAGCAAAAAAGGTCAAGATGAGGTTCAAAAGATAACTGACACCTACACCGCAAAGATCGACACTCTCGTAAAAGAGAAAGAAGCTGAGCTTTTAAAAGTATAAATTTCATTTAGAAATTTGCCCCTTTGCAAATTTCTAAACCCTCACTTTTTAGCCACGTAATGTGGCTAAATTTCATCCTTTAAAGGACGACCTTGCATATCATCACCGAGCTAAAAGCTGCATTTGCTGATAAAAAAATTTTGTTTCTTACCATTTTGGCGTTTAGTCTGCCTACCATCTTTCTTAGTTCAAGTCAGATCATTGGGGATTACAGAGGTTTTTGGCTGCTTGAGCCACTGCTTTTGGTCGCTATCTACCTAAATAAAAGGCAAATTTTACTACCTTTATATTTTTTGATATTTGGCGCAACACTTTACTTTTTTGGCCTTAAGCTAAGCGGTCATGCCAGCGATCTTGTCGCACTTTATCTCATGGCTTTTGTGCTTTTATTCTCTTTAAATTTTGCCAAAGATAATGAGAAATTTATAAGCCAGAGCCTAGCAAGATTATTAAATTTACTCATCTCATTTGCCCTTTTTCACCTTTTTTTTCTTGGCATTTTTGCTGTTTGTGCGGGGCTTAACTACCTATTTGGGCTGGAGCTCTCAACCAGCTACAGGACGCAGAGGCTCTACTTGACGCTGACCTCTTTTGGTCTGCCATGTCTATTTCTCTTTTTTGAGAGCAAATTTAGCGAGTACAGACTCTTAAATTTCATCAAGATCGCCATAAATTTCATCCTAAATCCCGTGCTCATCATCTATGTGGCGCTTTTAAATTTATACTGCATTTATAGGCTTATTTTACTTGAGCTGCCACGCGGTGGAGTGGCCTATATCGTGCTTGCCTGCTTGATCGCTGGCTTTGTTTTAAGAGGGCTAAATTTACTTATCAAAAGCCAAATTTATGATCAAATTTTTAAGCTCTTGCCACTTTTTGTCATCTTGCCTAGCATAATGCTATGGTGGGGCGTCATGCACAGGGTCGGTGAATACGGCCTAAGCGAGCCTAGGATATATCTCATCGCCTGCGTGATATTTGCAAATTTGAGCTATTTTGTGATGATATTTTTTAGAAATTTCCCTTATAAATTTCTAGCATTTTTGATGGTATTTGGCATATTTTTCACCCATTTTGTCCTTGACACGAAGCTGCTTACCATAAATTCTCAAAAAGAGCTTTTGCTAAGAGAGCTAAAGGCGCTAAATTTGCTTGGTAGCGATGGCACGCTAAGCGGCGATGTGGGCAAGATCGGCGAAGAGAAGCTTTACTTTTTGCAAGATAAATTTGACTTTTTAGTAGAAAACGGCGATAAATTTGCACTAGAAAACAAAAAATTTATATCAAATTTAGAGAGTATCTCGGAGAAAAAGTGGCAGATATTTAGCATTAACTCAGGTAACATCGGCATAAACGTCAAAGAGGCGACCATAAAAAGCGTAGTCTCAAGCAGCACAAATGGCGATGATCTTGTTATACAGCTAGATAATGAAAGAGTTAGTATAAATATGCAAAAGCACCTAGAAAAGGCGCTCGCAAGTCTAAATTTAAAGCCAGACGGCGACTTTGGCGCTGAGATATTTGAGCGGCTAAAAGAGCAGCTTTTGATCCTTAAAGTAGGCAAAAGGGTCTTTGTTCTGCGCTTTATGGAAATCGTGCAAAAAAACGGAGTTTATAAATTTTACGATGCAAGCGTGCTTTTTTATATGGAGGATGCGCAGCTAAAATAGCGAGCCCTGCGTGAGTTTTGGCTTTATAACAAAGCTTTTTCTATGAAAGTCTGAGTAGCCAAATTTAGCTATTGCATCTAGGTGCGACTTGGTGCCATATCCTTTGTGCCCTGCAAAGCCGTATGCGGGGTAAAATTTATCCCAGCCACTCATCAAGCGGTCACGGCTTACTTTTGCTAGGATGCTGGCTGCACTTACGCTAGCTACCTTGCCGTCAGCCTTTATCATTGTGGTGATGCCAACGCCGTAGTCTAAATTTCCATCGTAAATGATCTCAAAGCCCTCAAAATGCGCCTTAAAAAGTTTGAGCGCACGCCTTAGGCACTTGCTTAGTCCCAGCTCGTCTATCTGGGCGTTTGAGAAGTATACGATGAGGAAATTTGAGCTTTTTGTGATCTTGCAAAAGAGCTCTTCGCGCCTTTTTGCGGTTAGTTTTTTGGAGTCGTTTAGGCCAGAAATTTCGCTATTTAGCACGCAAGCAGCCACGCTTAGTGGCCCAGCTAGCGCCCCACGTCCAGCCTCATCGATACCACAAATTTTAGCCATTATAGCCCGACTTCATCGCTAAAGTAAGGTCTTATCTCCTCAAGTGGCACGCTGATTTGCTCCTCGTTTAAAAATGTAAGCCCAAGCGGCGAAAGCACGAAGTTATCGCTAACGCCAGTGGTTGATAGGACTGCTTTTAGATGTTCGTTATTCATATCTTTAAAAATTTGTTTTAGTTTTAGCTTTTTGTTTGTCGCAAGCGAGATCACCTCGCAGTTTGTCTTGGCGTTTTTGTAGGTGCAAACGCTTTTTATCTTATCATTTATATAGTAGATATTTTCCAGGCTCTCATACTGGTTGTTTGGCCATTTTTTGCGCTCGCTTTTTAGGTCATAAAGCAGCGAAAGTAGCTTATTTTTGTGCTTTTTGGCTAGCTCTTTTGAGAAGATGTCGTTAGTGATCGCTTCGTATCTTGTGCCGTTTGCCTCGGTCATTTGGATGCCGATATTTAGGATCTCATACTCTTTTTCTTCTTTCACGGTGGCGTTGTAGGCTTTGTTTTTGACGATTATCTTGCCTTTTAGCTCGCCGTTTTCGTTTTTAACGTCTAAATTTATCTTATCTGAGACTGCATTTAGCGATGAAATTTCACTGCCATTTTGCTCAAAAGAGCCCTTTTCATAGTCGTATTTTGTGCCGTCAAAAAAGATGTGGCCGCTTATCTTAGGCGGGACTTTAAAGCTCTTGGTTTGTTTGAAATTTTCAAATTCATCTTTAAAATAGTTCATATAAACTTCAAATTTCACACCATTTGCATCGCCACTAAATTTATAAAATTTAGCCCAGTTTTCGTGGTTTATCTCATAGCCAAAAAGGCTTGCAGCGATGAATAAGATCCCAAAAAATGCTCTCATGTCCGTCCTTTATAGTTTTTTTGATTATAACTATTTTATCCCTAGACTTTTAAAATGATAATCAAACAAAGAGTTTAAATTTATAAACCTAGGCTCCACCTAGAAAATGGCAAGATCTCACACTTTATCCCCTCGATGCTTTGCTCGGCTTGGTTTGCGACGCTGATGATTTGAAGTTTGCTAACGCCTAGCTCTTTTAGGCTCGCGTGGAGTTTTTTAAATTTTAAAAAGACGATCTCAGGCGCAGAAAATGGTATGCAGATGATCGCAAGCTTCCTTTTGCTAAGGAAAAAATCGATCTCTTTTGTATAGTAAATTTCATCTTTAAATTTCAGCAGCTCGCAAAAAACGACATTTGCAAAGACAGCTAAAAAGTCCTTTTTCAGACACAAAGCGTTGCGAAGTGCGAAATTTGTAAAGTAAATTTTCTTGCTCGTGCTACTCTCATCTAAATTTGGCACAAACTCCACGTATCCGCTCTCATTTAGCAAATTTATCGCGCTATAAACGCTATCTTTTGAAATTTTCATCTGCTCTTTTAGGTTTTTATAAATCCCAAAGGCACTTATCGTATCGTGGCACTTTGTCGCGCACTCTTTTAAGATGGCGATGCTTTGCTCGTTTAAATTTGCTCTTAAGAGCTGCTGCAAGTGAGTTGTGACCTCGCTAGAGTCCAAAAATGCGCTCGCTATCTCGTTGCCATGGGCCAAAAAATAGCTAAAAAGCAGGTCTTGGTCTAAATTTTTCTTAAAAAATAGTATAAATTCTTCGTAGTCGAGGTAGTTTAAATTTATGCGTGCAAAGCTATCAAGCGAGAGTGAAAATTCCTTGCTTGTAAGGATAATGTTTTCAAGTGCAGCGTCCTTTAGAAAGTCTAAATTTGCAAGATCAGCGCCTTGTAAATTTTCAACTGCGAGCACCTTTATCTGGCTATTTTTTTCTAAAAACTCTTTTAAATTTAGTAAAAGAGAGGCTCTATCTATCCTTAGATCATCTAAATTTATATAAAGTCTCTCCTCGCTTTTATAATGGCTTAAAAACTCATAAATAAGGGCTGTTTTGCCACTTGATATAGCGCCAATAATGAGTGTCTTTGGCGAGATGATCTCATATTTTCTGGGGATAAATTTAGCATTTTTAATGGGTGCTTGATAGAGTGTTTCTAAACTTTTCAAATTTGACCTTTTTTCTTTTTGAAATTATAGCCACTTCCTTTTAAAAAGGAAAATATTGTGTTAAATTTTTTATTTTAAAAGATGAACAAGATGTTGTAGAATTAGAATTTAAAATTTCAGTAAAGTGATAAAGTGTTTGTAGTCTAAAATTAAAAATATATTGATATTATTTTTTCTATTTAAAACCATAAGAGAAAAGTAAAAAAACTCCAATGATAGCTAAGCCAATATCTAACCGAGTAATTGGCAAACGATATCGTTCTGCCAATCCTTCTTCTTCTAATAGTGCAGAGAAAATAAATGGCATTTCTCTAAATATTTTATAGCTTTTTTGTTTTATGAGAAATTGTATTTTTTTAAGCATCTTTAAGCCTTCTAATTTTATATAAAGACTATTGTATCAAAAAGACGATCTATTTATAATATATTTTGATAATTTGCTAAATTTGGTTTTATACAGAGTAAAAAATTACTTTATTAAAAATTAAAAAGATTTATCTGTAAAATAATATATACTTTATTGTTTGGTCATAGCTAAGTTATATTATTATCGTATTGATTTAGCTTAAATTTAAATATATAATTAAGAAAATTTAAAAGAGGAGTGGTTATGCAAAACAAAATCATGAAAATAGCCCTTGCGTGGATCAGTGCATTTTTTTGCGCGTGGCTATTTGGTAATCACATGCTTGATGTGTCTTTAATTCCACCACCATTTTTTTTCTTTGTGGCACTTTTATATACAGCAGTTACTTTTGCAAAAGACAAAGAGGATTCCCATGGCAATAAAATAAGTATATTTGAAAGTATTTTTGTAAAATTAAGTTGCTTGTGGGTAGGGATATTTTTATATTTGGTTTTTTTTGGCTCAAATACTAAATTCTTTTTGTTACTTACTATTTTCTATATAGGTTTGATATATGCGCCACTTATACTTTGGGGATATAAATATTTGGGTGGTTCGGAAAATGAAAGAGCCGAAAAAATTCTTAGAAGGCTTTCGACTATCACATATTTATTTTTTATATTGCCTTTCTTTTTCGCTCTGTATCCAGATCATGTCAATGGCATTATAGAGCATTGGGATGTTAGGTTTTATCAAGGAGTTTTAGTTGGTATCATTTTTTATTTTCTTGCAAAATTTGCTTTATATCAATGGTATGATGCGCTTTTATTAGAGATGACGACCGAACCTGTGGCAAATTATATGGTAATATTTTTTGGCATATATTTTTTTATTGTTTCCTTTTTTATGGTGATAATTCACGCATTAGACTAACATGCTAGAACTAAAAACCCACGATGAATTTTTTGAGTTTAGCCATGGCCTCGTCTATTATTTTTAGTTTTAAAAATAGTATTTTATAAATCATAATAAAAATAAAATTTTTATTTAGTTTGTTTTACAAATAATTCTGACTAATACTATATACTTTCCTTATCAAAAGGAAATAATTAATCAAAATTCAACAAAAAATAGCGTTTTTCTTGACAACTATAATAGCTTTTTTGTAAAATCCCTATCTCTTTACGAAAGACCTATGTCTTGCTCGTACGATCGCTTGATCCTATGCGAGTTATTTTGATGTAAAGAGGTCGCGAGTTTGCGACAAGTTCTTTTTAAAGGAAAACACATGGAAAGAATCAGGTTAAAGCTAAAAGCTTACGACCATAGAGTTCTAGACCGCACTGTTGCAGCAATCGTAGAAGCTGTCAAACGAACAGGTGCCGACGTTCGTGGCCCGGTACCAATGCCTACAAAGATCAAACGCTATACAGTCTTAAAATCTCCACACATCAACAAAGACTCACGTGAGCAGTTTGAGATGAGAATACACGCTCGTATGCTTGACATCGTAGCTGCTACTCCAGAAACTGTAGATAGCCTAACAAAACTCGACCTAGCTCCAGAAGTTAATGTCGAAGTTCGTGCGATGAAGTAAGCGGACAAAAGGATAAGAGTATGGAATATATTGTAGAAAAAATAGGCATGAGTAGAACGATTGCCACGAAGAGTACGCCAGTTACACTACTTAAGCTAGTTGAGGCTAAAGTATGTGAGATCGACGAAAACAAACGTGCTATCGTAGCATATGCCCACACTAAAGCAAACAACAAAGCTATCGCTGGTCAGCAAAAGAAATACAATCTGACAGCAGAATTTAACAAATTTGCTACGCTTGAAGTAGCTAATAGCGAAGTTGGAAACCTAGACTTTACACCATTAAATGAGGCTAAAATTTTAAAAGTTAGCTTTAACTCAAAAGGTAGAGGCTACCAAGGTGTGGTAAAAAGACATGGTTTCGGTGGTGGTCCAAAAAGCCACGGCTCACGTTTCCACAGACGCCACGGTTCAATTGGTAACTGCGAATGGCCAGGTCGTGTTCAACCAGGTATGAAAATGGCAGGACACATGGGCAATGAGAAAGTTACTGTTAAAAACGAGCTAATAAGCTTTGACGCTCAAAATGGCATCGTAGTTGTAAAAGGTTGCGTTCCTGGTCACAATGGTGCAATGGGTAAAATAAGGATTGTAAAATGAGTAAAATTCACGTATTAAACGATAAATTTGAAAATTCAGGCGAGTTAGAGCTTCCTGCAAGCTACGCTGAAGTAAATCCGCACAACCTATATCTTTATGTAAAATCTTACCTTGCTGGTATAAGAGCAAATTCGGCTCATACTAAAAGCCGTGCTTTTGTAAGCGGTGGTGGTAAAAAACCATGGAGACAAAAAGGACGTGGTGGTGCAAGAGCGGGTTCAACTAGAACTAACGTTTGGGTAGGCGGTGCAGTTGCATTTGGTCCAACAAACGAGAAAAACTATTTTCAAAAAGTCAATAAAAAACAAAAAAGACTAGCTCTTGAGTACGCTTTGGCAGTAAAAGCACAAGATGGTAAAATTTTCGCAGTAGATAGCATCTCAATCGAGTCTGGAAAGACAAAAGATGCAGCTAATATCATCAAAAATTTAAAAGTAAAAGACGCGCTTATCGTTAAAGATTTACTAGACGATAAAACACTACTTGCTTTTAGAAATTTAGCAAACTGCTATGTAGTAGATGCAAATGAGGTAAATGCTTATCTTGTCTCTACATTTAGTTCGGTTATCATTGAAAAAGCTGCACTAAAAACTATAACAAAAGAGGGCTAAAATGGCGGATATAACTGATATCAAAACAATTATTTATACAGAAAAAACTCTAGGCCTTCAAGAACAAGGCGTTGTTGTTATCCAAACTTCACCAAGAGTTACAAAAAACAGCTTAAAAGCGGTTTTACAAGAGTATTTTGGAGTAACGCCTGTTCGCGTAAATTCACTTAGAATTAGCGGCAAGGTTAAGCGTTTTAGAGGAAGAGCAGGCCAACGTGACGAGATAAAGAAATTCTACGTTAAGTTACCTGAAGGCGTAAGCCTAGAAAATACGGAGGCGTAAGATGGCTATAAAATCATATAAACCATATACACCTAGTCGTAGATATATGACTGGACTAAGCTCTGAAGATATAACAGCTAAACCAAGCGTTAGAAGCTTGCTTGTTAAACTACCTGCAACAGGCGGTAGAAACAACAATGGTCGTATAACTTCAAGACATAAAGAAGCAGGTGCAAAAAAACTTTATCGTATCATCGACTTCAAACGTCGTAAATTTGGTATAGAAGGTAAAGTTGAAGCGATCGAGTACGATCCAAACAGAAACTGCCGTATCGCTCTTATAGCTTACAAAGATGGTGAAAAACGCTATATAATTAGACCAAATGGCCTAAATGTTGGCGACGTTATCGCATCTATCGATGAGGGCTCATTAGATATTAAACCAGGCAACGCTATGAAATTAAGATTTATCCCAGTTGGTACTATCGTTCATAACGTAGAGCTAAAACCTGGTAAAGGCGCTCAGATAGCTCGTTCAGCTGGCGGTTATGCTCAGCTAATGGGTAAAGAAGAGAAGTATGTTATCTTAAGAATGCCAAGTGGCGAGATGAGACAAGTACTAGCTGAGTGTATGGCAAGTATCGGTGTAGTTGGCAACGAAGACTGGGCTAACATCACTATAGGTAAAGCTGGACGTAATCGCTACCGCGGTATCCGCCCACAAACACGTGGTTCTGCTATGAACCCAGTTGATCACCCACACGGTGGTGGTGAAGGTAAGAAAAATTCAGGCCGTCACCCAGTTACTCCATGGGGTAAACCAACTAAAGGTGCTAAGACTCGCCGTAAAAAAGCTAGCGATAAGCTTATAATTTCAAGAAGGAAAGGAAAATAGAGATGGCAAGATCACTCAAAAAAGGTCCTTTCGTAGATGATCATGTAATGAAAAAAGTTATTGCCGCAAAAAATGCAAACGATAACAAACCAATCAAGACTTGGTCAAGACGTAGCACGATTGTACCTGAAATGATTGGACTAACATTTAACGTTCATAATGGCAAGAGCTTTATTCCTGTATATGTTACAGAAAATCATATAGGCTATAAACTTGGCGAATTTGCTCCAACACGCACATTTAAGGGTCACAAAGGCTCAGTGCAAAAGAAAATCGGCAAGTAAGGGGAGATAATATGAGTAAAGCAATTATAAAATTCGTAAGACTTTCTCCTACAAAAGCAAGACTTATAGCAAGAGAAGTTCAAGGTATGAATGCCGAGCTAGCACTTGCAAGCTTGCAATTTATGCCAAATCGTGGTGCTAAATTTATAGCAAACGCTATTAGCTCAGCAGTAGCAAATGGCGGATTTGAGCCAGAAGAGGTTGTAGTAACTAGTTGCCGCGTTGACGCTGGTCCTGTATTAAAGAGATTTAGACCAAGAGCAAGAGGAACAGCGAGCAAAATTCGCAAACCTACTTCTCATGTAATGGTAGAAGTATCTAAACCTGAAAAGAAGGAAGCATAATATGGGACAAAAAGTAAATCCAATAGGTCTTAGACTAGGAATTAACCGCAACTGGGAATCTAGATGGTTTCCAACCAAACAAAGTCTTCCTGAAAATATCGGTGAAGATTACAAAATTCGTGCATTTTTAAAGAAAAAACTTTACTATGCAGGAATTAGCCAAATTTTAATCGAAAGAACGGCTAAAAAACTTCGTGTAACCGTAGTTGCAGCTCGTCCTGGTATCATCATCGGCAAAAAAGGCCAAGATGTTGAAAACCTAAAGAACGAAGTTAGCAAGCTTATCGGCAAAGAAGTAAATGTAAATATCAAAGAAGAAAGAAAAGCTCAAGCTTCAGCTCAACTTGCTGCTGAAAACGTAGCTATGCAACTTGAAAAGCGTGTCGCATTTAGACGTGCTATGAAAAAAGTTATCCAAGGTGCTCAAAAATCAGGCGCTAAAGGTATCAAAATTTCAGTTGCTGGTCGTTTAGGTGGCGCTGAGATGGCAAGAACCGAGTGGTATCTAGAAGGTCGCGTTCCGCTTCATACTCTTAGAGCAAAGATAGATTACGGTGTAGCTGAGGCTCATACAACTTATGGAAACATAGGTATTAAAGTATGGATTTTTAAAGGTGAGGTTCTTCAAAAAGGTGTTCAACCTGAGAAAACTGAAGAAGAGGCACCTAAGAAAACACGTAGAGCAAGAAGAGGTAAATAATTATGTTGATGCCTAAAAGAACGAAATTTCGTAAGCAAATGAAAGGTCGCAACCGTGGTTATGCGACTCGCGGAGCATCTTTAGCAACTGGCGAATTTGCACTTAAAGCTGTTGAGGCTGGTAGAGTAAATTCACGCCAAATAGAAGCTGCTCGTCAAGCTCTAACTCGTCACGTAAAGAGACAGGCTAAAATTTGGATTAGGGTTTTCCCTGATAAGCCACTTACTAAAAAACCTCTACAAACTCGTATGGGTAAAGGTAAGGCAGGAGTTGAAGAGTGGGTTATGAACATTAAACCTGGTCGTATAATATTTGAAATGGCTGGTGTTGACGAAGAGTTGGCTCGTGAAGCTTTAACTTTGGCTCTACACAAACTTCCTTTCAAATCAAAATTTGTAACGCGAGAGAGTGAAAATGAAATATACTGAGTTAAAAGATAAGAGCGTTGCAGAATTAAACGCGTTGCTAAAAGAGAAAAAGGTGCTTTTATTTACTTTAAGACAAAAGCTAAAAACTATGCAGTTAAGCAACCCTAATGAGATTAGTGCTGTTCGCAAAGAGATAGCTCAGATCAACACTGCAATTAGTGCAACAAGACAAGGGGCGTAAAATGGCATTAAAAAGAGAAATTCAAGGTGTTGTTTTACAAAAAGCTGGAGATAAAACAGCTACTATTTTGGTAGAAAGACGCGTTATGCACCCAAGATACCATAAATTTGTAAAACGCTTTAAAAAGTATTTAGTTCATGATGAGAAAAATGAGACAAGAGCAGGCGATACAGTTGTTGCAGTTGAGTGCAGACCACTTTCAGCTCGCAAGAATTTTCGCTTAAAAGCTGTATTGGCAAAGGGAGTTGAGTAATGATTCAAAGTTTTACAAGACTTGCAGTTGCTGATAACAGCGGCGCAAAAGAGTTAATGTGTATAAAAGTTCTTGGCGGCAGCAAAAGAAGATACGCTACACTTGGCGATATCATAGTTTGCTCTGTTAAAAAAGCTCTTCCAAATGGCAAGATCAAAAAAGGACAGGTTGTAAAAGCTGTTGTTGTAAGAACTAAAAGAGAGGTTCAAAGAGATAATGGTTCGCTAATCCGCTTTGACGAGAACGCAGCTGTTATACTTGATAGCAAAAAAGAGCCAGTCGGCACTCGTATTTTTGGACCAGTTGGACGTGAAGTTAGATATGCTAACTTTATGAAGATTGTTTCGCTAGCTCCGGAGGTTTTATAATGGCTAATGTAAAATTTAAAGTCAAAAAAGGCGATACTGTAAAGATCATCGCTGGTGACGATAAAGGCAAAACTGGTAAAATTTTAGCAGTTCTTGCAAAAAAAGGTCAGGTTATAGTTGAGGGATGCAAAGTAGCTAAAAAAGCTATCAAACCAAGCGAAAAAACTCCAAATGGTGGTCACGTAAATAAAGAGATGCCAATTGACATATCAAACGTCGCGAAAGTTGAAGGATAAGAGATATGAGTAGATTAAAAGATAAATTTAACGAAACTATCAAGCCAGCTCTCGTAAAAGAATTTGACATCAAAAATCCAATGCTTATCCCTGCGCTCGAGAAGATCGTGATCAGTGTAGGTGCTGGAGACTCTGCGAAAGATCAAAAAGTGCTTCAAAATATGGCTGATACCATTTCACTTATCGCTGGACAAAAAGCAGTTATCACTGATGCTAAAAAATCAGTTGCTGGTTTTAAAGTTCGCGAAGGTTTCCCTGTTGGTATCAAAGTAACTTTGAGAAAAGAGCAAATGTATGCTTTCTTAGATAAGCTAATCAGTGTTGCTCTTCCAAGAGTTAAAGACTTCCGTGGTCTTCCAAAAAATGGCTTTGATGGACGTGGAAACTATAACTTCGGTCTTAGCGAGCAGCTAATGTTTCCAGAGGTTGAGTATGATAAAATTTTACGAACTCATGGTATGAATATTACGATTGCTACTACGGCTAAAAACGATAAAGAGGCATTCAAATTGCTAGAGCTATTTGGTGTGCCGTTTGCAAAAGGAAAGTAAAATGGCAAAGAAATCAATGATAGCAAAAGCTGCACGCAAGCCAAAATTTGCGGTTCGCGGCTATACTAGATGCCAAATTTGCGGTCGTCCGCACTCTGTTTATAAAGATTTTGGAATTTGCCGTGTTTGCCTAAGAAAAATGGCTAACGAAGGCCTAATACCTGGTCTTAAAAAAGCAAGTTGGTAAGGAAGAGAAATGTTGAACGATTTAATATCAGATGGATTAACACGCATTAGAAATGCAAGTATGAGAAGACTTGAGACTGCTAAATTGCTTCATTCTAAGGTTGTTGAGGCTACTCTTTCTATCCTTGCAGCAAAAGGCTATGTAGAGAGCTACAACGTTATCGAAGAAGGTAACAAGAAATTTATAAACGTAGTTTTAAAGTATGATGAGTACGGCAGAAGCGTTATAAACGAGCTTAAAAGGGTTTCAAAACCTGGTCGCCGTGTTTATCAAGGCAAAGACGACATTAAGCGTTTTAAAAACGGTTACGGAACAGTTATCGTTAGCACAAGCAAAGGCGTTATGAGCGGTATTGAAGCAAGTAAAGCTGGCGTTGGCGGCGAGGTTCTTTGTACTGTTTGGTAATAGTAAAGCAACGTTTCGGCGTTGTTTTAAATTTAGAAATTTAACTTTAGCTAGGTGGAATTTTATATTTCGCCAAAGCTAAGTTTAGAAATTCAAATGAAGGTTTCGTCAAATTTGACGATCAAATTTACGGCATTGTGGTGTTTATTCGTAAATGTAGGAACACCCTAGACAAGTAAAGGAAAAAAATGTCACGTATTGGAAAACAGCCTATCGCTATCCCAAGTGGTGTAGACGTTAGCGTTGAAAATAATGTCCTAAAATTTAAAAAGGGCAATCACTTAAAAGAGCTTGACACAAAAGGTCACGTTGATGTCAAGATAGAAAATGGTCATATAGTTTTTGCTCCAAAGGGCGAAGATCGCCAAAGCAGAGCTTACTGGGGAACATATAGAGCACTTGCTAACAACATCGTAACTGGTATCACTCATGGCTTTACTCGCCAGCTTGAGATCAACGGCGTTGGTTACAAAGCAGCTGCAAAAGGTAAAATTTTAGAGCTTTCTCTTGGTTTTTCACACCTTATCAACTATGAGCTACCAGCAGGCGTTGAAGCTAGCGTTGATAAAAACGTTATTACTATCAAAGGTGACGATAAACAAGTAGTAGGTCAAGTGGCTGCTCAAGTTAGAGGATTTAGACCACCTGAGCCATACAAAGGCAAAGGCGTTAAATATCTAGAAGAACGTATCATCCGCAAAGCGGGCAAGACATCTAAGAAGTAAGGGGCGGTAAATGACAGCAAAAGTACTAAAAAGAAAAATCGCTCTTAGAATTAAGAGAAAAAGAAGAATCAGAGGTAAAATTTCTGGTGTTGCAACTTGCCCAAGAGTTTCTATTTTCAAATCAAACAGGACTCTTTATGTTCAAGCTATTGACGACGTTACAGCTACTACACTAGCTGCAGTTGATGGTAGAAAAATAGGCATAAAAGCAAATAAAGAAGGTGCGGTCACTTTAGCTAAAGAATTTGCTAAGGCTTTAAAAGCTAAGAAGATAGATGTTGCGATTTTTGATAGAAATGGTTATTTATACCATGGTGTTATTGCAGCATTTGCTGAAGCTTTAAGAGAAAATGGCATCAAGCTATAACCCAAAGGAAAATCGATGGAAAAATATAATAGAGAAGAATTTGAAGAAGTAATCGTCGATATCGGTCGGGTTACAAAGGTTGTTAAAGGTGGTCGTAGATTTAGATTTACAGCTTTAGTTGTTGTTGGTAATAGAAATGGCCTAGTTGGTTTTGGATATGGCAAAGCTAAAGAGGTGCCAGATGCGATGAGAAAAGCTATTGACGACGCATTTAAAAATATTATCCACGTTAAGATCAAGGGCACAACTATCCCTCACGATGTAGAGGTAAAATATAATGCAAGTAGAATGCTACTTCGCCCAGCTAGCGAGGGTACTGGTGTTATCGCTGGTGGTAGTGCACGTCCTATTATCGAGCTTGCAGGTATTAAGGATATCCTTACTAAATCACTTGGCTCAAACAACTCAGCAAACGTCGTTCGTGCTACTATAAAAGCACTTAGTTTGCTAAAAAGCTAAGAGAAAGGAGTTAAGATGGCATTAGAAAAATTAACACCTGCTGCAGGTTCAACTCATGCAACTAAAAGAATAGGTCGTGGTCAAGGCAGTGGCAATGGCAAAACTGCTGGCAAAGGCAACAAAGGTCAAAGAGCAAGAAAAGGCTATAATGAAAAAAGAGGTTTTGAGGGCGGACAACAACCACTTCAAAGACGTCTTCCAAAGGTAGGCTTTGCTTCTAAATTTGAAAAACCTTATGTTATCAATGTTGAAAAGATCGCAGCTATAAAAGAGCTTGCGGAAATTTCAATAGCAACAATAGCTAGCGTTCATAAAATTTCAAAGAGCGTTACTAAGATAAAACTAATCGGTGCAAGCGCAAAAGCTCTTGCTTCTAAGGTCAAAGACGAGAACGTTAGCGTTAGCGGAACAAAATAATGGATAAAACACTGACCAACAAGATTTTGATCACGTTGGCATTTTTGTTCGCATACAGGATACTGGCTTATGTGCCAGTTCCTGGTGTTAATGTCGACGTAATTAAAGAATTTTTCAATTCAAACAATAGCAACGCCTTGGGTCTATTTAATATGTTTAGTGGTAAAGCCGCTGAGCGTTTAAGTATCATATCTCTAGGCATTATGCCTTACATCACAGCTTCGATCATCATGGAGCTTCTAGCAGCGACATTTCCAAAGTTAGGTCAGATGAAAAAAGAGCGCGACGGTATGCAAAAATATATGCAAATCATACGTTATGCAACTATCGTTATCACTCTTGTACAATCAATCGGCGTCTCTATCGGACTTCAAAGCTTAAGCGGTCGTGGCGGCGAGCAAGCTATCATGATAGATATGAATTTATTTATCGCAATCTCTGCTGTATCTATGCTAACTGGCACTATGCTACTTATGTGGATAGGCGAGCAGATCACGCAGCGCGGTATAGGCAATGGTATAAGTCTTATCATCTTTGCGGGCATCGTCTCTGGCATACCTAGTGCGATCGGCGGAACTGTAAATTTGGTAAATACTTCTGAGATGAATTTCCTAACAGTAATTGCTATTTTGGTGATTATTCTAGCGACCATTGGTGCTATTATCTTTGTCGAGATGGGTGAAAGACGTATCCCTATTTCTTACTCAAGAAAAGTGATAATGGAAAATCAAAATAAACGTATAATGAACTATATACCGATCAAAGTAAATTTAAGTGGCGTTATCCCACCGATATTTGCTAGTGCGATTTTGATGTTTCCAAGCACTATTTTGCAGGCTAGCACAAATCCAGTAATCCAGGCTATCAACGACTTTTTAAGTCCAAATGGCTATATGTTTAATGTTTTAACATTTTTATTTATCATCTTCTTTGCGTTTTTCTATGCATCTATCGTGTTTAATACAAAAGATATAAGTGAAAATTTGAAAAAACAAGGCGGGTTTATCCCTGGTGTTAGACCAGGCGAAAGTACTGCTAGCTATCTAAACGAAGTAGCTGGCAGACTAACTTTAGGTGGAGCTTTATACTTAGGTATCATTTCAACACTACCTTGGGTACTTGTCAAGACTATGGGCGTACCATTTTATTTTGGTGGTACATCAGTTCTTATCGTGGTTTCAGTAGCACTTGATACGATGAGACGTATAGAGGCTCAGTCTTATACAAACAAATACCAAACTCTAAGTGCAGTAGGTCTATAAAATGGCTATCACGCTAAAAAGACCAGCTGAGATAGAGAAAATGAGAGCGGCGAATAAGATCGTCGCTCGAACACTTGATCACGTTTCTACGATCATAAAACCCGGAATTTCCCTTCTTGAGATAGATAAAATTTGCGAAGATATGATAAGAACTGCTGGAGCAAAACCTGCCTTTAAAGGGCTTTACGGCTTTCCAAATGCAGCTTGCATAAGCGTCAATGAAGTGGTAATTCACGGAATTCCAAATGAGTACAAACTAAAAGAGGGCGATATCGTTAGTGTTGATATCGGCTCAAATTTAGATGGTTATTTTGGCGATTCGGCTAGGACTTTTGGGGTTGGTAAAATTTCAAAAGAGGACGAGGCTTTGATCGCTTGCTCAAAAGACGCGCTTTATTTTGCGATTGACTATATAAGAGCTGGTATGCATTTTAAAGAGATTAGCTACGAGCTTGAGAAATTTATACTAGGCAGAGGCTATGTGCCTTTGCGCGGATATTGCGGTCATGGCATAGGCAAAAGGCCACACGAAGAGCCAGAAATTCCAAATTATATTGAAGGAAACAACCCAAAAGCTGGACCAAAGATAAAAGAGGGAATGGTTTTTTGTATAGAGCCGATGATCTGCCAAAAAGATGGCACACCAGTTTTAGGAAGCGATAACTGGAAAGTAACCTCAAAAGATGGTTTGAGAACTAGCCATTATGAGCATTGTATGGCGATAGTTAATGGCAAAGCTGAAATTTTAAGTCAAGCGTGAAATTTAGAGAAAAATTTAAAGAAAGGAGAATTTGTGGCAAAAGACGATGTCATTGAGATTGATGGAAATGTTGTTGAAGCACTGCCAAATGCAACTTTTAAAGTTGAGCTCGACAACAAACATATAATTTTATGTCATATCGCCGGAAAGATGAGAATGCATTATATAAAGATAATGCCTGGCGACCGCGTAAAAGTAGAACTTACGCCATATAGCCTAGACAAGGGCAGGATCACTTATAGATATAAGTAAATTTAGGCTCTTGGCAAATATGCTAAGTAAATTTAAAGCTGGTTTTGGATAAAATCCAAGCTTTGCGAAAAGCTGTATGAAGAATTATTTTCAAAGTTCCCCACTTATTTTGAAAATAGTTGGTTTAAATTCTTTCTTTAAACCTGATGCAGCCCCTAAAAAAGTGGAATAAATTTTTAGGAGACTAAAATGAAAGTTCGTCCTTCTGTAAAGAAGATGTGTGACAAATGTAAAATTGTCAAACGTAGTGGCATAATTCGTGTTATCTGCGAAAATCCAAAACATAAACAAAGACAAGGATAAGGCATGGCACGTATTGCAGGTGTAGATTTACCAAATAAAAAGAGAATCGAGTATGGTTTGACTTATATCTATGGTATAGGTCTTTACAAATCTCGTCAAATTCTTGACGCAGCTGGAATTTCTTACGACAAAAGAGTTTATGAGCTTAGTGAAGACGAAGCAGCAGCTATCCGTAAAGAAATTCAAGAGCACCACGTCGTTGAGGGTGATTTGAGAAAACAAGTTGCTATGGATATCAAAGCTCTTATGGATCTTGGAAGTTATAGAGGTCTTCGCCACAGAAAAGGTCTTCCTGTTCGTGGTCAAAAGACTAAAACTAATGCTAGAACCAGAAAAGGCAGACGTAAAACTGTCGGCGCGGCTACTAAGTAAGGCAAGGGTTAAAGGATAATAAATGGCGAAAAGAAAAATTGTTAAGAAAAAAGTAGTTAGAAAAAGCATAGCCAAAGGTATCGTTTATATCAGTGCAACATTTAACAACACTATGGTAACTGTAACTGATGAGATGGGAAATGCTATTGCATGGAGTAGTGCAGGTGGCTTAGGCTTTAAAGGTAGTAAAAAATCAACTCCTTATGCAGCTCAACAAGCCGTAGAAGATGCTTTAAATAAAGCAAAAGAGCACGGCATTAAAGAAGTTGGCATCAAGGTTCAAGGTCCAGGTAGCGGACGTGAAACGGCTGTTAAGAGTGTAGGTGGTGTTGAAGGCATAAAAGTAACTTTCTTCAAAGATATCACACCTTTACCACACAATGGTTGTAGACCGCCAAAACGCCGCCGCGTATAATTAGAGAAAAGTAGGAGAAATTATTATGGCTAGATATACAGGACCTGTTGAAAAATTAGAAAGACGTCTTGGTGTGTCTCTTGCGTTAAAAGGCGAAAGAAGACTTGCTGGTAAAAGTGCTTTAGAAAAAAGACCTTATGCGCCAGGACAACACGGACAAAGAAGAGCAAAAATAAGCGAATATGGCTTACAACTTCGCGAGAAGCAAAAAGCTAAATTTATGTATGGTGTTTCAGAGAAACAATTTAGAAGATTGTTCCAAGAAGCAGCACGCCGCGAGGGCAACACTGGTGCTCTTTTGGTTCAACTACTAGAGCAAAGATTAGACAATGTTGTTTATAGAATGGGCTTTGCAACGACTCGTCGTTTTGCTCGCCAGCTTGTAACTCACGGACATATTTTAGTAAATGGCAAGAGAGTGGATATCCCATCTTACAGAGTGGAGCCAGGCTCTAAAGTAGAAGTTGCTGAGAAATCTAAAAACAATCCACAAATCGTTCGCGCGATCGATCTTACAGCTCAAACTGGCATCGTTGCTTGGGTAGATGTGGAAAAAGAGAAAAAATTTGGAATTTTCACTAGAAATCCAGAAAGAGAAGAGGTTATCATTCCTGTTGAGGAAAGATTTATAGTAGAGCTTTACTCAAAATAATAGAGGGTATAAAGATGAGAAAGATTACTACATCAGCTTATATGCCAACTGAAATAGAAGTTAAAAGTGTTAGCGAAAATGTCGCTAACATTACAGCATATCCTTTTGAAGCAGGTTATGCTGTTACTTTGGCTCACCCACTACGCCGTCTTCTTTACACAAGCACAGTAGGCTTTGCTCCTATCGGTGTAAAGATAAAAGGCGTTAGTCACGAATTTGATAGTATGCGTGGCATGCTTGAAGACGTGGCATTTTTTATTATAAATTTGAAGAAGATCAGATTTAAATTAAAAAGCGGCAGCGAGCGTGAAGTTATAGAGTATAGCTTTAAAGGACCAAAAGAGATAACTGGAGCTGACCTAAATAACGACCTAGTTGAGATCGTTAATCCAGACGCATATCTTGCAACCATCAACGAAGATGCTGAGTTAAATTTCTCAGTTATCATCCAAAAAGGTATCGGATATGTTCCTAGTGAAGAGATCAGAGAAGAGATCGAAGACGAGTATATCGCACTAGACGCTTTCTTTACACCTGTTAAAAAAGCAGTTTATGAGATACAAAACGTCTTGGTTGAAGATGACCCAGACTACGAGAAGATCGTATTTACGATAACAACAGATGGTCAAGTTGGTCCAGTAGAAGCTTTTAAAAATTGTTTAGAAGCTATGTATCAACAAATGTCAGTATTTAAAGGAATTTTAGATATTGACGTTAGCGCCCCAGTTGCTAGTTTAAGTGCAAGCGGCGAGTTCTCAAAGCTACTTTCTAGCGTAGAAGATCTAAATTTAAGCGCTAGAAGTTTTAACTGCCTTGACAAAGCCGATATTAGATTTATCGGTGAGCTTGCGTTGATGGACGAAAATGAGCTTAAAGAGCTTAAAAATTTAGGTAAAAAATCTCTTGAAGAGATAAAAGCGGTTATGGAAGAGATAGGCTATCCAGTTGGTGTCGATGTGTTAAAAGATAGCAAAGAGCAACTCAGAAAGAAAATAACCGAGCTAAAATCACAAATGAGTGCAAAAGAATAAAAGGACAATAGATGAGACATAAACACGGATATCGCAAACTTGGTAGAACGTCATCTCATAGATCTGCATTGCTTAAGAATTTAGCGATAGCTATCATAAAAAGCGAAAAGATAGAGACAACTTTACCAAAAGCAAAAGAGCTTAGAAGCTATGTTGAAAAGCTTATCACAAGAGCTAGAAAGGGCGACTCTAACGCTCACAGAGCAGTATTTGCTTCATTGCAAGACAAAGAGACTACAAATAAGCTAGTTATTGAAGTAGCTCCAAAATTTAAAGAGCGCAACGGTGGCTATACAAGAATCATCAAAACTCGCGTTCGCAGAGGCGACGCAGCTGAGATGGCTTATATAGAGCTAGTAGCTGAATAATCCACAGAGAGCCTATCTGGCTCTCTTATCTTTCTAAATTTTTCTTTTTACGTTTATTTTTTAAAAATTTTGTTTTAAATTTATCCATTTTAGTCTGTGGCAAATTTACAAGTCGGAGCATTATAAATTTTATTTCGTGGCTTTTAGATGAGCTGACGCTATAGGTTAAAATAGTTAGTGTAAGTAAATTTATAGCGGTTTTAAAGTACAAAAAACAAGTAGACACTCTTTAATTTATGCCAAAAATCCTCAAAAAGAAGTTGTAAATTTCTAGCTCACACTTATCCATTAAATTTCAAAGTCGACGACATAAATTTCTAAATTTAGATCTAGTAGTTTTTAAATTTTGCTTCGTTGTTTTTTTTGTGATATTTGCTTTAGGCGGGTTATTTCTATTTTGAGTGTTTCTAGGTTAAATCTATAAGCTATTTTGCGATGTTTTAGGATTAGGGACTATATATTTAAGATGCAAAACCAAAAGCAGGGTAAATTATCCAGATAAACTATCTCAAATTTAAATTATTCAAAAAAACAAATTTAAAATTTATAATCCAAAAAGTTGCAAAATTCTAAATTTTGATAGACTACAAAAAGGGCTTGGCTAATGTAACTAGAGTGGCGGAGAAGATGACATAAATTTGATCCGAAATAGCCTATGATATGATAAAAGAGTTGTATATGATAAATCCAAAACCAAATATATAGAAATAAAGCTAAACCAGATACAATAAAACCGATAGATGCAAATTTCTACAAAGTAAATTCTAAATTCCAGCCTTCTAAAATATTCAAATTTATCCAGTCCCAAGTCAGCCTAAATTTACAAGTCAAACTCTATAAATTTCTAAATTTTACTCTAAAAGAGACGATATTTGTTTTAACTATCTTACAAAGGATTTGAGATGATAGGTGGCGTAAATGGAGCTAATGTAAATTTATATAGCGGCTTTCAAAACATTAGAGAGCAAAGCGCTAGCCGTAGTAAGCCTAATGCGGACGAAAATTCCTTAAATTTATCATCTCAAAAATTAGTTCAAAACGCCAACCAAAGCAGCGAGCAGATAAATTTAAGTCGCACAAACGAGAGCAAATTTAACAAAGATGATGAGCCACTAAAATTTGCTAGAGATAACTCACTCACAGGCATAGCCGCCAATGGCAAGATAAGCATCTGGGGCAAGCTCATGGGATACGACAAGCAAATGAGCCAAGATGAGATAAACGAGCTTAAAAGCTTTGTTAGTCAGACCGAGGCGCTTGGCTTTGGAAGACTTTACGAATCGATCATCGGATACTATCCAACAAACGTCGATCTCTTTGCAAAAGAGTACACGTCAAAAGATGATAGCGGCACCTTGCTCGGACTTGGCCGCAAAAGCCACGTGGAGGGCTTTGAGATACTGGATAAGGACATGAGCGTCGAGGAGTTCAAGGATAGATGGCTGGACTATGCGCTGAGGCAATATCTTGGCGAGAGGGTCGGCGTGGAGAGTATTACGATAGGCAAGAAGGCTATCTCAATGCTAACTAGCACGAACAAGCCACCGATCGAATATGAGACAATGCAAAGTATAAATTTCACTGACAATGAGAGCAGGCAGAGATTTTTGACGCTGATGAAGGCTGGCATGAAGAGCGGCGCGAAATTTAAAGAGGTGATAGAGGGCGTGCTATCGCTTTACAATGTGCAAAATACCGACAAGCTTGACGGCAACAAGGTCTATGCCTCGGTGATCGGCCGAAGCGAGAAACTAGCGACCTACGATATCAATAAAGATGAGAAATTTGCCTATCTTAAGGAGCTAATGCGCCTTGAAAAAAGCGGCATAGATATACTAAAGCTAATGGAGAAAAGTCAGAAAAAGCGAAATTTAGACGTAAAAGTCTAGCCGTTTTATAAATTTAACCTTCAAAGCCATCTTTTTACTTTCAAGTGATACAATTTTGATTTTAATTATTACATTTTGCTTTAAATTTGACGGGAGCTCTTATGAAAAAAGTGGTTTGGTTAAATCCTGTTGTAAAAAACATCTACGACTTTGCCGCACTTAAAGAAATTTTGCAAAACAAAGGTTTTAGCGTAGTAGAGTGCGAAAAAGACCACGTTAAAAGCGTAAAAAACGCATACAAAAACGCTCTTGCAAAAAGAGAGCTTATTTACGATAGTCGCTGTCCGAGAGCTGTAAATTTCATCAGGGCAAATTTCAAAGAGCAGGCCAATCTCATCTCAAATTTAAACCCCATTTTAATAGAAAGCGCGCTTGAGCTAAGAGCAAAGCTAAAAGAGGACGAGTGGCTTTACGTGACGACGCCTTGCGAGGACTTGGCAGAGCTTGGCATGGGGCTAAATTTGGAGCGAACCACATTTTTGACGTGGAAAAGCTTTAGGGAGCAAAACGCTATAAATTTAAAGATGCGCAACATCGAGCAAAGTCCGGTACCGCCGGGCTTTTTTACAAATTTGGGCGTAAAAACACTAAGTCTTAGCAGCAAAGAGAAGATAGAAAACGCCCTTTCGTATAAATTTAGCGAGCTTAAAAACTACCAGATCATCGAGCTTTTATACTGCGAAAACGGCTGCCACAACGGAGATGGACTGTGAGGGAGATTTTTAAAAAGAGCATTTTGATCCTAGCGATCTTTGCCATCTGGCAGGTCGTTTGCGAGCTAGAAATTTTCACGCCGTATATCCTGCCAAGTCCGCTAGCTACGCTAAAGACGATGTATAGCATGAGCCTAAGCGGCGAGCTTGCTACGCATACTATCATCAGCTTTAAGCGCATATTTGCAGGATATGCTCTCTCGTTTGCCTTAGCGCTAGTGCTTGGCGGCATAGCGGCACTTTTGCCAAAGATCAGCGTTTATTACGAGTGGATACTGGAGTTTTTTAGAAATATCCCGCCGCTTAGTTTGATCGCCATTTTGGTGCTTTGGTTTGGTATAAACGAGACGCCAAAGATTATCATCATTGTCCTAGCTTCGTTTTTCCCGATGTTTTTAAGTATCCAAAAGGGG
This sequence comes from Campylobacter concisus, assembly GCA_018371535.1. Classification (GTDB taxonomy): domain Bacteria; phylum Campylobacterota; class Campylobacteria; order Campylobacterales; family Campylobacteraceae; genus Campylobacter_A; species Campylobacter_A concisus_BO. The sequence continues at coordinate 66,858 of JAHAKU010000012.1, forward strand.
CTAACGAGCTGCGATATAAAGCTCATCGAGGTTGGCAAAATTTTTGGCTTTAGCAAATTTGAAATTTTTTACAAGATCATCTTAAAAAGCGCGCTAAAAGATATCTTTGTCGGCATGCGAATAGGCTTTGGCTACGCCATGCGCGCGATCATCGGAGCGGAGATGATAGCGGCTTCAAGCGGTCTTGGCTATCTCATACTTGACGCCGAGGAGCTCTCACGCGCAGATAGGATATTTGTGGGCATTTTTACGATAGGCATTTGCGGCGTGCTAATAGATAGGCTCTTTTTGCTTTTGATAGCGAAATTTAGCCTTTTGCGAGGTGAGAAATGATAGAAATTTCAAATTTATCCAAGCATTTTTTTATAGGCGAAAAGCGGATCGACGTCTTAAGAGGGCTAAGCTTAAACATAAAAAAAGATAAGATCACCGTCATACTTGGCAGAAGCGGATGTGGCAAAACTACGCTTTTACGCCTCATAGCTGGCCTTGAGAGCGTAAGTCAGGGCGAGATAAAATTTAAAGAGCAAGCAAAGATCGGCTTTGTCTTTCAAGAGCCCCGTCTTATGCCGTTTTTAAATGTTTATGAAAACATTGTATTTGCGCTTAAAAAGCAGGAGATTGAGGCTGAAAAAATCGATAGTTTGATATCGATGATAGGGCTTAGCGACTTTAAATTTGCCGCAGTTTCACAGCTCTCTGGTGGCATGAGCTCGCGCGTTTCGCTTGGTAGAGTGCTTGCGTATGAGGCAAATTTGATCCTAATGGATGAGCCATTTGCTGCGCTTGATGCCTTTACTAGAGCTAGCATGCAGGCTGAAATTTTAAAAATACAAGCTGATAAAACCATCCTTTTTGTCACCCACAACATCGACGAGGCGCTATTTTTGGCTGATGAGATCATCTTGCTCGAAAAGGGCGGGATAAAGTCAAACTACGAGCTATCAAATTTAGCAAAGCCAAGAGATCTGCTAAGCGAGGAGCTAATAGCGATAAAACGCAAAATTTTGAGTGAAATTTAGACAAATAAAATGATAATTAAAACCAAAATGAAGCAAAAGATTATATAATCTTGAAAATTTTTAAAAGGAGTAAGTATGAGAAAGTTTTTTAAAGTTTTGTGCGCGGCCTCTTTGCTTTGTCTAGTCGCAAACGCAAGCGAAGGGTTAGATAAGATCGGCATGACCTACGTCAAATCGCCGCTAAACGTCCCATCGATCGTCGATAAATTTAAAGGCTTTTATGCGAAGTCTTTTGGCGTGCCAGTCGAGTACTCCGAGATCACCTCGGGTGCTAAGCAAACGCAAGCGCTCGCTTCAAATTCGCTCCAGTTTCTAAACTGCGTGGGCGGTACTTCGGTCATACTTGCAGCGGCAAATAAGGCTGATATAAAGATCATAAGCGCCTATTCAAGGGCACCAGAGGCTTTTGTGATATTTTCTAAAGACCAAAATATCAAGTCGCCAAAAGATCTAAAAGGCAAAAAAGTAGCAGGCCCAAAAGGCACGATCCTAAACGAGCTTTTGGTTAGATACCTAGCGCTTGGCGGACTTAGTATAAATGACGTAGAGTTCATCTCTATGGGCATCCCAGCTGCGCAAGCCGCAGTTGAAAATGGCAGCGTCGATGCAGCGCTTCTTGCAGGACCAGCAGCCTATAACGCTCAAAAATCAGGCCTAAATGTAGTGACAACTGGCAAAGGAGTCATCACACCAGTTATCGTCACGGCAACAAGCGGAGAGTTTTATAAAAAGCACAAAGACGTAGTTGAGAAATTTAAAAAGGCTCAGGACGAAATTTTGGCCTACATCAAAGCAAACGAGGATGAGGCGCTTAAATTTACGGCTGAAGAGACTGGGCTTAGTATAGAGGCGGTAAAGAGCATGTATCCTCAGTATGACTTTAGCTCAAAGATCACGGCTGAAGATATAAAAGCGCTTGAAGCTACGCAAGAATTTATGCTTGAAAGCAAGATGATAGAGCATAAAATCGATATAAAATCACTTCTACTAAACTAAAATTTAAAGGGCAAATTTGCCCTTTTTTCTCACAAAAAACCACCAAAATTTAAAGCCAAAACGCCCACAGCAAAAGCCTAGAAAACGTTTGTTTGCACTTTATCTGCTATAATAGCTAAAAAATTTAAGGAAAAAATATGATCCCATTTAGTGATGAAGAGCTTTTAAAACCAGTGACTGCGAGTTTGCAAAAGGTGCTGCCTATGCTTGAAAATGACGGCGGCGGCATGGAGCTACTTGGCATAAAAAACGGCAAAATTTACGTAAGACTCACAGGACATTGTCACGGATGCGCGGCCAGCACGACCACGCTAAAATACGGCATCGAAAGGCAGCTTCGCATAGACATTCACCCAGAGCTTGAGGTCATAAACGTCCCAATAGGCGAGGAATTTAACATTGATA
>JAHAKU010000024.1:0-8939 GCA_018371535.1 Campylobacter concisus
TTCCGCCGCCACCGCCATACATAGTATATCTCATGGTTCCACCTATACTTTTGTCTTTACTTTCTGATGTATAGGTGTTTTTGCTAGAGTTTATATTTAAGTTGTTTGTGTTTATATCTATTAGATTATTAGCACTTAAATTTGATCCAGTGATAGTTGTATCATTTGGAGTTTGTATCTTGATGTTATTTGCACTTAAATTTGATGGATTAGAGACTACTTCATTTGAGTTTGATTTTGATTTGTGACCATTTACACTAGCGGCTACTCCTACGCTAAAACCAAATGTATACCAGTTAGATGCTGCCTTTGCAGCTGCTGCTACTTGAGCTACAAGTGCTAGACTCTTAGCTTCTACGTTTGCCATAGCTAAAGCTATATTTGCCTTATAGTATCTCTCTTCGTCATTAACATTTTCAAGGATATCTGATAGATCTTCTATATCTGAGCCATCTATGCCAGGAGTTTTACTTTTATAGGCTTGCTTTAGCTCATGTAGTTTATCTTTTAGATCATCTCTAGTGTGTTTATAGCTATCATACTCTTTTTTTACCTTTTTAAGCTGCTTTATAGCTTCTATCAAAGCAAGACTAGCTGGAGCCACCTCTACGTATTCGTTTTGGGCAGTGATAGAAAGAGCTGCTTTTGCTTGTTTTAGTGTTTTTGATATATCAGTAGTGTCAGTGCTATTTAATATATCGATATTTGCATTTTTGCTTATTAGATTTATATCTTCTTTGGCGATCAAATTTGATCCAGTGATGCCTATCTCTTCGTTTGCATTTAAATTTATATTTTTATCTGAAACAAGGTTTGACGATATAGCTTTAGTTGATGCTGCATCGGTGGTAGATTTTTCATACTCTGCGTCTGCTACTCTTGTCTTAGTGCTAGTATCATACTTAAATTCTTTTATAGGTTTTGGTTTTTGATCATTTGCAAGATCTTTGGTGCTTGGTAGATTTATACCCTTGCTCTTAGATATCTCATAGCTACTATGCTCGTTTTTGGCATTTGATATCTCAATAGAATTTGCCTTTATATTAGTATCATCTTTACTTGATAAATTTGCAGTTATAGTAGCTTCATTTGCTTTTAGATTGAGCTCTTTGGCTGCAGATATGTTTGAAAGCTTTGCTAGTGCATCAAGACTTCCCTTTTCGTTATATGTAGAGCGATAAATTTGAGTTAAAGTATCTCCAAACATTTGCTCAAACAAGTATGTATTTGAACCAGTTCCAATAGGATCTATCGCAGAAGCTACCAGCATGCCTGGGTATGTCAATAATGAGATTATATTAATGTTTGAGCTCTTATGAACGCTTTTTTCTTTTATTTGCTCTTTAGCTGCTAGTATAGACAAGTTATTGCCAGCATTTAAATTTACATTTCTACCACCTTTAATATCTGAAGATATTATAGAGATGTCGTTGTTTGCATTTAAATTTATATCTCCTTGACTAGTGCTTAGAGATGAGCCTTGTAAGTTTGTCTTATCAAGAGAGTGCATATCAAGGCTAGATTTTAATCCACCAAATGACTTCTTAGAGCTAGATCTTGCCTCATCATTTTTATAAGCTGTTGGAGCTAAGCCTATATTATTCGCATCTATGTTTATATCATTTTTGGCACTTAAATTTGAGCCAGTTACTATTGCATTGCCACCAGCTTTTAAGCTGATATCGCCTGCATTTAAATTTGAGCTGATGACCTTTTGATTTATAGCCATTATATGAGACTCTTTTTTAGAGAAAAAGCCCTTTGACTTCTCTTTAGTTTGCGTGTTCTCGTTTGTATTAGCTCCAACTACATATATATCATTTCCAGCTTCTATGTTTAGCTTGTTAGTAGCTCTTAAGTTACTTGAGCTGATCTGTGTGTTTGACTTAGAGTTTAAATTTATATCTTTTGCGTCTAGGTTTGCGCTATTTAGCGTTTGGATGTTTTGTTTAAATTCCACACCTTTTTCTTTTGCGCTATGGCTATAGGCAAACTCTTTAGCGTTTATGTTTATATTATCTGCGTTTAAATTTATCTTATCAGCCTCTAAATTTGAGCCAGCGATATTTAAATTTTCTTTAGCGTTTAGGTTAAGGCTCTCGTCTGCTTTTAAATTTGAAGCCTTACTAAACTGAGATGACTCTTTGTCTAAGCTTATATTATTTGCATCTACGTTTATGTTTTTGGCTGAAATTTCACTTGAGTTGATATTTGCCCCGCCTGCTTTTAAATTTAGATCCTTAGAGTTTAGCTCTAGGTGATTTAGGTTTAAATTTTGTGAGTTTAGATTGATATTATCAGCCACTACGCTGCCAGCTAGACTTATGTTGCCTTTGGCGTCTAGCTCTATGTTGTTAGCCATTACTAGAGCTGAGGCTTTTACATTTTTATCTTTTGCTTCATTTTTAAATTTGCTTATACTCTCATTTCTTGCTTCATATAAACCATCAAGGATGTTTGCTATGTAAGCTGAGTTTATACTATCAAGGCTGTAGTAATACCCTTGGTTTTTCACTCTTCTATTTAGGTTTTTGATAATTGGGCTATTAAATATTGGCTCAGAGAATTTATCCAGATCAACATTTGCTAGCTTTATATCATCATTTAGTGCGTAGCTTGAAAAGTCTTGTGTGCTTCCTACTATGTTATTGCCCGCTGCAAAAACTGCTGGCAAACCAACATCTGTGTATGAGAAGTTAAAATTCGTGCTTTTTCCGCCTTTAGTCACCCATTTCTTTTTGCCAGTGACTTTTCCCATTTTTCCTTTCCACTCTTGTTGCTTCCATTTAAACTCATTAAAGCTTCGACCATCTCTTCTTAAATTTAGCGCTACGTTTGTTATATCTTTGCTATCAAGCACAAGGTCGTTGCCTGCATAGATAAAGCTCTTATCATTTAACACTTCATCTGTTTTTAAATTTATATCATTACTAGCTATTATGCTACCTGGGATGAAATTTGCCTTATCATCTTCGTTTAAAATTTCTTTGTTTATAGAGTAGTAAATTCTCTTTAGCACTTCGCGGTCTTTTGCTTTGCTAGTATCAAGTACTACTTCGTTTTTGTCTATGTCTAGTCTTAGATTATAAAATACCTTTGTCGATGTGCCATATAGATATGAGTCTTTGTGTAAATTTAGCGCATAAAGGGTGCTATCTTTACTTATAGCCTCTTTTAAAATTTCAGCATTTAGCTCATCTTCGCTTAACTCTTTGCCTAGTTTTTTAAATTTAGCCTCGATCTTTGCTTTTATCTCTTTTAAATTTACCTCTTCAAGTTTAAATCTATTCTCGCCGCTTTGCTTTAGAGCTAAATTTTTAGCAAACGAGCTTTTCTCTATCCTAGCCTGCGAGCTTGAGTTATTTACCAGCTTTTTAGCATCTACGTTTATATCTTTAGCATAAATTTGGCTAGAAGTATTTACCAAAGTGTCTGCTTTTATATTAAGGCTCTCTTTGGCTGCTATTAGTGCTTCATCTTTGTTTGTTACAGTATTTGCTTTTATGTTTGCATCTTTGTTAGAAGCGATAGCCCCAGTGTTTACTATGTCGCCATCAAGGCTAATTTCTATGTTGTTGTTTGCTATAACTAGGCCGTTATTATTTACGCCTACACCGTTACTTGTGCCAACTAGTTTGATTTTATTAGCATACATACCGCCAAGCGCGCTACTATCTAGGCTAAAGCTGTTTTCTTGGTTTTTAGCTTTTACGTCGTTGTAAAGTCTATCTTTGCTTGAAGCAACCGTCTTTTCACCGATGATATTTAGCTCATTTGCGTGGATATTTGAGTTTAAATTTACAGCATTTGAGATGACATTTGTGTAGTCGCTGCTCTTATCGTTTAGGCCGTCCCCTACGATGTCGATAGAGTTATTAGATATTAACTCTATCTCTTTAGGACTTAGTTTATTGATATTGCCTGTTGTTAGTGTGAGTGAGCGAGAGTTGATCATATTTAGACCATCTACGCTTATGCCATTTGGGTTTGCTATGACCACATCAGCTCTACTACCCGCAACCTCTAAATTTCCTTTTAGAGATGACTTCTCAGCTGAATTTACTTTGTTGATAATAAGGCTTGCCTCTTTAGTAAGCCTATAGTTTGCATCTATCTGGCCAGCTATCTTAGTATCTATGTTTTTATTAGAATTATTAAGGATAGTGCCAGTGGTTGGCGTATTAAACCTGCTATATTCATTTATAGATACGCCCTTGCTATCAGGGTTTGTGATATTTATGATTAGCGTCTCATTAGGAGCTTTTAGTATATCAGGGCGGTTGCTAGCACCTGGGTCAGCTATGATACTTGGCTCATTTGCTAATGCTGGCATAGTGCCAAGTAGCAAAGAGAGACTTACGTAGAAATTTAAGCCTATGGTTAAAAGGCTAGGCTTTTGTGCATTTGAAATTTGGTTGTTCTTTAGCATATTTTATCCTTAAAATTCGTAGCTTATGATGAAATTTACATTTGTTGATTTGGTTTCAAAGCTCTTTGGTTTATAAAGAGGTTTAGAGACAGATATGTCGTAGCTTAGGTTGTTGTAGGCTTTTATGTTGCCTCTTAGACCTATGGCGTATCCTGCAAGGGTGTTTTTATCCTTTATGCCGCTACTTGGGGCTCTTACCATGCCAGCGTCAAGCCCTGCATAGACAGAGTTGCTCTTATAGTAGTTATATGAGAGGGTATTTCTTACGCTTACTCCGTGGTTTCCAACAAGTGAGCTCTCCCCGTCAAATCCCCTAACACTGTGGTATCCACCGATACTAAATTTATCCTGCAAGCTTAGTTTATTTAGTCCATATCTTGCGTTGATATTTAGATCGTAGCTTAGTGGAAGTTCAAATTTATATTTGTAGTTTAGGTTTAAATTTATTAGAGCAAACCTAGATGTAGCTTCGCCGCTATCCTCCAAAGGATCAGGCTGTGATCTAAATATACCAGTGCCCTTTTTGTAAGCTAGCTTAGCGCTAAAAGCTTGGTTGTAAGAATTCCAGCTTGATTTTACGCCTACCTCATATCCAGCATTTCTTCTAGCTTGGTTATCTAGCTCGTAGTCCTCTAGGTAGTTTTTATTTTTTCTCTTAAATAGCTTTACATAGGCGCTATTTTTAAAATTTGAGTCCCTATAAAATGTATAAGCAAGGCTTAGTGAGTCGCTCTCGCTTCTACCTTTATATGTGTAGAGATTGTAGGCTGCGTTTATGATCTGGGCGTAGTCATATTTACTCTTTTCGTATTCAAGCATGAAGTAGCCAAATGGGACAGTAAAGCCGTAATAATAGTTATTTGAAGCTCCGTGATCAGTGGCGCCATTAAATTTATTTGTGACCTCATACTTTTTAAATATATCTTTGCCGCGTGAGAAGCTAAAAATTTCGTTAAATCCAAGTAAATTTAGCGTGCTTAAATTTACCATGCCTTGATACTTACCGCTTTGTTTTGAGCCAAGGTTATCAATGCTAATAGCAGCCTTTAGTGGGAAGCTATCAACTCTAGTGATCACTATATTTGAAAAGCCAGCTCTGTTTGAAGGTAAGAATTTAATGCTAACGTCATTTTTTGAGACGTTTTGCAGTGACTCAAGAGCCTGCTCGATATCTCTTATATTTGCTACTTTATTTTTATGAGAGTACTCACCAAATGCACTAAATAAGCTCGCTCTGTTTCTTTGGCTATCAAGCTCGTTTATGCTTATGTTATCTATTAAGCCAAGATTTATCACAAACTCTAGCTTGGCATCTTTTAGGCTCTTTGTAACAAGGCTCGCACTTGAAGTGATATAGCCACTTTTTATTATCTCGTTGTTAAAAGAGTTTATGATTAGATTGATAGAGTTTTTACCAAGGCAGCTGCCAGATTTAAAATCAAGCTTGTTTAAGCTAGCCTCTAAAATAGAGCTAAATTTAGAAAAGTTATCTTGATATGCTTTTCTTATTATAGCCTCATCAGCACCACTACTAGCGTTAAAGCTAGCTACTTCATTCTCACTAAGAAGTGAAATTTTATCTATTTTAAAGCATGGGGTTTCGTTTAAATTTAGCTTACCTTCTGAAGTTGGTTTTTCGTTAAATAAATTTATGTTGGAGCTTTCGTTAAAAGAGCTTGCCATATTTGCCCTAATCTCTTCGTTGTTTAACTCGTTTTTTAGATTAGTCTCATTAGCAAGTAGCGCAGCACACACCATGCTTAAAGATAAGAGAGTTCTCATCTTAACCTTCCTTGGAAATAACTATAAAGTTATATTTTCTAAAATAATTTAGTGACATTATAAAGGATATAATCTTAATCTAATATTAAAATATAATGAGAAAAAAGAATTTTTATACAAAATATTTCAAAAATGAAACTTTTTAGATATATAAATGATAAAAATAAATTTATTTTGATTTATCCTTTGTGGATAAAAATTTAATTTTATATTGACAATGATTATTATTTTGATATAATTGCGCAACTGGTTTGTATTTCGTAATTTCAGTGATTAAACTATTTTTATAGTCATGCTATTTTTATAAATTTAATAAAAAATTTGGTTTTGATTACTAAATTTTTCTAAAAAATAGCAAAATTTAGATCTATAAAAATTTAACAATATTTTTGTGACATATATTAGAAATAGAAAAATAGACATTTTAATCTGAAAGGATAGGTAATGAATAAACATTTATTTGCACTTTTGGCTTTGGCAGCATTTAGTAGCCACTCTTTAGCTCACGAATTTTGGCTTTTTGGAAGCAGCAAGGACGTAACTAGCGTTGATATCGGCTACGCAGACGACTTCCCAACTGTTGAAAAGATACCAGATAATAGGATCGCTCTATTTGAAGCCCCATACGTTATAAACAAAAATGGCGAAAAACTGAGCTTAAAACAAAGCGGCGAAAACTACCACTATGAAAGAGCCAAACTAGAAGACGGCTCATACCTTATAGCTGGCGAGTATAAGCCTACGTTTTGGACAAAAGCGAGCGATGGCACATGGCACATGGGCAAAACCAAAGAGGACATCAAGGACGCCAAATACTGCAAAAAAGCGAGCATGAGCGCAAAAGGCATCATAAATAAAAACGCAAAAGATGGCACAGTCACAAAGCCTTCGCAGCAGCGCTTAGAGATAGTACCGCTTGACAATCCAGCAAATTTCAAAGTTGGTGTGCCATTTAAAGTGAAAATTCTATTTGAAGGCAAACCTTTAGAAAATGCTACACTTGATGGAACATTTGATGGATTTTTAAAAGAAAAAAGCGCATTTCACGGCCAAACTGAGCCAGACGGCACGATAGAGGTGCTTGCACTTAAACCTGGAAAATGGCTGTTACAAACAGTGCATAAAATGCCGTTTGCCAACTCAAAAATTTGTGATGATGAGACAATCGCTGCAACACTAGCGTTTGAGTTAAAACAGTAAATTTAGCATTGAGCGTATCAGCTTGATACGCTCTTTTGAGTATTATTTTTTATATTTGCAACCGCTAGAGTATAAATAAAATTATCTCCATTGTTTTTATAATAATTATTTATATATTCACTTGCTTTTTCAAAAGATTTTATAAAGTTGCTCCCAGAAAAGCTCCAGCTGTCATATGTAATGATGATTTCATCACCATTTAACTCATAAACATCTCCACCAAGCACTGTCATCTCTTTTTCTTTGATAACGTCTAAAACTTTTATAACATCATCAAATTTCCAGCCGATCTCATAAACTCCGATTTTATCTCTTAGAAAAATCCCCCTATTTAATAGTTCTTGAGGCAAGATGTTTATAAAGTCTAAATCTATAATCATAAATTTTCCATCATATCCGTCCAAAACGGCACATTTTTATATCCACTTATATATTTTGAAATATCAACACCACAAAATTCATGCAACAAATACTCTTGCAAATTCCTACCATAATAGACTATATCGCCATAATGTATTGATACGACTGGCGGATCGTTATCATCATTCATCTCTGGCATAAATCTATGAGAACAGACTGGTATGATCTTTGGTGCATTTTTATATAGTTCAGCCACAACTTCAACTCTTTTCTCTCTTGATATCTTGCACCATTGATCTGGTGAATAAGTGTTATTTGGTATATATTCTTCAAAAGAGGCGCTTTTCACAAATTCATAAAAATGTTGCATCATATTTTTTATTTTCGTGACATTTCCACTTGAAAAATCACGCCAATTATAAAACCCATCCGAAACTGGCAAAGCTGTAGCCAAAAACGACTTTAAAGAAAGAGGAAATTTAATCTTATAAATTTCATATATTTTTTCAAGCTCGTTTTGAGTAAGACCGGCGTCAAATTTAATACCACTATCTTTCAGGAAATTAATAATTTCTAAATACACTATTCAATCCTAATAAAACTTTTATAATGATTTAAATAAATTCCAAAATCTAAAATTACTCCTACTAAAGTTGATATTTTAGACCCACAGTAATCATTCTCTAAAGTATTTAATATATTCGTATAGAAATATAGATATTACGACTTATAACAAAATACAAATAGTTGAAACTTACAAGAAAATACAGTTTTTGTTTAAGAATTTAAAAAATGGTGACCCATACGAGACTCGAACTCGTGTTACCAACGTGAGAGGCTGGTGTCCTAACCGCTAGACGAATGGGCCAAAAGATGGTGCCCCGTGTAGGTCTCGAACCTACGACCCCATCATTAAGAGTGATATGCTCTACCAACTGAGCTAACGAGGCAAGATTAAATATCAATAACAAATCATAAAATGTTATCTTAGAACTTATAATCTTAAAATTTAATTTGACACTCAATAATGGGTGCTTTATGAGACGCAACCTTAACCTAAGGTTTAATGGATGGCGCAGCGGACGGGGCTCGAACCCGCGACCTCCGCCGTGACAGGGCGGCATTCTAACCAACTGAACTACCGCTGCACCTAAAAGTAATGGTGGTC
>JAHAKU010000013.1:0-65712 GCA_018371535.1 Campylobacter concisus
CTCATCAAATACATAAACACCACCATATTTTTTAGCAATGCTCTCTTGTTCGCTAGTTAGATCAGAAATTCTTATAAAGCCATTAAAATAAGCAAGTGGCAGTAGTATAAATAAGCAGATAAAAACTATAAATTTGACTTTTTTCATTATAAATCCTTTTAAATTTTCACTATTGTCTTATCTTTTGCTTTAAAGTCTTATTGTGATTAGTTTTTGTGGTGGTTTTAAATTTTAAAAAGCAGGGAGAGCTCCCTGCTGTGGTTATTTCTCTTCGTTTGTTTTGATGTAAGCGTAGTCAGAGATTTTAGTCCACTCTCTTGCTTTTTTAAGGAAAGCTCTTTGAGACTCAACGATCTCTTTAAATAGTGGATCTTTTGCGCTCTCTTCATCAAGTAGCTCGTTTGTAGCCTTTTTAAGAGCTGCGATGACTTCTGGTGGGAAAGATTTTACTTGGATGTCTGGGTACTCAGCCTTCATCTTGTCCCAGTACTCTACGTTTGCGTAAAATACCTTAGTATTCACATCTCTTGCCACCTCAGCAGCAGCCGCTTCAAAGATCGCTTTTAGATCATCTGGAAGTTTTTCATACGCATTTTTGTTGAAGAAAAACTGAGTTTCGCCATCTGGCTCTTGCCAGCCTGTGTAGTAGTATTTTGCCACTTTGTGAAAGCCAAGTGCCATGTCATAAGCCGGGCTAACCCACTCGACCGCATCGATCGTGCCCATCTCAAGAGCCATGTAAAGCTCGCCAGTTGGGATAGTGTTGATATTTGCACCAAGTTTAGCGTAAATCTCACCGCCAAAGCCTGGAATTCTGATCTTTAAGCCTTTGATATCATCAACTGACTTGATCTCTTTTTTAAACCAGCCGCCCATTTGCATACCAGTGTTGCCAGCTCTAAAAATTTTGATGTTATATGGGTCAAAAACTTTTGCCTCTAGCTCTTTGCCACCGCCAAATTCATACCAAGCTGTTTGCTCGTCGGTATTCATCATAAATGGTGTCGCTGTAAAAAACATTGTCTTAGGGTCTTTGCCTTTGTAGTAGTAGCTAGCTGTGTAGCCGATGTCGTATTGACCGCTCTTTGCAAAGTCTAGCATCGCAAAAGGTGACTTGTGTTTTGACGGGTAGTCGATCCTGATCTCGATGCGGCCGTTACTCATCTTTTCGACCTTCTCTTTTAACTCTTTTGGCACGTCACCAAGCACTGGCATAGTGCTCTCCCATGAGCTTGCAAGCTTGAGCTTATAGACTTTGTCATCTCCCATAGCAGCGCAAGCAAGAGCTGCTAGGCCAAGAGATGCTAATAAAAATTTATTCATACTCTCTCCTTTAAAAATTTTGCATATTATACAAAAAATTTACATTATTAAATTGTGTTATAATCGCAAAAATCAAATTACAGGGCATAAAAATGATAAAAAAGACGAAAATTGTAGCGACTTTAGGGCCAGCAAGTGACAACGAAGAGACGATGGAGGCGATGGTTAAAGCAGGTGTTAATGTTTTTCGTTTAAATTTTAGCCACGGAACACACGAATACCACAAATCAAACATCGACAAGATCAGAAATATCGAAAAAAGACTAAACAAACGCATAGGCATCTTGCAAGATATCTGCGGACCAAAGATCAGAGTTGGCAAGCTTAGTGAGCCATTTTACTTAAAAGCTGGCGACGAGCTTAGCATCTACGCAGAGGATATCGTGGGCGAAAAGATCGAAAAGGGCGTTTATAGAGTGAGCCTAAATCAGCCTCAAATTTTACCTATGCTAAAGGCTGGCGAGTACGTTTATCTCTATGATGGCTCGATCAGAGCAAGAGTTATAGGTGAGGGCAAAGATGTGGTAAAAACCATCATCGAAAATGACGGAATTTTAAACTCAAACAAAGGGGTAAATTTCCCAAATACCGCCCTTGGTATCGATATCATCACGCCAAAAGATAAAGAGGATATGGAATTTGGCGCAAAGCAGGGCGTAAATTTCGTCGCCATTAGCTTCGTGCAAGACGCAAATGACGTGATAAAAGCAAGAAATATCTTAAAAGAATTTGGCTCCAAAGCGGCCATCTTATCTAAGATCGAGAAATTTGATGCGGTTGAAAACATAGACGACATCATCGCAAAGAGCGATGGCATCATGGTGGCTCGTGGCGATCTTGGCATAGAAGTGCCATTTTACAAGGTGCCAACCATACAAAAGCTCATCATCAAAAAGGCAAATGCAGCCAGCAAGCCAGTCATCACAGCAACGCAGATGATGTTAAGCATGGCAGAGCATGAAACCGCTACAAGAGCGGAGATCAGCGACGTGGCAAACGCCGTGCTAGATGGCACTGACGCAGTTATGCTAAGCGAGGAGAGTGCAATCGGCAAAAACCCAGTCGCAGTCGTAGAGGCGATGAGCCAGACGATCATCCAGACGCAAAGTATCTATCCATATAATAAATTTGACGAATTTGACTTTTTAGACGAGACAGATATGGTCGCAAATAGCGCAGCTTCGCTAGCCGTGCGTATCAAGGCAAATGCGATACTTTCTATCACAGGCTCTGGCAAATCAGCCATAAAGTTAGCTAGAAACCGCACAAGTATCGACATCATCGCTATTGCACACGACGAGCAGACAGCTCACATGCTTACCCTTGCTTGGGGCGTGACGCCAGCGCTCGTGCTTGAAAAAACAAAGCTAAATGTCCTACTTGCAAATGTCATCAAAAAGGCTTACGACGCTGGATACGTCGAGCATGACAAGACCTATCTCGTTACGGCTGGCCACCCAACAGGCGTAGAGGGCAGCACAAACCTCATACGTATCATCAGACGCGACCAGCTTGATTATTACCTTGATCTTGCAACTGAGTAAATTTATGGATTTTAGTGCCTGATATTTCGGCACTAAAATTTCTTTTAAATTTATACGTTTTTATGCAATCGCCTTGAAAATCTACTAATTTAAATTCTTCATTTTGCCACTAAATTTAGAGCCGTGATATGCCGGATCTAATTTTAAAATTTGCACGAGTTTTTTAACCGCATGCAGTGCTTTAGCGCTGACGCATGCCACCTCTAACGTTGTCGGGGTTTACTTCGACTTCGTCTCGTAACTGCAAGCAGACAGGTGATTGTTAAGGAGGAAGGGAGCTTCTTTGCTTCGCAAGCTCGCAACTGCAAGCAGACCGTAATTCAAGTCCCCTTGTCTCCCTTTTGGATAAAAGAGTTTTTAAATTTAAGGTCTGTATTTTTAAAAGAGAAATTTGCTATTTTGCAAATTTTAAAATTCCATTCACTCGCAAGAATTGACTACTAAAATTACTCGTTCATGAAATTTTAAAATTTGTGTGATTTTTACTTGTAAAAATTAGGATATATAAAATTCATTTTAAAGATTTTGTGACGCCAAATTTTACGTCACAAATCTAAATTTATTTTTTCTTTTTGCCCTTTGGCTCGTCGCCTTTAAACCAGCTTTTTATCTTATCAAAGACGCTCTCATCGGTGCTTGACTTGCCTGAAACTATGCCAAAGCTAGCTTGAAGCTTGTTTAAAAGCTCTTTTTGCTCGTCGCTTAGTTTGTCAGGCGTTTGGATAGAAATTTGAGCTACAAGTCTGCCTTTTTTGCGTGAATTTACGCCCTTGATGCCCTCATTTTCAAAGATAAATTGCTGCTTATCTTTCGCGCCAACTGGTAGTTTTAGCTCGGCTTCACCGCGAAGTGTTGGGATTTTTATGCTCTCGCCAAGAACAGCTTGGGTAAAAAATACTGGTATTTCTATATAAACATCGTCATTGTGGCGGATGAAATGCTTGTCCTCTTTTACATTTATGCTCACGTAAAGATCGCCTTGAACGCCGTTTGCACCGATGTTGCCTTTGCCAGCGACCCTCATCCTCATGCCACTATCAACGCCCTCTGGGATCGTGATCTTGACGCTTTGTTGCTGGATTTTATAGGCTTTTGCGTTGCAATCAGGACATGGCTCGCTTATCAATTCGCCAGATCCGTGGCAGTATGGGCACTCTTGAACGATATTCATAAAGCCATTTCCGCGCGTGATCCTGCCGCTTCCGCCGCAGTGCTGGCAAGTTTTGTTTTTGCCATCTTTACTGCCTGTTGCGTTGCAGGTTGGGCAAGGCACTTTTTGATCAAATTTGATCTCTTTTTCGCAGCCAAAAACAGCTTCGTTAAACTCTAAATTTATAGGAATTTCAAGGTCGGCTGAGTACTTTTCACTTCGTCTTTTTCTCTGTCTAGAGCCACCGCCAAAACCGCCTCCAAAAAACGAGTCAAAAATGTCTGAAAGGTCAAAATCAGCGCTAAAGCCACCGTCACTGCCAAATCTACCCTCAAGTCCTTCTTTGCCGTATCTGTCATATATTGAGCGCTTTTGCTCATCGCTTAAGACCTGATAGGCTTCGTTGATCTGTTTAAATTTCTGCTCAGCTTCTTTGTCACCAGCATTTCTGTCCGGGTGGTATTTTAAAGCGAGCTTTCTAAAGGCTTTTTTTATCTCGTCGCCACTTACATTTCTTGAAATTTCAAGGATCTCGTAATAATCAAACTCCACATTTTTCCTTGTTTATTAAGCTTATTTTAAATGTGAGATTTTATCCAAAAAAGTTTAAATTTAAAAAAAAATTTACATTTTTGCCGTATAATCTCTACTATTTTTCAATGAAAAGGATGATTTATGATTAACGTTTTAATGATAGAAGACGATCCAGAATTTGCACAAATTTTATCTGAATATCTTGATAGTTTTAATATAAAAGTGACTAACTTTGAAGACCCATATCTAGGGCTAAGCGCAGGGATAAAAAACTATGATCTGCTCATACTTGACCTTACATTACCAGGCATTGACGGTCTTGAGGTTTGCAAAGAAATTCGCCAAAAATACGACATCCCTATCATCATAAGCTCAGCTCGCAGTGATATCAGCGACAAGGTCGTTGGACTTCAGCTTGGAGCGGATGATTATTTGCCAAAACCATACGATCCAAAGGAGATGTATGCTCGTATCACAAGTCTTATTAGAAGATATAAAAAGACAAACGAAGTTCAAGAAGAGGTCGTTGATAGCGCATTTAGGATAGACGAGAAGCGCCATGAAATTTATTTTAATAATGAAGCCCTTGCTCTAACACCAGCTGAGTATGAAATTTTAACCTATCTCATCAAACAGCATAGCTTTTCAGTATCAAGAGAGCAGCTAGTTTATAACTGCAAGAGCCTAAAAGATAAGGACTCAAAGAGCCTAGATGTCATCATCGGACGCCTTAGAACAAAGATCGGTGACAGCTCAAAAGCGCCAAAACATATTTTTTCAGTTAGAGGCATAGGATATAAGCTTATCGGATGAAATACTCCATAACCACCAAGATAACTATCATCTTTGCCATCGCTTTCTCGCTAATGTGCTTGCTCTTTGTGACATTTGCAAACATTCAGCAAGAAAGTGCGCTTGAGAAGCTAAAAGATAAGCAAATAAGCGCTATGAACTATCTTGTGGCGCTTTACGAGCGTGGCAATCCTCCAAGAGATTTGGAGCACTACTTTAAAAATTTCAACCTAGAATACGTCGGCAACAAAAATTTAGCCACCTCTGTTACTACAAGCGGAAACGCCATTTTTACACAGCACACGCCTCTTGGCATGATGCAGTCGGTTAATTACAAAGGCGATTTATATCTGCTTATCAAAAATCCATCTTTTCAGCTGCTGCTTGAGAGCAACGACGCAAGACACGTAAATGACCCGCTTTGGGTGGCATTTTTGATCATCTCGGCTCTGCTCATCTCGCTTTATGTCTCGGTGCTTAGAAGCCTTTTGCCGCTTAGAAGACTTAGTAAAGATATCAGAAAATTTGCCAGCGGAAACATGGAGATGGCGATGACTGCTAGGCTAAATGAAAACGAGCAAGACGAGATCGGGCAGGTCGCAGTTGAGTTTGACAACGCCGTTTGCAAGATAAGAGAGCTCATTCGCTCAAGGCAGTTATTTTTACGTGCGATCATGCATGAGCTAAAGACGCCTATAGGCAAAGGTAGGATAGTCTCTGAGATGGTGGCAAACGACACTCAAAAAATGAGGCTCATAAACGTTTTTGAGCGCCTCGAGATGCTTATAAATGAATTTAGTAAGGTCGAGCAGCTTCTTTCAAAGAGCTATGCGTTAAACTATCAAGAGTGCCATTTCTCGCTTATTTTGGAGCAGGTGCAAGATATGCTCATGCTTGATAAATTTGAAGAGCGTGTGAGCTGTGACATCAGAGATGACGTCATACTAAGAGTGGATTTTCAGCTTTTTAGTTTGGCGATTAAAAATTTGATAGATAATGCCCTAAAATACGCGGAGGACAAGAAAGCCATCTTGATCTGCGATAGCGAATTTATAGCGGTTAAAAATTTAGGCAAAAAGCTAAATCACCCGATTGATTACTACAAACAAGCCTTTGTTAGAGGTGACAAGGTGAGTGCGGGAAGCGGCATGGGGCTTGGACTTTACATCATCGAGCAAATTTGCCAGATGCAAAAATTTGAGCTTGCTTACGACTACGAAGACGGCTATCACGTCTTTAAAATTTTACTTCGAGCAAAGGCAAAACGCGCATGAAAAGGGGCTTAGAGAAATTTAATGAGCTAACTGAGTCATTTGCCAAGCTGCCAGGTGTCGGTAAAAAATCAGCCGCGAGATTTGCCTACTTTGTCTGCATGCAAGATAGCTTTGCAGGGCTAAGGCTCGCGCAAAATATCGAAGACGCGGTGAGGTTTATCAAGCGTTGTGAGCGTTGTGGTGGGCTAAGCGAAAATGAAATTTGCGACATTTGCAGCGACGAGAGCAGGGACAGCGAGGTCATCTTGCTAGTTGAGAGCCCAAAAGATATCTTGGTTTTTGAGCAAAATGGCATTTATAATGGCCTTTACTTCGTGCTTGACGAGATCGACGAGGACGCCATAGAGAGGCTGCGAAGTGCTATTAAGCAAAATGGCTCAAAAGAGGTCGTCTTTGCCTTTACGCCGGGGCTAAATTCAGACGCGCTCATGCTTTACGTCGAGGATAAGCTTGGCATGAGTGAAATTTCATTTAGCAAGATCGCTCAGGGCGTGCCAACTGGTGTAAATTTAGAAAATGTCGATATGCTCTCACTCTTAAAAGCCTACGAGAGCCGCACAAAAGCCTAATTAAAATTTCTTTTAGTTATAATCTCACCTAAATTTATAATATTTAGTCCGCGTAGCCGCCGCTAAATTTAAAAGGATAGAGATTGATTTTACTTATAGATAACTACGATAGTTTTGTCTTCAACGTCGAGCAGTACGTAAAAGAGCTCACCAGTGAAGAGGTTAGATGCGTTAGAAATGACAAGATAACGCTTGAAGAGATCAAAAAACTAAACCCAAGTAAGATCATCCTAAGCCCAGGGCCAAAACATCCAAAAGATAGCGGAGTTTGCTTAGAAATTTTGCAGGCCAACCTTGGCGTGCCAGTGCTTGGAATTTGTCTTGGACACCAAGCCATAGGACTTAGTTTTGGTGCAAAGATAAAAAGACTTGACGACCCACTTCACGGCAAGACCTCATTTATCGACGTGAAAAACAAAGAGCCGCTCTTTGCAGGGCTGCCTGAGCGCTTTGAGGTTATGCGCTACCACTCGCTCTATGTCGATGAGCTCCCAGCTAGCTTAAGCGCTGATGCGGTGAGCGATGATGGTGTAGTTATGGCACTTAGCGTTAAAGATAAGCCGATCTTTGGCATCCAGTTTCATCCTGAGAGCTACTTCACGCAATACGGCAAAAAGATCGTTGAAAATTTTGTAAATTACAAGGCAAAAGAAGAGGTAAAAGAGCCAAAAATTCGCTCACTTAAGCCATATCTTATCAAGCTTCAAGAAAACATCCCGCTTGATGATAGCGACTTTGAGCAAATTTGCGAGATAATAGCCAGCAAAGAGTACGAGATTGTGCAGCTCTCAGCCCTTTTGGTGCTAATTAGCGAAAAGAGCCTTTACCCAAAAAGCCTCGCTGCGCTTGCAAAAAATATCTTAAAATACTCGCAAACTTACCGTGACGACACGCCTATGATCGATCTTTGCGGTACTGGTGGCGATGGCTTTAAGACAATAAACATCTCAACAACTGTGGCATTTATCCTTGCAAGTCTTGGCATAAAGGTCGCAAAACACGGCAATAAGGCAGTTTCAAGCAAGTCTGGCAGCTCTGATGTGCTTGAAATTTTAGGCGTAAAAAGTGAAAAATCACTGGCAAAACAGCGTGAAAATTTAGCTAGTAAAAATTTAGCCTTTTTTCACGCGCCATTTTTCCATCCGCTAGTTGGCGAGGTGAGAGAAGTGCGCCAAAGACTTGGTATAAGAACCGTTTTTAACGTGCTTGGACCGCTTTTAAATCCAAATTTAAACCTTACAAATCAGCTAGTTGGCGTCTATCATAAGCCTGTCCTAAAACTCTACGCCCAGACGCTTAAGATCCTTGGTAGAAAGCACGCTCTAGTCGTTCGCGGCGATGACGGACTTGATGAGATCACACTTTGCAGTGAAACAAGCGTTGTGGAGCTAAAAAATGGCGAAATTTTTGAATACAGCATCACGCCAGAGCAGTTTGGCTTTAAAAGAGCGCTTCACAGTGACATCGAGGGTGGCACACCAGAAGAAAACGCCAAAACCTTGATCCGCACGCTAAAAGGCGAGGAGCAGGGGGCGAAATTTGACATCGTGGTCTTTAACGCGATGTTTGCACTCTACGCAGCTGATGGTGCAAAGAGCCCAGACGAGGCTAAAAAAATGGTGCTTGAGACGATAAATTCAGGCAAAGCGTATAAATTTTATGAAGAGTTTATAAAGGCGCAAGCCTAATGGCGCTAGTTAAAATTTGTGGTATCAAAACGCTAGATGAGGCAAGTGCGGTTTGTACTTTGGATGTTGATTTTATAGGGCTGATATTTGCTAAAAGCAAAAGAAGGGTTGAGCTAAATTTAGCTAGGCAGATAGCGAAATTTGCCCACAGCAATGGTAAAAAAGTTGTCGGTGTTTTTGCGGAGCAAAGTGATTGTGAGATAATGGAAATTTGCCAGTTTGCTGGCCTTGACGTGGCTCAGGTGCATGGAGCGATCAGTGAAAATTTGCATGCAAATTTAAAAGACATGGGGCTTGAGATCTGGCAGGTTTTTAGCGTGAAAGATAGCTTGCCAGAGGTTGATTTTAAGCATTTTGACATGGCGCTTTTTGACTGCAAGGGCGAAAATGCCGGCGGAAACGGCACTAGTTTTGAGTGGGAAATTTTAAAAGAGGTCAAGTTTAAATTTGGCATGGCTGGGGGCATAGGCGAGCACAATATCAAAGAGGCGCTGAAATTTAAGCCATATCTAGTCGATATCAACTCCAAAGTCGAGGATGAAAACGGCATAAAAGATGCGCAAAAGATAGAGAGAATTTTAAAGATCATAGGTGAGGTAGAAGATGAATAGTAAAGCGTATTTTGGAAAATTTGGCGGGCAGTTCGTGCCTGAGACGGTGATGTTTGCCCTTGATGAGCTAGAAAATGCTTATGAGAGCATCGCAAAGACAAAAGAGTTTAAAGACGAGCTTAATGATCTTTTGAAAAACTACGTTGGCAGGCCTAGTCCGCTCTTTTTTGCAAAGCGCCTAAGCGAGCACTATGGACATGAAATTTACCTAAAAAGAGAGGATCTAAACCACACGGGCGCGCACAAGATAAATAACGCGCTGGCTCAAGCGCTGCTTGCTAAAAAGATGGGTAAAAAGAAAATTTTAGCTGAGACTGGAGCTGGTCAGCACGGCGTGGCAACAGCGACTGCAGCGGCACTTTTGGGCTTAGAGTGTGATGTGTATATGGGAGCTACAGACGTTGCTAGACAGCAGTTAAATGCCTTTCGTATGCAGCTTCTTGGCGCAAAGGTGGTGAGCGTAGAAGATGGCTTAAAAACACTAAAAGAGGCGACAACGGCGGCCATACAAGCGTGGGTAAATGAGATAGAAAGTGCATTTTACGTCATCGGCTCAGCCGTTGGCCCACACCCATATCCAAAGATCGTGCGTGATTTTCAAAGCGTAATAGGCACAGAGGCAAAAACTCAGCTTGAAAATTATGGCAAAAAGGCTGATTACGTCATCGCCTGCGTTGGCGGCGGCAGTAATGCTATTGGCATTTTTAGCGCATTTTTGGACGACGAGAGTGTAAATTTAGTAGGTATAGAAGCTGGCGGCCTTGGCATAGATACCCCTTATCACGCAGCTACGCTTAGCAAAGGCAAAACTGGCATCATTCACGGCATGAAAACGACTGTCTTACAAGATGAATACGGCATGATCTCGCCAGTGCATAGCATCTCAGCGGGTCTTGACTACCCAGGTATCGGCCCAGAGCACGCCCACCTAAACGACATCAAAAGGGTAAGATACGAAGCCGTAACCGACGATGAGTGCATAAATGCCTTGTATTTTCTAAGCAAGATGGAGGGCATCATCCCAGCCATCGAGAGCGCGCATGCGGTGGCGTATCTGGAGAAACTTTGCCCAAAACTTGATAAAAAAAGCGTCATCGTCGTAAATATCTCAGGCAGGGGCGATAAGGACATAAACACAGTTATCGGCTACGAAAAAGGAAAAATTTATGGATAAGGTTAGAAGCGCATTTAACGGCAAAAAGGCAAACATCGGCTACATCGTGGCTGGATATCCAAGCTTAGAAAAAACTAAAGAATTTTTAGAAAATTTAGATGAGAGCACGCTTGATCTGCTTGAGATCGGCATCCCATACTCTGACCCGCTGGCTGATGGCAAGCTCATCGCGCAAGCTAGCTTTGAGACGGCTCAAAGTGGCGTAAATACCGACGTTGTCTTTGACATGCTTGAGGGCTGCAAGGCAAAAGTGACAAAGCCACTTGTTTTTCTAGTTTATTACAACATCATCTTTGCTTATGGTGTTGATAAATTTCTAAAAAGATCACGTGAAGCTGGGGTTAGCGGCTTTATCGTGCCTGATCTGCCTTGCGAGGAGTGCGAGGAATTTGTTCTAAAGTGTAAGGAGCTAAATTTATGCCTTGTGCCACTTATCAGCGTAACCTCTGGGGGCAGGGCGGATGAGATATTAAAATTTAGCTCAGGATTTATCTACGTGCTAGGTGCTATCGGCGTTAGCGGCTCAAAAAGAGCTGATGAAGATAGGATAAAAAATTTAGTCCTAGACCTTAAGAAAAAGAGCGATCTACCAGTGGCTGTGGGCTTTGGCATTAAAAATAAAGATGATGTTAGCGAAGTGAAAAAATATGCTGACGCTGCGATCATAGGCACGCAAATAGTCAAGCTTTGCGCCAAATTTAGTGCAAAAGAGCTAGTTAAAGAGGTCGATAAACTCTTTTAAAATGCTTAATAAATTTATAGCTAATTTAGTAAAGCCAAAGTATAATTAACGCGCATTTCAAGTCTTAAGGAAGAGATATGAGAAAAGTTATAGATGAAGCCACAAGCTATCTTTGCAAAGATACTTTGGGGCTGGATTTAGAGTTTGGCAAGAGCCTTGGTAAAGGATTTTACGGGGCTAGCATACCAGTTTATAAGGGCAAAAGCGAGTATCAGTTTTATCTATTTTTTAAAAAAGATACTTTAAAAATTTTCATGAATGCCTTTTTTGGTCACGAAGATGTTGATGGTGGCGATCTGGACGATCTTTGCAAAGAGATAGCTAATCAGATCATCGGCAAGGCTAAAAATCTGTTAAATGAAAAAGAGCCAAATGCTTATAAACTCGGAACGCCTGAATTTCTAGGCGAGGTTGAGAATTTTGGCATAAAGCTAAAAGAGAAATTTATATATAAGATAAAAAATAGAACATTTCAAATAGGCTACAAGATACAATGAACGACGAAGGTGCGATAGAGACACTAGAACAGCTAGGGCTTTTTAAGAGCTATGATGAGCTTATGGATATAAGCGTTGATTTTATAGCTGAACTAGGAACTACCACAGTTAGCATAAATGAGCTTTTGAAATTTGAAGCTGGCTCGGTCATAGACCTCGAAAAACCAGCTGGCGAGAGCGTGGAGCTATATATAAATAATAGAATTTTTGGAAAAGGCGAAGTAATGGTTTATGAGAAAAATTTAGCCATCAGGATAAATGAAATTTTGGACTCAAAGTCAGTTATTCAGTACTTCAAAAAAGAACTTTTATGAAATTTATACTATTTTTTGTGCTTTTTGCTACGCAAATTTTAGCTTCTAATCTGCTAACATACAACATCTATGAGCGCACCGACAGGGTCGACATCATGCTTAGCTTTGATGCGCCGTATGAGGGCAACATCTTTCAAAAGCGTGAAAAAGATACGACCTCTTTGATACTAAATTCTCTAAGCTACGATCAAAGCGCGAGCAAGGACATAAACTCAAAGATCATTCAAGAGCTTGAGATAGAGCCAAAGCAAAACTCTTTAGTCTTAAATTTGCGCTCAAACGATGCGATCATCGTAAATGCTTCAAAGACAACTGACAGCTTCGGACTTCGCATCCGCGTAACGCTAAAAAACACAAAAACGCAGGTGCAAAATATGCCTCAAGCAAGCGCAAAGATAGAAACTGCTAGCACGCCAAAGACAGAAAATGAACCTATGGTTAATATTGATTCGAGATACTTCATCGTCCTAAGTGTGCTCATTGCGCTTCTTATATTTTTATATGTTTTTAAAAGATATATCACTTCAAAAAGTAGTGATTTTAGCGGGTTCAAAACGCCACAAAATCAACCACAAAACGACACAAAGTCGATGAACTGGCTGCTTAAAAATCAAAATAGCGGCGTCAATATCATATACGAAAAGTACCTTGACCGCACAAACAAACTAATGCTTCTAAGCTACGAAAATAGGCGCTATCTAGTGATAGTTGGCAGCTCAAACGTCATGCTTGATAGCTTTGGCGAGGATAAGATCCAAAATGAGCAGGACTTTGCAGTCTTTTTTGAAGAAAATAAGAAAAAACTTGGCTCATTTTTGCAAGAGCGTCAAAATAGCCTAAATAACTACAAAGATAAAATGAGCGGGGAATTTTAACTCCGCTTTGTTGTGAGACTAAAATTTTTAAACTCTTCTTGTAAATTTTAAAAACAGTTTCATGCATTGACAAGCAGTTAATCGCTTGCGAAAAAAGTTCAAGCCCCTCCTTTTTTTGTCTCACTCTTGATAAATTTATATTGTGAGCAAAATTTTAAAATTTCACTCACCCCTATGAATTGACTACTAAAATTTGGCTTCACTCATCACTTAGCTCAAATTTTAGAGCCGAAATTACTCGCTCATGAAATTTTAAAATTTACTTGACGATGACTAGATAAAGAAATTTTCGCCATGGTTTTTAAATGCATGTAGTGCTTTAGCACTGAAGCATGCAACCTTGAACGTGCGAGGTGATTGGGGGGATTTAAAAAGGGGGATAAGGGGACGGCCTCGTAACTCGAGTCCCCTTGTCTCCCTTTTGGATAAAAGAGTTTTTAAATTTAAGGTCCGTATTTTTAAAAGAGAAATTTGCTATTTTGTAAATTTTAAAATTCCATTCACTTCCAAGAATTGACTACTAAAATTTGGCTTCGCTTATCGCTTAGCTCAAATTTTAGAGCCGAAATTACTCGTTCATGAAATTTTAAAATTTGCCCAAATACACTAGCATTTTTTAAAAATATCAGCTACTTTTGACCTACACAAACGAAATGGCAAAAATTTCAGGTTTTGCGATCTTTTTTATCTCTTCTTTTGCCATGGCAAATTCTTTTGCACCCTCTATTTTTAGTGTGTGGCCGCTAAACTCAAAGCTTAAATTTATCTTCTCACAGGTTATATCAAGTGCCTTGGCTAGCGCAAGGATGAAGCTTAGCCACCTTACGCACTCAGCCTTTGGTAATAAATTTTTATACTTTTCAAACTCATAAATATTTTTCTTGCCATTTGTGCCGATGACTGCGGCTATTAGTGCCTTTTGCTCGTGTGAGAAGCCGTAGTTTAGGGCATTTAGTATGATATAAGCCGAGTTTTTGTGATCGCCGTAAAAGCCTATCTCTTGACCGACGTTGTGAAGCTTTGCAGCAATTAGCAGCGTCTCAAGATAGCTCTCATTTAGCCCATGAAGCTTTTTAAGCGCCACAAAAATATCCTTTGCGTATCTTGCCACGGCTTTGTTACAAGAGAGGATGAAGCGATCTTGTAGGCTTTTGACGCTTGGGTTAAAATTTTCTGGAAATTTAAGACTTGGACGCAAAAAGTCTTTTAAAAAGACGCCCTCTCTTACGCCAACGCCACTTGTGATGACGTTTTTGGCATTTAGTGCCTTTGCAAGGGCTAAAAATATATGTGCGCCCTCTCTGATGGTATCGTATCTATCCTTTTTTATAGGAAATTTATTTAGTTCAAGCACGCTAACGTTTGCGATACTCTCGATGTAGGCTTGCTCGTCGCTAAGCTTGTAGCAAAAGCCATGCAGTGATGAGAGCGGATATAAATTTTTGCCCATTATGGCCGTTGAGATCGCCCTTAGTGAGCCGCCGATCGCTATTAAATTTGGACACTTAAATCGCTCATCTATCTGCGCCGTGATCTGTGACAGAAATTTTGGTAGTTTGTTTAAATTTTTCTTATCAAAAAATAGCTCTTTTAGCCTAACCGTGCCTATATCAAGCGAGAGGACATCGACTATCTTGCCGTTACTTATCCTAGCAAGCTCGGTCGAGCCTCCGCCGATATCGATAGTGACACACTCAGCTAGATTGTGAAGCAAATTTTTAGCCGCTATCGCTCCAAAAGTAGCCTCTTCTTTGCCGTCAATCACTTTTAAATTTATGCCAAGTTTTTTTCTTAAAAGAGAGATCAAAACGCCTGAGTTTGGAGCATCTCTAAGCGCTGAAGTGCCGACACATAGGACTTTAGAGCATTTGTAGCTTTTTATGATGTTATCAAATTCGCCAAAAGCTTTGATCGCTTTTTGCATTGAAGCTTCTGAAATTTCGTTGTTTGAGCCGTATCCACCTTCGCCCAGTCGCACTTTGGTTTTGTATTCGGCTAGTATAAAAAATGCTAAGCGTGATGTGCGCTCAAATATCGCCATACGCATAGAATTTGAGCCAAGATCGATCACTGCGGTTCTCTTTGCCATTTTTTATCCTTTTAAATTTAAAACGAGGCTTGCAACTGCTCCGTTTGCGTTCTCTCTATTTTTGATAGATATCTCAGCGCCAAGTGCCTGTGCTGCGCCTTTTGCGAGAAATAGCCCAAGTCCAGCACCACCTTTGTTGCCGTATCTTTTAAATGGAGCAAACAAGTCCTTGCTCTCGTCTATACCCACGCCTTCGTCGGCAACCTCGATGACAAATTTGCTCTTTTCAAACCTCGAGCTAATCGTAATTGTGCTATTTTTTGGAGAAAATTTGATAGCATTTTGGACGAAATTTTGCACGATATGAGTTAGTAGGCTGGTTTGGATATTTAGGTTAAAAATTTCAGGTTTTAGATCGAGTGCGAGATTTTTTTCTTCACCTTTTGCGAGCACCTCGTAGTTTTTGCCTAGTTTTTTCAAAAATGCGATCACATCGGTATTTACCGGCTCTTCAAACTGCGCGCCCTCTTGACGACCTATCTCAAGGACTGAGCCTATCATAGCGTTCATGCCGTTGATCGCTTCGTTGTTTGATTTTAGCGCTTCTATGTATTTTTCGCTCTCGCGTGGTTTTAAAAGCGTAACTTCGTTTTTGGTTTTCATGACGGCAAGTGGAGTTTTTAGCTCGTGTGCAACGCCTACAAAGAGCTCTTTTTGGTATAAAACGAAAGTTTGTATGCGAGAAATTAGTCTATTTATGCTATTACCAAGTGGCAAAAACTCATCTGGCAAGCTTTTGATATCGATCTCTTTTAGAAATTTCTCATCTAAATTTGTAAGCTTGTGACTTAAAATTTTTATAGGTATTAAAAGCATTCTTGATAAAAATAGTGCATAAAATAGCACCAAAAGTATCGCTGTGACGTTTACGATTATAATATCTATAAAAATTTCTTCGACTATCTGGCTTTGAAGCGTCGTCTCTTTTTCTAGGACTAAGTAGCTACTGTCATCTAGCCTTGTTGTTAGAGTGGTTATGCTCTCATCTTTTATTTTTTGCATCACAAGGTAGGGCTTTTCGCCTTTAAGCTCGCCCGCTTTTACGGTGGCTAGAGTTTTGTTTGGGATTTCTATAGTAAAAGTTTTTAGATTGTTAGGATTGAAATTTTGTGGATTGTTTTTGTAGTCTGCTGCTTGCTGGTTTAGCTCACTAACTACGCTTTGAAAAACGGTGACTCTTATGTAGTGATAGAGCATCACCGAAACAACGGCAATTAGCATCATCGCACCAGATGCTAATTGCAGTATAAATCTATTTCTTAAGCTTTTTTGGGAAAGCAAAATCTATATCCGCGTCTTCTAACAGTTTCTATTGTCGAAATATTTAGCGGTTTGTCCATTTTTTGGCGAATTTGGTTTATAGCAACCTCGATAACGTTTGGAGTTACGAGCTCTGGCTCTTCCCATATAGCGTCAAGTAGTTGCTCTTTAGAAACGATCTGGTCTGAGTGTCTTGCAAGGTGAGTAAGCACCTCAAATGGCTTGCCTTTTAGCTCGATGTCACGGCCAAGATATGTGATCTTCTCTTCGTCAGGGTTGATGATAAGCTCGTCTATTTTGATGATATTTGTGCCGCCAAAGCGTAGTCTAGCCTCTAGTCTAGCTACTAAAATGTCAAAATCAAATGGCTTTTTGATATAGTCATCAGCGCCAGCTCTAAGCGCTTTTATCTCGCTCTCTTTGTCGTCTTTTGCAGAAAGAACTACAACTGAAGTGCGTGGAGATTTATGTTTTATAATGTTTATAAGATCAACGCCGTCACCATCTTGAAGCATCCAGTCAGTTAAAACTAAGTCATAGTTTCTGATACCGATGTAGTACTCAGCGTCTTTGAAATTTTCAGAGCTATCTGTCTGATAGCCAAACTCTTGCAACCCCTCAGCAATCGTCTTATTTAGCGTTACTTCGTCTTCTACTATTAAAATACGCATTTCTTTTCCTTAAACTAAAATTTATGGTCGATTGTATCATAAATTAAGAAATATTTCAAGATACTTTAATAAATTTTTAAAAAACAGTGCTGATTTTTGCACCGACGATTGCATTTGGTAAAATCTCGGTTTTTAAAATCTCCATATCTAAGCTAGTAAGCGAGCTAAACCTCTCTTTTAGCGCTTTGCAGGTTGCTTCTAGCGACTCTTCTACGCTTTGAAATTTCATTTCATTGTAAAATTCTTTTATAAAATCCGCCACCAAAACATAATCAATCAAGCTAGTTGAGCGAAATTCTAAGCTTACTTTTACCTCTTGCTTTGCAACTCGCTCAAAGTCAAACATCCCGATAACGGTTTGAAATTTATAATCCTTAATGATCGTTGTTATTTCACTTTTCATACGACTTTTTGCTCCTTGCCCGAAAGCAGGCGAACGATATTTGGTATGTGTTTATAAACTACCAAAAATGCAATGATAAGTATCGGTGCATGAGTGTAAATTTCATCAAGCTCTGGGTGGATGATAAAGCTTGATGCGATGAGAGCTATCAGCGCGCATAGCGAGGCTAGAGAGCTTATCTTTAAAAATTTACCGACCAAAAACCAAACGACAAGAGCGATTATTATCTCAACTGGCAAGAAAAATGCTAGCACGCCAGCTCCAGTTGCCACGCCTTTGCCACCTTGAAAGCCTAAAAATATAGAAAAACAATGCCCCGCAACGCTTAAAACTGCCATCGTCCAAAGCACGCTTTGGCTAGCTCCAAGCAAAGAGGCTACGATAAGTGGCAAAACGCCCTTTAATACGTCACAAACTACGGTTAAAATGGCTAGCTTTTTGGCGAGTTTTGGGTTTGTTTGCTTTAAAACCCTTAAAACATTTGTCGCGCCTATGCTTTTGCTGCCCTCTTTTTTTATATCAACATGTCCGAAAATTTTTGCTAATATGAGCCCTGATGGGATGCTGCCAAGCAGGTAGCTAACGGCATAAAGTATTAAATTTTGCATATTTTACCTTTTAAATTTAAAGAGAAATGATATTAAAAAAATACTAATTTTTTTATAAATCATCTCCACAAAAGGACGACTTTTTCGTCGTAGATGTCGCTTTTTTTTGGCGAAATTTGCGTTTCGTTTATCGTGATGTTTTTAACATCATTTGCCTCTTTTAGCGCATCGCACTCTTGTGCAAATTTCTCCTCAAGCTCGCTTATGGCCAAATTTATATCATTTACGCTTTGCTCGCTAAGCTTAACGTCGCTTCGCTCTTTTAAGACCTTGTTTGCGCTTCTTGCGCTTGATGCGATCTTGCCGGCGTTTTGGCGAGATAAGAGTTTGTTGCCAAATATCGCTCCAAATATGCTTGCGCCTATGCTTATAGCTGCGTCAAGGCCGCTTGCTGTCATATCTTTTTGCTCTTTATCAAGCTTTGCAAGGGCTTTGTTTAGCTTATCTTGCAAGCTCTTTTGCTCTTTTTCAAATTTAGCCGTGAGCTTTGCGGTTTGCTCCTCTAAAATTTCGTTGCACTTATCTTGAAGCCTTATGAAAAACTCCTCTTTTGACTCGTTTTCTTTTGAGTAAATTCCCATCGCCTCAAAGGTGTTAAATTTGAAATTTCTATACAAAAATTCTTTAAAATCTTTCTCTAAAGCGTTAAAATTTTTAGCGCTCGTTACGAAATTTGGCACAGCTGCAAAGCTTGCGCCGCTTGGCTCATTTTCGCTTGCATCAACGCGCATGCCTTCGCTAGCCTCACTCCAGTTTGGCTCTTTGTCGTTTTCACTAAGCTCGTAAAGATAGCTCACCTCACAAACGCTATCTATGCTTTTTTTGGCGTCATAAATTCTCACTTTTGCGCTTGCTAGTAAATTTGGTGTGAGGCTTTTTGAGCTAGCATAAAGCTGCGTGATCGCACTTGAGATGATAGGTTTTGCGCTAAATTTCATCTCACTTTTATCCACGCTTTGAGTGTTTAAATTTTCTTTTTTATCTTTCATCAAATTTGAAATTTGCTCACGGCTAAGTGGGCCTTTTAGATAGCTAAGTGCCCAGCGCGTGGAAATGACGTTTAAGCCGTCTTCATTTATATTTTTGAGTAAGAAATTTCTCTTGGCTAAATTTGATATGAGATTTTCAAGTGAGGCTTTGTCTAAGCTTGAGCCTGCGATGCCGCTTAGTCCGTCGATCACGCGGGCTTTGTCCTGCGCTGTTTGGAGGCGGCCGATGAACCAAGTGCCGATGTTGCTAAGGCCTTTGTAGTCAAGATCGACTGGATTTTGCGTGCTTAAGACGCAGCCTAAACCAAATGCACGGGCTTGTTTTAAAAGCGTGAGCATAGGCGTTTTTGACGGAGGGTTTGCGTTTGGCGGAAAAAAGCCAAAAATTTCATCCATATATAGGATCGCTCTAAGTGAGCTAGTGCCCTCTGTGCCGCGCATCCACGCGATGATCTCGTTTAGCAAAAGGGTGACAAAAAACATCCTCTCAGCGTCATTTAGGTGTGAGATCGTAAAGATATTGCACTTTGCTTTGCCATTTTCGTCAAAAAGCATCTTTGAAATTTCTAGTCTAACGCCCTGCGTCCAGCCCTTAAAGCTTGGGCTTGCGATGAGTGCATTTATCTTCATGGCAAGCTTTAGGCGCTCACTGCTTGGATAAAAGGTATCTACATCAAAAACGCCTATCTTTTTAAACGGCGGATTTGCTATGAAATTTATAAGCTCTTCGATGCTGACGTCTTTTTGCTCCTTAAATTTAGTCTCAAATATAGTGGATATTAGCAGCTGCTCTTTTGAGCTCATATCCTCAGAACTCATGCCAATAAGCGATAGCACCGACGCTGCAAGTGAGTTTATATAGTTGCTAAAAATTTCTTCGTCACTAATATTTGGGCAGGCAAAGTCGCTAAGTAGCGCCACACCTATGCCAGCTGAGCTTTTTGGTGTGTAGATATTAAAGCTAGCGCTATCTTTTAAAATTTTTACTCGCTCAAGGTCTTGAAAGCTCGACTCTATGCCGTTTCTCCAAAGCTCGGCCTGAGCGGCGGCAAATTCCTCTACGCTTTGACCTTTATTTGCCGCTTCTGCTTCATCGACATAAGGTAAAAAATCCTCCACTCTCATCTGCGGAAAGGTGAGGGCTAAATTTGTGATATCGCCCTTTGGATCGATGATGATAGATGGGATGTTGTCTATGCAGGCCTCTTCTAAAAGCGTGATACCAAGGCCTGTTTTACCGCTACCAGTCATGCCGATAATAGCTGCATGGGTGGTTAGGTCTTTGTTTTTATAAAAAAATGGCTCTTTGTCTTTTAGTCCGATGTAAAAAAGTTTTAAATTCTCTTGTATGGTTTTCACTGATTGCCTTATTCGTATAAATTTATGCGTGAGCGAAGCTCGTCAAGCGTCTCTTTGACGCGCTTTTGCGTGAAGTCTTTTATCGTTTTATCATCATCAACTAGCTGCATGCAGTATCTTATGTAGCCCTTGTATGCTAGCTCAGTGACAAGTTTTAGCTTTAAGGAGACGTTTTTTACTTCATCTGGTGAGAGCAAGATGTCAAAATTTGCCTCTAGTTCTTCGCCGTCTTTAAAATTTGTAGCTTGTGAGCTCAATATACTTATGCCGCCCTCTGAGATGTCATAAAGGCTGCCAACAAGCTCGCCTTGCTCTCCTTTTAGAGAAATTTTGGTAAAGCGGTTTGGTAAGACGCGCTGGAATTTTCTCTTGTTTGCATGCATGGTCGCTGTGCGCGAGAAATTTGAAAGAGTGACACTTTTATCGGCGATATTGTAGTCGATGATGTCGGCGCGAAGTTGCTTTGAGAAGAAGCTATTTGGTAGGATGAAGCCCTTGCCATCTTGCTTCATGGCTAAAATTTGCATCATATCTACGCGAAAAACGACGCTATCTTCCTTAACCTCTAAAATTTCGGCTTCGTACTTTATATTTAGTCCGTCGTATAAATTTAAAAATTCAGGGCGAACCTTGGCATTTTTCATGCGTGTAAATGTGTTGATCGGATCTTCGTAGAAAAATGAGCCAGTATCGATCATCTCTTTTACTGTTGTCTCTTGATGATTTTCGGCGTTATATAAAATTTCTTTCAACCTTGAGACGGCATTTACAAAGTAGCCCACATAGACTGCATCTTTGCAGGCATGACTAAAATTTAGTGTCAAATTTAAGAGCAAGAAATTTATCAGCTCGTCTTTTGCGTTTAGTTTTGGTATTAGGCTGTTTAAGTCGTCGCGAATTTGTGTGGCATTTGGTTTTTGGATGAGTAGCGCGTCAAAGATACTCTCAAGGCAAATTTTCATCTGCTCGTGTGGCACCACAAGGGTTAATTGTCTGCAAAATTTGATGCCCTCATCTATAAATTTAGCTCTTAAACCAAGTATGCAATCCTCGCAATTTTCGACAAGTTCTTGCCTGCCCTTAAACTCCATGGGGTCTCCAAAAAAGGTTATTTATTAAAACATCGCTATCATATATAAAGTTATATTAAAAAAATATTTAAATTTGTGTAGAGAGAGAATTTCTAGGCAAAGCTGCCTAGAAATTTGAATAATTATAGTTTGCTTTCGTTGTGTGAAAGGTAGTCAGCAACACCTTCAGTGCTTGGTTTCATACCAGAATCACCTTTGTGCCAGCCAGCTGGGCAAACTTCGCCGTGCTCATTTGTAAATAGCATAGTATCTACCATTCTGATCATCTCGTCGATGTTTCTGCCGAGTGGTAGATCATTTATAACTGCGTGGCGAACTGTGCCATCTTTGTCAAGTAGGAATGAACCGCGAAGTGCTACGCCAGCGTCTTCTAGAAGTACGTCAAAGCCACGAGCGATTGATTTTGTCATGTCAGCTACGATTGGGAAGCGAACTTTACCGATACCGCCTTTGTTTACTGGGGTCTCTTTCCATGCAAAGTGTGAGAACTGGTTGTCGCAAGAAACTGCGATAACTTCGATACCGCGTGACTTGAACTCGTCATATCTTTTATCAAATGCGATGATCTCGCTTGGGCAAACAAATGTAAAGTCCATTGGGTAGAAGAAGACAACAGCGCCCTTTTCGCCGATATTTTTGTAAAGGTTGAAATCATTTACGATTTGATTGTTTCCTAAAACTGCTGCAGCTGTAAAGTCAGGTGCTTTTTTTGTTACTAACATATTTTCTCCTTAATAATAAATTTTATTGATTGCGAAATTATATCCATAAAAATTTAAATTCTAATTAAATAGATCTAGAAATTTAAAACATTGTAATTTTAATATCTATTTGAAAATGAATGGAAATTTTTTAAAATTTATAGAAGATGCCGTAGAAATTTTATTAAATTTAGAGTTTTTGGGTATAGAAGCGGTTAATTATAATAGATCACTAAAATTTCTACCGCCAAATTTTAGTATCGCCGAACCCCAAGTAAAACCACCACCAAATGCATCAAGAAGCAAAACAGAGCCATTTTTGATGCGTCCATCTTCGTAAGCATCATTTATCGCCATTGGGATCGAAGCAGAGCTTGTGTTGCCATATTTTGCAACCGTCAAAACGCACTGCTCGTCAGTGAAATTTAGCCTATTTTTTACGGCATCTATTATCCTGATATTTGCTTGATGAGGTATGAAAAAGTCGATATCTTCGCTTTGCATTTTGTTTGCGTGTAAAATTTCTATCACGCTTTTGCTAAGCGTTTGAACCGCTATTTTAAAGACCTCATTTCCGCTCATGTGGATGAAATTTAGTCTATTTTTTAGCGTCTCATCGCTAGCTGGAAATGCACTACCACATCCTGGAGTTATCAAAAGCTCAGCCTGTCTGCCATCGCTTGCAGTGTGGATGTCGATGATCTCGTTTTCTTCGCTAGCACTTATCACTGCTGCTCCTGCTCCGTCACCAAAAAGTATGCATGTGCTTCTATCTGTGTAGTCGATTATCGAGCTTAGTTTTTCAGCTCCTATGATCAAGACATTTTTTTTAGCACCACTTACGATAAGAGAATTTGAAAGCTCCAAAAGATAGATAAATCCCGTGCAAGCCGCACTTATATCAAAAGCTGTAATGCCAAAATTTAAACCTAAATTTGCAGCTATTTTGCAAGCAGTTGAAGGCATGCAAAGATGATCTGGAGATATCGTAGCACATATTACTGCATCGATTTGTGATTTTTCAAGTCCTGAGCGCTTTATAGCTAGCTCGGCAGCCTTTGTGCCAAGATCGCTTGTTATCTCAGTCGTTGCAATATGTCTTTGCTCTATACCGGTTCGCTTCACTATCCACTCATCGCTCGTGTCAACCATTTTTTCAAAATCAAAATTTGTTAAAATTTTTTCTGGGACATATGACGCAATGGAGATCAATGAAGCTTTTGGCATATTTTACCTTGCAAAGTGTGAAAGTTCTTCTTCTATAACTTTATTTATATTTGAGTTAGCAAATTTAATTGCTTGAAAGATTGCATTTTTTATAGCTTTTGAGTTGCTTTTGCCGTGGCTTATGATGACGCAGCCATTTACGCCAAGAAGTGGCGCACCGCCATACTCATCGTAGCTAACCTGTTTTTTTAAAGTTTTGAAAACTTTTCTCATAAGCACTGATCCAGCCATAGCAAGGGGCGATTTTTTGACTTGCTTTTTGATGATCTTGCCTATGGCATCAGCGACACCTTCGCTTGTTTTTAGCAGGATATTTCCCATAAAACCGTCGCAAACCATGACATCAATGCTGCCATCAAAAATTTGATTTCCCTCTGCATTACCAACAAAGCTATCAAGCCTAGAAACTAGTTTAAAGGCCTCTTTGCTGACTTCATTGCCTTTGCTCTCTTCTTCGCCGTTTGACAAAAGACCCACTTTTGGCTCTTTTCTGCCTAGAATTTCTTTTGCATAGGCTTCGCCCATTATGGCAAATTGAAACAAGTGTTCGCTTCTACAATCAACATTTGCACCAACGTCCAAAACCAAAGTAGCTGTCTCTTTTGAATTAGGCATAAGCGTAGCGATTGCTGGACGAGATACATTTTTTAATCTACCAACTCTTAACGTAGCTAAACTCATAGTAGCGCCGCTGTGACCAGCAGAAACGACAGCATCGACATTTTTGTCTTTTAAAAGCTCAACAGCTTTGTAGATCGTGCTATCTTTTCTTTTTAGTGCGTCTGTTGCTCCGTCAGCCATAGAGATGACTTCGGTAGCTTCTATAAATTCTATATTTTTTAAATAGGGTTGTGGGATGAGTGGTTTTATGGCATTGCTATCGCCAACTAATACAGCTTTAAATTCCGCCTCTTTCAGTGCTTCGATAACGCCAGATATTATAGGCTCTGCACCAAAATCACCACCCATAGCATCAATAGCAATGCGAATCATATTTTAGTATTCACCTGTTGTTTTGTTTATGCGGTGAGGCATTTTCCAAGAACCATCTTTGTCTTTTACAGGTACTGGAAGTGTAACTTTGTAATGTGTTCTACGTTTTGCTGCACGAGAATGACTCACTCTTCGCTTTGGTACTGCCATTTTACTCTCCTTTATAAATTTTTACATTTTTCACAATAAAAATAATCGCTCTTAAAAGCTTCTAGCTCACTTTCAAAAACTTCTTTTAAATCAATATTGCCATCAAAAAATTCAACCGTATCGCTAAGCTCGTTTTCTCTGTCTTTATAGACACCATCGCTTAAATTTAGCTCTACGTTTTGATCGACTGGCAACATAAATTCATCACCGCATCGATCGCAAATATATTTTATCTCGCCCTTTATGGTTCCTTGACATTTTACCAAAAAAGGGTCTTTTCTTTTTAAAATTCCACTAAAAATCAGATCATTGTTTCTTACTAGCTCAAAGTTTATCTCTTTGTTTGCTATTTTAGAAAACGGAATAATCAAATTTTAGTCCAAAATTAGCAAATTTCTCTTGAAGCAAAGAAGAAATTTATCTCATTTACAGCGTTTTCTAGGCTGTCGCTTCCGTGAACTGCATTTGCATCAATGCTATCAGCAAAATCAGCTCTGATAGTGCCAGGAGCTGCTTCTTTTGGGTTAGTTGCGCCCATTAGTTCGCGGTTTTTAGCAACTGCATTTTCGCCTTCTAAAACCATAACTACGACTGGTCCGCTTACCATAAAATCAACTAGATCGTTGAAGAAAGGTCTATCTTTATGAACTGCATAAAATGCTTTTGCATCGCATTTGCTAAGTTTAATTTTCTTTGCAGCTGCGATTCTTAAGCCGTTGCCTTCAAATCTATCTATAATCTTTCCAACAACATTTTTCTTAACAGCGTCAGGCTTAATAATAGAAAGTGTTCTTTGCATAAATTTTCCTTAAAATTTAGGTTATTTAAATGAAGTTGGCAATTATATCAAATAAAGCTTAAAAATAAAATAGGCTCAAATTTGAGCCTAAATTTTGTAAATTTATTGGATAACTGGAGTGCTGCCAGTGCGAGCGTCAGCACCGATTTGATCACGTGAAGGTTGTCCTGCTACTACGGCATCCCAAACGATGCAACCATCAGTTGGACAGGCAGATGCACAGGCTGGCTCGTCGTTGTAACCTACGCACTCAACGCATTTGTTTGAATAAACATAGTATGTATCTGCTCCAGTTGGGTTGTCGCTATCATCAACAATAGCTGAAACTGGGCACTCATTGATGCATGAACCACAGCTTATACATATATCGGTTATTTTTACAGACATTTTTTCTCCTTAAATAAAATTTTGGCGTAGAATATCAAAAAAAACTGAAAATGATATAAATATACTCTTAAATTTTCATAGCACGCTTAATTTCTCTAAACTACTTTATAAAGTTTTTATCACTTTTAGACTAAATTTACAGATTAAAATTTTAAAAAGGTTGTATAAATTTAATGAATGATACTATAAAAATTACCGGTGCAAGAGAGCACAATCTTAAAAATTTAAACCTTGAAATTCCTAAAAATAAATTAGTAGTTTTTACCGGTCTTAGCGGCAGTGGTAAGAGCACGCTAGCCTTTGACACGCTCTATGCTGAGGGACAGCGCAGGTATATGGAGAGCCTTAGCAGCTATGCTAGGCAGTTTTTAGACCGTGTGGGCAAGCCTGATGTTGATAAGATCGAGGGCCTAACGCCTGCAATCGCGATCGATCAAAAGACAACTTCAAAAAATCCTCGCTCAACGGTTGGCACGATCACTGAAATTTATGATTATCTAAGGCTTTTATATGCAAGGGTTGGCGTGCAGCACTGCCATAAATGTGGCAAGCCTATCTCAAAAATGAGTGCGAGCGACATCATAAATGAAATTTCAAAGCTCCCGCTTGGCGCAAAAGTGATCATCTATGCGCCGCTAGTGCGTGAGAAAAAGGGCACATGGGCGGATCTGATCGAAAATTTACGCCAAAAAGGTTTTGTTAGAGCGCAGATAGATGGCGTGGTGGTGAGGCTTGATGAGGAGATCGAGCTTGCAAAAACGAAAAAACACACGATAAAGGTCATCGTTGATAGGATCGCCATCGATGAGCAAAATCACGAGCGCCTTGCAAGCGACGTGGAAAAGGCGCTAAATGAGAGCTTTGGAGAGGTTGAGATAGAGATCGCAAATGCTGACGAGCTGGGCTTAAAAGAGAGTTTTATACATTACAGCGAGCACATGGCTTGTTTTGACTGCAAAATTTCATTTACGCCGCTTGAGCCGCTAAGCTTTAGCTTTAACTCGCCAAAGGGCGCTTGCGAGCACTGCGACGGACTTGGCATAAGGTATAGCCTAGATATGAGCAAGATCATCGACGAGGAAAAGTCGATAGAAAATGGCGCTATCAAGCTACTTTACGGCTATAACATGAGCTATTATTATAAATTTTTACTTGCTTTTTGCGAGCAAAATGAGATTGACATTAAAAAGCCATATTATGAGCTTAGCGAAGATGAAAAGAGGCTCGTTTTATATGGCAACGTCAAGGAAGTTTCGTTTTTTTGGAAGCGAAATAAGCTTCTTAGAAAATTTGACGGAGTAGTTAAAATTTCACACGGACTTTTGAAGGATTACAAAGACTTTGACGAGTATATGAGTGAGAAAATTTGTGACGCTTGTAATGGCCACAGACTAAAGCCTCAAAGTCTGGCAGTCAAGGTCGCTGGCCTTGGGCTTGGTGAAATTTTGGATATGAGCATAGAAAACTGCACCGCATTTTTCTCAAATGAGAAAAATTTTGCTTACCTAAGCGACTACGACAAGGCGATCGCAAAGCCTATCTTAAAAGAGATCAACGAGAGGCTTTTCTTTTTGTATGACGTGGGGCTTGGCTACTTGTCGCTTGGGCGTGATGCTAGGACGATCAGCGGTGGTGAGGCGCAGCGCATCAGGATCGCAAGTCAGATAGGAAGTGGGCTCAGTGGCGTCATGTATGTACTTGATGAGCCAAGCATCGGCCTTCACGAGCGAGATACGTTAAGACTCATAAAAACACTTAGAAATTTGCAAGCCAAAGGCAACTCCGTGATCGTCGTCGAGCATGATAAAAAGACGATAGAGGAGGCTGACTATATCGTAGATATCGGCCCTGGTGCTGGTAAATTTGGCGGTAGTGTGGTCTTTGCAGGCACGGCAAAAGAGCTTTTAAGCTCAGATACTCAGACTGCACAATACATAAATGGCAAGAAAAAGATCGACTATCAAAAAAATAGAAAGGCTGAGAAGTGGCTTGAAATTTCAAATGTAAATATCAACAATATCTCAAATTTAACCGCTAAATTCCCACTTAGAAATTTAGTTGGCATCACTGGTGTCTCAGGATCTGGCAAGAGCTCGCTAGTGCTTCAGACCTTGCTCCCAGAGGCGCAGGAGCAGCTAAATAGAGCTAAAAAAGTGAAAAAAATAGCTGGGGTAAATTTAAGCGGACTTGAGAATTTAGACAAGGTCATATACCTCGATCAAAGCCCGATTGGCCGCACCCCACGCTCAAATCCAGCGACATACACTGGTGTGATGGATGAGATAAGAAATTTGTTTGCGCAGACTAAAGAGGCCAAGCTTAGAGGCTATAAAATAGGGCGCTTTAGCTTCAACGTCAAGGGTGGGCGCTGCGAGAAGTGCCAAGGAGAGGGTGAGATCACGATCGAGATGCACTTTTTGCCTGACATAAACGTGGTTTGTGACGTTTGTAATGGCGCTAGATATAACGCTCAGACCTTGGAAATTTTATACAAAGGCAAAAATATCGCCGAAGTGCTAAATATGAGCATAGATGAGGCGGTTGAGTTCTTTAAAGCTGTGCCAAAGATCGCTTCAAAGCTCACAACACTGCAAGACGTGGGGCTTGGCTACATCACGCTTGGACAAAATGCAGTCACACTTAGTGGCGGCGAGGCGCAGCGCGTAAAGCTAGCAAAAGAGCTTAGTAGAAGTGACACCGGAAATACCCTTTACATCCTTGATGAGCCAACGACAGGACTTCATTTTGCTGACGTAGATAGGCTTGTAAATGTGCTAAATCACTTAGTCGATCTTGGAAATTCTGTCTTTGTCATTGAGCATAATATGGATGTCATCAAAAACTGCGATTACATCGTTGATATGGGACCAGAAGGCGGCGCAAAAGGCGGTAAAGTGATAGCTTGTGGCAGCGTAAAAGATGTAGCTAAAAACTACAAAAAAACTGGCAGCTACACAGGGGAATTCCTAGCGCAAGAGCTTGAAGAGATGAAGAAAAAATAAGACCAGCTTTTATGCTAATATTATGAAAAAATTAAGGGATAAATTTTGAAAATATTGCTTTATAACGTGACAACTGCACTAAAAATTGGCGGTGTTGAGACATTTTACTATTCAGTCGCAAAGGAGCTTATCAAAGAACACGAGGTGACCATTTGTACTGGCAGAGGTAAATTTATACCAGCATTTTTAAAAGACAGTAGCATTGATCTAAAGATGTTTGGTTTTTGCCCTAGAGAAAAGGTCGTAAAAATAGGCAATAGATTTAGAAAATTTATTGAAAGAGTTAGTTTTTATTTTAATGCCAGAAAATTTTTAGAGTCTGAGAAATTTGATATTTTAGTTGTGCATAAACCATTTGATTTTTTTGTTGCATGGGCTTTAAAGAGGCGTGATAAGAATCTAAAAGCAGTCTTTGTAAGCGGTGGCGAGGATTTTTACTTTTTTGATAAATTTTTTATCAAATTTATAGATAAGATAATTAGCGTTAGCGACGCAAATGCGGAGATTTTAAGAGAAAGATATGGCAGAGAGGTTAAAGTCGTTTATAATGGCGTAGATAAAGAGAAGTTTTATCCAGATGCGTCACTAAAAGAGAAGATAAGAGAGAAATTTGGTGTAAAAAGTGATGAAATTTTGATAGGAAGCGTTGGTAGAGTAGTTGGCTGGAAAGGCTTTGGCATGATGGTAAAAAATATAGACAAGATCAAAAACGCCAAATTTATGCTAGTTGGTGATGGAGAAAATTTACAAAGCCTAAAAGAGCTAGCAGCTAAGCTGAACTTGAAGCAAAGGGTCATTTTTGTTGGTGCTATCGGACATGATGAGCTAAATGAGTACTATAACGCTTGCGATGTCTACTTGCAACCAAGCATAGGACATGAAGCTTTTGGTATAACCGTCATTGAGGCATTAGCCGCTAACAAGCCTTGCGTAGTTAGCATAAACGGTGGTATGAAAGAGATCATAAAAGACGGAGTAAATGGGTATAAATTTAAAATTTCTGATGAAAGTGACATGATAGAAAAGATAAATTTAACGCTAGAAAATATAGAAAATTTAATACCAAGAGAGAGTATAAAAGGCATGTATGAGTGGTCAAAATTTGCACAGGAGCTAGTTGAGGTATGAAAGGATTTTTCCAAGAAAAGCTAAAAACTACCAGATATTTAAATATAGCAATTTTAGTTTTTTTATCTTTGTTCCTAATAGGTCAGTATAATGAACACATAACTGCTATTAAAAATTTAGCCATATATTTAGCTCTATTATTAACATTGATTCTTTTTGCAGTCGATACTAAAAATGTTGTACAAAATATAAAGAACAATGCAAAGAACAATAAAGCTATTTTGTTGCTATTTTTGCTTTTAAATTTATATGTTTTTGGCATATCATTTTTTCCTTATGATGCTACGCAAAATGCAGCACTTTCAGCGCT
This sequence comes from Campylobacter concisus, assembly GCA_018371535.1. Taxonomy (GTDB): domain Bacteria; phylum Campylobacterota; class Campylobacteria; order Campylobacterales; family Campylobacteraceae; genus Campylobacter_A; species Campylobacter_A concisus_BO. The sequence goes on from JAHAKU010000013.1 coordinate 30,255, forward strand.
TAATGAATTTAAAAGAGCGTTTATATTTATTTTTATCGTTCTTCTTTGGCATGATGGTAGCTATAAAAACTCAAAATGGTTATTTTTTGCTATGGTTGCAGCACTTAGTATAGATAATATACATTTTTTTGTAAAAGGGATAGAAGATGGCACTCTTTTAAATTTAAAAAATGAAAAAGACCAATGGACGCAACCTATAGATAGATTTTATGCAGGCTTTTTTGATAGTTTATTTATTTTTTCTTTGGTCTCAATATTTTTTATCAAAAATAAATTTTATAAATTTTTTATCATAGTTTTTAACATTATTGTTAGTTTAATTTTTATTTTGCTTACAGGAGCTAGGGGCTCATGGCTTGCACTTGCTCTAAGTTTGATGGTTATGTTGGCTCTAACTTTTAAAAATGAAAAAATTAATCTTATAAATAAAAAATCCATGATATTTTGTCTATTTTTACTTGCCGCCTCTGCTTGCGTCTATCATAACTCTACGCTTTTGCAGTTAAAAGTTGCACAAGGATTTTATACTTCTGGTAGAGGAGATATTTTAACAAAGAGGTTACCGCTTCTTTTTAACTCTGATAGAGCTTATATGGGTATAGGCTTTGGTGGTAAACAATATACTAAATTTTTAAATGACAAAAATGTTAATAATGATGACCTTGGCCCAACTGGTGTAGGCGCTGATGGAACTAAGTATCCACATCATGACGAGCCAGTATTTATTGGTCAGTATTATCATTACGGTGTAGTAGGTACTGCTTTTTTTGTTGCGCTTGTTTTTTATATGCTTTTTGTTTCTTTTAAAAGGTATTTGTCAAACAACAAATTTTATATAGCAATATTTGGAAGCATACTTTGCACTTATATATTTAGGGGATTATTTGAAACTATGTATTTTACTCATCTTTATGTAATGCTTGGTCTTTTTATAGTATTTTTGTGCAAAAACAAGGAGTGATTTATGAAACTGTTTTACATATATCCAGAACAAATTCCGCAAGGTAATGCAAGAGAGATAGCAATACTAAATACATTTTTTGAGCTTAGTAATATGTGTGATGCTAAGCTGGTTTTACCGCAGGCCTATTTAAATTTAAATGAGGTAAATGAGAAATTCGCTTTAAAGCTAAAAGCTAATGACATATTGTTTGTAAGAAAAAAGATTCTATTTTTAAAAAGTAATAAAATTTTTAATTTTTTTCTAAAAAAGATAATAAATAACTACTCAAATAAAGACACAATATTTTATACGAGACATTTAAAGATAGCTAAATTTTTACTAGAAAATAAAATGCCCGATCAAAAGGTTGTATTTGAAGCGCATGAGTGTTTTACTTTGGGAAACAAAGCACTTTATGATATGGAAAAAGAGATACTACAAAATGCCGATTTTGTATTTTCGCACAATAGCAGTACGCTAAACGAGCTTAGAAAATTTTTTGGCTTACAAATAGTAAATTCAGCAGTTGTTTATAATGGTTGTAAGCAAGATTCTGATTTTAAGAAGAAAGATTTTGATTTTTCAAGTATAAACTATTATGGCTCATTCTTGTTATGGAAAGGCCTTGATTTGATGCTAGATTTTGCTTTAAAAACTAACATAAAACTCGAACTTTATGGCAAAAATAGTGGAAATAGTTTTATGACTTTAAAAAACACTCTTAAAGAAAGAGAGATTGAAAATTTGGTATGTTTTAAAGGACTGCTACCTCAAAATGAAGTTGTAAAAAGTCTTATTGAAAACAATACTATTTTGATAATACCTAGTGTAAAAAGTGATTATTCGCTTTATAGCACTCCATTAAAGCTTTTTGAATATATGGCAAATTCAAATGTCGTCTTAGCTCCAAATTTCCCACCAGTTGCTGAAATAGTAAAAGATGGCGAAAACGGTTTTTTATATGAAGCGGGTGATGAAAAAAGTTTAGAAGAGAAATTTAACTATATAAAGACTTTAAGTAATGAAGAGCTAAATAAAATTTCAAAAAATGCCTATGAAAGTATGAGTGAAAATACTTGGAAAAATAGAGCTATAAAAATAATCAAAGAATTAGAAAAGATAAATTAAATTTTGAGTGGATTTAAAAAGAAAAGGGGCGAATGCCCCTGGGGTTATGCAGCTGGATAAACAGATACTTTTTTTCTGTTTTTATCAAGTCTTTCAAATTTTACAAAGCCATCGACTAATGCAAAAATAGTGTGATCTTTGCCAAGACCTACGTTGTTTCCAGCGTGAGTTGCTGTTCCTCTTTGGCGGATGATTATATTTCCAGCACGAACGAACTCGCCACCAAATTTCTTAACGCCTAATCGGCGTCCGATACTATCACGGTTATTTTGGGTTGAACCTTGACCTTTTTTGTGTGCCATATCTTATCTCCTTAAGCTGCGATACTTACGACTTTTACACGTGTAAATTGTCTTCTAAAGCCGCGTTTTAGTTTTGAGTCTTTACGTCTGCGTTTTTTGTAGATAACTACTTTTTTGTCTTTGCCTTCATTAACGACCTCAAGAACAACTTTTGCACCCTTAACAAATGGCGCACCTACCTTTACTTCGCCGTCATTTACAGCTAAAACTTCTGTAATCTCAACGGTTGATTTAGCTTCAGCGCTAAAGTGATCTAGCTTAAGGTACTCGCCCTCGCTAACACGATATTGCTTACCGCCATGCTTAAATATAGCGTATTTTGACATACTCTACCTTTCTAAAATTTGGTAAGACCAAAAAGCACTTTTTTGCAAAAGATTTATGGAGCTTTGTTGGTTGTAAGGTGTGAATATTAGCCAAAAGTTTATAAATTCTACTTTAATGCCCCTGATCTTATGATCTCATCAGCTAAATTTCTTATCATAGATGTATGATCTAAGAAAAATGTTTTGTCACTTGGCAAATGTGGCTGATATATCAGCGTCTTGGCTGCTGGTGCGCTTAAGATCACATTTATCAGTTTAAATTCAGGCGGAAAAGTAAAATAAAGTTTTGGCTTGGGAATTTCATTTTGAAAGAGCCTCTTTGCGTAAAATTTACTGAAATTTTCATTTTTTGGTAGCTTTATCTCTTTAAAAAGCTCAAATGGTAAAAAGTAGCGCGCCAAGGCATGAAGTCCGTGCGCGAAAATGTAGAGGCGTTTTTCAAATTTAGGCGCATCTGTCCTGCCAAAAGTGGAGCAAAATTTCTGCAAATGCTCGCTCATAGCAGCCACATCTTTTTCATACAAAGCAAGTACAAATTTAACCGCTTCTCTTTCGTTTGCTGGCTTTTTAGACTCTGCAAAAGTGCGAGCTTTTTCTAAGGCAGGGGCAAGTAAATTTTCATCTTGCCAAAGCATCGCCGTGAGCAGATCATGCATAACACATAGAAATTTATAGCCGTTTTTGCTAGGTGGCAGGCCTTTTGGAAAGATGCTTGCCATACTAGGTGTGTCGCCACAAGCGATAGTAAAAAATGCCGGTATGAGCTTCTCGCACTGATCATATCCACCGCTACATCCTGGGAGCAAATTTAGCTTAGCGTATTGAAAGATGAGATCATTTAGCCCCTCGGCATCGCCATCAGCTAGGCACTTTTCAAGGCAAAAGTCGTAGCGTCTAGCTCTTGAAAAAGAGAGTAATCGTATGAGCTCACACAAAAAGTCATATTCGTTTAAATTTTTCTCTTTTATTTCAGCGTAAATCATTGCATATTCGTCCAAAAGTAGCTCTTCATCGCTTTTTGGCGGTTTTTTGGCTCTAAAAATGTTAAATATGTTTTCTAAAAATGACATTTTGCATGCTCCTTATTTTTGCTAATTTTAGCCAAAAACGCCTAAAATGGCTTAGTTTTTTTGAATTGCAAAATTTAAATTTAGCGGATAGTTTAACCGCATTTTGGCTATAATCGCCCCAAATTTAAGCAAGCTTAGGACAAAGATGGCAGGCGAAGATCAGGAAAAAACCGAAGAAGCGACCCCCAAAAAGATAGAAGACGCCAAAAAGGACGGCAATGTCCCCAAAAGTCAGGACCTATCAGGCTTTGTGACCCTAGTTATTGCTATTGGCGTGCTGCTTGCGATGCTAAATTTTATGAAAGATCAGGTCATCTCGCTTTACATTTACTACTCTAAATTTATCGGTCAGCCACTAACTTTGCCAACGGTAAAAATGATCGTTGTAAATACCTTTGGCAGGGCTCTTTTGATGATCCTGCCAGTTTGCATCTGCGTCGCGGTTGCTGGCATAATCGCAAATGTAATGCAGTTTGGCTTTATATTTACCACAAAGCCCATAACGCCAAATTTTGGCAAGATAAATCCGCTAAAAGGGCTAAAAAATTTATTTTCTATGAAAAAGGCGATCGAGAGCGTCAAGATCGTCGTTAAAGTAAGCATCGTCTTTGGAGTTGGATTTTACTTTTTCTTGCAGTTTATAAAAGAGCTTCCGCACACGCTCTTTTTTTCTATGTTTGACCAGCTCGCGTGGCTAAAAGAGAAGCTCATCATCCTAGTTAGCGTCATGCTTTTTATACTTTTTGTGATCGGCCTTGCTGACCTGCTTATCGTGCGTTTTCAGTATTTTAAAGACCTTCGCATGAGCAAGCAAGAGATCAAGGACGAGTATAAGCAGATGGAGGGTGACCCGCAGGTAAAAGGCAGGATCCGCCAAGCGCAAATGCGTGCGGCCAAGCGCCGAATGATGCAAAATATCCCACAAGCTGACGTTGTCATCACAAACCCAACTCACTACGCCGTGGCGATCAGATACGACAAAAGCCGTGACGAAGCGCCGATAATACTTGCTAAAGGGGTTGATTTCTTAGCGCTTCAGATAAAAAAGGTAGCGGTTGAAAACGGAGTGCAAATTTATGAAAATCCACCTCTTGCAAGGGAGCTTTATAGAGTTTGCGAGGTCGATGACACGATACCAGCGCACCTTTTTAGGGCTGTGGCTGAAGTGCTAAGCTTTGTTTATATGAGCAATAAGCAGAAATTTCAAGATAAACTTTGATGAAGAAATTTCTTGCCACCAAAAGGCAGCAAGAAATTTATCTATTATAGATAGCCAAACGCAGTAGCGAAGATATAGCCAAATATACAAGAGACTATAACGCCGATAAGGCCTGGGAAGATGAAGCTGTGGTTGATAACAAATTTACCAATATGCGTTGTACCACTTCTATCAAACTGAATAGCCGCAAGGTCGCTTGGGTATGTTGGTAGGATGTAGTATCCATAGCAAGCTGGTGCAAAGGCTAGGATTACAGCAGGATTAACGTCGATGTTTAGTGCTAATGGCACGAATGCAACCAAGGCTGCAGCTTGAGAGTTAACAAATTTAGAGATGATAAGTAGCATAACCGCATAGGTCCAAGGGTGTTCTTTTACGATGCCACCTAGTGCTTCTTTCATCATCGGAGTATGCACTGCAAACATTGTCTCAGCCATCCAAGAGATACCAAATACCGCAACAAGAGCGATCATACCTGATCTAAAGATCTCGTTTTTACCGATCTTGCTAGCATCTGTTGGAGTGAATATCAAGATGATTGCACCTGTTAAAAGCATGAAAATTTGGATAACATGAACCATGCTTAGGCTCTTTGAAGAGGCTAGTTTGTTGCTTATGTTGATATAAGCACCTTGAAATTCCTCTTTTGCGCCTTTTTCATTTATATATGTTACTGCACCATCAGCTGTGCGAGTAAGAGTTTGATTTGCATCTTTGCCGATGATTTTGACTGATTGAGCTTTTTGATTTGAGTTTAGCTTGTCGTTTGAAACTTTTAACTCAGCAGCTTCAGTTTGGATGCTGGCGTCTTTTATTTTTAAGGTTTTTAAGACTTTTTGCTCAGTTGGAAGGTTTGCTACTATTTGAACGACTGTTGCGTCTTTATAGGTAGGCCAGCTTGGGCGAAGATCTTTAAAGTATCCAAGAAGTGCGACTACAAGGATAGATCCTAAAAATATCCACATTGCAGCCCATTGGTGCATAGGAAGTTTTTTGCCTAGAAGTGTTGCGCTGTCGCCATAAACGTATTTTTTAAACTCAGGGTCTTGAAGCTTTGCTTGAAAGACTTCATCTTTATCAAGGTCTTTGCCTCTAAACCAACTAAAAATTCCTATCGCCAGAACGCCACAAAATGTTGATGGGATAGTGATCTTTAAAAGGTCCAAGTATCCATCAAAGCCAGCTAAGTGAGTTTTAGCATTGATAAGAAAGCTAGTAAGGGTTACAACAGCGACTGAAACTGGGCTAGCGATGATACCCATTTGTGAAGCGATAGAGCTTGCAGCCATTGGACGCTCTGGGCGGATGCCGTTTTTGATAGCGATATCATAAACGATAGGAAGCACGGTATAAACAACGTGTCCAGTTCCGCATAAAATAGTAAGCGTACATGTTACAAATGGAGCTAAGATACTTACATATTTTGGATTTTTTCTAAGTATGGTTTCTGCTATTTGAAGCATAACGTCAAGACCGCCACTAGCTTGAAGTGTAGCACTTGCCACAACGACAGCAAGGATGGTTAGCATAACATCGATGGCAGGCTTACCAGGTTCGATGTTAAATCCAAAAACGAGAACTACAAGACCGATACCGCCTAGCATACCAAGCGCTATACCACCTTTTTTAGCTCCGTAGAACAAACAGATAAGGACGATGAGAAGCTGGATAGCAAACTGCATGCCTTCACTCAAATTCATGAGAAAATCCATGAAACCTCCTAAGTTAAATGTAAATTTAATGTTGATTATATCTCTTATGAATTGAGATTAAACTTATATTTTAAGATTAATTTGACAAAAGCGAGAGTTTTGCATTAGATAAAAGCTTGTGCTAGGTGGTTTTGGTCTAAATTTCTGCATCATCACCACTCTTTTGAAATTTATAAATTTTACTTTGTATAAACTATAAAATCTAAATTTTTCATGCTTTGTTTTTAAAAATTATTAATAAAAAAATTTAAGTTTTATTTTATATAATCCTAAAATCTGAGAAGCATTTTTATCTGTGTTAAAATCTGCGAGATAAATTTAAAAGGATAAATTTGAAAGAAGATGCTAAAGAAGCTATAAATTTGCCTATAAAAAAAGATGAGTTTAGCCAAAAAAGAAGAGTAGGTTGGGTAGTGGATGCGACGCAGGTTGAGGAGATCGAGAGTGCTGACTGGACGGAGCTTGGGATGCCAGAGGTTCTTTGGAAGTGTCGCGTGAAGGAGTTTAGCTTATTAATAGTCTCGATAGATGCACACGGAAACAACTTTTTTGAGCAAAATAAGGTCAAATTTAACGAGAAAAAAGACGAGGCATTTGCTGAAAATTTACCGCAGATTGGGTTTATAAAGTAGTTAAATGCGGCGGACTTTGGTTTTTAATTTTTTGTTCTATGTTGCCTATTTAAGAGCTTTTGGATAGGCTCAGATGTAGGCTAACAAAAGAACACATGAAAATTTTTGTAAATTAGTACTAAGCCTTTACTTAGTACTAATTTACAAATTTAATATCACCTAAAAAAGAATTTTGTAGTAAAAAATATGTAAAATGTAAAAATTGATTATATATAGACTTTATAAAACTTCTACATTAATTATGATATATAATTTTACAAGTTATATTTCTTTTTAAAATACTCAATGTCATATAAGTGAGATTTTTCAATATTGTCTTTCTTGAAATCATATCTTTTAGTTAAGATACTATTTAACCTTCTAACGCGCAAATCAGTTGCCACAGGTGAAAGAATGATTTTGTCTATGGCTTCTTTGAAATATCCAGTATGTAAAAATTTTTCCTCTTTAATTTTAAGAAGCTCTGGCACAAAAAAAACTCTATATTCGGACTCATACTCGTACTCCTTCTTTTTTATAGATAGCGTCTTAAAAGTTAAATTATAATAATCAAATTGAGGTTCGCCTGTAGTGCTCTTAAAATGGTCTGCAATCTTTTTATCTGAAAAATACTGAACTTTTTTTATTTTTATTACTCCAGACAATTGATTCACGATATCTATAAAATTTCTGTCTTTTAACCAAGCTTTATTATCTAGAACAGATTTAATCATTGATTTAACTATTTTTTTAGAAGAAGTATAAATTAACACACCATTTGAATCTGCAAAATTTTTCCACATAGCATAACATTCGCTTTTCTTTCTAATGGTAGACATTGCATAAAATCCATCAGAAATATTTAATTTATTTGCGTAAACATAACATGAATGATTTACTAACTTTGATATAAAATCTTCAAAAGGATCACTCCAATTCGATGGTTTCTGAAATGTAAATCTATCTTTTTTTAAAGCATCCAAGAACCACCTTAATTTATAATATTTTTGCAAAGGGATATTTTTCATATTATTTTTTTTCATGACAGCATCTACTAGATTATCTATATTTATATCTTTAAACATATATTCTCCTGCTTATTGCAAATCTACTTCAACTCGCCCCAGTTTTTGGCGATATTTAGCGATGTTTTAAGTGGCACATTTAACGTGTAAATTTCCTCCATCGTCTTTTGCGTCGCCCTGCCAAATTCCTGCGCAAATTCGTCTTTTACTTCAAAGATCAGCTCGTCGTGGATCTGAAGCAACATACTCGCTTTTTCATCTAAATTTGCTCTAACTTTTACCATCGCCATCTTAACTAGATCTGCCGCTGAGCCTTGAAAGACCGTATTTACTGCCTCGCGCTCAAACATTGCTATTTGCATAGGCGTAGCGCTTTTAAAGTCAAAGTAGCGCTTTCTGCCAAGCAGTGTCTGCACAAAGCCATCGTTTTTGGCTGAAATTTTTATGCTCTCTAAAAACTCTTTGATCGTCGCAAACGCCTTAAAATAGCGCTCTATATACTCTTTTGCCTCGGCTCTTGTGATATTTACTTGATTTGCCAGTTTGCTTGAGCCCATGCCATAAATGAGCCCAAAATTTATACTCTTTGCCACGGCTCTATTTTGTCCGTCGCTACTACCAAATATGCTAATAGCCGTCCTTGCGTGGATATCCTCGTCATTTTTAAACGCCTCAAGAAGCGCAGGATCACGGCTAAAGTGAGCTAGCAGTCTAAGCTCGATCTGGCTGTAGTCAAGCCCCACAAAGCTATAGCCTTCGCGTGCCTCAAAGCACTCTCTGACGTCCTTTGCGAGGCTGCCACGAGCTGGGATATTTTGCAAATTTGGATTTTTACTTGAAAGCCTGCCAGTGCTCGTGCCAGTTTGCAAAAAGCTCGTGTAAATTCGCGAGCCCTCATCCTTTTTCGCAAGCGCTAAAAGTGGCTCGCAGTAGGTGCTTTGTAGTTTATATAGCTCGCGGTAAGCTAAAATTTTCTCTATCACCGGATGAGCGTCCGTAAGCTCAGCTAGCACGCTCTCATCGGTGCTATATCCTGTTTTTGTCTTCTTTTTGGTAGGGAGTTTTAAGTGCTCAAAAAGTATAACGCCAAGCTGTTTTACGGAGTTTATGTTGAAATTTTCGCCGCTTAGCTCGTAAATTTCACTTGTTAGCGCCTTTAGTTTGGTGTCGTTTTCAAGGATGAGCTTTTGCATCTTAGCTTCATTTATCTTGATGCCGTTTTGCTCCATGTCAAAGAGCGTGAGGATGAAAGGAAACTCGTGCGTATCGGCAAGGGCGAGTAAATTTTTATCAAGTGTGTTTAAAAAAGTTTTATAAAATTTAAGCGTTATCCAAGCGTCCTCAGCGGCGTATTTAGCGGCATTTTCTAGTGGCACATCGCCAAAAGTTTGTCCCTTTTTGACCACATCTTCAAATTTGATCGTGTCGTAGTCATAAAGCCTCTTTGCCAGCGCGTCCATGCCGACACTTGAGTTTGGATCGCTAAGCCACGCAAGTATCATCGTGTCTTTAAAATTTGCTGGGGGATTGAGCCCTAGGTTGTTTTTTACGATCTCAAAGTCGTATTTTAAATTTTGTCCGATCACGCAGCCTTTATAAATTTGCCCTACCGCCCAAGTGGCAAATTTTAGGTCTATTTGCTTTGGCGCGCCTAGGTAGTTGTGAGCCACTGGCACGTAGTAGGCGTCCTCGTCGTTAAAGCAAAAGCTAAAACCAACGATCTTTGCGCTCTTGCTATCAACGCCCGTGGTCTCAGTGTCAAAGGCGACGATAGTCTCTGGCGTGACGCTAGAGAGTAGCTTTTCGATGCTTGCCTCATCAAGTAGTAAATTTGCTCTAAAGCCAAGCTTAAATTCGGCATTTTCTTCTTTTTGCAAGCTCTTAAGAAGCCTGTTTAGATCGTACTCTTTTAAAATTTCTGAGATGTTTATCAAAGGATTTTGCTCTGGAAATTTAGACTGTTCAAGATCAAGCGAAGTGATCGCGTCATCAAATAGCGTGGCTAGTTTTTTGCTCAAAAACGCCTCGTCTCTTGCGGCTGCTAGCATATTTTTGGTGCGCTCGTTTCTAATAAGGGCTAAATTTTCATAAATTCCCTCTAAGCTGCCATACTCGGCTAAAAGCTTCTTAGCTCCCACTGCGCCGATACCTTTGACGCCTGGGATGTTGTCTGAGCTGTCTCCTGCGATGGCTAAAAAGTCCCTTACCTGAGCTGGATAGACGCCATACTTTTCAAAGCAGCTAGCGCTATCGTGGTCGATCTTGCTTTGTGGGCTGTAGATGCTCACTTTGCCGTCCTCTATGAGCTGGTAAAGGTCCTTATCATGCGTGACTATTCGCACAAATATATCTTTATCTTTGCAAATTTTAACCGCACTTGCGATGATGTCATCGGCCTCGTAGCCCTCACGGCTAAGGCTGTAAAGCCCCATTTTTTCTATCATATCTATACAAACTGGTAGTTGCTCTTTTAGCTGAGCTGGCGGCTCACTCCTGTTTGCCTTGTATTCGCCCAAAATTTCGTGGCGCAGGGTCTTGCCCTTGCTATCAAGTGCGAAGATGAGGTAGTCGCTTTGGTACTCATCTTTTAGGCTCGCTATGAAATTTGCAAAGCCACTTATCATGCCACTTGGTTTGCCCTCCCTGTTTTTAAGCCCGCTCATAGCGTAGTAAAGCCTAAAAAAGAAGCCAAAAGTATCAATAATCGTAAGTGTTTTCATTCTCTATCCTTTTGCGCCATTTTATGAAATTTAGGCAAAAATTTGGCTGATTTTCTAAATTTATGATGTGGCAAGAAAAAAATAACATTTTGAATACAAAACAAATTTTAATCATTTAAAAGATATAATCTCGCCTAAAATTCAAACTAAATAATAGATAAATTTAAGGTAAAAAATGTTTATAGATAGCGTGAAATTAACCCTAAGCTCAGGCCATGGCGGAGCTGGTGCAGTAAGTTTTCGCCGCGAAAAGCACGTCATTTTAGGCGGCCCAGACGGCGGTGATGGCGGTGATGGCGGAGATGTCTATTTTGTCTGCGATAATAACACCCACACACTGGCAAACTACAAGGGCAAAAGGGCGATGAGAGCGAGCGACGGCGAGGCTGGCATGGGCAGACGCATGACTGGCAAAAAAGGTGAGAGCCTAGAGCTCATCGTGCCACCAGGAACGGCGGTCTATGACGCGCAGACAAACGAGCTACTTTGCGACATGGTAGAAGAGGGGCAAAGGACGCTATTTTTAAAAGGCGGCAAGGGCGGACTTGGAAATTTTCACTTTAAAAACTCTATCAACCAAGCTCCAGAGTACGCTCAAAAGGGCATGCCAGAAGAGAGCGTAGAGGTAAGACTTGAGCTAAAGCTGATAGCTGACGTGGGCCTTGTTGGCTTTCCAAATGTCGGCAAATCAACGCTTATCTCAGCAGTCTCAAACGCCAAACCACAGATCGCAAACTACGAATTTACCACGCTTACGCCAAAGCTCGGACTTGTCGAGGTCGATGAGTTTAGTGGCTTTGTCATGGCTGACATCCCTGGCATCATCGAGGGAGCGAGCGACGGACGCGGCCTTGGCGTGCAGTTTTTAAAGCACATCGAGAGAAATAAAATTTTGCTTTTTATGATAGATAGTGCGAACTACAGAAGCATGAGCGAGCAGTTTAGCGTGTTAAAAGAAGAGGTCGCTAAATTTTCAAGCGTACTTGCTAGCAGGGACTATGCTATCGCTATAACGAGAGTCGATGCGGCTGAAAATTTAGATGAAAATATAAATGAATTTATGAAAAGCATAAATTTAGAGCCAAATCAAGTTGGTAAATTTGTCTATAAGCAAGACCTATACAGCTTTGACGCAAAAAAACCATACTTTGTTTTGCCGATCTCGTCAGCGACAAACGAGAACATCGACGAGCTTAAATTTGCCCTGCTTGAGCTACTAAAAAAGGAGCTTTGAGTTGCGACTTTTTAGTGCTTTGAACTTAGAAATTTAAGAGTATAAAATGAAGAAAATTTTTTGCATTATGTTATTTTGTCTTGGTGCATATAGTTGCGAGCCAGCCGATCCAGCATATATGTTTTTGGATTTTAATGATATTGACCGCGACGGCACGCTAAATTTAGATGAGTGGATGACCTGCAAAACGCCCCAAGCCTTAAAAATAGCGCCTGATCTATGCACTGGACAGGAATTTAAGAGGTTAGATACCGATCGCAACGGTAAAATTAGCATTGATGAGCTAAGAAATTTAGTATTGCAAAAGATTAGTTGGCAGAAAGATCCATGCGCCTCTTGGCCGCCAAGTAGGCAAAACGCAGATCAAAATACAAGTCGTTGAAATTTAAAGGAAAGTGATGAATGTAGTTTTTATGGGGACGCCTGATTATGCGGTTAGGATACTTAGGCACTTAAAAGAAGCTGGCTTTAATATAAAAGCGGTCTTTACCCAGCCTGATAAGCCAGTTGGCAGAAAGCAAATTTTAACCCCAAGTGAGGTCAAAATTTACGCTCAAAATGAGCTAAATGGCGTGCCAGTCTTTACGCCAAATACGCTAAAAGATGAGGCGGTGGTTGCCGAGCTAAAGGCATTTGAGCCTAAATTTATCGTAGTGGCAGCTTATGGCAAAATTTTGCCCCAAAGCGTCTTAGACGTGGCGACTTGTATAAATTTACACGCCTCGATCTTGCCAAAATATAGAGGTGCAAGCCCTATACAAAGCGCGATCTTAGCAGGTGAGAAGCAAACTGGCGTGACTGCAATGCTAATGGACGCTGGCCTTGATACTGGCGATATGCTGGACTTCATCTACACTCCTTGCGAGAGTAAGATGTCAAGTGAGCTTTTTAGTGAGCTAGGCGAGCTTGGCGGTGAGCTAATCGTAAAAGTGCTAAGAAATTTTGAAAATTTAAAGCCACAAAAGCAAGACGACGCGCAGGCCTCGCACTGCAAAAAGATAAGCAAGAGCGACGGGCTTTTTAGCTTTGATGAAGAGGCGGGGCAAATTTATAATAAATTTCGTGCGCTCACACCTTGGCCGGGGATTTATCTAGCAAGTGGGCTAAAAATTTTATCTCTTGAGCTAAGTGAAAAAAGTGGCAAAAGTGGAGAAATTTTAAGCGTAGAAAAAGATCACGTTGTGGTTGCTTGCAAGGGCGGAGCGGTCAAAATTTACGAGCTTCAAGAGCCAAGCAAAAAGCCAACAAACGCAAAAGCATATATAAATGGTAAGCGTCTTAGTGTTGGCGACAATATAGAGTAATAATCAAATTTAATAGGAGAAAATATGAAAAATGCGCTAAGTATAGCAGGTGTTGATCCAAGCGGCGGAGCTGGAGTTTTAGCTGATATAAAGGTATTTATAGCACACGGCGTATATGCGATGGGAGCGATCACAGCGGTCACTGCTCAAAACACAAAGGGCATATTTGGTATGCAACTAGTTGAGCCAAAGCTCATCGAGGATCAGATAAAAGCGATATTTGATGATATAAAAGTCGATGTGATAAAAATAGGCGTTGTCCCAAGCGTTGAGATCATCAAAAGTGTCGCAAAAACGCTAAGAGAGATCAAAAATTTACCGCCAGTCGTGCTTGACCCAGTTATGAGCTGTAAAAATGGCGACATCTGGCTAGAGGGTGCTGCAAAAGATGCGATCGTGGAGGAGCTTTTCCCTCTTGCGAGCGTGATCACGCCAAATATCTTTGAAGCGCGCGAAATTTTAAAGCGCGAGCTAAAGGGCGAGAGCGAGCTAAAAGAGGCTTGCAAGGAGCTTTTGAAATTTGGTACAAAGAGCGTCTATCTAAAGTGTGGCGAGATAGAAGGCAAGTCGCTTGATATATTTTATGATGGCAAAGAGTATGAAATTTTTAGCGACGAGCGCATAAAAACGACTGCTACTCATGGCTCAGGCTGCTCGCTATCAAGCGCGATCGCTTCAAATTTAGCAAATGGCCATAGTCTAAAAGAGAGCGTAAAAAATGCACATGATTATATTTTTAACGCTATTAAAAACGCGGTTATCATCGGCGGCGGACAAAATCCAGTAAATCACTTCTATAAATTTAAGGTGTGATTTGAAAGTAGAGTTTTTTCAAAGCCTGCCTTCGACGCAGGAATTTTTGATAGAAGCCCTAAAAAACGGCGAGGTAAAGCCTCCGCATATGATCGTGGCGTATAATCAAACCAAAGGGGTCGGCAGCCGTGGCAACAGCTGGGAGGGGCTTGGCGGAAATTTATTTATGTCATTTTGCGTAAGCGAAGATGAGCTGCCAAGCGACATACCTCCGCCCTCGATCTCGATATATTTTTCTATGTTGATGCGTGAAGTCTTGAGCGAACTTGGCTCAAGGTGCTGGCTAAAATGGCCAAATGATTTTTACGTGGACGAGCGCAAAATAGGCGGCACTTTGACAAATAAAGTGGATGAAATTTATATTTGCGGCATGGGGATAAATTTAGCTAGCGCACCCGAAAACGCGGGCATTTTGGATATCAAAGCTAGCGTAGATGAGCTAGTTTGGGGCTTTGTTGGTATGCTTGATAAAAAGATTTTATGGAAGCCAATTTTTAGCAAATTTAGGATAGACTTTTGCAAGTCAAAAAGTTTTATTACGCATATTGCAAATAGAGCTGTTTCGCTTCAGGATGCTGAAATTTGCGATGATGGAGCGATATTATTAAATGGGGAAAAGGTATATTCGTTAAGATGAGCGAGATAATAACAATAGCTAACCAAAAAGGCGGCGTTGGCAAGACCACAACAGCCGTAAATTTAGCCGCATCACTGGCGGTTGCTGAGAAAAAAGTATTACTAATAGACATCGATCCACAGGCAAACGCGACGACTGGACTTGGTTTTAGCAGAAGCGACTACGAGTTTAATATCTATCACGTCTTAACAGATAGGAAAAAACTCTCACAAATCGTGCTAAAAACTGAGATCCCAACGCTTTTTCTAGCTCCGTCAAACATCGGACTTGTCGGCATCGAGCAAGAATTTAACGATCAAAGCAAAGACTATAAACTAATCCTTAAAAATAAAATTTCAGAAGTTGTAGACGACTATGATTTTATCATCATCGATAGTCCTCCAGCACTTGGAAGTATCACGATAAATGCTCTTAGTGCAAGCGATAGTGTGATCATCCCGATCCAGTGCGAATTTTACGCACTTGAGGGCTTGGCGCAGATCCTAAACACAGTCAAGATCATCAAAAAAACGATAAATCCAAAGCTAAATATAAAGGGCTTTTTACCGACTATGTTTAGCTCGCAAAATAATCTCTCAAAAGAGACTATTGCAAATTTAAAGCAGCATTTTGAAAATAAGCTCTTTAAAAGCAAGGACGGCAAAGAGGAATTTGTAGTCGTCCCAAGAAACGTAAAACTTGCTGAAAGTCCAAGTTTTGGCAAGCCGGTGATACTTTATGATATAAAATCACCAGGCTCGATCGCATATCAAAATTTGGCATATTGTATTTTAAACTAAAAAATAAGGAAAAAAATGGCGAAAAAAGGTGGATTAGGGCGCGGACTTAGCGCGATACTTGAAGATGTAGAGCAGGCCTACAGCAAAGAGATCGCAAATTTAAACGACTCTGAGATAGTCGAAGAGATAAATATAGATGAAATTTTACCAAACCCTTACCAGCCAAGGACGCATTTTGACGAAGAGGCTTTAAAAGAGCTAAGTGCCAGCATCAAAAGGCATGGTCTTATACAACCAATAATCGTCATCAAAAAAGATGACGGTTACATGCTAATAGCTGGTGAGCGTAGATACCGTGCTACAAAAATGCTTGGAGCAAGCAAGATAAAGGCAATCATCGCTGATATCAAGTCTCAAAATTTAAGAGAGCTTGCGCTTATCGAAAACATACAACGTGAAAATTTAAATCCAATTGAACTTGCAAAGTCATATAAAGAGCTCATAAATGAGTATAAGATCACGCAAGATGGCTTAGCAAACATCATCCATAAGAGCAGAACTCAGATAACAAATACGATGAGACTTTTGCTGCTTAGCGACTACACGCAAAAACTTTTACAAGAAGACAAACTCACGCAAGGCCATGCTAAAGTCATCGTGGGGCTTAGCAGCGAAGAAGAAAGAATGGTCGTTGATACGATCATCGGGCAAAAACTAAGCGTGAGAGATACAGAAATCTTAGTAAAAAAGATAAAAAATAAAGAAAAAGTAAAAGAGCCAAAACCTCAAATTTCAGAGGAGATGAGCAAAAAGTTATCAAATTTACAAGAAATTTTTAAAAATTTGAAGATAAAGACAAAAGTAAAATCTAAAAATTTAATATTAGAATTTAGCGATATTTCGCAGGTAGAAGAATTTATTGCTAAGCTAAAATAGAATTACAAATTTATTTTTATTTTTAGTATTTTATTGTAAAATCAGACTTTGATTTGAATATTAAATAAAACTTAATAACAAAATAAGGAGAGTGGATGTTAGAAATAGATGTGCCATTGATGCTTTTAACGGCTATCGTTCTCTTTGTCTTGATCGCCATTTTAAATCCTTTGCTATACAAGCCAATGCTTAAATTTATAGATGACAGAAATGCCTCTATAAAAAATGACGAAGAGAGCACTAGCAAAAATGCAAGCGACTTAAGCGTTCATGAAAAAGAGATCGAAGAGATCATACAAAATGCAAGATCTGAGGCTAACAAAATAAGACAAGAGGCCTTAAATTTGGCAAAAGAAGAGTCTTTAAAAGAGATAAATGCGGTAAAAAGTAGCTTAGAGGCTGATTATAATGAGTTTTTAAACGCTTTAAGCTCTCAAAAAGATAGCCTAAAGGCAGATCTATCAGCTAAACTACCTGAGCTTAGAGCAGCTTTAACCGCTAAGCTCTCTAAAATTTAAAGGAAATTTATGAAGATAAAAATTTTATTTTTTCTAGCACTTCCATTTCTAGCATACGCTAGCGAGCATGGTGGAACAAACTACGACATAGTCGAGAGAACGCTAAACTTCTTACTTTTCTTTGCTATTTTGGTATATTTTGCTGCTAAGCCACTAAAAGCTCTTTATCAAAGCAGGATCGATAGGATCGCAAATAAGCTTGAGAGCATCCAAGAGAAGCTTCGTGAGTCAAAAGCTAAAAAAGATGACGTTTTAAAGCGTGTAGAAGAGGCTAAGCAAAATGCAAATGCTCTAATCGAAACTGCGAAAAAAGAGGCTGTAAATTTAGCTGCTAAAGTTAAAAAAGAGGCTCAAAATGATATCGCAAATATCGAAAAAGGCTACAAAGAGCAAAAAGAATTTGAAGAGCGCAAGATGACAAAAGGCGTTGTAAATGAAATTTTGAGCGACATTTTCTCAAGTGATAGCCTAAAAGTCGATCAAAAAGAGCTTGTAAATATCATACTTAAAAAGGTTAGCTAATGAATGAAGTAGTAGCTAAAAAATACGTAAAGGCGATCTTAAGCGACGTAAAGTCTAATGAGCTTAATGCATTTGTTGAAAATTTATCAGAGCTAGCTGCTGCTTTTGCTAGCGATAAATTTAAAAGCATTATAAGTTTGCCTACATTAAAGGCTTCACAAAAGGTTGAATTTGTACTATCTTTGGTTAAAAATCAAGATGCTAAATTTGCAAATTTTATAAAGCTTCTTGGTGCAAACAAAAGACTAGAGCTTATACCTGCGATACTAGACGAGATGAAGATAGAGCAATCTTTGCTTGAAAATACATATCGCGGCGAAGTTGTTGGAAATTTTGATCTAAGCGCTGAGCAACTAAAAGCTTTGGAAGAGAATTTCTCTAAGAAATTTAACTCTAAGATCAAGCTTGATGGCTCAAAGAGCGGTTACAACGGTGTAAAAGTTGAGTTAGATGATTTAGGTGTCGAGGTAAATTTCTCTATCGACAGACTAAAAAGTCAAATGAGTGAATATATATTAAAAGCAATTTAAAAAGGAGTGAAAGCGTGAGTGCAAAAATTAAAGCTGACGAAATTAGCACGATAATCAAAGAGCGTATCGAAAATTTTGATTTAAGTGTTGATGTAGAAGAGACCGGTAAAGTCATCTCAGTCGCTGATGGCGTTGCTAACGTTTATGGTTTGAAAAACGTTATGGCTGGTGAGATGGTTGAGTTTGAAAGCGGCGAAAAGGGTATGGCTCTTAACCTTGAAGAGAGCAGTGTTGGTATAGTTATCCTTGGAAAAACTAGCGGTATCACAGAAGGAAGCTCTGTAAAAAGACTAAAAAAACTTCTACGTGTGCCAGTTGGCGACGCATTGATCGGCCGTGTTGTAAATTCACTCGGTGAGCCAATCGATGCAAAAGGTCCAATCGAAGCTACTGAATCTCGCTTCGTCGAAGAAAAAGCAAAAGGTATCATGGCTAGAAAGAGCGTTCATGAGCCACTTCAAACAGGTATCAAAGCTATCGACGCACTTGTGCCAATCGGTAGAGGTCAAAGAGAGTTAATCATCGGCGACCGCCAAACTGGTAAAACAACAGTTGCTATCGATACTATCATCAACCAAAAAGGTCAAGATGTCATTTGTATCTATGTAGCTATCGGTCAAAAACAATCAACCGTTGCTCAAGTTGTTAAAAAACTTGAAGAATATGGCGCTATGGACTACACGATAGTTGTAAATGCTGGTGCTAGTGACGCAGCTGCGCTTCAATACCTTGCACCATACGCTGGCGTAACAATGGGTGAATACTTTAGAGATAACTCTCGCCACGCGTTAATCATCTATGATGACTTGTCAAAACACGCGGTTGCTTACCGTGAGATGTCTTTGATCTTAAGAAGACCACCAGGTCGTGAAGCTTACCCAGGTGACGTTTTCTACCTTCACTCAAGACTTCTAGAAAGAGCAAGTAAGCTAAATGACGCGCTAGGTGCTGGATCTTTAACAGCTCTGCCTATTATCGAGACACAAGCGGGCGACGTTTCAGCTTATATTCCAACAAACGTTATTTCTATTACAGATGGTCAAATTTTCCTTGAGAGTGACCTATTTAACTCAGGTATCCGCCCAGCGATCAACGTTGGTCTTTCTGTATCTCGTGTCGGTGGTGCAGCTCAGATCAAAGCAATCAAACAAGTTTCTGGTACGTTAAGACTAGACCTTGCTCAGTACCGCGAGCTACAAGCATTTGCTCAGTTTGCAAGTGATCTTGACGAGAGCTCAAGAAAACAACTAGAGCGTGGTCAAAAGATGGTTGAAGTACTAAAACAACCTCCATATTCTCCGCTTCCAGTTGAGAATCAAGTAGTTATTATATTTGCTGGTGCTAAGGGTTATTTAGATGACGTTGCGACTGCAAATGTAACAAAATTTGAAGCTGAGCTATATCCATATATCGAGGCAAAATACCCTGAAATTTTTGAGCAGATCAGAACTAAAAAAGTTCTTGATAAAGAAGTAGAAGAAATTTTACATAAAGCGTTGAAAGATTTTAAAGCGACTTTTGCCGCTAACTAGGGCTAAGATATGTCAAATTTAAAAGATATAAAACGAAAGATCAAGAGCGTCCAGAACACTCAAAAGACGACGCGTGCGATGAAACTTGTCTCAACAGCAAAGCTTCGCAAAGCTGAAGAGGCTGCACGCTACTCTAGAGTTTACGCACTTAAGATCAATGAGGTTTTATCAGAGATAGCTTATAAGATCAATCAATACGCTTCAGTTATGACTGAGAGTAAATTTTTCAATACAACAAAGAGTGTAGAAAAGGTTGATATTATATTTGTTACCGCTGATAAAGGGCTTTGCGGTGGCTTTAATGTCCAGACCATAAAGACAGTTAGGCGCATGATCGATGAGCTAAAAGCCAAAAAGATCAAAGTTAGACTAAGAGCTGTTGGTAAAAAAGGCATAGAATTTTTCAATTTCCAAGGCGTTGAACTACTTGAGACTTACGTCGGAGCTAGCTCTTCTCCTACATATGAAAAAGCTCAAAAGATCATAAAAGACGCTATTGATGATTTTACAAACGGCATAACAGATAAGGTTGTACTAATACACAATGGCTATAAAAATATGATTTCTCAAGAGATTAGAGTAAATGATATTGTGCCTATTGAGCCGTCTAAGATAGTTGCGGTTGAGACAAATTCTTTGATGGAATTTGAGCCAGAGGACAACTATACTAAGATTATGGATGAATTGCTCAATAAATATTTTGAGTATAGTATGTATTATGCTTTAGTTGATTCTTTGGCGGCTGAGCACAGCGCTAGAATGCAAGCTATGGATAATGCAACAAACAATGCTAAACAACGCGTCAAACAGTTAAATCTTGCTTACAACAAAGCAAGACAAGAGTCTATTACCACTGAGCTTATCGAGATCATCAGTGGTGTTGAATCAATGAAATAAAAGGAGTATGAATGAAGGGTGTTATTAGTCAAGTTATGGGCCCTGTGGTCGATGTTGACTTTAATGACTACTTGCCGAAGATCAATGAAGCTATCGAAGTTTTCTTTGAGGTTGAGGGCAAGAAACATAAACTAATATTAGAAGTTGCTGCTCACCTAGGTGATAATAGAGTTAGAACGATCGCTATGGATATGAGCGAGGGTCTGACTCGTGGCTTAGAGGCTAAAGCGCTTGGTGCACCTATAAGTGTGCCAGTTGGCGAAAAAGTTTTGGGTAGAATTTTTAACGTAGTTGGCGATTTGATCGACGAGGGCGAGGGTATAAATTTTGATAAGCACTGGTCTATCCACCGCGATCCTCCTCCATTTGAAGAGCAAAGCACGAAGAGTGAAATTTTCGAAACTGGTATCAAGGTAGTTGATCTTCTAGCTCCTTATGCAAAGGGTGGTAAAGTTGGTCTATTTGGTGGTGCTGGTGTTGGTAAAACAGTTATTATTATGGAGCTTATCCACAACGTTGCGTTTAAACATAGCGGTTACTCTGTATTTGCAGGCGTTGGTGAGAGAACTCGTGAAGGAAACGACCTTTATCACGAAATGAAAGAAAGTAATGTTTTGGATAAAGTTGCCTTGTGCTATGGCCAAATGAACGAGCCACCAGGAGCAAGAAACCGTATCGCGCTAACTGGTCTTACAATGGCTGAGTACTTCCGTGATGAGATGGGACTTGACGTTTTGATGTTTATTGATAACATCTTCCGTTTCTCTCAGTCTGGTGCAGAGATGTCAGCTCTACTTGGACGTATCCCGTCAGCTGTTGGTTATCAGCCAACTCTTGCAAGTGAGATGGGTAAATTCCAAGAGAGGATCACATCAACCAAAAAAGGTTCGATTACCTCTGTTCAAGCTGTTTATGTTCCAGCTGACGACCTTACAGACCCAGCTCCTGCAACTGTTTTTGCTCACCTTGATGCTACGACAGTTCTTAACAGATCGATCGCAGAAAAAGGTATCTATCCAGCTGTTGATCCACTTGATTCAACATCAAGAATGCTCGATCCTCAAATTTTAGGAGCAGATCACTATAAAGTAGCTCGCGGCGTTCAAGCTGTGCTTCAAAAATATAAAGACCTTCAAGATATTATCGCTATCCTTGGTATGGACGAGCTTAGCGAAGAAGATAAGCTAACAGTTGATAGAGCAAGAAAGATAGAAAGATTCTTGTCTCAGCCATTCTTCGTTGCTGAAGTATTTACAGGTAGCCCTGGTAAATATGTAAGTCTTGATGAAAATATCGCTGGCTTTAAGGGAATTTTAGAAGGTAAATATGATCATCTACCAGAAGCAGCATTTTATATGGTTGGAAATATAGATGAGGCTTTAGCTAAAGCTGAGAAACTTAAGGCTTAAATTTAAAAAGGAAGCGTAATGGATAAATTACATTTAGAGATCGTAACTCCTCAAGGTCAGATATTTAATGATGACGTGAGTAGTGTAGTGCTTCCGGGTAGCGAGGGTGAGTTTGGTGTTTTGCCAAACCACGCCTCATTAATATCTCTTTTAAAAGCAGGTATTATAGATATAGAAGATAAGCATAAAAAGCATGATGTAGTTGCTATTAACTGGGGCTATGCAAAGATCGATGAGGGCAAAGTAGTTATACTAGCTGACGGTGCGGTCTATGTCTCTGGCAATAGTGAAAGTGAGCTTGCAAATTCATTAGAAGCTGCTAGAAATTTGATAGAGAGTATGAGCAGTGATACAAATGCTTTTGCAGCAACTATATCAAAAATGGAAAATGTAGTGAGAGCAAGATAAGTGGGCGGAATAGATATATTTTTAAATTACATTCAAAGAAGTAGTTTTATTACAATTATAGTTTTAACTTGGTTGTCAATATATTTTATAGTTAGTTTTACAATTCTTTTTTCAAGAATGGCTGGTATAGGAGCTTGGCAAAAACGTGAGCAAAATGCGCTTGAAGCACTACTTATGGGCGCTAAAAATATACCAAACAACTCATCTTTAAAGAAGTGTGCAAGTGGTAGAATTTCGAAAGAAAAGTTAAATGTTTGCATAAGCATTGCTGAAAAGAATGCTACAAGTGGGCTTACATGGCTTAGCGTAATAGCTTCTACTTCTCCATTTATTGGTCTTTTTGGAACAGTCGTATCTATCTTGGAGACATTTTCACAGCTAGGAAATGGTGCAGGCTCATCTCTTGGAGTTATAGCCCCAGCTATCTCTGAAGCACTTGTCGCTACCGGATGCGGAATTTTTGTTGCCATCCCAGCATATACATTTAACTTGCTTATAAAAAGAAAAGCTTACGAATTAATGAGCGTTATTGAGCGTCAAGCTGATGTTATGATAGCACTTAAAAAAGATGACGAGACGTTATAGATGGCTCTTAAATTTGACGACGAAACACCAGAGTTAAACATAACGCCTCTTGTTGATATCATGCTTGTTTTGTTGGCTATTTTAATGGTTACAATGCCAACTATAACATATCAAGAAGATATAACATTACCAGATGGCTCAAAGGCAAAAACATCTACTTCTAAACAAAAAGATCTTATAGTCTCTATAAATGCACAAGGACAAGTTAGAATAGATCAAAGTACAATGAGCCTTGCAGAACTTCCAGATAACATTGCACTAATGAGTGCAAAATATGACAAAACCTCGCCTATATACATAAAGGCTGATAAAAATTTAAAATACGATGATGTTATGTTTGTTTTAAAGACTTTAAAAGGTGCTGGTTTTAATAAAGTAGCTTTAGAGACAAACGGTTAAGATGCCAAATAAAGTTAAATTTCCAACGCTTAGTTCGTTTTTTGTAGCGTTTTGCATTTACATTATCATTGTGCTTGCTTTGTTTATAAAGCTTACTTTTTTTAGCGAACCTCCTAAAAAATATACTGATGACAAAGATGCTATTATGGATGTAGTTATGGTTGATAGAGAAGTTGATCAAACCATAAAAGCGCCAAAACAAGCAAAAGAGGTCGTAAAAGAGACAAAACCAGAACCTAAAAAAGAGTCAGAAGAAGATAAACAAGAGACTACAAATAAACCTGTTGTGCCAGATGAGCCATTACCAACCCCAAGCTTGCCAACTCCTCCAAAAGAAGAGCCAAAGCCTGAGCCTAAAAAACCAGAACCAAAGCCTGAAATCCCAAAACCTAGTGAAGAGCCTAAAGAGGATGTCAAGCCTGAGCCTAAACCTGAGCCTAAACCTACGCCAAAGCCAGTTGAAAAGCCAAAACCAAAAGAGCCAAATATAAAAGATCTCTTTAGCGACATAGACTCGACTAAGCTTAAAAAAGATGATGGTATAAAAAAGGCTGAGAATAAAGTACAAAGCCGCAAAAAAAGCGAGGCTTCTAGCTCAAAAGCTGCAAAAGAGGCTAGCGACATCATCAAGAGCCTAAAGATAGATCAAAATCCAACAGCTCCAAAGTCACAAATGACTGGCACTTATGATCCATTGATGGGTGCGATAACAAAACAAATTCAAAGAAGATGGCAAAGCTACAAAGCCGACTCTGCAAACCTTGCCAAGGTGAAAGTCATGATAGATCAAAGTGGAAATTTTAGCTATGAAATTTTGGAGCTATCGTACAATGAAGAATTTAATGCAAAGGTAAAAGAGTGCCTGGAAAAGCTTACTGCAGAGAAATTTCCATTTAATCCAGACAAAAGTACTACTTTTAATTTAAATTTAGAAGATAAAATAAACTAAAATTTATAAATTTACGGAGTAGAGATGAAGAAAATTTTTCTTTTTTTGTGCGTTGCTCTAGGGCTTTATGCTGCTGATGCGACGATATCTGTTATAAACCAAGGTGTTGCTTTGCCAAAGATAGCTTTGCAAGATGCAACTACAGCTGTTAGTGATGCAGGCTTTAGAGATAAATTCTTTAAGATCATGCTAGGCGACTTGAAAGTTAGTTCTGACTTTGAGGTTATCGAAGATCACGTGCCTTCAACCTACGAGGGAACAGCAGCTACAAATACAATGAGCGACAAAGGTGTTGAGCTTATCTTTAGATATGCTCTTGAGGGTTCTATGGGCTCACCTCTTACTTTAAGAGTAAAACTCATCGACGCAAAGACTGCAACTACAAGGTATGAGAGAGTATATAACATGCCTGATGGTGCGAAGTATCCGTTTTTGGCACACAAAAGCATAGTTGAGCTAACAAATGAGCTAAATTTACCACCAGTTGGTTGGATGGAGAAATTTATCATTCTTGCAAAATATACTTCAGCTCGCCAAAGCTCTATTATAGTGGCTGATTACACACTTACATATCAAAAGACAATCGTAAGCGGTGGTCTAAACATCTTCCCTAAATGGGCAGGCGCTGATCAAAGTAAATTTTACTATACATCTTATGTGAATAATAAACCAACTTTGTTTAGATATGACCTAAATTCAGGCACAAAAACGAAGATAATCGACAGCGTTGGTATGCTTATAGCTTCAGACGTTAGCAAAGATGGAAGCAAAATTTTATTAACTATGGCGCCAAAAGATCAGCCAGATATTTTTATCTACAACACAGGTAGTAAGAATTTAACTCAGATAACAAACTATCCAGGCATTGACGTAAATGGAAATTTTGTAGATAATGACAGCAGAATAGTTTTTGTTTCAGATAGACTTGGATATCCAAACATCTTCGCAACACCTGCAACCTCAGGTGGAAGTGTTGAGCAAATGGTATTTCATGGTAAAAACAACAACTCAGTAAGCACTTTTGAAAACTATGTAGTTTATTCAAGTAGAGAAGCTAGTGGTGGTTTTAACATCTATCTGATCTCAACTCAAACAGATTTTATCCGTCAGCTTACAGCAAATGGTAAAAATAACTATCCAAGATTTTCAAGTGATGGTCAAAGTGTCGTATTTATTAAAGAACTTGGCGGTCAAAGCTCGCTTGGCGTTGTTAGATTAAATGAGAACAGAAGTTTCCAATTTCCACTAAAAGTAGGTAAAATTCAATCTATTGATTGGTAATATTCTGATAATATTTAAAAAAAATATGTTATAATTCGACCAAATTTTTCAAAAAGGATAAGGAATGAAAAAAGTAGTTCTAGCAAGTGTTGCAGTTGCAACTTTATTGTTGAGCGGTTGTAGCTCTAAAAACCCTGAAGTTGATATGAATGCAAATTCAAATCAATCTGCAGATAACTCAGGTAGCATGAGCGATGCTGATAGATTAGCAGCTCTTATCGCTAACATCGAGAGCCAAGTTAAAAGTGTATACTTTGACTTTGATAAATTTAACATCAAAGCTGATCAACAAGGTGTTGTTAGCTCAAATGCATCAGTATTCAACCAAGCTGACGCTCAAGCTCTTTCTATAAAAGTAGAAGGTAACTGCGATGAGTGGGGTACAGATGAGTATAACTATGCTCTTGGTCTAAAACGTGCTAAAAGTGCTAAAGACGCTCTTGTAAGAAATGGCGTTAGCGCTGATAGAATCGCTGTAGTAAGCTTTGGCGAAAGCAACCCAGTTTGTACAGACAAAACAAAAGCTTGCGACGCTCAAAACAGACGTGCAGATTTCAAAGTACTTCCTTAATCTGTAAGTAATAATGAATAAAAAAATAATCATTGCGGCTCTTCTTGGAGCCGCTTTCTCTATAGGTTCAGCTCAAGAAGTTTCAGCATTTGACGCAGGTAATATGGATAGCGCAAATCCATATGGACTAACAGATGATGAAAAGGCAACTCTAAGCAACAAAAGAAGCGTTCAAAATATCGAAGAAAACATGGATAATGTTTCAGAGCAACTTCAAGGTTTGCAAAGCTTGATCGAGAGCATGAGTGCTAGGATGAACAAGCTTGAGCAAAGAATGAACGATATTGAAACCAAAGTCAATGGCGGAATAAGCGATTCTGGTGTAAGTTTGACATCATTAAAAGCTTATGTTGATGAGACTAGGGATATACAAGATAAAAACTATAAAAATATTACTGCTGCCTTAAATAAATTAGGTGCGATAATGGATAAAAATGCTGCTCAACCAAAACAAAACGCAAATCCAAAACAACAAAATAAGCCAACTTCAAATTTTAGTGGCAAAAGCGACAAAGATATTTTAGCTGATGGCATTAAGCTTTTAAATTCTGGTAATAGCACAGAAGCAGCTGAATATTTTGAATACTTAAACAAAAAAGGCTATAAAACTGGTGCTTCAAATTATTATCTAGGTGAAGTTGCTTATAGTCAAAAATCATACAGTACAGCCATACAATACTATAAAAAAAGTATACAAAGTGAAGATAAGGCTGACTACACTCCAAAACTTTTGTATCACACAGCTATAAGCTTTGATAAGATCGGTGATACTCAAAGTGCCAACAGGTTTTATAAGGCTTTAAAAGTAGGCTATCCAGATAGCAAAGAAGCCAAAGCCGCTCCTAACAGAAACTAAAATTTACTCTTTTTTAGATATAATCTCATATTAATCAAAACTAAATTCCAAGGAGATTATTGTGAGTAAAGATCAAGTTATAACTATGTTTTATGAGCTAAAAGACGCTAATAGTGGCGAAATTTTAGAGTCAAATATGCAAGAAGGTGGTCAAATTTCTTTTATTACAGGACATGGCCATATTATAGAAAAGCTTGAAGAAGAAGTTAGCAAATTAAAATCAGGCGACAAAGTTACTATAAATATTAAAGCTGCTGAGGGTTGTGGCGAATACAATAAAGATGCCATCCAATCACTTCCAAAAGAACAATTTGCTGGTATAGACCTACATGAGGGCATGGAGCTTTTTGGTCAAAATGAAGATGGCTCAAGCGTTCGCGTTATTGTTAAAGAGATCAAAGATGACGAAGTAACAGTTGATTTTAACCACCCATACGCTGGCAAAGATTTGCTATTTAATGTTGAAATTTTAGAAGTTAGAGACGCAACTGAAGATGAAAAAGCAACTGGCATGGTAGCAGGTGCTCACACTTGCGGTTGTGGCGGACATGATCATGATCACGAGCATGAGTGCTGCGGTGGTCACGGACATGGCGAAGGTGGTTGCGGTTGCGGTGGTCACGGACATCACCACCACTAAGAAGCCAAAATGAAAAAATTTGCTTTTATTTTTGCGGGTCAAGGCTCGCAAAGTGTTGGCATGGGGAAAGATTTTTATGAAAATTTCTCTTCAGCAAAACTTCTATTAAATGACGCTTGCAACGACATAGGCATTGATTTTGAAGAGCTTTTATTTACTCAAAACGACAAGTTAGATAAGACCGAATTTACCCAACCTGCCATCGTTTTAAACTCGCTTATGAGCTATCTAGCTTTTAGTGAGCGCATAAAAGCTAAGCCAGAGTTTAGCCTAGGTCACTCGCTAGGAGAATTTACAGCTCTTGCAGTTAGTGGTGCGTTTAGCTTTGTTGAAGCGATTAGACTTGTAAATTTACGTGGTAAATTTATGCAAGAAGCCTGCGTTGGCAAAGATGCTGGCATGATGGTGGTGCTTGGACTTAGCGACGAGGTCGTTGAGGGGATTTGCAAAGAAGCTCACGATGAGGGCTTGCAAATTTACGCTGCGAACTACAACTGCGATGGTCAGATAGTTGTGGCTGGCGTGAGGGCTGACCTTGCCAAATATGAGGCAAAATTTAAAGAAGCAGGTGCAAAAAGAGCGATGCTTTTAAATATGTCAGTAGCTAGCCACTGCCCGATACTTGAGCCAGCTAGCGTCAAACTAGCAAACGAGCTTGAGGGCGTTTTGGCTGAGAATTTTGCCCCAGTCGTTTCAAATGTAAATGCAAAAATTTACACTGATAAAAATGAAGCATTAGTTCTTTTAAAAGAGCAGCTAACGCATCCAGTTCGTTACAAACAAAGCATTAAAAACTACGAAAACGAGGTTGATTGCTTTATCGAGCTTGGAGCTGCGACACTAAAAGGCATAAACAAAAAGATCACGGAAAAACCGACATACAGCGTCACTGACATGGCGAGCCTTGAAGAGGTTGTGAAGATTTTGGAGGAGAGATGATAGCGATACTTGGAGCGATGCAAGAGGAGATAACGCCGATCCTTGAGATGGTTGGCGAGTATAAAATTACCGAATATGCAAATAATAAATTTTATGAGGCAAACTACAAAGGCAAAGACCTAGTCATCGCCTACTCGAAGATCGGCAAGGTAAATGCGGCGATAACTGCGACCTTGATGATAGAGAAATTTAAGGCTTCAAAGCTGCTATTTACTGGCGTTGCTGGCTCGCTTGATGAGAGCTTAAAGATAGGCGATATGCTATATGCCACTAGCCTTGTGCAGCACGACCTTGACATCACGGCGTTTGGTCATCCATACGGCTTTGTGCCAGGGACAAGCATCTTTGTAAAAAGCGATGAAGGTCTAAATGAGCTAGCTAAAAATGTCGCTAGCAAAAAGGGCATGAGTCTAAATTCAGGTATCATAGCAACTGGCGATCAGTTTATCTGTGACAACGAGAAAAAAGAGTGGATCAAAAAGATATTTAACGCAAGTGCTACCGAGATGGAGGGTGCGAGCGTTGCGCTAGTTTGCGAGACGCTTGGCGTGCCATTTTTCATCCTTAGAGCCATCAGCGACGGAGCTGGTAATGAGGCTGAATTTGACTTTGATAAATTCTTACAAGACTCAGCAAACGTCAGCGCTAAATTTATCCTAGAAATGGTGGAGAGCTTATGATAGAGCTTAGCAAGAGACTGCTTAGGCAGGTTGGCCAGACAAATGCTAGATATAAGATGATAGAGGGCGGGGATAAGATATTGCTCGGTCTTAGCGGCGGCAAAGATAGCCTCGCACTCGCTCACGTGCTAAAGCACATCCAAAACGTCACGCCTGAGAAATTTGAGTTTAAGGCGGTGACGCTAAGCTACGGCATGGGCGAGGACTACGCGTATCTTACCAAGCACTGCAACGAGCATGGCATAGAGCACGAGGTGATAGATAGCTCGATATTTGAGATATCAAAGGAGAAGATCCGCAAAAATTCTAGCTTTTGCAGCTTTTTCTCTCGCATGAGAAGAGGATATCTTTACACCTATGCGCTA
The DNA here is from genome assembly GCA_018371535.1 of Campylobacter concisus. Lineage (GTDB taxonomy): Bacteria > Campylobacterota > Campylobacteria > Campylobacterales > Campylobacteraceae > Campylobacter_A > Campylobacter_A concisus_BO. Next base: position 60,035 of record JAHAKU010000013.1, read on the forward strand.
AAGCACGGCTTTAACAAGCTTGCGATCGCTCACCACTTGGACGATGCAGCAGAGAGCTTTTTTATGAATTTCACCTACAATGGCGCGCTAAGGACGCTTGCTCCAAAATACAAAGCAAAAAATGGCATCGTCGTGATCAGACCATTTATCTTTGTGCGTGAGAGACAGCTTCGCGAAAATGCGATCAAAAATGAGCTAAGAGTTGTTGGCGATGAGGCGTGTCCTGCGATGAGATTTGACGTGAAGATGCCACACGCTAGATATGAGACCAAGCAACTTCTAGCAAATTTAGAGAAAGAAAATCCAAAGCTCTTCACTTCGCTTAAAGCAGCATTTGAAAACATCCACACAGATACATTTTTTGGTATCAACGAAGGCAGTGAAGAGTAAATTTAACTCTTCATTTTTGCCCTTAAAGCTAAATTTAAAACCAAATTTCTTACAACCACCCAAAAGTTACAACTCATTTTGAAGCAGGAACGCCCATTGCTTACTAAATATAAATTTGATAAGCAAGGATGAAAAATGAGCATTTTTAGTGTTAGCACGCAAAAGTATAGCTCAGTAGCGACTGAGGCAAAAGCAAGGAAACTTCAAAAAGAGCAGTCCGAAAGTGCCAAATTTCAAAACGCTCTTGCAAATAATGAAAAAACAAAAGACATTGCACAAAATTTACAAAGACTTGAGCTTACAAAAGATACACAGCAAAGCATCTATAGCGTGAAATTTAAAGACAAAAACGAGCTTGGCTATCAAAGCGACAAGGCTGGATTTATGGACGCTAGCTTTAATAAAGCAGCCGGCTTGCCACAGGACTTTAAGCTTCACAAAAGCACGTTGAAAGAATTTCTAAACTTCGCAACAAAGCAAAATAACATAAATAGCGTCCTTTACAGCAACGCAAGCGGCAAGCTTTTTGACAATGACGTCTTTGAAAATATCGACATTGCAGACACGATAGGTCAGTATTACGCCATTTTTTCTCAGGTAATGGGCAAGAGTTTAAACAAAGATAGTTTTACAGATAGCGACCTAGCAAATCTACCAAAAGGCTACATCTCGCAGGGGATGAAAGGCATTGATTTTAACGCAGACTTAAGCGATAGATCAAATATTGACTTTTTAAATAGTCGCAAAAACGAGGTCGTGACAAATATCTTTAGTAGCGAAGATGAAATGAAGCTCGCATCAAATTTAAGCGAAGATCTAGCAAAGCTAGGCATAAAAACGAACCTAAAAAAGCTAAATTTTGCAAATTTAGAGCAGGAAAACACTGGTGGCTTTAACCCAGACCTCTCTTACTATAAAACGGAGTCTGGTTACAAAAAAGAGGCTTTGTTTATTAGCTTTTTAAAGTCTGAAAGTCCTGCGATCCTAGAAGGTGGAGAGACTGCGCTAAAGCCTGAAGTCTTGCTAAATAACGCTTTTATCGCTGCCCAGACCAAAGATCACAGAAGCAAAAGCTTGAGCGATGTGGCTACTCTTAAAAAGCTAGCAGAAGATAGAGAAAATTTTAAAAATTTAGTGCTTGAGCTACTAAAAAACAGCACCGTAAGGCCAAGCGAAGATAATATAAATTTAGCTTTTAACGAGCTAAATCAAATTTATGCCCTAGGCAGGCAAAAGTAGCTAAATTTACTAGGTAAATCTTTTCACAAAAAAGACGATATCTTTAGCATGAAGCTAAAAGGATATTAGATGATAAACGCACTTGGTAGCTACCCCTTAAATTTAGAGCAGAACATAAAGGTATCAACCAAAGTTGCCACCAAGCAAACTAGCTCAGAGGTTTTAGGCTACAAGGTAGATAAGGATGGTTACTTTACAGATGAGTTTAATAAGCAAGCTGGCATCCCAAGTGATTATAAAATTCACTCAAGCACGCTGGAGTCGTTAGTAAATGTTGCAGAGGGAACGTCATTTTTTAGTCGCACCTTTAAAAGCATAGATATAGCAAAGACTGCTGGCAATGCCTACAAAGTTCTCTCCCAAGTAGTTGGTGAAGATACATTAAATTCAAAAGATAGCTTTAGCATTGACGAGATAAGAAATTTCCCTCAAGGCTTTGAGTATAACCGCCAAAGTATGCAAGTAACAAAAATTCATAGCTCTATTTACGACTTTGATGCAGCTGCTTCTAGCTTTAACTACAAAGAGTCAAACAAGCAGATGATAAGCACGCTCTTTTTCAATCCAAGCTTTAATGGCGGAGATGGCAGGCAGCCACTAAAGCCAACAACAGATATCTTTAACAATAACAATGGCGGCAAGGAGAGCGTGGGAAGTGGTGTTTTTATCGATCCGCATGGAGAGAAATATACTAATAAAGATGGCTCAATAACCAAAGGCGGACTTATAGCAGCCGTTATAAACAACAACCTTGATGTTAAGAGAGGGCGAGACAACAGCACAAGGCAAAAGAGAAGGCTATGATAAGAGCATAGATAGTAAAGAATTTAGTAGGGCATTTGAGCTATTTGAGCTTATGGGCGAGATGAAATTTGGACCTGGCTTTATAAATGCTACCGATAACGATATAGCAGGTATGCCTAAATATATGCAAGATCACATTAGATCTAAAAGAGACTTTGTCTATATCGACTTAGAAAGTGGCTTTGTCAGCACTCCTGAAGATAGACGTAGGGGATATGAAGAAGACGAGCTATCATTTAAAAAGATGATGGAGCATAATCTAAAAATGCTAAAGCTACTCTTTGGTGAGATAGACAAAGACGGCAAAAAAAGCAAAGACTTTATGGATAGCTTTTTAAAATTTAGCATGCCACCTTTAAATTTAGTAAAAGAGCTAAATGAAAACCCAGCTGGAAAATACTTAGTAGATATGCTTGGTATAAAAAGAGACGTTGATATAAAGGCATAAATTTAAAAGAAACTAAGGACAGTAAAATGCAAATTTCTAATAATCTTTCAACCCCTAACTATCTCTCAAGAGAAAATATAGCAAGAGAGATGGGCTTTAAATTTAACGATATAAACGAGATACTTAGTAACGATATGGGTCATGGTATGACATTTTCTAAGTATGCAAGGCTAGATGATAAAGAAAGAGCAAGAGAATACGACAGATACGATCACTCACTCACTGGCTTTGTAAAAGGTGAAGGAGAGCCAAGAGTAAGCATACTTGGCAAGCTAATGGGCTATGACGACTCTTTTTCAAAAGATGAGATAGATGAGCTAAAGAAATTTATAGATGATAGCGGTGCTTTAGGGCTTGAGAGAAATCCAGCATTTGAGCCAAAGGGAATTTTCAAAGATCCATTAAATGCTAAAAAGCTTAGCGTTGATGATTTTATAGACCAGTTTGCAAATAAAAAAATCCTCTCTTTTATAGCTTTTGGCGGTAGTAAGACAGCTGAACTACTTGATAGCGATATGAGTGTTGATGAGTTCAAGGGCAAATGGGCTAAATTTGCACTAAATGAGCGATTTGGTTTAGAGCTTGACGAGGAGCTAGCAAAAGAGACCATAAATTCCATAAATGATCTTGAAACACAAAACGAAGAAGAGAAGAAAGAGAAGAAATTTACACCTATACAAGTTACTAAAAAATCTCAAACCTATAAGCTTGAAGCCGATGAGAGATTTAAGGAGATATATAAATTTATAAAGAGTGAATTTGATAACGGCAAGAGTATGTTTGAGATTTTAGAAAAAGTGGCAAAACTTAAAGTGGATAAGACGGCGTAAGGGGGAGTTAAAATGATAACTAGCATAAACGGACTTAGCAACACACCGATACAAGACAACACTATCCAAAAAGAAAACATGGCTAAAGATACCAAAGATGATGAAAAGGCCAAAATAGAAGCTTTATGGTATGGTCCAGTTGGAAAGAGCATAAAAGAGATTATTGACATAGACGAAAATGAAGATAATTGGGTTGCAAAAACGATAAGCAAAATAGATAATATGCTTTCTAAGCGTTACAATACCGAACAAGATCGCAACGCCATGTCGATGAAACAGCCAAAAACTTTAGAAGAAGCAAAAGATCAAGTCCTTATAATGTATTCTGATATATTAAAGGAAAACTCTGTTGATGGCAAGCCAACCATGATGGGCAAACTAATAGGTCTTGGCACAAAAGAAGAGGAGGCTGACCTAAGAGCATTTATGGACAGCATGTCTTCTTTATATCCAAATAATAACAAGGAGTCGCTTAGTCTTTTAGATAGAACCGACCTAAGCATAGATGAATTTAAGACTTTATTTGCCAAAGCAAGAGAAAAAGCAACAAAGGATGTTGAAGAGCAAAGAAAACAGATAATCAAAGAAGAGCAAGAATATAATGCAAATTTTGCCAAAGAGCAAAGCGAGAAGAAATTTAAACCTATGCAGGTTAAGAAGAAGTATGAGACCTATGATATAAACAAGGATCAAAAATTTATCTATGCAAGAGAGCTTTTAAATTTCAAAGAAAAAAGAGGCATAGATGTCTTGGAGCTTATGCAAAAGATAGATAAGAAGCAAATTTTAAATAAGATGGCTTGATAAATAAAGCAGAATGAGGATTATCCTCTACCTTGTCATAGGATGACTTGGCTGTGGCTTGCGCTAAATACAAATATGAAGTTAAACCTTTTTATCGACAACTTTTTTACCATTTTCTTCAAGCTTTTGCATGATACGAAGCACATCGATGCCTCGTTCTCTCTCAAGTTCTTGAAGCTTAAGTAAAAACGAAAATTTCTCATCCTTAGCAATATCATAAGTTTCAGTGTTTTTGCTTTCAGCTTGGATAGGAGTAAATTTTTTCTCTTTGGTATCGTCTTTTTCTTCTTCAACGCTCTCTATATCTTGAATACCCTTTTCATTTATCTCTTTTAGTATATTGACAGCATTTTTAGTATCTTCGCCAGATAAAGTTATATTAAACCGCTCTTTTAATGCATATTTAGCCCACTCCTCTTTAAACTCATCAACGCTCATATCGCTATCAAGCAGATCAATAGTCCTTGAGTTTTGCATAAATAGTAGCTGGCTATTACCACGATATTCATTTAAAAATTCATTTACAGTATATGGGGTATCTCTTAAAATTTTTGGCTTATCATTGTCTGGTTTTGCTTGCTGACCTTGTATATACTCTACAAACAAACCCTTGCTTTCATTTATGAAATTTTTAAGATCTGATAGCTGCTCGCTTGTAAAGTCAGGATCATAGCCTCTAAGCTTTCCTATGATAGTGACTTTTGCTTCATCGCCTTTTGTAAAGCCAGATAGCGGATATATGTGTCTATCATAAGCCGCAGCTTGAGCTTTTCTATCAAGCCTTGCGTATTTAGGAAAGCTCATACCATATCCCATATCGTTACTAAGTATCTCGTTTATATCGTTAAATTTAAACCCCATCTCGCTAGCTATGTGCTCTCTAGATAGATAAGGATAAGGCGAGCTAGAAATTTGCATTTTACTATCCTTGGTAAATTTTAAACTACTCAACGATTTTTCAAAATTTGTTTGAGTGAAAATTTCTTAGTTGGTAAATCGACCTTTTAGCGATTTAGTTTATATATGACTTTTCTCTACACAAAATGCTCCCCTGTTGATAAAATTTTTCGGCACAACTTTTGCTTACTCTTTGAAGCTAAATTCAAGGAGTAAGCTATGAAAGTCTCTTATAACTCCATCTTAACAAAACAGCACTACCAAAA
>JAHAKU010000014.1:0-65223 GCA_018371535.1 Campylobacter concisus
CACCATGATAGATATACCAGAAGATGCCATAGGTAGAGTAGATAGTAATGGCAAACTAACTAAACCAGAATATGCTGAAATTTATGATGAAGTAAATGCCCATAAAGGTACATTAAAGTCAATGCTATTCGCGGGAGAGTGGGCTGTATGTGCTGGAATACTAGGAAACCCTATGGGATTTGCAAATGGTAATCAAGCAGGATTTAAAGCAAGAGAATTTCAAATAGTCTTTCTGTCTGCTCAGCTAGGAGAAGTAAAGGCTTTAAATTTCCTATCTAATTTATTTAAATACTCTACATATGAAGTAGGTCTTAATAAAAATTTACAAATGGCTGAAGAGTTTAGAAAACTAGCTAAAAATCCCCCACTAGATGAATATGGAATGATGCCTTATCTAGATGAGATAGTAGGAAGCTACTTTGTGATGGATTTTAATAGAAATGGGATAGTGATTAACCCTACTGGTTCAATGCATAGAGTTTTAAGAGAGCTTGTTGAAGATAAAGGCAAACTACTAGACCCTAGAGACCTTGACGCAAATGAGACTACAAGAGAGGAATTTATCTCTTATGTTAAAAAAGAATTGCCTGAATATGCGGAGATTTTTTCTGAAAAAGGCTATCCTGCTAATTATGAAGATAAAGATATAGACCTCTATATCGACTCCACCCTCCTAGAAGCTAAAATAATGTCCCTAACCCCACCAGAGGGGTATCCTAATGCACCATACTACAACACACCAGAAGAGCTAACAAGACTATATGAGGCTGGTAAATTAGATAAAAAGCTAAACCCTTTAACACCAGTAATGTATAGAGATAGCTTCCCTGAAGATCTTAGGCAAAAGATATTAAGCTATGCAAAAGAGCATAATATAAAGGATTGATTAACGCTCATTAAAGTTTTATTTAAGAATATTGATTTTAAAATAAGTTTCTTCTAAAATAACTTTAGATAGAATTACATAAAAATAATATTATTAACGTGAGGTAAAGGAAACCATGAAGAAAACGTTTAAATTTCTTTGTTCTTTAATTTTTATGCTATTTATCGCAGGATGTGCAAAAGATCTTATCATAAGTAACACTCCAAATTCAAATTTAAACTACCACGGTGACAACGTTCCAGTGACTATCATCGCTTATAAACTAAGAGATGTGGCAAAATTTCAGCAAGCTAGCATAGTTGATCTAGCTGAGAAAAATGGTGACATACTTGGTCAAGACAAGATAGACTCGATAAAAACGCAAATTCAGCCAAATACAAACAGATACGCTTTTACAAATGTCGATCCAGACGAAGTACCATACGTTGGCATTTTGGTTCTTTATGCTGATCAAAGCAAGACAAATATCAAAGCTTACAAATCAACAAAAGAAGCAAAAGAGAAAAATATAGTTTTTGAGATAACTAAAAATGGCGTAAATACCATAGACGCTAGCAGCTCTAAGATCCAAGCAAGCAAATAAAATGTCTGATAAACTAAAAGTTGTCTGGTACAACGGGATGAACGTTGATAAGGTTCATTTCGAGCAGCAAGAGAGGTATTTTGAGAGAAATTTAAACCTAAAAACCGTCTCGTCTTTATCAAATTTATATGGAGTTTTGGAGCTTGAGATCTCAAGCGAACTTTTGCTTCAAGGCAAGATAGGGCTAAATAAAATTTCTTGCATCTCACAAGATGGTACGATATTTAACGCCCCAGATCAAGACGACCTACCAGAGCCTCTTGAGATAAGTCCTAGCGAGCTAAATTCTGCTGTCATAGTGCTAAAGCTACCAGTTAGCTCAGGACTTGTTGATGTTAGCTTGCAAAACAACCTGCCAAATCTAAAATTTACAGCTAAACAAGCGCTCATTAGCTCAAGAGTGCATGATGAAGCTAGCAACGATATCTTGAACGAGCTAGATGACAAAGACGACTTTGAGCTTTCGTCTGCTTTTACGCAGGATAAAGAAAATTTGATCCTAGCAAGCCAAAGATCGGCTCTAGGAGTGCTTGGCTCAAAGACGCCTTATGAGCTTAGCGTGCCTATTTGCAGGATAAAAAACATCGACCTAAACAAGCAAATAACACTTGATGAGAAATTTATCCCAACCTGCATCGATATCAGTAAAAATTCTTTCATCACTAGCTTTATAGATGAGTTTAGCTTTGCTACAAAGCAGCATCAAGAGAGCTATACTGGGCTTTTAGGCGGCATAGATCAGGCGAAAAATAGGCTTGATATTTCAACATATTTGACGCTAAATATGCTGAAAAAATGGCACTTGATATTCTCATATCTTTTCAAAAGAGACAAAATTCATCCAGAGTATCTATATGAAAAGCTGGTTGATTTTCAAGCTGATCTGCTAGCACTAAGTCACGATGATAGTTTTAGCGAATTTATAGCTTATGACCACAACAACTTAAGTCAAACTTTCGTACCGTTAATAAACAATCTTAGGCTTTTGTTCTCGCATATCTTGTCGCCAAAATACGTCATGGCACAGATCGTTAAAAACAATCACGGCTTTTTTGACTGCGTCTTTGATAACCCAAGCATCATAGAAAACTCAGAAATTTACTTTGCTATCCATAGCGATACAAAAAATGAGTACTTGCTTAAAAATTTCAAAGAACAGTGCAAAATCCACACCCAATCAAATATCAAAAGTATCGTCTCGTCACAGCTTCGCGGCATAAACGTAGAGCAAATTTCAGCTATACCTAGTACATTGCCAAAGCTAAATGACTATATCTACTACAAGATCGATAAAAAAGATGAAATTTTCAAAAGCTTCGCAAATCAAAGCGTTATTAGCGTCTATATAACAGCAAATTTATCAAACGCTGACATTAAGATGTGGGCTTTATTATAAGGATAAAAAATGAGTGAAAATCAAAATGACATTTCAGTTTTAAGCCAGATAAAGCTTCTAGGACTTGGCGCAAATCCTGCCCTAGATCATGTGCTACCACTGCTTCTTTTGGCAAACAGAGTATCAAAACTACAAAATTTTTCACAAAGTGAGATGCAAAATTTACGTGAAAAGCTGATAAATGATATATTAAGCACCACTTCAAAGATCTCAAATTTGGGCATTTATGAAGAGGATGACATCATTAGGCTTAGATATTGCCTTTGCGTTTTCATCGATGAGAGCTTGCTTAAAAATGAAATTTTTATGAATAGTTTTTGGGCGAACAACACCTTAACAACAAGATTTTTCAACGAAAATTTAGGTGGCAACAAATTCTTTGGCATCATGGATAAATGGTTTGAAAATGTTGGCAAAAACAAGGACTTTTTAGAGTTTATCTACGCTTGTTTGGTGCTTGGATACAAGGGCAAATACGAAGCGCAGGAAGATTGCAACGAGAAAATTTCATACCTTTGTGAAAATATAGCCTCAGCCGTTTCGCCTCTTATAAAGGCTGATGAAAATGTATTTGAAAAGAGCTATTTAAAAACTAAAAAGAGAAGCTTTTTTGAGATATTTTCACTAAGGCATTTGAAATTTTATTTTATCCTTATAGCGCTTGCAGCTATCGCGGCTGCGTTTTTATATAGCACCTACTCGATGGATCAAAACAACATTAAAAACGACAGCGTTCTAAACAATAAAATAGAAAATTTTATGGACAAAAAGTAAGTGCAAGATAAGTTTTTCAACAAATTTAGCGAAAACTTTTCAGAAAACGAACTCTACATCAGCCTTATAGACGAGATGTCGAAGTATAAGACTTTGACTCACGATACGATAAAATGGGACTTTGTTTATAGCTCGTCCTTAAAGGCATTAAGCGAATTTAGCCTCGATGTAAAGCTTTTAAATTTCTTAGCGATCTCTGCTGTAAATTTAAACGACAAAGATGCTTTTAGAAGTTTAATCAGTGCTTTTTCATTTTTTCTAACTACCCTAAAACAAGAGCCAAGTTTATTAGCCAAAAATGAAAAGCAAGTGCCTACTAAAAAAAAGATATTTGCCCAAACGATAGAGCTTTTTACGCAAGCCCATAGGGACGGTATAAATTTAGACGAAGCAGACGCAAGAGCTTTTAATGAGCTTGTACCTGAGCTCTCACGCGAGCTTAGCACGCACTTTGACACGCTTTATATAGAAGAAAAAAGCGAGCAAGCTCAAAGAGTAGAGGAGCCAAAGCAGCAGCCGCAAAAGGCAGAACCAAGCTACTCACAAAGTGTCTCTTTTGGCAGCAGCGACATTAGCACATTTAGCGATAGAGAGTTTAGGGAGTATTTTGTAAATTTATCCATCTCGCTTTTAAAAAATGATATAAAAAATTTGACCGCTTACTCACTTGTTTTTGAGGCGATGTGGGGCAGGATCAAGGCTTTGCCAGTTAGCAGCGAGCAAGTGACGCAGATACGCTATCCTGATGAAAATTTGATCTTACTTTTTAAAAATATGAAAGAAGCAAACCTTGGTAATTTAGAGAAATTTATAAGAAATTTAGCTCTTAATCCATTTTGGATAGATGGCGTTAGGATATTTTGTGAATTTTTAAGATCATCTGGACTAAGCGAGCAAAGCGAGCTAGTTTCTAGTATGACTTTAAATTTTATAGAAAAATTCCCAGATATGAAAAAGCTTAAATTTCAAAGTGAAGAGGCATTTTTCAGCGAAGAGAGTGCTAAATTTTTTAGTAAAAAAGAGAGCGCAAATTTTATCTCTAGTGACGAAATGAAAAAAGATATGAGCTTTGAAGAGCTGATAAAAGCCCTTGATAGAAGCAAATATACAACAAATTCGCAAAGTGAGCTTAGCTTTTTGTTAGAGCTGTCCAAAATTTTTACAAGCCAAGGCATGGACAACAACGCAAAAGTTGTATATTCGCAAATAGTTAAATTTATAGAAAACACCGAGCTTAAGGATTATTTGTCAGATATTTATATAAAGGCAAAAACATTTTTGTGATAAAATATGTTTTTTTAAAACTTCTTTAATTTTATTTAATTATAATTCTTAAATCATTTACTCAAAAAAAGGATGTTATTATGGCAGAGAATTCAATCCCACCAAAAGAACGTATAAACATTGTTTATAGAACCAAAACAAACAACCAAGAAGCAGATGTCGAGCTTCCATTAAAGCTGATGGTAGTTTCAAATTTAACTGGTGAAAACCAAACTCCACTTGAAGATCGCGAAGTTGTCTCTATAAATAAGATAAATTTCGATCAAGTTATGAAAAGTTTAGACATTCATACTGAATTTTCAGTGAAAAATAGACTAAATTCTGGTAGCGAAGATCTAAATATCGATCTAAATTTTGAAAGCATTCAAGACTTCAATCCAGACAATATCATCAACCAAGTCCCTGAGCTAAAAAAGCTATTACAGCTTAGAAAAGCTTTAGTTGCGTTAAAAGGACCTATGGGCAATATGCCTGATTTTAGAAAAGCGGTTTTAGAGGCTATTAAGGATGAAGATAGTAGAAAACAGCTTCTTTTAGAGCTTAAAGACGAAAAAGATAAGGAATAAAAATGTCTGAAACTAAAGTAAAAACTCCTATTATTGAAAGCATAATGCAAAGGAGCAAATATACAAAAGATGATGAAAGTTATAGTGTAGTAAAACAAGGAGTTGCTGAGTTTATCTCAAATATCATCACAACAAACAACGCTGAAGAGAAGATAAATAAGCTAGCACTTGATGAGATGATAGCCCATATAGACACGCTTTTATCAGCTCAGATGGATGAAATTTTACACAACAAATCTTTCCAAGAGCTAGAGTCTACTTGGCGCGGCATTAGATTTTTGGTTGAGAGAACAAATTTCAACGAAAACGTAAAGATCGATCTTTTAGACGCTACAAAAGAAGAAATTTTAGATGACTTTGAAAACAATCTAGATATAACTCAAAGCACACTTTATAAACAAATTTACTCAGCTGAATATGGTCAATTTGGTGGTGAGCCAGTTGGTGCGATAGTTGCTGACTATGAGCTAGATAAGTCAAATCAAGACATGACTTTCTTAAACAAAATGTCATCAATTGCAGCGATGAGCCACTCTCCGCTTCTAACTTCGCTATCTTCTAAATTCTTTGGACTTGATAACTTTGGCGAACTTGAAAACATAAAAGATCTAAAGAGCCTACTTGAAGGTCCTCAATACACAAGATGGAGAACTTTTAGAGAGAACGAAGATGCAAAATATACAGGTTGTATGGTAAATAGATTTCTTACTAGATCTCCATATATCCCAGAAGATAACCCTATAAAAAGCTTTAACTACCGTGAAAGCGTCGATAAGCACGATGATATGCTTTGGGGCAACGGCGCTTATGCGTTTGCTACAAGACTTACAGAGAGTTTTGCGGACTATAGATGGTGCGGAAACATCATCGGACCAAAAGGTGGCGGCGCTGTAAAAGACCTACCAACTTACACTTATGAAAACTACGGAAGCGTTCAGACAAAAATTCCAACCGAAGTTTTGATCACAGATAGAAGAGAATTTGAGCTTGCAGAAAATGGCTTTATCACACTTACACTAAGACGTGATAGCAATAACGCAGCGTTCTTCTCAGCAAACTCTGTGCTAAAACCTAAAGTTTTCCCAAATACTCCAGAAGGTAAAGCTGCCGAGACAAATTTTAGACTTGGCACACAGCTTCCATATGTATTTTTGATCTCTCGTTTGGCTCACTATCTAAAAGTACTTCAAAGAGAAGAGATCGGTACTTGGAAAGAGCGCAGTGACGTTGAACGTGGTTTAAATGAGTGGCTAAGACAGTACATCTCAGATCAGGAAAATCCACCAGCTGATGTAAGAAGCAGAAGGCCATTTAGAAGCGCAAAAGTCATCGTTAGCGATATAGCTGGCGAGCCAGGTTGGTATAAGATAGAGCTTCTAGCTAGACCTCACTTTAAATTTATGGGGGCAAATTTCGAGCTTTCTTTGGTTGGTAAGCTGGATAAAGAGTAAATTTAAGCATGTCGCTGATAGATAAAATTTTATATGAATTTAGTGATGAGTCAAAATTTCGTCCATATTTTAAAGATCTAGACAGCGACATCAAAGATCACATCGATACTATCTTAAACTCAAGGCTTGGAAACTACGGCCGTTTAAATGATAGTATCATAGATCTTTGGTCGGTTGGGGTCGAGATAAACGAGCTTGGCCATAGACTTGGCATGGCGATATATGAACTAATCACCTCAAACGAAAATAGAATAGAGATAACCTCTATCGGCTATGATGACTCGCTAAAGCCTTGGCGCATCATCTTTAACATAAACTATAAGCATAAAAACGACAATTTCAAAGAGTATTTGCTAAAGGTTATTTTTAAGAACAATAGATATTGTGAGATTTTATAATGGATTATAATGAAAATAATTTAGCTTATTTTCAAAAAGAGATGGCGTATCTTGATGAAACAAGAGCACTTTTTATAAAGAATTTTCCAAAAGTTGCACCATTTTTAGATACTAAGAGCAAAGATCCCGATGTTGAGAGTATCATAGAAAATATGGCTATCTTGACATCAAAGATTAGACAAGAGCTAGATGAAAATATCCCTTTAATAGCTGAGTCTTTGATAAATATCTTAATGCCAAGCTACACAAACCCTTTCCCCTCAGTTTGCATGCAAGAATTTGCTCTAAGAGATGACTTTTCAGAAAAAAAAGAATTTATACCAAAGGGCAGCATCATAGAGTCAAAGCCTATAAACGGCGTGGCTTGTAAATTTCAGACGATATATGACGTAAATTTGTTTCCTTTAAAGATATCAAAAGCTTTCATGTCAAATAACAAAAGCGACTATCTTTTAAATTTAAACATATCTATCACCAAAGATGAGCTTAGCACCAAAGAGCTTGATACCAACTTTTTAAATTTATACCTTGGCGATAACATATACTTCTCTTCAACTCTTTTGATGTGGCTAAAAAACTACTTAAAATTTATAGTTATAAGCTTTGAAGATAGCGATGAGGAGATAAAACTTGGAGCTGATAAGCTTAGCTTGGATGAATTTGATGAAGCTTTGATAAAGAGCGATGAGTTTGGCTTTGAGGCATTTGAGCTTATAAAAGAGCTTTCGTATTTTTCATCTAAACTAAATTTCATCCGTATAAATGGACTTGGTTTTTTAAAAAGATTTGACGCAAAAAGCTTTAACATCAAATTTGTATTTTCAAAAGATATGCCAAATGGCTACGTGCCAAGGCTAGAGTATTTTTCTCTCTTTGCCACGCCAGCGATAAATTTGTTTGCCAAAGGTGCCGAGCCTATACAAAACAACAACAAACGAAGCGAATATAGAATTTTCATCGACCGCTCAAACATAAACGCTTATGAGATAGTCTCTATCACAAAGGTCGTCGCTCATAGCAGCAATAATGAAAAAAGGATACTTAAAAACTACAAAAGCTTTGAGAGATTTGAGTTTTTAAATAGTCAAAGATCAAAGAATTATTACTTTGTAAGTAACAAAATAGATATGAAGCTAAACTCTTACAAAGAAATTTCATTTTTTAAAAATGACGCTAAAGAGCAGACCGTAAGCATCGAGACGCTTTGCTGCAACGGCGATCTACCAACAAACCTAAAACTAGGCGAGATAAACAAAATCCAAAATCACCAAGGCGTAGTAACCAAAAATTTAACTATCCCAACTAGCGTAAAACGTGTAAATGTAGATGGAAATTTACTCTGGAGGCTGGTTAGTATCTTGTCATTTAGCTATCAAAGCATACTAAACAAGGGCTCTTTTTTGGCACTGCTTAATGCCTTTATGCTGCCTGATGATGAGTTTTTGAAGAAATTTTCTAGCTCGCTTCATGAGATAAAGACAAAACAGATCCACAGGGTCGATGGTGGCTTTGCAAAAAGAGGAGTGCTTTGTATATTTTATATAGATGAGAGCGAGTTTGAAAGCCTTGGAAATGTCTATGTCCTGGGTATAAATTTGGCTAAGTTTTTATCAAAATTTGCTTCTATTAACTCATTTTGCGAGCTTAAGATAAAGTGCGTAAAGAGTAAAATTTTATTTGATTATGGGTTTTTAAGTGGCACGAAAGAGCTTGTATGAGCGAAGAGATAAACCAAGCTTCATTTTTTAAACTGATAAAAAACATCCTAAAAGATAGGGATAGGAGCGAGATATTTTTAAAAAATAGCTCGAGTTTTGCCTACCCGATCAAAGAGCTCGAGAGCTTAGATGAGCAGGAGCTTACAAAGATAATTGTAAATTTTATGGGTCTTTTAGGAAGCGGCTCACACCTAACAAGCTACATTTTAGAGAAAATTTCAAAGACTAATGACAATAGCTATGAGCTATTTTTTGATTTTTTTGACAACTACTTGCTTTGGCTATTTTTTGACAGCATTAGTCTAAAAAACTACGCAAGATCTTTTGAAGATGAGCTTGATGATAAAATTTCAAAGATCTTGCTTGATATGCTTAATATAAAAGAAAAGCAGCTGGCAAAGAAATTTCTGCCATTTTCGCCACTTGCAGTTAGCCAAAGAAGGCCAAAAAAAGAGGTTGAATTTGCGCTTCAGAGCCACTTTGGGCTAAAAGATAAGCTTTTTATACTTGAAAATTTACCAAACCAAATTTTCATAGCTCCCTCAAATTTAAACTCTTTAGGTCATAAAAATAGGACACTTGGTAAAAATTTCATCCTTGGTAAAAAGCTTTTTGAGAAACAAACTAAGATCGCAGTCTTTATAAACGGCATAGAGTACGAAGAGGCTGTAAATTTCTTCCCAAAAAAAGATAAATTTAAAGAGCTGCAAGAGACCCTTTCTTATTTTACTAATGATGAATTTGTTTCTGATTTATATTTGAAGATAAATTACTCTCATAAGATGCAGTTTAAGCTCGGATCAAAATATACAAGTAGCCAAATCGGTTTTGGCTCAAGGCTTAAAAATGATAAAAAAATGTCAAATTTTATAAAATTTAGACTTTGTTCATAAAATTTAACTCCAAAATCAAAAAAATCTGATATAATTACATAAAAGAAATATATTTATTTGTAAAAGGATTTGCAGCTATGGCATTTATCGACTACTTACGCAGATTTTTCACATTTTTTAGGTTTAAACACAGTGTTGTTTTAGTAACTTCTATCGCTCTTAGCGTTTTGTTTTGGCTCTATGCCCCGCTTGTAGCATTTAACGATATATACAGCTTTGCTAGCGTTAGCTCACGAGTTAGCGTGCTAGTTGCTTTTTGGGCAGTTATATTGTTTTTTGTCTTACTTAGACCGCTGATGAACTATTTTGCATCACGCAAAGATGAGAAAAACGACAAACTAAAAGAGATCAAAAAAGAGTCATTGGATAGTTTTGGCAAAGCAAAGAGAAATTTCTTACTTTCGCTAAAAGACGCCAAAACGACTTGGAAAAAAGATATAAATTTTAAAAAATTGCCATTAATAATGATAATAGGCAACGAGGGCGCTGGCAAAAGTGCTTTTATAAACTACTCAAATATCGAATTTCCTCTATCTGATAGCCTGGATACTTATAAAAAGATACATCAAAGTACGACAAATTTTAACCTTTATGTATCAAAATTTGGAGCACTATTAGATACTGAGGGCATTCACTTTGCGCAAGAGAGTCTCTATCAGCCAACTGCGACAGAAGAGCTTCCTGAAGATGACGTAGAGAAAAATAGAGACTATCTACTTAAAAAAGGCGTTTGGAACGAGTTTTTACACTTTTTAAAGAGAAATGACTTTAACTCAAGACTAAGCGGCGCCGTGCTTATCATCGATACTAAAAAATTTCTAGAAGGCACTCAAGAGTATTTTGATGAGCTTATCAGATATATGGTAAAGAGGATAAACGACTGCGAGAAGCATCTGGGCATCAAATTTCCTATCTACGTGGTCTTTAGCAAGCTTGACCTTATAGATGGTATGGGTGATTATTTTAAATTATTTAATGAAGACGTGGCAAATAAAGCACTTGGTATAAATTTAGACTCAAATTTCACCGCTCAAACGCTTGAGACAGAGCTTAAAGGCTTAAGCGACTCACTATTTAAACACCTAATGAGCAAAAACTCGATCTCACACATGCTAGAAGATAAAAAACGCTCATATCTGTTCTTAAAACAGCTTGAAAATTTCTTCGTGCTAGTAAAAGACTTTGTTACAAAGCTAAGCTCTCAAAATGCTCTTAAAAACACATCTGTTATAAACGGAGTTTATTTTGTAAGTGCATATCAAGAAAACATCCCTATAAACTACCTTACAAATACGATTTGCGATAAATATAGCATCAAAAAACCACTTCTTAGAGCGGTAAATAATTACAGCAAACAAAGCTACTTTGTAAAATCATTTTTAAAAGAGATCGCTTTTAAAGCAAATGTAACGAAATTTGGTGCGCAAAATAGATTTATTAAATTTATAAATTTCGCCTTAGTGGCTGCACTTTGTGCGGGAGTTTATTTTGGCTCTAGTTATATTTTAAATATCAAAAATACAAAAGAGCAAATTGCGGCTAACAACGTAGATAAAATTTCTAACTATCTTGATAGCAAAAAGTATAAAGATCTTACCGCTACACAAAAGATCGAGCTTTTAAATCTGCTAAAACAAAGTCTAAACGACTATCCAAGGATCTTTAGCGGTGATACTAAATTTGAGTACATCACTCTTGATACCTCTTATAAGGGCTTTGCACCTGTTAAAGCGCTTTATTACGATCTTAGTG
Source organism: Campylobacter concisus (assembly GCA_018371535.1). Taxonomy (GTDB): domain Bacteria; phylum Campylobacterota; class Campylobacteria; order Campylobacterales; family Campylobacteraceae; genus Campylobacter_A; species Campylobacter_A concisus_BO. The sequence continues at coordinate 11,702 of JAHAKU010000014.1, forward strand.
CTGACTTTTTCAAAAATACAGTTTTAACTGAGATGGAAAATATCCTAAAAACAGAGAGTGATCCAGATAAGCTTATAAAAGCCTTTTATATGTATGATTCACTTTTTGATAAAAACTATACAAACGTAGATCTATTTAAAATTTGGATAGCTGCAAACTGGGATAAATTTGAAAAATATGGCGTTGCTAAAAATGAGTTTTTAGCACACATTGAAGCCATTTTAAATGCTAAAAATTTAAGCATTTCAGCAGATCAGAGCGCCCAAAGTGCAGCAAATACTAAACTAACACCTGTTCAAAGAGCAAAAAGGCTCTACTCGATACTTGAGTTTATCTCATTTAAAGATGAAAAATCATTCTACGACATCAAAAAAGAGGTTGAAAATTTAAACCAAGTAGTTCAAGAAAAAGAGGCGTTTAATCCATTTAATAAAATTTATACAAAAGAAAATTTAAGAGACTTCTTGGCAAAACTTAGCTCAAACATCGATGAGACTGCAGGCATAGAGTCATGGCTGATGGATACCAACTCATCTTTAAAAGATATCAGCTCAAATGAGAAAAAAGAGCTAAGCATCGCAGTTGTAGAGCTTTACTTGCAAAACTATGCTGATAAATGGAACCAAATTTTAAGAGCGATCGAGCCAAATGAATTTGCTACTAAAAAAGAGGTCATAGACGAGCTTGAAATTTTGTCAAAAAGAGAAAACCCACTAAATTCTCTTATAAAACTAACTAATCAAAATACAAATTTAAATGATGAAAATTTACTAAAATACATCTACTCTCTAGGTTTTGCTTCAAGCGAGATAAAACGCGTATTTACAGACTTTAGCACTAAATTTACAAACTATCATGCGCTAAATTCTGACGGATCGCTAGATCTTATCAGCAATGACGTCACAAATGTATATAAAAAAGTTAGTGACTATAACTTTGAGATGCTTCAAAGCAGTGACGATAAGATCGTTTATGCGATAAATGGCATAAAAAATGAGAATGATCCATTTATCGTGCTAAATAATGACGCCAAAAAGCTTCCAGATGAGCTAAATGAGTACTATCAAAAGCTATCAAAGCTTGCTTGGAAACAGGTAGAAAACGGAGCTTCATCGCTTTTAGCAACAGCTTATAAAGATGATGTTCTTGACGACTTTGAAAGTCTTATAAAGCCTTATTATCCATTTAATGAAAACTCAGCAAAGGCTGTTAGCATCGAAGAATTTAAGAGATTTTTTGGCAAAGACGGAACTTGGAATAGCTTTTATGATAAGTATCTAAAACAAATTTTAAGCAAAACAGGCAGTGGTTATAAGGTAAGACCAAAATATGCAAAAGAGCTAAGATTTAATAAAAGTTTCCTTGAAAATATCGCTTATATCGATAGAATTTCAAATTTGATGCTTGACTCAAATGACGAGCTAAAACTAAACTATAACTTAAAAGCGGTTGACCTATCGGCAAATTTCAGCCACATAAATATAGGCTACGCAAATAACTCTTTGGCGTATGATCACACGATCCCATCAAATTTACTTGTTTCAAGTAAAAGCTTTGATATCTCAACACAGTTTAAATTTAATGCAGTTTCAAATGCAGGTAGCGATAAAAAAGAGATCAGCTTTGATGGCGAGTGGGGCTGGTACAAGCTCTTAAAAGCTTCAAATTTCAGCAGCATTGGCGTTAGCACGCTTAACTTTGATGGTAAAAAAGAGTCATATTTTGGCTTTGAAGTTACTCCAAATGGCGGAGAACTTTTAGAGCTTATGAATATCATACCAACGATTGATTTACCAAGAAAGATGCTTTATTAAGGAAAAAATATGCAAGAAATAGCAGCGGTTATACAAAATTTCGATAAAGCTTCGAGCTTTTTGGCGCAGTATGTCATTTTTGATGAAAACGGCGGAGACATAGGCTCGCTAGATACGGTTAAATTTCCGTGCAGCGATACAAGTGGTTCTATAGCTTCAAAGCACGCTCATATAGGCTTTGAAGAGGGCGTTTTTACCATTTGTGGATACGAAGGATGCGAGATATTTTATAGCGATTCTTATTCGAAGTTGCCTGATGATTATGAAAGTGTGATAAATCCAGGAGATATTTTTAGGATAGGTGAGCTTAAATTTATATTTATAGATCCTTCTAGGATAGACGAATATGTCGGTAAAGCCCACAAGGTCATAGAAAACACCAAAAATTTTGATAAGCTTGATAATAAAGAATTTGAGCCAGTTGGGAAAATCTCAAATGTTGATTTTAAAGAAGAGCCAAAGATAAATTCTCTCATAGATGAAGAAAAAGATATCACTTTAAATGAAAATGTTCATGATATACCTTTAAATTTAAATGAGAGCGCTCAAAATTTCGATGAAGAAGATATAAATAGTCAAAGGATGCTAACAGCAAAAAGTATGGATGAGCTTTTGATGAATTTAGTTGAGAGCATAAAAGTACAGCCAAACATGAGCCCTATAAGTGAGCAGAGCAGGACGTTAAATACAAAAGATATGGATACAATTATAAAAACGCTGCCTCTAAGCGACAATACGACGCTTGTTAATGCCGTTTTGCTTAAGCTTATTTGCAAAGAGCTATATAGTCAAATGTACGATATAGTCGAGAATAATTCATTTTTCAAATATCTCTCTGGTGCTGTAACAAAAAGCACCAAAGAAGATAAAGAGGCGTTTAATTATTTATTACATAAAGCACTTGAAAGCTATATGTTAAAAAAGTAATGTTTTTAATAAAATAGAAAGTTAATAAAAGTTAAAATAACCAAATTTTTTAATAGGAGTAAATATGTCACAACCAGTGTATATTAAGGTGAAAGGTTCTACTCAAGGACTTATCTCAAGTGGTGCTTCAACAGAAGCTAGTATCGGTAATCGCTATCAGTCAGGTCACGAAGATGAGATCATGGCACAAGAGGTTTCTCACATTGTAACTGTTCCAGTAGATCCACAAAGTGGCCAACCATCAGGACAAAGAGTACATAAGCCATTTAGCTTTACAACATCTTTAAACAAAGCTGTTCCACTTCTTTACAACGCATTAACTCAAGGCGAGAGACTTCCAGAGGTTGAGATCTACTGGTACAGAACATCAACTAGCGGTGGTGCTGAGCACTTCTTTACTACAAAACTAGAAGATGCAACTATAACAGATATCACTCTAGTAAGCCCAAATGCTCAAGACAAGCTAAACAGCGACAAAACTGAGCTTTTTAAAGTTTCAATGAACTATAGAAAGATAGTTTGGGAGCACGTAGCTGCAGGTACAAGCGGAAGCGATGACTGGAGAGAAGCTACTAAAAAAGCTTAAAAAATAACCTAGGGATCCTCCCTAGGGATATCAATCTTCTCGTTGGAAGGACACAAATGAGCCCTTTTTATCATTATCTTTTAAAACACCATGATATGTGAAATGCGATATGAAACACCTAATTATGATCATATTTCTCATAACATCTTTATATTCATACGAAGCAAATTGCACGGATATGTTTGGACTCATTTTCAATAAAAATTTAAGTGATGTTGAAACGGCTAAGTATATAAAATACTACATAGATGATCTTGGATGTGATGCTAATGCTGGTATAGATTTACCAAATTTAACGATGAAAGCTAGCTTATTAGAATTTGCTTATAGTGCAAATAAACCAAAAAGCATTGACAAACTTTTAGAAAAAGGCGCAGTACCTAATGCATGGTTGGCTGGTTCAATAGGATTAGACTTTTTGCTTTTTTTTGAAGAAAATGGTGTTAAGTTAGAAGGGCAGTCACCAAGCCCTGAGCTATTAGAATTTATAAAAACACCGAAATATAATGAATTTAAAGAAGAGAAATTTAAGCTAATCAAAAAATTATTAGATCATGGACAAGATCCAAAAGACTATATCCTTTTACAGAAAGTATTAACGCTTGTAAATGATGAAAAAGATTTAGAGAATTTATTAAAAGATGGAGCTAAAAAGGAATTAGCACAATGAAGCAATTATCAATAATCATATTTCTCATAACATCTTTATATTCACACGAAGCAAATTGTACGGATATGTTTGGACTTATTTATAATAAAAATTTAAGTGATGTTGAAACGGCTAAGTATATAAAATACTACATAGAAGATCTCGGATGTGATGCTAATGCTGGTATAAATTTACCAAATTTAACGATGAAAGCTAGCTTGCTAGAATTTGCTTATAGTGCAAATAAACCAAAAAGCATTGACAAACTTTTAGAAAAAGGCGCGGTATCTAATGCGTGGTTGGTTGGCTCAATAGGATTAGACTTTTTGCTTTTTTTTGAAGAAAATGGTGTTAAGCTAGAAGGGCAGTCACCAAGCCCTGAGCTACTAGAATTTGTAAAAACTCAAAAATATAAAGAATTTAAAGAAGAGAAATTTAAGCTAATCAAAAAACTACTAGAACATGGACAAGATCCAAAAGGCTATATCCTTTTACAGAAAGTATTAACGCTTGTAAATGATGAAAAAGATTTAGATAGGTTACTAGCGCAATATAAAAAGGATAGTAAATGAGTATATTGATTTCATTTATTATACCACTTGCAATATATAATCTACATTACCTAGATTGTGCAAATATGTTTAATATAGTAGCCAACAAAAAAATAAGTGATGAAAATACAGCAAAATATATGAATGTTTATATAGATAAATTTGGTTGCAATGCAAATATTACCTTAAAGTCTGCAAGACTTAGATATGAACCAAATTTATTAGAAATTGCCTTTATGATGAATAAATTTAAAACTTTTAATGATCTTTTGGATAAAGGCATAAAACCAAATGGCAGATTGGCTTTTTCTATGGGATCAGAATTCTTATTCTTTTTTCGAGATAATGAAGTCGGTTTTGAAAGTAAAATTCCTAGTAAAGAGCTACTTGATTTTATAAAAACTAAAAAATATAAAGAATTTAAAAGAGAGAAATTTAAATTAATTAAAAGGCAATTACAGTATGGACAAGATCCAAAAGACTACGAATATTTAAAATATATTTTGACACTCATAAATGATGACAAAGATTTAGAGAATTTATTAAATAATGGAAATAAAAAGGAATTAGCGCAATGAGGCAATTAGCAATAATCATATTTCTCATAACATCTTTATATTCACATGAAGCAAATTGTTTAAATATGTTTGCTGTGGTATTTGACAAAAATACAACCGATGAAAATACTGCTAAAGACATAGAATATTACATAGATAAGATTGGTTGTGATGCTAACATTACTTTAGAAAATGATAAATTGCATTATGAACCAAATCTACTTGACAGTACTTATGCAATGAATAAGCCTAAAACACTTGATTTACTTTTACAAAAGGGTACATTTCCTAGTAAGTGGCTAACAAGAGACATCGCAACAGAATTCCTGGTCTTTTTTAGAGAAAATAGCGATGGCATAAAAGATAAAAAAGCAAGCCCTGAGCTACTAGAATTTATAAAAACTCAAAAATATAAAGAATTTAAAGAAGAAAAATTTAAATTAATCAAAAAACTATTAGAACATGGACAAGATCCTTATCATTATGGCTATTTAAGGGTTATACTAAAGATAGTAGGAGATGAAAAAGATTTAGATAAGCTTTTAGAAAGCGAGAAGAGATGATGCTAAATTTTGGCTATAGACTTTTATTTTTAGTACCACTCTCTTTCATTTTGGTTGGGTGCGAAGGAGTAGAGTGTTTAACTGATGAAAATCAATATGCTGAAAAAATGATATATCAAGGACTTAGTAAAGATGATGCAAATGGAACTTGGGCATGTTTTTTTAATCGTTACGATATAAATATATATAGCTCTGGCGATGAAGCTTTAAAAAAGATATTTGAAAATATAGAGATAGCAAAAATAAAAACGAAAGCAAATATAAAAGTAAATGTTTATAAAGAAACTTGGATACCTAGCAGTACACCACCTAGTAATAAAAACCTTTTAAAAACCATTGCGTTTAATAATAAGGAAAAACAATAATGTCAAAAGTTGCAATTTATTCAGTTGTGGGTGAAAAAGATTGGTTCTCATACTTTCGTAAAATTTATAATACAAAAGTATTAATATTAAATAAAAATTGGTTTATAAAATGAATATAATTTGGATTTTTGCATTTATTATAATTGTTATTGTCTTAATAGATTTACTAATGCACTTTTGTGGTCTTTACAGATATATAATTATTAAATATTTGTCCGTTGTTATTATGTGTTTTGGGCATCCCGTATATTTTTTTATTTCTTTTATTTTGGCTTTATACTTTAGATTTTTATTTGATGATGTAGGTAATATAAAATTTTATGGCATATTATTTATGGCTTTGTGCATGATTATTTTTGCTATTTTGAGATACATGGCTTTTAAGTATATGATTAATGATGCAAGCTTATATACTTATTCTAAATTTTATTTTTTTACATGTGTTTTTTTACCATTTTATGTAATTGGTTTTTATAATGAGATGGGATTAGCAATGGCTGTTCAACTAGTGCTACCAATTTTTATGGTTATAACTATAGTATATAGTATTATAAAAATTTTAGTTATTAAAAAGTACAAGATTGTAGGGAAATATTAATATGCCTGATATAAAAATAAGTAATCAGTATTTGCCCAAAGGTATATACTTTGAAAGAGTACCTGTTTTTGGTAATAATTGGCATACTAGCCTTGTAAAAAGAGATGGTTTTGGAGAAGCCAAGATAATTAGAGGTGGACCAAATACACAAGCTGCATCTTTTAACTTCATGGATTTAAAAATAGATATAGATAAAGATATAGATCAAACTCTTGATGCATATAATGGTAAAAAACCAAATGGGTGGCAATATATAAAATTAGACATAGATGACAGCGATATAGATGATTATTGGTCTAAGATGGTTAATGCTGCACAAAAAATAGACCCGGAAATAGATTATGAAATAGAGCTTGATAATACGACTATCGACTTTTCTACTTTGTCCGTACAAATAGGAGATAATTCTCAGGTATGTCATTCTGTGGTAGGTACTGTACTATCTGAGGTTGGCATATCAACAGAAAGTATTTTTGAAAAAGATCCAAGCATTAATATTAATGACTTTAAGGGAATAAAAATAAATTTATTAAATGATGCAAACCTGCAAAGAACTACTAGAATTTGGGATATAGCACAAGTATTATATGAGTCACCTAACAAATCAAGAGAAAACTTAGAGAAAAAAGCGAGACAATACAAATGTTTATTTAATAAACCAAATGAAACCAATAATAACTATGATAGTTTAGAAAAAAGATTGAAAGAGCAACAAATGGACAAAAACATAACATCACCAACATCATCACTAACTAGGCCAGTCATGCTAGCATCTAGCAACTCGGTGGCAACAGACGGCTTTGTAGATTATGGCGTATCTAGCGATGCCTTCTCAACTCTTCAGATAGCAAATGAAGCAAATGACAAATTTATAGTCACAAGGGCTGATATAAATGAGAGTTTAGAAGATATATTTAGCATAGAGTGCTTTGCCTATATAAATTTAGTCAAAAACCCGCTTTATGAAAATTTAGAGAGCATATATAATGATAACGCTCAAACTGGCATATATAGATACCTTGATAAAGGCATGAAGCTAAGCATAAAAAGACCATCTTCTACAAACAAGAGTATCATCCCAAGCAATAATGGCAGCGACTATATCTACTTTAGCGGCATAGTAAGCGATGTCGAGTATCTAGGTGTTGATGATGACAGCAGCACAAATATAGACAAAAAATACTTCTTCAAATTTAAACTCACATCCTCGCTATATAGACTAAGTATAAATAGAGCAAATAGAATTTACACAGATCAAAGCGTGCTTGAAGTAGTAAAAGAAATTTTGTCTTTTAACAAGCAAAGGCTAACTAAAGAGCTAGACTTCTCGAATATCAAAAATAGCTACAATAAAAAAGAATTTATAGCGCAGTACAACGAAAGTGACCTGGCTTTTATAACAAGACTTTGCCATGATAGTGGCATATATTTTTATGAAGATAATGAGAAAATTTACTTTCACGATACCTTTATCTTAGCTTATAGTAACCAAGCTGAAAGCCTAACGCAAAGCGAACCGAGCAAAGGCAAAGAGGCTAGAAAAGTAAGCTTTAATGTAAATTTAAATAACAATCTTGCAAGCGAACATATAAATAAAATCACAAAGAGCGAAACTCTAAAAGCAAACAGCTTTACCCACTCATTTCAAAACACAGCCTATCCAAACGTGCTAGAGAGTAAAAATGAGAAGATATTTGACGAGCAGGTAAATATCTATGATAAGCATATAAATTTAGATGAGTATTCATTTAGCGATACGAGGTTGCTTGAGGTCAGCACCTATCTTAAAAAGCTAAGAAGCGATATGCTTTTGAAAGAATTTGTCGCTAGCTCAAACGTCTTTGCTCTAAATTTAAACGACAATATCTCAGTCGCCATAGATCAAAGTAGTGGCGAATATGAGTTTAAAATAATAGCTATAAAACACACTTATATAGACGAAAGCGTTTTAGAAAATACTCTAAATTTAGGTGACAATGTCCCTTTAAAAGATAAGAAATTTATAAGCTCATACACAAATGAACTAAGCATCATCCCAAGCAGCGTAAAATTTGTGCCAAGCTATAAACAAAAGCCAAAAGCGCCTGACATCACTCTAGGTCTTGTTGTAGGACAAGATGGGCTAAATAGCCAAACAAATACCATCCATACGGATAGTTACGGCAGAGTAAAGGTAAGACTAAACGCCTTTAGCACGCAAGAGCAGATAGATAAAGACGACACCATAAACGCAAGCTATCATAAAAGCGCCTATCTAAGAGTGATCACACCTATCGCAAGCAACAGCTCTGGCTTCTTTGCGATACCTAGGGTCGGCGACGAGGTGATCATCTCATTTTTGCAAAACGACATAGACAACCCAGTGGTAAGCGGTAGCCTCTATAATGCCTCAAATATGCCACTAGTAAATGTAGATAATAACTACCACCAAACATCGCTTAGCTCAAAAACGATCGGTGCAAACGAAACTGGCATAAACGAGATTACTTTGTCAAACTTAAAAAACAAAGAGCAAATTTATGTAAAAGCTGAGAAAGACTACGACGAGCTAGTAAATAACGACTTTTCTCAAACGATACTAAACGACAAAAGCTCTCAAGTGCATGGTAGCTACACGGAAAGGGTCAAAAAAGCACACATCCAAACGATAGATCTTGCTAAAAACGTAAATGTCGGCGGTGAATATCTAACGACGGTTGGACTTTCAAAAGATACGGTAGTAGGCGTCTCAAATACACTAAATGTAGCTGTTGATGATACAACTAGAGTCGGTCAAGATAGACATGAGTTTGTCGGTAATGACAAATTTGTCGAGATAAAATCAAACCTCAACACAACCATACACAACGACGAAACTAAAGAGATAAAAGGTACCAAAGAGCAAAACATAGATGGTAGCTATAAGCTAAACTCTCAAAAGGGCATAAATGAGTTTAGTAACGAGCACATCGTGCTTCAGGCAAACAACTACATCGACATAAATGCTAAGTCAAATTTCACAACAAAAACAGCCGCACAGCACACCGAGATGGCAGACTCTAAATTTAGCGAGATCGAGACGACATATGAGGTAAATGCTAAAAATGAGATCATCCACCAAGTAGGCAGCACTAAAGTAACCATAAATGGCGCAAGTGTTGTGATAGAAGTTGGCGGCATAAAAGCGATATTTGACAGCATGGGACTAAGAGTCATCGGCGGAGATATCAAGGCGTTGTAAAATATAAAAAACAAGGAGGTCTTAAAATAGTATAGAGTAGTTAAGTAAGCAAGGGTAAAATTGAGAGACTATAACAAAAGACCAATAGTTATAAAGGATAATAGCTTGCTCTTTGTATTTATTTTTGTTCTGCCAGTGCTTATTGTAGATTTTATTTATTTATTGCTTGGCGCCAATCGCTTTTTGTCAGCTATCATAGTATTTGGTATTGTAGCTTATATATTGCCGTATTTAAAAAATAAAAATTATATTGCCATAAACTCTGATAGTGTGAATTTTTTGGAAAATGGCAATATTATAAGAGAGATAAAATTAAACGAAGATTTCGAAATTTATAAAAGTTTTGAAAACCTAAGCAAAGAGTTAAAAGGAGCTAGGAGATATTTGACAATACCAGTAAGAATAGCTCTTTATCCTTTGACAATAATGTCAAATTTTATTTTTTGGCTTTTATTTAAAAGAAAAGTAAATTATAAATTTTATGAGTATATTATTTTAAAACAAAAAAGCGTGATAATTAGTATTAGCCCAAATACCAATTACGAAAGAACGCTGATAAGAAAATTTTTTAAAGATAATTTTAATAGCGATATAGAAAAAGCAGAAAAATTGCTTACATTTGACTGGGAGTAAAGATGAGAGATAGTGATAAATTTTTAAATAACCTTGACACAGCCAAGAATTTACTGACAGTGGCTGGTGATATTGCAACATCGGTTTTTCCTTTGAAAAATATAAGTAGTGCCAAAGGTCTTATTTTGATGCAATCAACTGCCGGTGGTGTTATAGTTGATACTGCTAAAAGCATAAAATTATCTCATAATAACTAAAGTAAAATTTTCGAATAAGGAGTGAAACTCATGGACAGTAATCAAGAAAAACCCGTTTTAGTAATAAAGCGAACAAGAATATTTGGCTCAGTTCTTAACGCTTTTATTGGATTTTTAACCATTTTTATCTCTATATTTTTATTGCTATCGGGGGAAGTAAGGTTAGCTATATTTGGTGGAATGCTATTGCTGCTAGCTTTTTTTGCGTATATATTACCCCTTATGCTCCAGAGTTTTATTTTTTATGATAATTTTTTTATTGCAAAATATAAATTTTGGTCGCAAACTATAAAATATACTGAAGTAAAGTATCTTTGGTATTATAAATATTTTACGAATAAATTCTTTTTTATAAGATTAAAATTTGGTGTTAAATTTTTAGAGTGTTTGGGTTCAATCATAATAGATATATACTCTTTTGATAAATGTGATTTAAAAAAAGTAATAAATATTTTTCAAAATAAAAATTTATATAAAGAATTTTGGTATACAGGTAATTTAAATGAAATTTGATAATAACAATACTGCTACCTATACAATAACTGTAGTCAATTACGTTGATAAAGATATTAGTAAAGAAAATTTTTAAGGATAATTTTAATAATGATACAGAAAAAGCAGAAAAATTGCTTATATTTGACCGGGAGTAAAGATGAGAGATTATGATAAAAGACCAATAGTTATAAAGGACTATAATTCTATATTTATGTTTATAGAGTTTTTACCCACTACTATAATATGCTTTATTGCAAGTTTTTTTCATAGCAATAAAATTATACTTATATTTTTAGTTTCACAAGCCTTTTACTTTTATATCAGACCTTACCTCTTTTATGGTCGCAAACGCATCATAAAAATGTCTAACGAAAAAATAGAATTTCTTCAAAACAATGAATCAATAGAAACCATAAATTTAAATGAAAAATTTGAAATTTACAAGACATATGACGACTATTATCATAAATCTCAAAATTTAAGCGATTTTCAAAAGAAAGTAAAATGGATAAGCATATTATTGCTATGGATTGGTCATTATCCATTTTTTTTATTAAGTAAGATTTTATTTTATCTTTTTAAAACCAAAGGTACTTATTATAAATTTTATGACTGTGTTCTCGTTTTACAAAATGATAAAGTGCTAAATATACTAGCTACTTCAAGATATGAAAGGGCGTTGGTTAAAAAATACTTTCTGGATAAATTCAAAATAGACATAGATAGACTAGATATATATAAAAATTCACGCCATAGTTTAGAAAAAATAGAAATAGGTAAATAATATGAACGATAGTAAATTTTTAGATAATTTAGATCAAGCAAAAAATGTCTGGACGCTAATGCACGACGTAGCTTCTCAATCACAAATAATATCATATAATAAATATGCAAAAATTGCACTAATGATACAATCTAACGCTGGAGGAGTCATAGTCGATACTGCCAGGGGTGATACATGGGATGAACAAGTTGTTGGAATAGTTGGAGATTTTATCGGTAGTGCGATTATTACTTCTTTTACTGTAAGTTTTAGTTTTCAAATAAATTCAGCACTAGTCTTATCTGGTAATCATCTTGGCTCTCATTTAAAAAATGCTCTAAAATCAATGAAGCTATATGACAAAGAAAATTCCTATACTTATACTTATAAAAAAGATTTTCAGGCTATGGTCGGAGGGCAACTGCAAAAGGTGCCTTATGCAAAAGTACCTATAAATAGAAATGGTGAAATGGTAACCACTCCAACTCATCAGCCGCTCTATTATGCAAGCAATGAAGCAGAGTATAACCATTATGAAACGATAAAAAATAGCGTAAAAGAAAAAGAAATTTCTGAGCTAAGCTTTAAAGAGATATGCGACTTTTTTGCAGTTTTAAATACGCCTATGTCTTCTGAGTACAATAAAGCTTTAAAATACAACAATGACAAACAAGAACTTATAGAAGACAAGCAAACTCTTTATGAAATTTTTAGTGCCTACGCTAGTGAAAATGGCATAGATGCTGAAACTTCGCTATCTCCTTTTTCAGAAAAACTCCACTCTTTTATAAAAGAAGCCATTAGTACTATTTTCTCTCTTAAAAACATATACGTAGTTAGCATAAGCTCTGATGGGACTAACAACATCTCAAAGATAAATAAGGCATTAAAGAAACGGGAAGAAAATTCTGAGTTTAAAGCGGGCAATAAAGAAGAAATTTTGCTGATATGCCCCTATTATTCAGCGCAGATCATAGCGCCATATCAGCCTAAAAATACAAAACTAACCATCATCTTGGCAGATAAGACATACCTAGACTGTGTAAATTTAAACCCACAAGGAAGTAAAGATGAGAGCAAACTTATACTAACTAACTATAAATTTAACCCATACGAAACAAATAGCAAAGAAGAAGATATAAAATTTGTAGATTCAACGACAAGCGGAGACGTCACGCTTTACAAAGACAGCAACAATAAATTTATCTCACAAGATAAAAAATACTCTTATGATGACTCCAAAGTAACTTTAAATTTCTTTAATAATCTAAACTTTAACCTGCTAAATTTTGCAAAAGAAAATGGCTTCAGCCTAAGAAGTGATAAATCCTCAGCCATGTTTGATGTAAGACTAAAACTAGCAGACAAAGAAGAGAGCAAACCAACTACAAATAGTGGGAATTGTAATCTCATAGTAAAAAATCTAATAATCACTGATGAAAATTTAAATAGCAGTGATATCAAAGAAATTTATTTGCATAACTGCGAAGACAAAAGAGTATATCGCTCTTGCTCTCTTGAGAAAAATGATAATGATGAAGCAGATAAAAACTCATACACGGCTAAATTTAATATAAATCTCATCCTCGATAAAGACCAAAGTGTCTTTAAAAGAACAACTAAATTTATATTAGCCTACCGTGATCTAAGTAAAGACTACTCAACTAGTGATATCCATAGCATGAGTGATAATGGCGTTATATCACTTGAGGCAAAGAAAAAAGCAGAAGGTAGTATCACATATGATCTAAAAACTTCACTTATAGAGGTGGCAAATAATATAACTGGCGTAGTTGTAGATATACAAAACATAGATCAAACAACCATAAAAGACACTATAAATTTAAAAGCTATCTATAAACCAAATAAGGGTGATGATAATTATAAAGAGGTGAATTGGTCTTATAAAATTATCAAGCAAGGCGAGTATAACAAAGAAGTAAAGGCAAATTTTGTAGCAAATGATATAAAGCTGGAGGGAGAGAAATTTAAAGGCAAAGAGATAAGCTTCACTCCACAAACTGATATAAAAGATCAAAAGCTACTGGATAAGCTAAAAGAAGGCGATAGTACATTAGTGTTTTTTGCATATCTAAAAGCACCAAGATATACAACGAGATATGGAAAAACTCATGGAAGGGTTGATATAAATTACGAGAAATCATTATTTTTAGAATTTGATGGAGAATTTTTGTCGATACATATAACTTATAATGAATTAAAACAAGTTCATTCCTTTAAGGCAGTTTCAGGTGCGCCAATAAAAAGTGGTTCAAATTATTTCTTTGACTACAGTAAAAAAAGACAACTTTTGGCAAACGAGGGGCCAGTTCCTGAAGGCACGTATTATATAACGCCTTTGTCTAGCAATAAAGATGATGCAATTCAATATTGGGAAAAGTTAGATAATGTTCAACACTTTAAAGCAAGTATTGCTATGGGTTCTTGGCCTGGTGGCAAGAAATCTTGGGGTAATGTTAGAATCCCGATACTTCCTAAAAGTATAACTTTATTAGATGAAAATAAGGAAATAAAAAGAAAAAATTTCTTTATACATGGCGGAGAAAAGGCAGGTAGTAGGGGTTGTATCGATTTATGTGAGAATGACATGCAGTTTTTTGAAATATTATTAAGCTATATAGAGCTTATAAAAAGTGAAAACAAAATCCCGCTCATTATAAAATATAAGCAAAAAAATATAAAATGTAATAGTGATTTAAAGTTAAAATTTTGCACAGAAGAAACAGACCATGACCAAGATTTTTAAATACGTATTTTTGTTTTTATTTTTGCTTCTATCTTGCTCTATGATATTTGCATCATCCTTACCATTTTCTACTCTTTTGCAACATGAAATCATAGGCAGATATTTTATTTTTGGGGCACTTGGCCTAGTTTTTATCTTTCTAGATAAATTTTATAATAATCTCTTTATTAAATATCTTGTCGTGTCTTATTTCCTTGATACCATAATATCTTGTATTTTGATATCGCTAGAGCTTTTTGGTCTAAAATTTCCTACAACTCTTAAGCAAGATTATACTTTGCTTCCAATAGAAGTATTTTTTATAGCTTTGTTCTTTATTGTTATTGCGGTAGTTGGTATTTACTCATTCTTTAAAGGATATAAAAAGTCTTTTAAAATTTGCTTTACAATATGCTTAATAGCGTATCTTTATCGCTTTATTTTGATGCAAATGGCTTTTTTATGATCGATAAATATAGCTTGTAAAAGTTATAGAAAGTGTTCAAATGAAAATATTCTATATAGCAGTTTTACTAAGCACATTTTTATTTGCTTCTGAAATTTCAGAAGCTTTTGGGGACCTAGACGGTGATAGCAAGGACGAAAGAGTAGTGGTTTGGCAAGATGGTGACTTGCATAGAGTTTTGCAAATTTTCAAAAGAGATAGTGAAAATAAATGGATCAAATGGCAAGAATTTAGTAATGTAATAATGAATTCTGATGATGGTGGTGCCACAGGAGATCCTTTTGAGGGTTTGGAGATAAAAAGTAGAGTGATCGCAATAAATCATAGTGGTGGTGGCGGTAGGTTTGAGTGGAGCTATACCCATAAATACAGGCTTGACTTAAAAGATAAAATTTGGAGAATAATAGGCGTTACTGTCAATATACTAGATAAAAATGTAAGAGATCAAAGCTTAGACTATAACCTTCTAACAAATAAAGCCATATATAAGGTAGAGTGCTTAACAAAAGAGGTAAACAAATGCAAAAACATAAAAAATTTTATGTTTGATGTAAAAAATAATAACCAAATAGATATGAATAAAATAAAACTTGGAGAAAACCAACTTATCGTGCCAAAATATAATGAGAAAATATATTATTGACGTAATAGGGTATTAAATTTTAATATAAGTTACTATGTAAAACACTCTAAATTTAATCCAAATCCACAAGATCCATAAGCAAATTTATATACAAAACTCTACCTTTACAATATTTTGTAATGTCACACGTTTCTGCTAAAATCGCCCCTTTTAATTTACCTAAAAGGGAGAAAATGAAGAGATATTTAGCCGAGTTTTTTGGCACATTTTGGTTAGTTTTTGGAGGTTGCGGTAGTGCGATATTTGCAGCAGCTTTTCCAGAGCTTGGTATCGGATTTGTAGGCGTCGCGTTTGCTTTTGGTCTTACAGTTCTTACGATGGCTTACGCAGTTGGTCACATCAGTGGCGGACACTTCAACCCTGCTGTCTCAGTTGGCTTGCTAGTTGGCGGAAGATTTGATAAAAAAGACTTCGTGCCTTACGTCATCGCACAGGTTATCGGAGCGATCGCAGCTGCTGCTGTGCTATATCTTATCGCTTCAGGCAAGGCTGGATTTGACGCTACTGCGAACGGTTTTGCTAGCAACGGATACGGCGAGCACTCACCAAATGGCTACAATCTAGTCTCAGCGCTAGTTGCAGAGGTCGTTCTAACTGCGTTTTTCCTTATCATCATCCTAGGTGCTACTGATGAGCGTGCTCCAAAGGGCTTTGCACCGATCGCTATTGGCCTTGGCTTGACGCTTATCCACCTTATCTCGATACCTATCACAAACACATCGGTTAATCCAGCTCGCTCAACTGGCGTTGCGATATTTCAAGGTACTTGGGCACTAGAGCAGCTTTGGCTTTTCTGGGTTGCGCCTATCGTTGGAGCTATCATCGGAGCTATCATTTATAGAATTTTAGGCTGCACATGCGGCTGCAAAAGCGCAAAATAATCAAATTTTATGCTTCAAGGGGCGATCTTCGCCCTTTCTACTCTTTCAAATTTAAATAAGTAAAAAGAAATTTATAATATGTTTTGAGGGTTCATCTAAGAAATTTAATTCTTAGATGAAAAGAGGATTTAGGCCTTTTTTGTCATCGCCCTAATAGGTATAACAAATATCGCTGCAATAAGGTAAAAAACGATACCAAAGACAGCTGCCATCATAAATATCTCGCCGATATCATAAAAGCTTGACTCAAGCCTAATGGTATCCACGTAATTTATCGCAAACCATAATGCTACGCCAAGAGCGATAGCAAAAACAAAAAATCCCCAAGAAAATAAAAAATTTAAAATCTTAGTCATCAACTTTTCTCCTTTTTAAGTTTATTTATCTACTTTAAATCCGCCGCCAAGTGCTCTATAAACTTCAACCGCGCTATCTACCTCATCAAGCTTAGCTGAGATATCTTGAAGCTTTGCTTGAAGCAAATTTCTCTGTGCATCAAGAAGCTCTAAGTGACCAATATAGCCAGCGTTATACTGATCTTTAGCAAGCGAATAAATTTTTTGCTGCGATTGTAGCAAATTTTTCACCTGATCCAAAGAGAGCTTTGCGTTTTGCCTTGAGATAAGGGCATCTCTAACCTCGCCAAGGGCCGATCTAACGGTCGCTTCGTAAGTGATAGCTGCGATTTGCTCGTTTGTCTCAGCAACACGGACGTTGTTTTTTGTCTTGCCAAAATCAAAAATTTTCTGTGTTAAATTTGCTCCCAAGCTCCAAACGCTTGCGCTACCCATAAAAATTCTATCAAACTCATCACTTGCAAAGCCAAAAAGACCTGTAAGGGATATCGTTGGGAAGTATTGAGCGCGCGCTACGCCAACAAGGGCATTTGTAGCTTTTAGATCTGCTAGCGCCTTTGCTACGTCGCTTCTTCTAAGTAAGACATCTGAGCTGATGCCAGCCTTTATCTCAGGTGAGCTTGGTAAATTTTGCGCACTAGCAACGGCTCCTTTTAAAATTTCATCATTGCTCTTGCCAGTCAGGATGGCTAGTGAAGTAAGCACTTGTGACTTTGAGTTTAGCACTGAAGTTAGGCTAGTTTTTGCCCTTTCTACTTCAGCCTTGCTTTGCAGATAGGTCATCTCATTTATGCCACCAAGATCAAGCTGCGTCTTTCGAAGTGCCAGCGTGTCCTCATAGGTTTTGAGTGTCTCTTTTAGCACCGCTTCTTGCATGTTTAGCGACACTAGAGCAAAGTAGCTTTTCGCTACACTTGAGCTAAGGCTTAGCCTTGCACTATCATAGTCAAATTTGCTTGCGTTTAAATTTTCATTAGCTGCAAGCACGCTATTTCTTACTCTGCCCCAGAGATCTATCTCGTAGTTTAGACCTAAATTTATCTCATAGTTTTTTGAGGTAGTTTGAGGCATATGCGTGGCAGTTTCAGCACTATTTCTAGTCCTAGTAGCACCTGCGTTTAAATTTACCCCCGGCAGCAAATCAGCCTCAGCAATGCCAAGGCTTGCCTTTGCTTTTTGTAAATTTAAATATGCAATGCGTAAATTTGTATTTTTCTCAAGCGCACTTTCAACAAGAGCATTTAAATTTTCATCGTGAAATTCTTTCCACCAAAGATCTCTTATGTCGCTTGTCTCGAAAGTGTATGTTGAGGTGAAATTTGTATCCACATTTGGCATATCTGGGCGAAACGAGCAACCAGCCAAAAACGCCGCTGTTATAAGTATAAACGCCTTATTTCTCATCTTTTTTTGCTCCCTTTTTCCAGTATTTTTCATTTAAATTTTCAAGCAAATAGTAAAACATAGGCACGAAAAATATCGCTATCGTAGTAGAAGCGATCATGCCGCCAACCACGCCAGTTCCTAGTGAGTGGCGAGATGCAGCTCCAGCGCCTGTGCTTATGACCATTGGGAAAACGCCTAAGGTAAATGCGATAGATGTCATAACGATAGGTCTAAAGCGAAGTTTTGCTGCATTTACAGCTGATTCAAATATGCTCTTTCCGCTCTCACGCTCTTGCATAGCAAATTCTACGATCAAGATGGCGTTTTTGGCCGCCAGACCGATGAGTATCAAAAGACCAATCTCGAAGTAGATGTCGTTTGTTAGCCCTCTTATCCAGACAGCTAGCAACGAGCCAAATACCGCAAATGGCACAGCAGTGATGACTGCAAGTGGGATGAGCCATCTTTCGTACTGAGCAGCAAGGATCAAAAAGACAAAGACCATACCAAAGATAAAGGCAACCGTGCCTGTTCCTTGAGAATTTACCTCTTGATATGCCGTTCCAGCCCAGCTTATAGCGTAGTCGTCGCTACTTAGCGTGTCATTTACGACCTCTTGGATCGCTCTTATCGCATCACCTGATGTGTAGCCAGGTTTTGGATCGCCCATGATCTTAGCCGCTGGAAAGAGGTTAAATCTATCAACGATATCAGGTCCGATCGATCTTGTAAGCGTCGCTACTGAATTTAATGGCACCATCTCGCCCTCATTTGAACGGACGAAAATTTTTCTTAGATCCTCAGGGTTGTTTCTAAAGTTATCGCTCGCCCTTGCATATACGCGGTAAGATTTACCAGCAAGGTTGAAGTCATTTATGTAGTAAGAGCCAAAAGTAGCCGCTATCGTGCTAAAAATTTCGCTCTCACTTACGCCAAATAGCTTTGCTTTCTCTTTATCAACTGTTATCTTAAACTGGCGGTAGTTTGTCTCAAGCGTCGTTCTCACGCCAGTTAGCTCAGGTCTTGCATTTGCTGCCGCTGTCACCTTTCTAGCGTCTGCTTCTATCTCGTTGTAGCTCTTGCCACTTTTGTTTTGTAGATACATCTCAAAGCCGCCAGTCATTGATAGACCCATGATAGGTGGCACGTTTACGACAAAGGTCATTGAGTTTTTAGAGCCCCAAAGCATGCCGTTAAACTGACCAACTAAGGCATCTGCGCCGTCTGTTGCACCTTTTCTCTCGCTCCAGTCTTTTAGCTTGATAAAGCTAATGGCTGAGTTTTCTCTAAGTGAGCTAGCTAGCATATCATAACCTGCAACGCCCATAGTAAATTCGACATTTGGATTGCTCAAAATGGCGTTACTAATAGATTTTACCTCTTCTTTAGTCTTTAGCATATTTGTTGAAGGTGGAAGCGAGGTGATAACCATCAAAGCGCCCTTGTCTTCTGAAGGCACAAGCCCTTTTGGCACCTTTTGAAACAAGCCATACGTTGCAAATCCCATTATGCCAATTACTATAAAGCTAATGATGACGTGTTTTAAAATTTTTGCCACACCAGCTGTAAAGAGCTTAGTGCTAAAGTCAAAAAAGTCGTTAAATTTCTGAACGATCCAAAATGGCTTGTTCTCTTGCTTTTTAAGCATAACCGCACAAAGCGCTGGCGTAAGCGTAAGAGCGACAAAGCCTGAGATACAAACGGCGACAACAAGTGTTAGCGCAAACTGCTTTTGTATAACGCCAACAAAGCCCTCCATAAATGAAACTGGCACGAAAACTGCGCAAAGCACGAGCACGATAGAGATAACCGGAGCTTGCACCTCCTCCATCGCCTTAAATGTCGCGTCTTTTACGCTTATATTTTTATCTTCGTGCAAAATTCTCTCGACGTTTTCTATAACGATGATGGCGTCATCCACGACGATACCGATGGCAAGAACTAGGGCGAAAAGCGTGATCAAATTTATACTAAAACCCATCACATAAAGTCCGCCAAATGTGCCTATGATGGAGATTGGCACAGCTAGCATCGGTATGATGGTAGCTCTAAAGCTCTTTAAGAAGAAGTACATTACGATAAGAACTAGCACCATCGCTTCTATGAAAGTTTTTATAACTTCGTCTATTGAGACGGTGATAAATTCAGTTGGATTGTAAGCTATCGTGTGCTCTAGGCCAACTGGGTAGGTTTTCTTTAGCTCTTCAAGCTTTGCTTTGACCGCTTCAGCAGTTGCAAGTGCGTTTGCGTCGTTTTGCAAAAATAGCAAAAGTGGCACTGCTGGCTTGCCATTTAGCATAGCTTCAGATGCGTAGCTAGCAGCTCCAAGCTCGACTGTGGCGACCTCTTTTAGCTTGACGACTGTGCCGTCATCACTTTTTATCAAAATTTCGCCAAACTGCTTTGGATCTTTAAAACGTCCCTCAGAAACTACTGAATAAACATAAGGATTTTCACCTTTTGATGGCTGCTCGCCGATCTTGCCAGCGGCGTATTGTGAGTTTTGAATTCTTACTTGAGAGATGACGTCGCTTGGAGTTAGTTTAAACTGAGCGAGTTTGTCTGGCTTTAGCCAAATTCTCATCGAGTACTCTTTGTTGCCAATTAGCACTGTATCACCGATGCCATTTACCCTTTTGATCTCGTCGGCGATGTTTAAATTTACATAGTTATATAGCTCAACTTGGTTCATATTTGGGTTTGTAAAGCCAACAACCTGAAGGATCGAACCACTTCTTTCACGCACCGTTACGCCCATATTTTGCACCTCTTGAGGCAATCTTGAAAGGGCAGCTTGTACGCGGTTATTTACGTCTATAGTAGCTTGCTTTGCTGATGAGCCGATCTTAAAATATACGCTTATATTCATAGTACCAGCTGAGCTTGAGGTGCTTTGCATATAAAGCATATTTTCAACACCATTTATCTGATCTTCAATGGCACTTGCGACTGAGTCAGCGATCGTCTGCGCGTCAGCACCGCTATATGTCGCACTCACAGAGACAGTAGGCGGTGTAAGACTTGGATACTCCTCTATTGGAAGCCCTTTGATACCCATAAAACCTGCTATAACTATGATGATAGATATAACAGTTGCAAATATCGGGCGGTTTATGAAAAATCTTGAAAACATCTATCTGCCTTTACTTGCTACTTGTAGCGTTTGCATCTTTGCCGTTTATAAATTCTGCACTTAGGTCTTTATCAGTTTCAACTGGTGCGCCAACTCCGATTTTAAGGAAGTTACTAACTATTATCTTATCGCCCTCCTCAAGACCCTCAGTCACTACGATCATATCTTTTGTTTGATATCCTGTTTTTACATTTTTTTGGCCTACTTTGCCATCTTTTACGACTAAAACATAAGTGTTTGTAGCACTTTGTTGAAGGGCAACTTGTGGGATGTTAAAGGCATTTTTTTGCACAAATCCGCTCATCTTTATATGACCAAACGCACCTGGCAAAATTTTACCCTCACTATTATCAAAGCTAGCCTTTGCCAAAACGCTGCCAGTTGCGGTATTTACGACATTATCTATAAATGTCACTTTGCCAGTGAAATCTTCATTGTTTAAATTTAAAACAGCCTCGCTATTTAGTTGCTGCCAAGCGCCGTTATCTAAATTTGCTTTTCTGCTTAGATTATCCACGTCTGCGATGTAAAAGTCAGCCTCGATCGGATTTATCTTTGTTAGTCTTACAAGCTGAGTTTGGCTTGCTACTACAAGTGAGCCAACATCTACTTTATTATCGCCAACAACGCCGTCAAATGGAGCCGTGATAGTTGTATAGCCAAGATCGATCTTGGCATTTTTTAAAGTTGCTTTTGCGCTTACTAAAGTTGCATTTGCGATGTCATAAGCTGCAACGGCTGCGTCGTAGTCTTTTTGAGAGACTGCATTTTTCTTATAAAGAGCAGAAATTCTTTTAAACTCAGTCTGCGCATTTTTTAAATTTGCATTTGCAACGCCAACAGCTGCGTCAAGTGAGTCGTAGCTAGCTTGATATTTCTCTGGATCTATGAGAAATAGCTTCTCTCCAGCTTTTACCTTATCGCCTGGCTTAAAAAACTGCTTTATGATCGTGCCGCCAACCTTTGGATAGATGATGACATCTTGGTTGCTAGTAACTGTGGCTGTGTAGTCAAAGCTAATAGGCACATCCGCTTTTTGTGCAACAAATATATCAACATGAGATGTTGGCATCTGGCGTCCTGCAGCGGCCTTTTTGTCGCCACTTTCAAAGCAGCCAGAAAGCAAAAAAACGGCAGCTGAAAGCATAAGAAAACTTTTAAATTTCAACATAAAAACCTCCCTTAATTTTAAATTTTAATCCCAAATTTAGTTTTGTAATTTTTATTACAAATTATAAAAGTTACTGAATATAACTAATTATAAATTAAAAGTCAATTCAACTTTTAACAATGCCATTTAAAAATAGCTCAACGCACAAAGCAACGTGCTCTTCACGCTCTTTTTTGCTTAGTTTTGGCTCTTCGTCTAATATGAGAGCGTTGTAGTAATGTGACCCCTTTACATTTTCTATAAAGCATTTTGCGGCAAATTTGGCTGGAAATTTTGGATTTAGCTGTGCTTTTATCTCATCTCTTTCAAAGAAATTTATAAGCACAAGATCGATCCTATTTAAAATTTGATCTAAGAATGTCCTGCCAAGGCTGCCACCATTTTTAGAGCTCTCGCTTATCATTATCCTACCAAGTGAGATATTTTTCTTGGTGCAGATGATAGAAAAAATAATGGTTGCAAATTTGGTTAAAAACTCCTCCAAGCTGTGAGAAATTTTAAGATCTATCCTCTCATCGACCTCTTTTATAAGCGCATCTATCTCTTGCTCGATGATCGCTTGAAAAAGCCCCTCTTTGCTCTCAAAAAATGTGTAAATGCTAGCAAGCGAGCCGCCGCTTATCGCCACGATATCGCTAAGGCTAGTCTTTTCGTAGCCATTTTTTAAAAATAGCTCAAGTGCCGTTTTTACTATGAGCTCGTATCGTTTTTTGCCTTTTTCTGATATCGCCATTTCACTTCCCACTAAATTTTCGTCATTTTATCATCTTTTAGGATAGATAAAAGTGCTAGCCCTTTGCACGCTGATAGTTGGCTCGTCAGTGGCGTAAGCTTTTATATTTATATGTTTTAAAAGATCTTTTTCGCTTGTGTTTTCATTTTTTGATTTTAGCGTGACGATGACCTTTTGTTTTGCGCCAGCTTTTAGTGTAAAAGGCCTATTTGGACGCGAAATTTCTATGCTTTTATCATCTATCTCAAAGTAAAATTTATGATCCTTGCTTTGGGTATTTTGCACTAAAAAAACGTAAGAATTTTCAACCTCACCTTGATCTAAAACCTTGTAAAGCTCGCTAGTTCTATTGATATTTAAAAGCATGCTCTCTTTTTTGCCACTCATCAGCGCTGCAGCTACCAAAACTACGCACAAAATGACAAGATAAGCAACCGTTCTAAATCTAAAAATTTTCACCTTTTTATTTTCATTTTGAGAATTTATGCTTCTCCACTCTATAAGCGAGCTTTCGTTAAAATGCCCCATCACTTTAGCGCATGCGTCACTGCACTCAAGGCAGTTTATGCACTCAAGCTGCATGCCCTTTCTTATATCTATATGCGTCGGGCATATCCTCACGCAGGCTTCGCAGCCAGTGCAAAGCGCACCATCTTCTTTTGGCTTTTTAAATTTATCTTTGCCATCATATATGACGCCGCCTCTTTTTTGATTATAGATAACTTGGATCGTGTCGCTATCAAACATAACTGACTGCACCCTCGCATACGGGCAGACATAGACGCAGAAATTTTCTTTTAAAATGACCACGTCATAGACTAGCCAAGCAGCTATGCTAAGCCAAAATGCAAGTAAAATTTTATGTTCGCTTGGCTCGCTTATATAGGCTAAAAACTCAAATGGCGGCACAAAAAACCACATGAAATTTGCAGCTATGATAAGGGCTAAAACGCACCAAATTCCAACAGCTAATGCACGCTTAAAAATTTGACCTTGTGGCTCATTTTGTTTGTTTTGGATATTTTTTCTGATCTTTAAAATTTTAGTCTGCAAAAGGTCACGAAAGAGCGTTCTAAAAATGGTCTGCGGACAGCTCCAGCCACACCAAATGCGCCCTGCAAGCGTTGTTAGAAAAAATATAGTCAAAAACAAAGTTATAAACAAAAATGGCAGCAAATATAGCTCTTGCATATCAAATTTAGTAAAAAATAGATCAACCCTGCTCTTATCAAAACTTAGCAAAAATAGCTGCGCGTCATTTATCCTGATAAATGGCAAAATAAATACAAATAACGTGATACAGGCAAAAAAAATGTAACGCCTCTTGGCGTAGCTAAGATGAAGATTCTTTGACATGGTGAGCCTTTTTTTGAAATTTTAAGATTATAAATTTTGGGTTATTAAAAAAGTATTAAATATTTTAAATTTGCCTAAAAGCTTAAATTTATGAAAGTTAAACTATACTCACGGCTTATTTTAATCTGAAAGGTGGTGAGGACGTTGCCTGGTATTAAGGTACATCCTAACGAGTCATTTGACGAGGGTTACAGAAAGTTTAAAAAACAAACTGACCGTAACTTAGTCGTTACTGAAGCAAGAGCTAGACGCTTCTTTGAGCCTAAAACTGAGATCCGCAAGAAACAAAAAATTGCTGCTCGCAAGAAAATGCTTAAACGTCTTTATATGCTTAGACGCTACGAGTCAAGACTCTAAAACCAAGACAAAGAGGGCTTTGCTCTCTTTGTTTAACTCTTCTTTTAGCCTTATTTTTTTATAATCAAAGCAATTTTTTTATTTTATTTTAAACGGAAATCCGATGCAAAAGCTAGCTGTAAATGAAGCTGCAGAAATTTTAGGCATAACAAAAGAAGCAGTCTATAATAGAATTCGCCGAGGCTCGTTAAAAACGGTCATTGAAAATGGCACTAAATTTGTCATCCTTGAGGAGGAGCCAAGTAGCGAAAAACCCACAAAAACCGCCCCAAAAAGCACAAAAACTAAATCCCAAAACGACGAGTTTGTAAGCTATTTGCTAAATGAGCTAAATGAGCTAAAGAGCTTAAATTTAAATTTGCAAGCCGATAAAGATAGGCTTTTTAAAGAAAAAGAGCAGATGCTCATCGAGCGCAAAAATGAAATTTTGCAAATTTACAAGGACAGAGACGAGAAGCTCATGCAGTTTCTAAACGCCATGCAAAGGCCACTTTTAGCACCTAAAAACGAAAGTGCCGCAAGCGAAATGGCGATAGATGCGCAGATAGAGGACGAGTCAAAATGGATAAATTTAAGCGAATATCTAAAGGAGTTAAATTTAAAGCCAAAAGCGACAAAAAAGATCAGTGAAAAGATAATAAAAGCAATACATCACTCCAAATTTATCAAATTTAAACGCGGCGTGATACTTGTTAGAAGACATAAAAATTTAAAAGAGTTGATAGGAGAGATATGAAACACATTAAAAAGATAGCAACTTATGCTGCGGTTGGGGGATTTGGTGCCATTATAATGGCTGGACTTGCAGGTTGTGGGAGTGACGATGGCGGCAATGAAAACGCGCTAAACGAAGTTGCGCAAAAAAACGGCGCCTTTGTCATCATCGAAGAGAGCGCACCTGGCGTTTATAAAATCTTAGAAGAGTATCCAAGCACCGAAACTAGGGTCGTGCTAAAAGATATAAACGGCACTGAGCGCGTGCTAAGCAAAGATGAGATCGATAAACTTCTAGCGCAAGCAAATGCAAAGATCGACAATAACACTTCAAATTTGACAAGAACGAGCGACGCACAGCTAAGTAGCGGCGGGCTAAGCCTTGGCGAGACGATCCTTGCCTCAGCAGCTGGCGCGATACTTGGTAGCTGGATAGGCAGTAAGCTCTTTGGCAACCAAAATTTCCAAGCAAATCGCCAAAGCACATATAAAAATCCAAGTGCCTACACAAGAAGCGTGGATAGCTTTAATAAGCAAAAAGCGGCAAATTCTGCTGCAAGAAGCGGCGGCGGTAAGAGCGGATTTTTCGGTGGTGGCTCGAAGTCAGGCTCTAGTTCATCAAGCTTTGGAGGCTGAAAATGATAAATTTAAAAAAAATCACCCCGTTAAATAACGAATTTATGGAGAAGATCGGCTTTGCATGGCACACAGATAACGACAACAGCTCGTATATCGCAGATGAGATCGTGCAAGTAAGCGAAAAAGAGGCAAATGCCTACTACGAGGCGGCAAACGAGCTATATGATATGTATGTAAATGCAGCTCAGCACGTCATAGACAACAATCTTTTTCACGAGATAGGCATACCATTTAACCTAGTTGATATCATAAAAAATAGCTGGGAAAATGACGTTCATTGGCACCTTTATGGCAGATTTGATCTAGCTGGAGGGCTTGATGGTAAGCCTATAAAGCTGATCGAATTTAACGCCGATACGCCAACGGCAGTTTTTGAGACGGCGATTATCCAGTGGGCTATGCTAAAGCTAAATCACATGGACGAAGCAGCCCAGTTTAACGACCTTTACGAGTCGCTAAAGCAAAATTTCAAACGTCTCATCACGCTTGGCGACGAGGATGCGGACTTTGACGAGCTTTATGAGGGCTGGGGGATACTCTTTAGCAGCATAGCAGGCAGTATCGAGGACGAGCAGACCGTAAAACTACTGCAATACATCGCAAAAGAGACTGGCTTTAAAACAGACTTTGCCTATGTTGATGAGGTCGTTTTTGACGATAACGAGGGCATTTTTAAGGGCGATGAAAATTTCGAGTATTGGTTCAAACTTGTTCCTTGGGAGAGCATAGCGATCGATGAGGGCGAGCTGGCTTTGATACTTTCAAACATCGTCAAAAATCAAAAAGCTATCATCATAAATCCAGCCTACACGCTGCTTTTCCAAAGTAAAGGGATCTTAAAAATCCTTTGGGATCTATATCCTAATCACCCACTCTTGCTTGAGACCTCAAATGAGCCGCTAAAAGGTAAAAAATATGTGAAAAAGCCGGTATTTGGCAGAGAAGGTGCAAACGTCTCTATATACGATGAAAACGGCGCACAAATAGCAAGCAACGATGGCGAATACGACTCAAACAAAGCCATCTATCAAGAATTTTACGAGTTTAACCAAGATGAGAGGGGCGAGAGCTACCAAGCAGGGGTATTTTACGCTTATGAGGCGTGCGCGCTTGGATATAGAAAGGGCGGCAAAATTTTAGATAACTACTCTAAATTTGTAGGACATTTCATTAAGGATTAAAGATGAAGATCGTTTGTTTAGACGCGGCAACGCTTGGAGAAAACGTTGATCTTAGTGTTTTTAAAAAATTTGGCGAGTTTATCAGCTACCAAAAAACCAAGAGCGAAGAGGTCGTGCCACGTCTAAAAGGCGTTGATATCGTCATCACAAACAAGGTTGTCATCGATAAAGCCGTGATGGACGCGCTAAATTTAAAGCTTATTTGCATAAGCGCAACTGGCATGAATAATGTCGATCTAGAGCACGCAAAAGCTAAAAACATAGCTGTTAAAAACGTCGCTGGCTACTCAACCCCAAGCGTCGTGCAGCACACATTTGCCTTGCTTTTTGAGCTAACAAACCGCATCAAATTTTACGATCACTACGTAAAAAGTGGCGAGTGGGTGAAAAGTGAAATTTTCACCTATCTTGGCGCAGATATCAGCGAGATCGCTGGCAAAGAATTTGGCATCATCGGACTTGGCGAGATAGGACGCGGCGTGGCGGCAGCGGCACGTGCATTTGGCGCAAACGTGAGCTACTACTCGACAAGTGGAGCAAATAAAAATAGCGAATTTAAGCAAAAAAGCTTAGATGAGCTACTAAGAAGCAGCGACATCATCAGCATCCACGCACCGCTAAATGAAAAGACTAGAAATTTGCTAGGTATAAACGAAATAAATTTGCTAAAAGATGAGGCGATAGTGCTAAATTTAGGGCGTGGCGGCATAGTGGATGAAGCAGCGATGGCAAGGGCGATAGATGAGAGAAATTTACGCTTTGGCACCGACGTTTTAGAAAGTGAGCCAATGAGCGAAAATAGCCCATTTTTAAATGTAAAAAACAAAGAAAATCTACTCATCACCCCGCACGTGGCATG
Organism: Campylobacter concisus; assembly: GCA_018371535.1. Classification (GTDB taxonomy): domain Bacteria; phylum Campylobacterota; class Campylobacteria; order Campylobacterales; family Campylobacteraceae; genus Campylobacter_A; species Campylobacter_A concisus_BO. The sequence goes on from JAHAKU010000014.1 coordinate 40,241, forward strand.
GGGCAGCTTGGAGGCTAGAAAACGGCTGATCTCACTCATAGTTAAAAATATAGAAGAATTTATAAAAGGATAGAAAATGGCAAGCGAACATAGCTTTGATATAAGCGCTGAAGTCGATATGATGGAGGTTAAAAACGCTCTTGAGACGGCTAAAAAAGAGATCGCAGCGAGGTATGACTTTAAGGGGCTTGCGGCTGAGGTAGAGCTAAATGAAAAAGAGAAATTTATCACGCTTCTTAGTTCAAGTGACAACAAGATCGACGCGCTAAAAGATATCGTGATCTCAAAGCTCATCAAGCGCAACATCCCACCAGTAGCGATCACAGAGACAAAAAGAGAGCCAGCAAGCGGTGGGAATTTAAAGGCGACGCTAAAGCTAAATGACACGCTTGATAGTGAAAACTCAAAAAAGATCACCAAAGCGATCAAAGACTCAAAGATCAAGGTGAGCGCGCAGATCAGGGGCGAAGAGATCAGAGTGACAAGCAAAAGCATAGATGACTTGCAGGAGTGTATAAAGCTGGTTAGGGGGTTAAATTTAGAACTCCCAATAAACTTTAAAAATCTCAAGTAAGGGCCTCTCGTGAGCGCCTTTAAATGAGCTAGAAAAATTCTCGCTCCGCAGGCTATATCGCATATTTTCGCTTTATTATGCGTCGTTGATTTAAATTTTTGCTCGGTCATTACCAGCTCGGTAACTCCCGTCACAAAAATTCAAATCGCCTCGCCTAATTTTGCGAAATAATTGTGCGAATTTTGTATTTAAAATTTCGCAGGATTTTGGGCTAATTTTGCGAAATTTCGCATGGTTTTTGTATCTAAAATTTGGCGTATTCGTGGGTGAATCGCCTTATCGTTTTATTTAAATTTGATCTATCTAAATTCTAAAAAGGGGTAAAAATGGGCTTTTTTGAGAAAATACTTGGTAAGCAAATAGACCTTGGCGAGCAGATGCCGATCTATTTTGTAAGTAGCGACGAAGACTACATGCAGCGCGCATTTGAGCAAGCTCGTGAGAGCTTTAAGTATTTTTGGCGTGAGCTTTACTGGGAGCGCCGCAGGATCGCACCTATGCTTGATTATGCGATGGTAAAAATTTGCTTTTTAGATGTCATAAACGGCGAAGAGGTGGGCGAGCATATGTGGGTAAATGACATTGAATTTGACGGCGAGACGATATATGGCACGCTCGTAAATGAGCCTGATAGCGTGCAAAACGTCAAAGTTGGCGATCAAATAAGCGCAAAATTTACCGATATGAGCGACTGGCTTTTTGCCATTGGCGGATGTGCTTATGGCGGCTTTAGCGTGCAGGCGATGCGCTCACGCATGCAAAAAGATGAGCTAGCCGAGCATGACGCGGCTTGGGGGCTTGATTTTGGCGATTATAACGATATTTTGGTAGTTTTCGAGCAAAAAGAGCATCCAGAAAATTTGATAGAGCATCCGATGAGCAAAAATATGCGTGATCAGGTCGAAAAATATATAAAAGAGCATCCAAGCATGGTCACAGACACCGATGAGCTTGGCTTTACGCAGCTTCATCACGAGGCACTTGCTGGGAATTTAACGATCGTAAATCTCTTGCTAGAAAACGGCGCTAGCAAAAACGCCCGCACAAAAAGTGGCAAAACCGCAGCTGAACTTGCTAGGCAAATAGGCTGGAGCGAAATCGCAAAGGTGCTTAGCTAGTTAATTTTTTAAATTTAAAGATGTTTTAAATCAAAAAGGTTTTGAAATATGAAAAGCTTTGAGAGATTAGTTGAAGATAAAAATAGAGTTATTAAAGATTGCGAGGATTTTATTGAAGAGCTCAAAGATATTTCGTTGCAAACCAGTAATATTTCAATTTTAATTAAGTTACTTTCAGTAAAGAAAGAAAAGTATTTAGAATTAAAGTATGATAATTACAAAGAATCAGCGCTATCAGTAGAGAATATTGATGAAAAAATTTATAGGCAAATTGTTATATTAGAAAAACAAGGCATTTTTGAATCTGGTGTTTCAAGAAAAAAATCAAACAAATTGCTAAAGCTAAAAAATATTTTAGAGGAACTAGAATCTACAGATATTAAAAAGTATGATAATTATTCAAATGAACTTAGGGATATTTATGATGTTATATCAGGTGGTAATATTTTGACATTAGCAGAGTTGCTTGATATTGATATAAAACAGCACAAAAAAGCAATATATCAAAGCTACGAAACAAAAATTTCTGAACAGTTAATTCTAATAAAACAAAAATATGGAGATAAATTTAAAGAAAGTAGTATGTACGTTGCAGAGGGAAAAAAGTTAAAAATTACATTAGACAAATTTAGTACAGAGTATAAGGACCAAGGAAAATTGAAATTTCTTTTAGAAAAAGCAGGCTTTATAAAAAATCACTATAAAAGTTTAATAATTTTACTTGGGTTAACACCATTTGTAGTATATTTTGTACTTAATAAAAATATAGGCTACATTCCAATGCCTAACAGTAGCGATATCTTTCCTGTTCTTACTTCATTGGCGCTAGCAGGACTTAGCTTGCTATTTATATTGTATATTGCGCCAATAATGCAATTGATTATTGCATTTTGTATACGAGACATTAAAAGTAATGCAATTTGGTTAGTCTATCTAATTTCTTGTATAGCAACCTTGGTATTAGCTGTACTTATGGTTTATAAAGACTATAATCTTAGTAAAGAAGAAATAGAAATTATTATTTTTATACTCCTTATAATAGATATCTTTATTTACTATCGTTTTAATAGTAAAAAATTGAATAAAAAAGATAAATTCTTTGATTCTTTGCTTCTAGCCCTCTTTGGAATTATTTGCTTTTTAAGCCCATTTATAATTTTTATTACAATTGTTGAGAGAGTTGATTATAGCTCTTTTGAGGATTGTATATTTTTAATACTATTTGTATTACTATCTGTAATATTAAGTATTTTTTTATTACTTGTAAAAGATATATATTCTTTTGCTTTTATATTTTATGTTTTTATAATCATAAATTGTTTTCAGCTTTTTCTATTACATGATAAAGTTATTCAAATTTCCGATCTTGGAAATATTAAATATAGATATTTATCTATTGATAAAAGTGCTTTATATACTTTACCGAAAGAAATTAATGATATTAGTGAAATAACCCCTTTTGAAGGTAAAGAAGCTTTTTTATATATTGAAAATAATTTAAGTATTATAGACAGCAATAAAAAAGATCAAAATCTTAGTATTGTCATTTCACCAAAGTATTTAAGTTTTTCTTGTAATAATAAAGAATGCAAGTATATAGATAAGGCAATAAATATTAAATTTCACAATAATGTTTTGAACTATTGTTTGGATAAAAATTGTACAAATCAAAAAGAAGAAAAAGCTACTGTCAAGATGAAACAAAGAAAAGATATAACGTACACAGAAAAACGTGATGGCACCGTTTGGCTTCACAATATCAAAGCTCTTTCAACTTTAGGTAAATTCTACTATTTAGAGACAAAAGATGGAACAAGATTTGAGCTTGATGCAAGCAAGATAATTTCAAGACAAAAGCAAGAAAGGTAAATTTGAGCTATCAAGACATTTTAGATGAAAAAGATGAGAGCGTTAAAAACGCTAAGAAATTTGTAAATTTTATAAAGGCAAATTTTTCAAACTGTGAGATAAGAAGCAGCAAACAAGCGCGTTTGATCGCTCTTTTAAACGAAGAAAACGATCTTTTTGACAGGCTAAATAGGACAAATTTTGCTGAAGTTTCAAAAAGGCTCGGCGAGATAAAAGAGCAGATCACTCTTGTCATTTTGGATATCAAAGATGAGATTATAAAGGACTTTGGCAAGCAAAACTATGAAATTTACAAAAAGGCGCTATCAAGAGAGCCAGAGGAGCTTGAGAAGGTCAAAAATGAGCTACTTTTAAACTCGTTTTTTGAGAGCCATTTGGGCGAGCACTCGGCAAATTTAAAGGCAAATTTCATAAAAGAGTGTGCTACAAATTTCTTTAAGCACTCAAATTTCATCGTCCCAGTCGTCAGCATGCTTTGCTACTTTTTGTATTTTGGCTTTGAGACCCGATATTTTCCGAGTTTAGATAGCTCAGAGATGATATTTACAGGTATCTTGCTATTTTGCGCGACCGCGACCGTGACGGCTTTTGAGATCGCTATCTTGGTCTTTGTCTCCTACCTTTACCAAAATGACGATAAAAAACATAAATTTAAAAAGCCGAAATTTCTATTTTTTTATAGCTCAAATTTCATCTATTTTTTAACACTCATCTCATTTGCCATTTTAGCCTTTGCAGCCTTCAAGCTAAACTACGGCTGGGGCGCCATTTTATCGCTACTTTTGCTCTCTTATACTGGGGTAAATTTGGCAGTTTTCTTTAAAGATAGATCAAATTTCATCATCTATCTTTTATCGCTTATCATGCTTTTGCTCTTTATCATTTCGGTTGTCGTCTTAAAAGATGGCGGATTTTTGGCACTTTGGATACTCTTTTGCTCGTTTATGCTTTCTTTTGTGCTAGGCGTTGCGAGCATCAAAGAGACAAAGGATTTTTCATTTGTTTTTTACGCTGCTCTTTCACTTATGATCGTTTCAAACTCGCTTTTGTTTATCAAATACACAGCAAAAACCTTTAACATAGGCGATGTGGATTATAAATTTTTGCTTGTAGATAAAAGTGCGTTAAAAGCACTACCTAGCTCACTCTGCGAGGCAAAAGGCAAAGAGCAAACGCCTTGCGAGATAGATGAAAAGGCGGTTAAAATTTATGATGTGAAGTCACTTTGCAATATCGGTAAATTTTACTACTTGCAGACAAAGGATGGAGTGAAATTTGAGCTTGACTCGAGCAAGGTCATCTCAAGAGTAAAAGAGTAAGTAGGCTAAAGCTTAAATTTATAGAGCAAAAGCGAGCTAGATATGTAAAAATCGCAGGTTTGTAAAAATAGAAAATTTAAAAAATGATCGCATTTTTTACTCAAAATTTACGTTAATGCAAGGCTAAATTTATTAAAATTTGGCTATCCTAATGGACTAAATTAAAACTAACTTATTTAAGGCGATTAATTATGATTTTTAAAAATATCATTGAGAGTTTTGCTGTAAATTACGCTCATAATTCTATACAAAAATCGCTATATAACGAATTTAACATAGACATTTTAAACACGACTTACACCAAAACTCCAAAAAAAGACAAAAAGTATATGCTCTACGCGCACGTGCCATTTTGTCACACATTTTGCCCGTATTGCTCGTTTCACAAGTATCATTACGAGCAGGAGCTTGCTAAAATTTACTTTGAAAATTTACGCGAGGAGATGAGGCAGGTAAAAGAGGCTGGCTTTGACTTTACATCGCTTTATGTGGGCGGTGGCACGACGCTTATAAACGAGCCAGAGCTTGAAAAAACGCTAAAACTCGCAAAAGATCTCTTTAACATAGAGGACATCTCAGCAGAGAGCGACCCAAATCACATCTCGCCAGAGAGCCTAAGCCGTTTTGATGGGCTCATCAACCGATTAAGCGTAGGAGTGCAAAGCTTTGATGATGAGACTTTAAAAAGGGTTGGCAGATACGAGAAATTTGGCTCAGCCAAAGAGACAAAAAGAAAGCTTGAGCAGGCTATCGGCAAGATACCAGTTATCAGCCTAGATCTCATCTTTAACCTGCCAAATCAAACAAAAGAGCAGCTAATAAACGACATAAACACTGCAAAATCAATATCTCCGCAGCAAATCACCTTCTATCCGCTAATGAAATCAGAGCTAACAAGAGAGAATATCGCTCGCGCACTAGGCGTCTCAAACGTCGATAATGAGCGCGAATTTTACGAGATCATCGTGAGTGAATTTGCTAAAGGCGGCTACAGGCAAAGCAACGCTTGGGCATTTTCAAATGAAAAAAGCGCAGACCTTCGCGACGAATATGTAGGCTCAAATTTAGAGTACGTGGGCGTTGGTAGCGGGGCGTTTAGCTTCCTTGACGGCGAGCTTGTAATAAATGCCTTTAACCTACTTGACTACGGCAGAAAGATCAAAGAAAGACAAAGCCCAGTCATCGCAAAATGCGCATTTAGCAAAAAAGAGAGACTAAAATATACATTTTTAACAAGGCTTTTTGACGGTGCTGTTGATATTAAAGCCTACAACGAGCAAAACAACGCAAACATCAACAAAGACCTATTTGTCGAGCTTAGCTTGCTAAAACTAGTAAATGCGATCTACGAAGAAAATGGCGTTATCAAGCCAACGTTTTTTGGCAAATACATCTGCGTCGTGCTCATGCGTGACTTTTATGCTGGCATGGACAAGGTTCGCGCGATATTTAAGGATGACGCGAAGATCAAACGCAGCAAGGTACTTCACATCATGAGTGAAAATACCGAGCAAAAATTTGATCAAAACATCATCCAGCCACGTGCTGCCATGTAATGCTTGTAAATTTAATAAAAAGCAATCTTTTTTCAATAATCAAAATAGTGATCCTGACGCTTGCCTTTAGCGGGCTTGGCGTCTGGACGCTCTCTTTTATAAACAACGAACTTGTAAATTTAAAAGAATTTAACGCTCCCTTGGCAGTTAAATTTATAGCGGTTTTGCTTCTCTTTTTTCTAAGCGCCATCGCTGCAAACATCTCACTTACAAATTTCGGACACAAATTTATCTACGAGCTTAGATATCAAAGCGTAAAGCAAATTTTAGACACGCCAAATAGCGTAATAAACGAGATCGGCAAGGCAAAGATCATAGCAAGTCTAAACAACGACATAAAAACGATCACATTTGCCTTTATGAGTGCTACTGGCTTTATACAAAGCCTAGTTTTCATCATCTGCGCAAGCTTTTATCTAGCCTACATCGCGCCAAAAGTTTTTATATTTAGCGCCGTTTGGATCGGTGCAACACTCGTTATAAACACACTTTTGATGAAAAAGATCCATTTTTACTTCAAAGAGTCCAGAACCCAAGATGACGCACTGCAAAAGCACTATGACGACATAGTTGAGGGGCACAGAGAGCTTAGTCTAAACAGGACAAGGGCGAGTGTCTGCTTTGATGAGCTAAATTTAACAGGTGATAAAAAGCGCCAAAGCATGGTAAAAGCAGACGTCTATCACGCGCTAAGTGATAATTTTACCAATGTAATGCTCCTTGGCGCAGTCGGGCTTTGCGTATTTTTGTGCGTGGCATTTGACTGGGCGAGCCTGCAAACAGCGCTTAGTATCAGCCTAACGATACTATTTTTAAGAGGCTCATTTATGAGCATGGTTGGCTCCATACCAGCCGCACTTAGCGCAAAGGTGAGCTTGGAAAAGATCATGAGTTTAAATTTAAATGAATTTAAAGAGGGCTTTAAATTTGACGATAGTCTAAGCGACGAGTGGCAAAGTATCAGGCTAGAGGGTATAAATTTCAACTACGACCACGGCAAATTTAGCCTAAAAAACGTAAATTTAGAGATCAAACGCGGCGAGATAACATTTATCATCGGTAAAAATGGCAGCGGCAAAAGCACGCTTATAAACATTCTTTGCGGACTTATCCGCCCAAGCAGCGGTGAAATTTACCTTGATAGCACAAAGATAGATGAGGCAAATTTACAAAGCTATCAAGCAAAGATAAGCGCTATTTTTGCTGATTTTTATCTATTTTCGCAAACGCTCTCTCGTGATGGCTTTGCCAGCCAAAGCGATATAGAGGGGCTCTTGGCTATGCTTGAGATCGATAAAAAAGTAAGTGTCATTGATAATAAACTTAGCACCACGCAGCTCTCAACCGGCCAGCGAAAGCGCCTAAGCCTGCTAATAGCCATCTTAGAGCGCCGCTCTATCCTTATCCTTGATGAGTGGGCGGCCGATCAAGACCCATTATTCAAGCGTAAATTTTATAAAGAAATTTTGCCGTTTTTGCAAAGCAAAGGCATAAGCGTCATCGCCGTAAGCCACGATGATAGCTACTTTGACGTGGCAACTAGGATCATTTTAGTAAAAGATGGCTTTGTGCGTGAGCTTGATGAGGCTGAGCGCATAAGTGCCGCAAAAGACGCCGTAGAAAAGATAAAATAAGAGTATTTTTTACACAAAAAGAGATTTACATCGCTACTCTTGAGCTATTTCAAGGTCAAATAAATTTAAATTTAGTAGAATTTTGAAAAATTAAAAAAGGCGAAGTATGTCACACTCAGAGCTTGACAGCACCTATCTTGGCGCTTTTATCATACTTTTATTAGCTACTTGTTCATTTAGTCTGATAACATTTTTATCTTCAAAGATAAGCAAAAAGCTGGCCAACCACAACACTGAGCGTTTAAAAGTTGGCTTTTACGAGTGCGGACCGACAACCGTAAAACAGCCAAATAAGATAAATATCCACTACTTTTTTTATGGAATTTTATTTATTTTATTTGACGTTGAGGTCATTTTTATGTATCCGTGGGCGGTGGATTTTAGGCTGCTTGGGCTATTTGGGCTCATCGAGATGTTGCTTTTTGTAGCGATCTTACTCATCGGCTTTGCCTACGCTTGGCAAAAAGGAGTCTTTAAATGGCAAAGCATCAGATAAACTACGCTGCAAATGGAGGTCTGCCAGTAGTTTTAACAACCGTTGATAAGCTCGTGCAGTGGGGCAGGAGCAACTCGCTTTGGGCGCTTAGCTACGGGCTTGCATGCTGTGCGATCGAGATGATGGCAAGTGGGGCGAGCAGATATGACTTTGATAGATTTGGCACCATTTTTCGCGCTAGTCCAAGGCACTCAGAGGTGATGATCATAGCTGGCACGTTAACTAAAAAGCACGCTGAATTTACAAGGCGCCTTTACGATCAGATGCCTGAGCCAAAGTGGGTCATCTCGATGGGCAGCTGCGCAAACACTGGCGGCATGTTTAACACCTACTCAACCGTTCAAGGTGTCGATCGCATAATCCCTGTTGATATCTACATCCCAGGCTGTGCCCCGCGCCCAGAGACGCTTCAGTACGCACTTATGATGCTTCAAAAAAAGATAAGAAAACAGAGCGCATTTAGGGTGCAAAAGCCAAGAAAGCTAGATATATGAGAGAGTATAAACCAAAAAACGACCTGCAAAAAAAGCAGTACTACAGCGAGAAATTTTATATCGCCAAAGAAACGCCAAAAGAAACAGCAAGTGGCTCTAAATTTGACGAAGAGCTGGCTGTTTTAGAGCAAAGCGGAGTGCAAATTTTATCTAGTTATGTGGAGTTTGACCAACTTGTTCTCTACGTAAATTCAAGTGAAAATTTTAAAGCGCTTGAAGCATTAAAAGGCTTTGGCTACGAGCAGCTTTGCGAGCTTGCGGCGGTTGATTATATAGCGCAAAAAGATGGATACGAGGTCTTTTATCAACTTTTAAGTGTTAGCAAAAATAGGCGCGCACGAGTAAAGTGCTTTGTTAAAAAGGACGAAATGCTAAAAAGCGTTTGCGAGCTTTATAAAAGCGCAAACTGGGCGGAGCGCGAGATGTATGATCTAAGCGGCGTCTTAATCAAAGATCATCCAAATTTAAAGCGCCTCATCATGCCTGATGACTGGCACTCGCACCCGCTACTAAAAAGCTATCCGTTAGTTGGTGACGAGGCTGCTAAATGGTACGAGGTGGATAAAATTTTTGGAAGTGAGTTTAGAGAGCAGATCGGCGAAGAGAACCGCGATCCAGCCTTTGTGGATGAGAAAGATACCTTTGGATTTTCACGTGTGTTTGATGAAAATGAAGACTACGAGTATCAAGAAGAAGGCGGCGTGAGATTTGTCAAAAAGGCTAAATTTAACCAAAGCCAGATAGTAAAGGAACGACCTTGAGCCAGGCACCAAACCGCTTAAAACCATTTTTTGAAAATTTAGAATTTGAGCAAAATGACGGCAAGATGATACTAAATTTTGGCCCGCAGCACCCAAGCGCACACGGTCAGTTAAAGCTTGTGCTTGAGCTTGACGGAGAAAAGGTCGTGCGCGCTATGCCAGAGGTTGGCTTTATGCACCGAGGCGTTGAGAAGATGGCTGAAAATATGACCTATCAAGAATTTATCCCAGTAACTGACAGGGTCGATTACATCGCCTCAAGTGCGAATAACTACGCATTTTGCGCGGCTGTGGAGAAGCTTTGCGCTATCGAAGTGCCTCGCCGTGCGCAGATCATTAGAGTGATGCTTTTGGAGCTAAACCGCATCAGCTCGCACCTTTTATTTTTAGCTACGCACGCCCTTGACGTGGGGGCTATGAGCGTCTTTTTATACGCATTTAGAGAGCGCGAATATGTCCTTGATCTCATAGAAAAATACTGCGGCGCAAGGCTAACTCATAGCTCGATAAGGATCGGTGGCGTGCCGCTTGATCTGCCTGATGGCTGGTGCGAGGAGCTGCTTAAATTTTGCGAGAAATTTCCAAGCGACATCACGCTTTATGAAGATCTGCTAAGTGAAAATAGAATTTGGCAAGCAAGGCTTGTTGATGTGGGCGTAGTTAGCAAAGAGCTAGCCCTTAGTAGCGGCTGTTCTGGCGTCATGCTAAGAGCAAGCGGTGTGGCACGTGATATCAGAAAAGAAGAGCCATATCTCATCTACGACGAGCTAGAATTTGATGTGCCTTATGCCACCAAGGGCGACTGCTACGCAAGATACCTGCTTTATATGAAAGAGATGCGCGAGTGCGTGAAAATTTTAAAGCAGTGCGTTAGCAAGTATCAGACCAGCAGCCCTGCCATCATCGCCGACGCGCCAGAGTATGTGAGCGCTTCAAAAGAGCAGATAATGAGCCAAAACTACTCACTAATGCAGCATTTTGTGCTGATAACTCAGGGGCTAAAGCCACCAAAGGGTGAAATTTACTTTGCTAGTGAGTCACCAAAGGGCGAGCTTGGGATTTATATAAACTCAGACGGCAGCGCAAGCCCGTATCGCCTAAAAATTCGCACGCCAAGCTTTTGGCACTGCGCTATTTATGAAGATATGCTAGTTGGGCAGTATGTGGCAGACGTTGCCGCGATAATAGGCAGCACAAATATCATCTTAGGCGAGGTTGATAGATGAGAAGGGTCGATCTTAGGCATCTAAAGGGCGAGTTTTTGAGCACTCTTGGGCAGCAGATAAAGGCTAGCGAGCCAGGCGAAGTGGTGATATTTTTGTTTGAGATAGGAGATTACAGCGGCGTGGAGAAGGCTGTAAATTTGGCTTATAACCTAAACTGCGAGGTGATGAACTCGCTTAAATTTAATCAAGTTGATTGGGCATTAACGATAAAAAAGGGCAAGATATGAAATTTAATGATCTAATAGCAGGCAAGAGCCTAAGTATCGCAAATTTACTAAGCTTAAGTGACAAAAATTTAGCAAAAAAGATAAAAGAGCACGAGTTTAAATATATCTCATGCTTTGAAGATAACGAGCTTGGCAGCGAAAATTTGATACGCTGTGAGATAGGCTCGATAAGCTACGTCTTAGCGCTTCTTTGCAAGTATGCAAATTTGGTGCAAAATGAGTTTTTTGACGAGCTTGATGATGGGCTCATAAGTGGCGAGTGTAACGTGGGAGAAGAGGAGTTTGAGGAGCTTGGCGAGTGGATAAAGGACGTTAAAAATGTGATCATCGACGACTCGCTCTTTACCCATCCAGATAAAGATGCGATATTTTGGCTACTTGAAATTTTAGGTAAAAATGTCGTCTTAGCAGGCGGCGAGGTCAAAGAATTTGCAAGCATCAAAGAAGTAAGCGAGCTAAGAGAGCTTGAAAATTTTGACGGAGCGGTCGTTTATCTAAACAAAAACGCAAGTGATGAGATCGTTGGCGGCGTGCAGTTTGGTATCGTGGCAAAGGCAAAGGATGGCGAAATTTTAAATTTAAGGGCAAAAGACTTTAGCGTGAGTGCTAAATTTAGGCTAGATCCGTCGCTAAAAGGTACGGTTGCCGTGCTTGGCGCAAAAGAGTTTGATGGATATGCATTTAAACAAGTAGTAGTTAGCAAATGAAAATCACCATAAACGATCAAATTTTAGAGGCAAACGAGGGCGAGAGCATCCTAAACATAGCAAGGGCAAATGGCATCTACATCCCTGCGCTTTGTTACCTTAGCGGCTGTTCGCCAACGCTTGCTTGCAGGCTTTGCATGGTCGAGGCAAACGGCAAAGTGGTATATAGCTGCAACGCCAAAGCCAAAGAGGATATGCAAATTTACACAAATACGCCAGAGATCGCTGCTGAGCGAAATGCGATCATGCAGACCTACTGCGTCAATCACCCCCTTCAATGCGGTGTTTGTGACAAAAGTGGCGAGTGTGAATTACAAAATTTAACGGCGCATTTAAATGTAAATGAGCAAAGCTTTGCCATAGAAGACACGCACAAACCGCACAAAAAATGGGGGCTAATAAACTACGACCCAGCTCTTTGCGTGGTCTGCGAGAGGTGCGTGACGGTTTGTAAAGATAAGATCGGCGAGAGCGCGCTAAAAACGGTGCCAAGAGGCGTTGAGGTGCCAAAAGAGCTAAAAGAGAGCATGCCAAAAGATGCTTACGCCGTCTTTAGCAAGATGCAAAAGAGCCTAATTGGCCCAAGCGCTGGCGAAAATTTGGACTGCTCATTTTGCGGTGAGTGCATCAGCGTCTGCCCTGTTGGAGCGCTTGTAAGCTCAAATTTTCAGTATAGCTCAAACATCTGGGAGCTAAGCCGTGTCCCAGCGGCAAATCCGCACCAAAGCGACTGCGAGCTCATTTTTTATGACGTAAAAGAAAAGAGCACTAGCGATAGAAGCAAGCAAATTTACCGTGTCAGCAACGACTTTCACTTTGGCGAGATCAGTGGTGCGGCAAGGTTTGGCTACGACTTTCACAACGAAAACGCGCGTAAAAATGAGGCGAAATTTAATGAGCTCATCTCAAATTTAAAAAACGGCAACATAAAAAATATAAAATTTAATAGCTTCATAACAAACGAAGAGGCGCTTATTTTGGAGCGCTTGAGAGAGAAATTTGATCTAAATTTACTAAACGATGAGGCTTTTAAATTTCAAAATTTCTTAAATATTTTTAGCGAATTTAGCGGCCTTAGCTCATATAACGCAGACTATGAGAGCCTAAAAAATAGCGACTTTATCATCACGGCTGGCAGCTTCTTGCGCCACGAGAGCCCAGTAACAAGCTATAAGCTAAATAACGCCATAAAAATGAATAAAGCTAGTGGAATTTACTTTCATCACATCGCTGATGAGGTGGTGAAGAAATTTTCAAAAAATTTTGCCTGTGTGAGCTATGAGGCTGGCAAATTGGAGCAAATTTTACTATTTATCCTTAAAAACTGGGGTGAAAATTTACCAGCAGCACTTCAGGCAAGACTTGAAAAATTTGATGAGAGCTTTGGCTTAGAAGTAGCAACTCTTAGCGAGGGTAAGGCTAAATTTACGCTCATTTTAGGTAGTGACTTTTACGCTCATGAAAATGCAAATTTACTTGCAGCCCTTGCTGGAGTGATCGCAAGAACTACGCCTTTTGTTGTGATGCTGATACCACCTCGCACAAACTCGCTTGGCGTGGCTAAAATTTGTACGCTTTCACACGAGAAAAAGCCTGGCAAGACGCTAGGATATAACGAAATGGGCGAGTTTAAATTTAGCATCTTTGAGGGCGATCTTGACGCTGGTGCGCTAAATCAGCAAGAGGGCACTTTTACAAGCATAAATAACGAAGTAGTGCCGACAAATGCGGCTTTGGCTCATAATGGCTACTTCTTAAACGATATCGCAAATGCACTTGGGCTAGTGGCTAAAAATACGATTGATTACACAGCGCAGCTGCCAAAAGAGAAGGGCTATAGGGGCGTTAAATTTGATGATTTAGAAAATTTTTACGCAAATGATGGCACAAGTCACAGAGGCTACAAGCTTGAAATTTCAAATTTCACGCCAAAAGAGGACGTAGAGCCACTTTTTAAAGAAAAAAGTGAGCTAAATTTAAAAGAAAACGAAGCGCTTATAAGCCTTGCAAATCCTATAAATCTGCCATCGTTTTTTGCAAACTATGCCAGCCAGACAGCTAAACGCGCGAAACTTTACGCAAGTAGCGAGTTTATGGCTAAATTTGAAATTTCACAAAATGAAGCGGTCATTTTAGAAAAAAATGGGCAAAAGCTTGCCATTTGCGTGGAGCTTGATAGCGAGTTAGGAGGCGTGGCGGCCTATCTTGGCGACTACGATGATAAGCTTGATGTAAGCGCCATTTTTAAGGGCAAGAGTTACGCTAGCGTAAAAATAATAAAGGCAGAGAATGAGTGAAATGCTATTTTTCGTGATAACAACTATTGTTAAAGCAGTCGTCATCTTGGCCGTCATGGCGAGCCTTGCAGGGCTTGCGACTTATGCTGAGAGAAAAGTGCTAGCCTACATGCAGCGCCGCGTGGGACCTGATATGGTGGGACCTGCTGGCGTGCTTCAGATCGTGGCTGACATGATAAAACTCTTTACAAAAGAGGACATCGTGCCTGCAAATGCAAATAAATTTATCTTTCTAATAGCCCCTCTAATCTCTGCTATCGCGGCATTTGCAGCGCTTGCGCCCGTGCCATTTTTGCCTGAGTTTGAGGTTTTTGGACATACGATTAGACCGATACTTGCAGATATAAACGTGGGCGTTTTGTATATCGCTGGCGTGGCAGCAGTTTGCGTCTTTTCGCCACTTGCAGCAGGTCTTGCAAGCTACAATAAATTTGCACTAATTAGCGCCGCTCGTGCAGTTGTATCGCTTCTTAGCTTCGAAGTTGTCGCTGGCATGGCACTTTTAAGCGTTGTCATGGTGACTAGCTCGCTCTCGCTAGTTGATATAAATAACTACCAAAAAGGCATCTTTAACTGGCTCATCTTCAAGCAGCCCCTTGCTTTCGTGCTTTTTGTGATGGCAAGCTTTGTGGAGTGCAACAGAACGCCGTTTTGCCTAACAGAAAACGAGACCGAGATCGTAGCAGGCTATGGCACCGAGTATAGCGGCATGAGATGGGCGATGTTTTTCATCGGCGAATACACCAACATGATCGCAGCAAGCATCATCATCACGCTTTTGTTTTTGGGCGGTTTTAATGAGTTTTTATTTATCCCAGGTGCTTTGATGATCATCTTAAAATCAAGCCTAGTCTTTTTCTTTTTTCTTTGGACGAGGGCGTCGTGGCCACATCTAAGGGTCGATCAGCTTAGCATGCTTTGCTGGAAAATTTTGCTTCCGCTTGGCATCTTAAATGTCGTAATCACCGGCTTTGCACTACTTATCTAAGGCGTAAAATGAGCGAGAAAAGATATATTTTGATAGACGAAAAGATAGAGCCAAAAGGGGCATTTGATAAATTTAAGCACTTCATCGCCGCTACTTTTAAGCTTGATCTTTTGGTGGGGCTAAAGATCACGCTAAAGCAGATGCTCTTTAGCAAGTCGCACACTCTAAAATACCCTATGCAAAAGATGGAGCTAAACGCCAGATATAGGGGAATTCATAGGCTTTTAAAATTTGTTGAAAGCGAAAATGAGCGCTGCATAGGCTGTGGATTATGCGAGAAAATTTGCGTTAGCAACTGCATCTCGATGAAGACTTCGCTTGGCGAAGATGGCCGCAAAAAGGTCGCAAGCTACACGATAAATTTAAGTAGATGCGTCTATTGCGGATTTTGCGCTGATGTCTGCCCTGAGCTTGCCATAGTTTGCGGACAAGAGTACGAGGTCGCAAGTGAAAACAAAATCCTCTTTGGCACAAAGGCTGAGTTTTTAACAGATGATAAATTTTTAAAAGATCAAGCTGAGTTTGAGGGCTATGGCGCACTACCTAAAAATGCTGGTAGCCTAGTGAAAAAGACGCCAAATGCGCTTACAAATGAAGATAAGGCAGAAGTGATGGATATAAATTTAAAAGGGTCAAGCGATGTATGAGAGCTTTGCATTTTATCTTTTTAGCGCCCTTATATTAGTTAGTTTTTCTTTTAGCGTGCTTTGTAAAAACGCCCTAAATGCAGTCTCTGCGCTAGCTGCTGGCATGGTTTTTATCTCAGCTATATTTTTCTTGCTTGGGGCTGAGTTTTTAGGCGTGGTGCAAATCGTCGTCTATACAGGCGCGGTTGTCGTTTTATACGCATTTGCGATGATGTTTTTTGACACCAGCAAGGAGTGCGAGCCAAAAAGCGGCAAAAAAGCAAAGATCATTGTCTATCTTCTAAGTAGCTTCATAGCCCTTCTTTTGATATTTATCTTTTTAGCGCCGATCTATAGCGCAAAGCAAGAGGTGGTAAATTCTACTCTCGCTAGTCTTGGCAACATCGAAGCGGTTGGAATTTTGCTCTTTAGCAAGTATCTGCTAGCCTTTGAGATGTGCGCTATCATGCTGCTTGTGGCGATGGTGGCTGGCATCATCTTGATACACAAAGACCTAGATGCGCAAAGCAGCCTTGAGGAGATGCTATGATAGGACTTACTCACTACCTCATCCTAGCAAGTCTGGTCTTTGTCATAGGGCTTGTTGGCATAATGAGAAGAAGAAATTTGATAATGCTATTTTTCTCAAGCGAAATTTTACTAAACTCAGCAAATATCGCACTTGCTGCTATCTCGAAATACTACTTTGACCTAACTGGGCAGATAATCGCTTTTTTCATAGTAGCCATCGCCGCTAGCGAGGTCGCTGTGGGGCTTGGACTGCTCGTGCTTTGGTATAAAAAGACTGGCAGCATCAGTTTAGATTCGATGACAAATATGAAAGGCTAAGAGATGATTTTATTTTGTATTTCGCTATTTTTCCCGCTTCTTAGCTTCATCATAGCTGGCATCTTTTCGCATAGTAGTAAGAATTTATTTATCGGTCTTTTTTGCTCGCTTCTCATGATCGTTAGCGCCACGGCTTCACTCATGCTAACGGCTAGTCTTAGCGTAGATGAACCACTAAATTTAACACTAAAAGAGTTTATAAGCTTAGGCTCGCTTGATCTTAGCTTTAGCTTCTACCTTGACGCGATTAGCCTTGTGATGCTTAGCACCGTGGGCGTGGTCGCTAGCATCGTGCATATCTACTCTATTGGCTACATGAGAGATGATGCGAGCTTTAACCGCTTTTTTAGCTACCTTGGGCTCTTTGTCTTTTGTATGAACGTCCTTGTATCAAGCGATAACTTCATAGGGCTCTTTATCGGCTGGGAAGGCGTTGGGCTTTGCTCTTGGCTGCTCATTGGCTTTTGGTATAAAAGACCTAGCGCAAACATCGCTGCAAACGAGGCTTTCGTGATGAACAGAGTGGCTGATCTTGCCATGCTTGTTGGTATCTTTTATATATTTTATAGCTTTGGCTCGCTTAAATTTAGCGAGGTTTTTAACGCTAGAAGCGACCTTTCTGGGCTAAATTTAGGCATCATCGCCACACTTCTTTTCATAGGCGCCATGGGTAAAAGCGCGCAGTTTCCATTTCACACATGGCTTGCAAACGCTATGGAGGGACCAACGCCGGTTTCTGCGCTCATACACGCCGCGACCATGGTAACAGCTGGCGTTTATCTAGTGATACGCGCAAATTTTATCTTTGCAAATGTGCCTGAAGTATCACACTTTATAGCCTGCCTTGGCGCATTTGTAGCGATATTTGCCGCTAGCATCGCGCTTGTGCATAACGACCTTAAAAAGATAGTCGCCTACTCGACGCTTTCACAGCTTGGATATATGTTTGTAGCCGCTGGTCTAGGCGCTTACAAGATCGCACTTTTTCACCTTGTCACGCACGCATTTTTTAAGTCGCTGCTCTTTTTGTGCGCTGGAAACGTTATGCACGCGATGAATGATGAGTTAAATATCAAAAAAATGGGCGGACTTTATAAATTTATGAAGCCAACTGCGCTACTTTCTATCGTCGCAAGCTGTGCACTGGCTGGATTTTATCCATTTGCTGGCTTTTTTTCAAAAGATAAAATTTTAGAGGTTGCCTTTAGTGAAGATCAAATTTTGTGGGCCGTCTTGCTATTTGGCGCGGTGCTTACGGCATTTTATAGCTTTAGGCTTGTCATGCTTGTCTTTTTTGCAAGACCAAAGAGCGACACTCACGCACATGAGGCCAAAAACTACATGCTTGTTGGCATGAGCGTGCTTGGCGTTCTCTCAGTTATCAGCGGCTTTTTCTGGAGCAACTTTAGCGAGTTTTTAGGTGCTAGCCTCGGTGATTTTAAGCTAAATTTATCTCACAGCAGTGAAATTTTCTTGCTCGCTCTAACGCTTAGTTTAGTGCTTGCAAGTGCTGGTTTTGCTGTGTTTGCTTATAAAAAAGAAATTTTTAAAGAGAGCATTTGCGAGAGTAAAATTTACAAAATTTTGCAAAATGCCTACTTTATACCAAAATTTTATGAGAAATTTTTTATAAATGGCTACGCTTTAATCTCTAAAATTTGTAAGAAATTTGATGAGATGATAGTCGATCGAAGTGTTGATTTTGTCGCACTTTTGGTTACTAAATTTGCATATCTTGCAAACAAGATGCAAAGTGGAGATCTAAGCATCATGCTTAGGTTTATGGTTGCAGGATTTGCCTTGCTTTTAAGCTTTATATTTTTATTAAACGGAGCCAAATAATGCTAAGTGTTATCATATTTTTCCCAGCAATAAGCGCAATACTTGGCTTTTTGATAGAAAATAAAAGCATCAAATTTTATGGAGCAAGCATCGCTCTTATCGAGCTTTTGCTTGCCATTTTTATCTGCGTCAATGTCGATTTTCAGGGTTACGACTTTGTTTTAACGCATCAAGTCTCGCTCATACCAAGCCTAAATATCAGCTACTTTGTGGGCATCGACACCATCTCTCTTGTGCTTATAGTCCTTAGCGCATTTATGAGCTTCATCTCTATCGCAGCACTTAGCGATGATGGAAATTTAAAGCATCTTGTTATTAGCGTGCTATTTTTAGAGAGCACGATGATGGGCGTATTTAGCGCGCTTGATATGATCTTATTTTACAGCTTTTGGGAGCTTAGCCTCATACCTCTGCTTTACATCATCGGCGCATTTGGTAGTAAAAATAGAATTTACGCTGCGATTAAATTTTTCATCTACACATTTTTAGGCTCTGTCTTTATGCTAGTGGCGATCATTTTTATCGGCTATCTGTGCTATCAAAAAAGCGGCGTATTTAGCTTTAACTTGCTTGATTGGTACAAGCTTGGCATCGGAGAAAATGCTCAAATTTGGCTATTTTTAGCATTTTTCTTTGCTTTTGGCGTGAAAACTCCGCTATTTCCATTTCACACATGGCTGCCTTACGCGCACGGACAGGCTCCGACTATCGGCTCAGTGCTGCTTGCTAGCGTGCTTTTAAAGATGGGCACTTACGGCTTTGTGAGATTTTCACTCCCACTTTTTCCAGATGCGAGCCTGCTTTTAAGTGGCTTTGTCTGCGTTATAGCTATCATCATGATCATCTACGCAGCCCTTGTTGCCTACGCACAAAGCGATATGAAGCAAGTGATCGCTTATAGCTCCATTTCACACATGGGCATCATCATGCTTGGCATCTTTTCACTAAATTTAATAGGCCTTGGTGGCTCAATATTTTTAATGATAAGTCACGGCATCGTTAGTGGCGCTTTGTTCTTGCTAGTTGGCGTCATCTACGAGAGGGCTCACACAAAAGAAATTTGCGAATTTGGCGGCCTTGCTAAGGTGATGCCAAAGTATGCTCTTGTGTTTTTTATAGCAACGCTTGCAAGTATCGGTCTGCCGCTAACGATTGGCTTTGTGGGCGAGTTTTTGAGCCTACTTGGCGTCTTTAAGCTAAACAAGCTCTTTGCGCTACTTGGTGGCTTTAGCATCATCGTGGGCGCTGTTTATATGCTGGTGCTTTATAAAAGGGTCTTTTTTGGCGAGTGCAAGGAGAAAAATTTAAGCCTAAAAGATCTAAATTTTAAAGAGTTAGCCGCTCTTGTGCCACTTTGTTTGCTCATAATCATTCTTGGTATCGCACCAAATTTAATACTAAAACCACTTGAGCCAAGCGTGCAAAATATCATAAGCAAAATGCAAACTAGAGCTGTAAATAGCAGCACAAAGGATAAAATTTCATCTTTAAACGGCGGGAGCAAACTATGAACGAAATAGCCTTTTTAGACCTAAACGAGATCTCTTTGCAATCACTCTCGCCGATGCTTAGCATGATGGTTTTTGCGCTTTTTATCCTCATAGTTGGAGCGATAAAAAAGGATCTTTCGAGGAATTTCTACTGCGTATTTTGCATTATCGCTATATTTGTAAATTTAGGCATTACGCTCGATTTTAACGGACTTAGCCTAAGCTTTTGGGATATGCTCTTAGTTGATGGAATTTCTATCATCTCGCAGATCATTATCCTAATCGCCTCAGCCCTTTTCATCCCGCTGGCACTTAGCACAAAAGAGTATTTTGAGTATAAAATTTACGAGTATTACGCGCTATTTTTGTTTATGATCGCTGGATTTTTGTTTATGGTGAGCTCAAACAACCTACTTATCATCTTTCTAGGCCTTGAGATCAGCTCGCTTTGCCTCTACACCCTAATCGCCCTTCACAACAAGGCAAAAAGCGTCGAGGCTGCTATCAAATACTTCGCGATGGGTTCGCTCTCAGCTGGCTTTTTTGCGATGGCGATAGCGATGTTTTATCTAGCAACAAACTCAATAGACATCGCTCGTATAGGCGTTGTCATAAAAGATCTTAGCCTAAATCAAAATTTAATAATCCTTCTTGGCTGCGTTTTCATCGCTTCAGCCATTGGCTTTAAGCTCTCGCTCATACCATTTCACACATGGATCCCAGACGTTTATGAGGGCTCAAATGCCCCGCTAGCAGGCTACATGTCGATCGTGCCAAAGGTTGCTGGATTTATCGTTGCGTTAAGAATTTTTGCGATGCTTGAGGGCTCTGGAATTTCATGGATAAAAGATATGCTCTACATCATCGCCGTGCTTACGATGAGCCTTGCAAACATCATGGCGCTAGTGCAAAAAGACGTCAAAAGGATGCTCGCTTTTAGCTCGATAGCTCACGCTGGTGTCGTGCTTTGCGCGCTTGTGGCAAATTCTCACGAGGCAAATGTCGCCTTGTTTTTCTACTGGATCATGTTTTTGTTTGCAAATTTGGGCGCATTTTCTATGCTCTGGGTGGCAAGGTGCGATGACGTCGTCTGCTGGGACAAGCGCTTTAAACATCCGTATGAGAAATTTTCAGGGCTTATTAAAATTTTGCCAAGTTATGCCGTGATAATGGGAATTTTCATGATCGCCCTTGCTGGCATACCACCTTTTAGCGTATTTTGGGGCAAGATGGTGCTTATCTCATCGCTCATAAAGTCTGATTACGTCGTGCTTAGCCTCATCATCATGATAAACTCTGCGATTGCGATTTATTACTACCTAAAGCTCATCGTCTTTATGTTTTTAAAAGAGCCTATCGTAAAAGATAAAAATATCTACATCTCAAATGTCTCGATGGCGCTAAAAGTGATCGTTGGAGTTGCCGTTGCTGGCACGGTCTTTGCCTTTTTATTTTCTGGAGCGATTTTGGAATTTATCGAGCATTTTGTCTTTGCTTCAGGATTTTAGAAAATTTAACTATAATGGCGGCATGAAAAAGCTCTTAACCATCTTATTTTTACCGCTTTATCTATCCGCCTTTAGCCTTAGCCTAAACAGCGGCGCAAACGCAAATAAGCCTTATAGCGTCCTTCAGCTAAGCGACGAAAAAGAATTTGAATGTGTGGAGCAAATTTTAGCCTACGACACGAAGCGCTACGTTTGTATGCTCGATGATGGGATCTTGCCAAAGATCGAAGATACGACGTTGCCTTTAATGGACATAAAATATAAAAAGCAAGACGGCAAACTCTTTATCGTCATCATGCCAAAGGCACCTTCAAAACTTCTAAATGTTCAAACCGAGCTTTACAGCAGTCCAAGCGTGCAAGATACGCCAAAGACGACCATCTCAAAGCACTTTAGCATCATCATCGACACTTCGCTTAGCGAAAACAAAAAAAGAGTATCTGGGCTAAATTTTTCGCCTGATTTTAGAGATATGCTAAGTCCAAGCATTGGAGCGCTCGATCTTAACAAAGCGCCTATAGCTGGGCTTGATAGCAATGATATAGACATTTACATAAATATAAAAAGAGCTTACGAAAAGGGCGCTTATGAAAGCGTGGTAAAAGATACGCAAACAGCGATGAAAAGGCACCCAGCTAGTCTTTTCTCAAGTGAGTTTTTGCTTTTTAGACTAAGAGCGCTTGATAAAATTTTTGAGACAAAGAGCGAGTTTGAGGGGCTGGAGCCAAAAGATATCGTAAGCGAGGGCAGAGCTTGGATAAGGAAATTTCCATCTGACGAGAACTACCCAGAGGTGCTATATCTCATCGCCAGAGCTTACCTCAAAGATAGCATCGCAAGTGATGCAAAATATATGCTTGATATACTAAGCGAAGAGCACGCGGAGTCTAAATTTACAAAGCTTGCCACGCTTGACTATGCTGACTACCTATATAAAATAGGCAGGCAAAAAGAGGCGCTAAGTGACTATGAAAAGGTGCTCTACGCTACAAACGATATCGACCTTGCAAGTAGAGCTGCACTAAGTCTAGCGGACGCAAATATCGATAAAGAGAAATTTGACGAGGCGAAGAAATTTGTACTAAAGATCGCAAATGCAAATAAAAAATTTTTCATGAACGATCCGACAAAATCGATGAATTTAGCCTATACATTTGCCAGCAAAGATATGCCAGACGTGGCTGCTAAAATTTATGAAATTTTGGTAAATAATAGCGACAGGACAAAGGATTTTTACGAGGCGGCACTAAAAAATTTAGCGCTAAATTTAGCCAAAACCAAAGATGAAAAAAGGGCGTATGAGTATCTAAACAGATACGAAAAAGAGTTTAAATATGGCGATTATATCGATGAGGTCGCTAAGGCAAAGGATGGGCTATTTTTTGAAGAGGACGATAAAAATGCCACCGCACTTCACGCAAGATATAAAGATCTCATCGAAAAATATGCTGGCACAAATATCAGCCAAAAGGCACTAATTAGCGAGCTCGAGCTAAATTTAAAAGAGCGTAAATTTGCCGATGCGCTAGCTTACAACAACCTCGCAAAAGATGAAAATTTAAGCCGGGCAATGGAGCTTGTAAATGAGGCTGCGCTTGAGCTAACAAAAGAATTTTTCATCAAAGATGACTGCACGGCGGTTGTAAATTTACTAGAAAACTACGATGTAAGCAAGGTCTCTTTGCCGCAGTTTAAGCTATTTAATTGCTACTTTAGAACGGCACGTTACAACGATGCGCTTGAGCTTGCAAAGGCGCATGTGAAAGATGAAAATTTAGAAGATAGGGTCGAGTGGCTGGTGAATTTGAGCAAAATTTTATATAAAAATAAAGACTACGAGCATGCGATCACTGCGGCAAACGACGCGCTCTCGCTTGGCTCAGCGGTCGAGTACTCAGACCCTACGCCATCGCTTTTTGATAGATTTTACTCGCTGCTTGCGCTAAAGCGCTTTACCGAGGCGGTCTCAACGATCAGTGCGATCGAGCAGCTAAGGGGGCAGGACTTTAAGATCATCGAGGCGTATGTGGCTATATGTGACTACGCGATGAAGAGCAACGACTATGCTATCGCTGCAACCTACGCTAAAAAGGCGCTTGAGCTGCAAACTAGAGCAAAGATAAATACCTTTTCGCCAAAGCTAAATTTTGACTACTCAGAGGCTTCGTTAAAGACAGATAACATTGATGAGGCGCTTGATGAGGCGAAATTTATACTAAATATGAAGCTTGAGCCAGAGGACCGCCTGCATGCTCTAAATTTAGCAAGTGAAATTTACATCAGACAAAAGCAGTATAAGCTAGCTAAGGGCTATTTGGACGAGTGCGTTAGCTCAAATTTCACAAGTGTTTACAAAGATGCCTGCAAAGCCAAACTTGAGATGATAAAGTAAAATTTAGTGCTAAGTTTAAATGATCTTGAAAGAGAGTATCTAGAGCTTAAAAAAGAGAATTTCCCAGATGGCAAAAGGATCAAATTTATAGCAAATTTAGGCGTTAGTGATGAGATAGCGTATCATTACAAGCTCATTTGCAAAGAGTGGCAAGAGGGTGGGCAGTTAAATTTAGAAAGCAGTTTTGATAGGCATGGAGGCACAGGGCTGGAGTTTTTGTTTGAGCGTTTAGCTAAGGAGAGCGATCAAAAACTAAAAATAGAAACCATCTATCTTATAGCGCAAATCCTTTCTAAGTCCAAGCATAGGGACTTTTATACCGCATTTTGTGACCGTCTTATCCCTCAATTAACCTCTTTTTTGGAGACAAATGATGCCTTACGCCGCAAGCTTATAATAGCGCTTGGCTGGGTTGGTACGTTAGAACAAATAGATATTTTGATAAGTGAGATGCTAGAAAGTAAGGATAGCCTTTGCAGGGCTTGGGCGGCAGCTAGCCTTATGCAGATGTCATTTCATAGGGCCAGCCAAGCAATCTTGCGAGATAAAATAAAAGCCGCATTTTTGCAAGGTATCTCTAGCGAAAAAGAGCTATACGCTTGCGCAGTTATGATAGAAGCGGCTCAAAATTTATTTGGTAAAAAGTGGATATCATCTAGCGCAGTCCAAAATCAAGACTCTGAAAAGATAGAAAAAGCTAGAAAAATGGCGGTAAGATTTTTAGGCAGGGATTAAATTTGCACTAAGCGGATTGTGTGCTTGATTGTGTTTTGTTTGTTGGATTATAAAGAAAAAATGATTTGAATTTCTATGAAATTTTGGCTTTAAATTTAGAAGATTTAAAAATAAAATTTTATATTTTTTGCTTAGAAATAGCGGACAAAATAGCTTTAATTTGATTTAAAATTTAATTTTTTCTTGACATATAATAATGTTTTTTGTATAATCTCAATTCTTTTTTAAATAATCATGTCTTGCTAGCTCAGTCGGTAGAGCATCTCACTTTTAAT
>JAHAKU010000015.1:0-58760 GCA_018371535.1 Campylobacter concisus
CACTTTGAAGCGGTGCTGTTTGATCTCTCCTCGTCTTTTTGCATAAATTCTAAATGTGTGACGTCCTCTTTGTGCTCTTTGCCGTTTTTGTGTTTTGTTACATACATAGCTTTTGAGATATTTAGGTGAGTAAAGATATCTATGCACTCGCCAAAGCTGATGCGCTCCATGCTAGCCGCGCTAGATGAGTCGCTTAGAGCTCTGTTGTTTTCGTCTGACTCGTAAAGACCAAACTGAGCTGAGATCTTTTTTCTTAAAAGTTTAAGGTTGTGCGGATTATCACCGCTAAAGCTCTCGAAAGCAAGCCAAAACCACGCTTTAAAGCGGCTTTTGTTCTTGATGTATTTTGCTAAAGCTGGGTCAATATTTTTCTTGCTACTTATGTGAAGCAGGGCTAGGAGTGCGACGTGCTCTTTTGAGACATTAGACGTCCCAGATGAAGTGAGCTTGACCTCCTCTAAATTTGCAAGCGACGAGCCTCTTAGCTTCTCTTTTATATCAGCCGCTAGCGGCTTTAGTTTTGACTCTAAAATGGCATTTAACTGCTCATCTTGGCTAAATTTAAACTCAGGCAACTCTGCGCCGTAAGCGACCTTTGCAGCATTATTTATATCGTTAAAAAGCTTTTCTACATCTATCTTTTGAACAACGGTTTTTGTTGTAGTGTCGGTTATTGTTTTTCTAATAGCCTCGATCACTTTTGCTTTGTTAGCACCATAAATTTGAGTGCATATCGCGTCTAGATCGTCCTTTAGACTAAAACTATATCCCATAAGTAGCTTGTCGCCAGAAATGAAAGGCTTATTGATGTCGGCGTTATATGATAGTTTGATGATATCTATTAAGTTTTCTTTAAAATTTGCATCATTTCTAGGGGTAATTGGCATAAAATTCTTCCTTAATTTTTTCACCAAATATTAGCATAAACTTAAAAAGTATTCAATAAAAAACTCTTATAGAGAAAATTTTTGCTTTTTTCTTTAAATTTAGTGTCAAAATTTAGACAAAACGCCAAGATCTAAAAAATAGCTTAAAATCAAAGAGCTCTTATAAACTCTTTAAATTTATCTCCTCGCTCGGCGTAGCTCTTAAACTGATCAAGGCTTGCAGCTGCTGGGCTTAGAAGCGCTATCTCGCCACTTTTAAGCTCTTTGCTTATCTCATTTACAGCGTTTTGTAAAAAGTCGCATTTTAGAGCAGGCACGTTAAATTTATCAGCTAAATTCATAAGCTTGTCGCTGTTTGAGCCGATGGCATAAATTTTGACTTTAAGATCCTTTAAAATCTCAAATAGCTCATCCATGCTAACGCCCTTGTCGTCGCCGCCTAAGATTAGGTGCATGAAGTGATCTTTGTAGCGTTTTACGGCTTGAATGCTCGCATCAATGTTGGTCGCTTTTGTGTCATTTACCCAGGTTCGACCCATCTTATCAGTAAATTCTTCAAGCTTGTTTGCTTCAATAACAAAGGTGTTTAAAAGCCCTACATCGCAGCGGTCAAATAAAATTTTCTCAACCGCAAGTGCCAGTAGCGCGTCAAGTAAAAACGGCGTTTTAAAGGCTATATCGCCTAAATTTACACCACAAAATTTAGCCAGATCGCTCTCATCTTTATAGGCGATCACTTTGGCCTTTGTAGGCGTTTTAGCGTAAATTTCAGGCACGATAGCTACGCTTGTTTCGCTCATGCTAGCAAGCGGCTTAAGCTTTGCCTTTTCATACTCGCTCATGTTACCATGCCAGCTTAGATGATCTGGAGTGATCGGCAAAAGCACGTAGATGCCAGGTGTTGCGCGGTTTGTGTAGTGCAGCGTAAATGAGCTAGTCTCAAGTATCCAAATTTTAGCGTGCGGGTCTAAATTTGCTAGCGCGATGCCGACGTTTCCGCCCATCACTGAGCCCTTGCTCTCTAGCAGGTGCTGCATCATCTTTGTGGTCGTCGTCTTGCCGTTTGTGCCGCTTATCCAGACGTTAAATGGCAAATGTGCCTTATAAATTTCATAAAAATAGTCATATTCGCTGATCAAATTTTTAGCTTTTTTGATAAGCTCGTGGTGAGGTGGTATGCCAGGGCTTGGTATCTCTAGGCCGCTTTTTGCTGGGTCAAATTCGCTAACTGGCAAAAGAGCGTTGCCAAACTCATCCTTTGAAGCTTCGCTAAATTTATCGTCATAAATATCCCAAAGTCCGTCATTTACGAAGTTTTTAGCGATAGCTTTCGTCGTGCCACCATAGCCAAATAGTGATTTTCTCATGCTTTTATCCTCTTTTATCCCATAAAATTTCTACTATCTCGTTAGCACTTAGCTCACGCATCACGCCCTCTATCTCGCGGCGATCAAAGAGCTCAAAGCTAAAGGTTTTGGCAAAATTTAGCTTTAAAAACTCTGCAAAATAAGCACCCTTGCAAGCAAATGTCACTCTTACATAAAATGCCTCTAAAAAATCATCATCAAATTCAGGCACAGGTGCCAACATGCGCTCTACGATCTCGCTAAGCTCGTCTTTTGTTATATCAGGCACCACTTTTGGCTCTGGCAAAGCGATGTCAAAGGCGAGATTTTCAGCGCCCTCGGCCTCCCACCACTCGTGCAGGCTAAATTTACTCATATCTTTGCCGCTTATCTTGGCTAGACGCTGCTCTACCTTGCGGTACTCTTCGCCGTCTTCATCGCCAAATTCGTCGCAATAGTCGGTGTAGGCTAAAATTTGCTCCAAAATTTCATCATACTTTTTTCTAGCACTCTCAAAGTCAGGCTCTATCTGCGCTCGCATGATCTACCTGATCTTTAGCGCTGTTAGTGCGATCAAATTTGCCAAAAGCGCGATGATCCAAAAGCGCACGATGATCTTATTTTCCGCCCAGCCCTTTATCTCAAAATGGTGATGTATAGGCGCCATTAAGAAAATTCTGCGTTTAAAAATTTTAAAGCTACCCACCTGCAAGATGACGCTTAGCGTCTCAACGACAAAGATGAGGCCGATGATGATGAGCAAAATTTCGTTTTTGGTCGCAACGCCCATAAAACCGATATATGCGCCGACGCTTAAGCTGCCGCTATCGCCCATAAAGACTTCAGCTGGATGGCAGTTAAACCACAAAAAGCCCATAAGTGAGCCAATGAGCGCAGAGGCTACGACGACGATCTCGCCAACGCCCGCGATCTTTGGTAAAAGCAGGTATGAGCTAAAGACAGCGTGACCGCAGATGTAGGCAAAAACGCCAAGAGTTAAAAGCGAAAATATCGATGGCACAGCAGCAAGTCCGTCAAGTCCGTCTGTTAAATTTACCGCATTTGAGGCTGCGACGATGACAAGCGTCCAAAAGAAAATGGCAAAAATTTTCATGTCAAAGATTGGCTGCTTGTAAAATGGCAGGTAAAACTCGGTGTTTAGCTCTTTGCTGATGTATAAAAAGGCTGCGAGTAAAAAGGCGATTAGAAACTGAAAAAAGAGCTTTGCCTTTGGGCTTAAGCCGGCGTGATTCTTCGCACCTAAAATTTTGCTGTAGTCATCCTTGTAGCCAAGCAGAGTGAAGCAAACTAGGCAAAAGAGCGATGCTAGCACAAAGGCGTTATCAAGCCTAGCACAGATGATCGTAGCGATCACGGCTGTAAAGACAAAGACAAGTCCGCCCATGGTCGGCGTTTTGGCCTTTTTTTGGTGAGTTTGCGGGGCAAGTTCGTAGATAGGCTGGGCGGCGTTTTTCGCCTTTGCCCAAGCGATAAATTTAGGCATCAGATAAGCTGTCAAGATAAATGCTATGAAAAACGCGATGCCAGCGCGAACGGTGATATACTGAAAGATATTAAAATTTAAAATTTCGTAGATATAGTAAAACATAGGGGCCTTTATTTTAAAAAAAAGCAATTTTAGTATAATGGCCTTAAAAATTATCTAAATTTAAGGATAAAATTTAAAAATGGCTCAAAAAACTATACTTATAATAACTGATGGCATTGGATCAAACAAAAATGGCAAATTTAACGCATTTGAGGCGGCCAAAAAGCCAAACTACGATAAATTTTTTAAAGAAATTCCAAACTCACTCATAAAAACCTCTGGAAACGCTGTGGGGCTACCTGAAGGGCAGATGGGTAACAGCGAAGTAGGGCACATGTGTATAGGAAGCGGTCGAGTTTTGTATCAAAATTTGGTCAAAATTTCACGCGGCTTTAATGACGGCTCGCTAGCAGAAAATGAAGCGTTAAAGGCTCTTTTTAAAAAGTGCAAAAAGATCCACGTCATAGGGCTTTATAGCGACGGCGGCGTGCACTCTCACATGGAGCATTTTGATGGCATGTGCGAGCTTGCTAGCAAAAATGGCTGCGAAGTTTTTGCCCACGCTATCACCGACGGACGTGACGTTAGCCCAAATAGCGGTCTAAATTTCATAAAAAGCTTGGAGGCTAAATTTAAGGTAGCGACGGTTTGTGGGAGATTTTACGCGATGGATAGAGATAAACGCTGGGAGCGCGTAAAAGAGGCCTATGATAGCTTGGTAAAGGGAGCAAATTTAAGCAGCTTATCGCCAAGCGAGTATCTACAAAAAAGCTACGATGATGGCGTGACAGACGAGTTTGTAAAGCCAGCAAGCTTTAATGGCTTTAGTGGCATGGGCGAAGATGACGGCGTGATCTTTATAAATTTTAGAAATGATAGAGCAAGAGAGATTTGCGAGGCTCTAGGTGAAGAGAAATTTAGCGAGTTTGAGCGACCTTTTGCTATCAAAAATCTAATCACCATGACCGAATACGACGCAAATTTTAAATTTGAAGTGCTATTTAAAAATGAAAAGATAAAAAACACTCTAAGCGAGGTCATAGCAGCTGCTGGACTAAGGCAGCTTCACACGGCTGAGACTGAAAAATACGCGCACGTAACATTTTTCTTTAATGGTGGCGTCGAAGAGCTAGCCAGCAACGAAACAAGGGTGCTAATCCCTAGTCCAAAGGTCAAAACCTACGACGAAAAGCCAGAGATGAGCGCTGCTGAGGTTTGCAAAGCCGTGCTAAAGGGCATGGATGACGAGCAAGACTTTATCGTGGTAAATTTCGCAAATGGCGATATGGTGGGACACACTGGCAACTACGAGGCTGCTATAAAGGCGGTTGAAGCAGTGGATATGGCTCTTGGAGAAATTTACGCCAAGGCAAAAGAGAAAAACTACGCCATGATCATCACGAGCGATCACGGAAACTGCGAAGAGATGCGTGATAGCAGCGGCGAGCTACTGACAAATCACACAACTTATGACGTCTTTTGCTTTGTTATGGCTGATGGGGTTAAAGAGCTAAAAAATGGCGGTCTAAACAACATCGCGCCTAGTGTTTTAAAGCTCATGGGGCTTGAAATTCCAGCTGAAATGGACGAGGCGTTATTTTAAATTTGATAATATAAGCAAAATTTATAAGGAGAATTTATGAAATTTAGTGGAAAAAACGTGCTAATAACAGGTGCAAGCAGAGGTATCGGCGCACAAATCGCAAAGACGCTTGCAAATATGGGCTTAAAAGTGTGGATAAACTACCGCTCAAAGCCTGAGATAGCAGACGCTTTGCAAGCTGAAATCGAGCAAAATGGCGGCAAGGCTGCAGTGATAAAATTTGACGCGACAGATGAAGATGAGTTTGTAAAAGGTATAAATTTGATAGTTGATAGCGATGGCGAGCTAAGTTACCTCGTAAATAACGCTGGCATCACAAATGACAAGCTAGCGCTTCGCATGAAAACTAGCGAATTTACAGATGTGATAAATGCAAATTTAACTTCAGCTTTCATAGGATGTAGAGAGGCTTTGAAAGTGATGAGTAAAAAGCGCTTTGGAGCAGTCGTAAACGTCGCATCTATCGTTGGTGAGATGGGAAATGCTGGACAGGTGAATTATTCAGCCAGCAAGGGCGGACTAATCGCCATGAGTAAGAGCTTTGCAAAAGAGGGTGCGAGCAGAAATATCCGCTTTAACAGCGTAACTCCGGGCTTTATCGAGACTGATATGACGCATGGACTAAGTGATGAGGTGAAAAAAACTTATAGTGATAATATCCCACTAAAACGCTTTGGTAGCGCTAGCGAGGTGGCTGAGGCGGTTGCATTTTTACTAAGTGATCACGCTAGCTACGTGACTGGCGAGACGCTAAAAATAAACGGCGGACTTTATATGTAATGAAATTTCAACAAGTTTTGAAATTTAAAATAAATAAAAGCGTAAATATTATAAGATAACAGACATTTTTTATAAGGAGACCTTAAATGGCAGTATTTGAAGACGTAAGAGACGTAGTTGTAGAGCAACTAAGCGTAGATCCACAAGCGGTAAAACTAGAGTCTAAAATCATCGAAGATTTGGGCGCTGATTCACTTGACGTTGTAGAGCTAGTTATGGCTTTAGAAGAGAAATTTGAAGTAGAAATTCCTGATAGCGAAGCAGAGAAATTAGTAAGCATTCAAGACGTTGTAAATTATATAGAAAAACTAGGCAAATAATTTAAATTTGCATAGTTTGATTTAAGGAGATGTATTGAAACGAGTCGTTGTAACTGGTATTGGCATGATAAACGCACTTGGTCTTGATAAAGAGAGCTCTTTTAAGGCTATTTGTGAGGGTAAAACAGGTGTGAAAGAGATCACGAGCTTTGATGTAAGCGAATTCCCTGTTAAAATTGCTGCCGAGATAACTGATTTTGATCCAAATAGCATTTTAGACGGCAAAGAGGTGAAAAAAGTAGATCGTTTCATACAGCTTGGCATAAAAGCATCTAACGAAGCTATGGCTGATGCGAATTTTAAGGAGTTTGACGCTCATAAATTTGGCGTTAGTTCAGCAGCTGGCATAGGTGGTTTGCCAAATATTGAGAAAAACTCAATCACATATTTTGAAAAAGGCGTAAAGAGAATTTCGCCATTTTTCATCCCATCTGCACTTGTAAATATGCTAGGTGGCATAGTTTCAATAAACCACGGACTAAAAGGTCCAAATTTATCAAGCGTAACAGCTTGTGCAGCAAGCACTCATGCGATATCACAAGCTGCAAAATGCATAATGATCGGTCAAGCAACAAATATGCTAGTTATCGGTGCTGAGTCTACTATCTGTGGCGTTGGTATAGGCGGTTTTGCAGCGATGAAAGCACTCTCAACTAGAAATGATGAGCCAAGCAAAGCTTCAAGGCCATTTGATGCAAACCGCGATGGCTTTGTAATGGGCGAGGGCGCTGGTGCACTTGTGCTTGAAGAGTACGAGTCGGCTGTTGCAAGAGGTGCTAAAATTTACGCTGAGCTCGTTGGTTTTGGTGAGAGTGGAGACGCGCATCACATCACATCACCAACACTTGAAGGTCCATTAAGCGCGATGAAACAAGCACTTGATATGGCAAAAGGCGTAAATATAGACTATGTCAATGCACATGGTACTTCAACGCCAGTAAATGATAAAAATGAGACAGCTGCGTTAAAGGCTGTTTTTGGCGATAAGTGCCCACCAGTTAGTTCAACTAAAGGTCAGACAGGACACTGCTTGGGCGGTGCTGGTGCGATCGAAGCAGTCATATCTATAATGGCAATGAGAGATGGCATCATCCCTCCAACGATAAACTACGAAACGCCAGATCCAGACTGTGATCTAGACTACGTTCCAAATAAAGCTAGAAAAGCTGACATAAAAGCTGTTATGAGCAACTCATTTGGCTTTGGTGGAACAAACGGCGTCGTGATATTTAAAAAGTTGGATTAAGATGTCAAATTATTTAGATTTTGAAAAGAGCATAAAGCAAATTGATGAAGATATAGCAAATGCTAAGATCAGAGGCGATGAACATGCTGTTGAAATTTTAAATAAGAACCTATCTAAAGAAATATCAAAAGTATATAAAAATTTAAACGAATATCAACGTTTGCAACTTGCTCGTCACCCAGATAGACCATATGCTATTGACTATATAAATTCATTTTTAGTTGATGGCTATGAGATCCATGGCGACAGGGCGTTTCGCGATGACCCAGCAATAGTCTGCTACATCGGCTATATCGGAGGCAAAAAGACTGTCGTTATAGGCGAGCAAAAAGGTCGCGGCACTAAAAATAAACTAAAAAGAAATTTTGGTATGCCTCATCCGGAGGGTTACCGAAAGGCTTTACGCGTAGCAAAATTGGCTGAAAAATTTAACCTACCTATCTTGTTTTTGATAGACACTCCAGGTGCGTATCCTGGCGTTGGCGCTGAAGAGCGAGGTCAAAGCGAGGCCATAGCTAGAAATTTATTTGAATTTGCAAATTTAAAAACTCCAATAATAGCTGTCGTTATTGGCGAAGGTGGAAGTGGCGGCGCTTTAGCTATTGGTGTGGCTGATAGACTTGCTATGATGAAAAACTCTGTCTTTTCAGTCATCTCACCAGAGGGTTGTGCAGCGATACTTTGGAACGACCCAGCCAAACAAGAGCAAGCTACAAAATCTATGAAGATAACGGCCGATGACTTAAAAAATTTATCGCTTATAGATGATGTGATAAACGAGCCGATAAATGGAGCTCATAGAGATAAAGATGGTGCCGCAAAGGCACTTGCAAACTACTTCATCTCAGAGCTAGCCGAGCTTGAGAAGCTTGATATAAACGAGCTTGTCGCAAAAAGAATAGAAAAAATCCTCTCTATCGGGGCTTATGAAGAGTAAAATTTATAGTCGCAAGCGAGTTGAAAGTTTAAGTAAATTCGCTTGCGGCCTCCTTTACGCTAAATTTAATGTGCCTTTTTTTTAAATTTTAAAAATTAAACAATTTTATATTTTTATCCCATTCTTTTAAATTTTAATAACTCATCTATGCGACTTTTAAGTCTTTAAAGCTAAAATTCTTAGCAAATTTTATAAAGGCCATTTGTGGATAAATTTCAAGAAAAATATATAAAGCTTTCAAAAGATTACTACAAAAATAACGGCAATGCGGCGAGCGTGGAGGCTTTGTATCAGTTCAAAGAAGAGCTCGAGGCAAGCGAGGACATGCAGGCAAAGAGCGTTTTAGTCGATATTTATCAGCTTTTGTCTATGCAAAAGAGTGCTTACGAGCTACTTTTAAAGATACACGATAAAAATGACAAGAAGCAGCTAAAAACGCTTGGTTATCTTGCACAGTTTTTGGATGAGGGCGACAAATGGGCGGTGCCAAGGCCAAAGAGCAAAGAGCAAATTTTAGCCCAAAAGGCAAAGGCTGCCACCTTGCCAAAATTTCGCTATCATCCAGAGCCATTAAAAACTGGCGCATTTAAAGATGATATGAGTGTCATTTGCGAGTGCTGCGGCAAAAACACAGAAATTTATTACAACAATGGCATCTACAGCGAGCAAGATGTCACCTATCTTTGCCCAGCCTGCATTGCAAATGGTGAAGCTGCTAAGAAATTTGACGCTACCTTTGTGCAGGGCGCCGATAATCTTGTCACAGATGACGCCAAAAAAGATGAGGAACTCTTTGAAAGAACACCTGGTTATGAGAGCTGGCAAGGCGAGCACTGGGTGGCGTGTTGTGATGATTATTGCGCATTTTTGGGCGATGTGGGCACGAAGGAGCTTGAGGAGCTCGGCATCGCAGATGAGGTCTTTGATGACTACGCAAAAAGGGACGATTACGACGCGAAAATGGCTCGCGAACTGCTCGTAGCGGGCGGCGATTTTGCTGGGTATTTGTTTCGCTGCTTGCACTGCAAAAAGTATCACATCTACATTGATGCTTGCTAGAAAGCGAAAAAATATGGATCTAAATGAAATTTCTAAAGGCTGCAAAGAGCGCGGCTTGGATGAGCTTTTTGAGTTTTTAAAGCCAATGGCTAAAAATGCTATAAAGATAGATACGCAGGCTAAAGATGACGGTGATATCGCTGTTGGAGCATCTAAATTTGGTGGGCAGCCGGATCTGCCAGCTAGCGTGCCTTGGCCCTCAAATGAAAACGGCGCGCTTAGCTTTGTGGCGCAGATAAATTTTGCTGAAGTTAGCAAATTTGACACCGACGGACTTTTGCCAAAAAGTGGCATGCTCTATCTTTTTTATGATATAAATTTACGCATTTGGGGTTACGACCCTGCTGATAAAAAGGGCTTTGCCGTGATCTTTAGCGAGGCAGCTAAAGACCAGCTTGCTCGACAAAACATGGATAGCGGAAATTTCACATTTGGCGCACGTTCTCTTAGCTTTAAAAACGAGCTAAATTTGCCAAGTTTGCAAAGCTCACTCGTGCCATTTGGCAAATTTAGCGAGGAGGAGTGGGAGGCATATCACGAGATCATCGAGCCAAGCTGGCAGGCCAAAGAAAACAAGCTCCTTGGTCACTCTGACAACATTCAAGATGGCATGGAGCTAGAGTGTGAGCTCGTGGCAAACGGCCTTGACTGCGGCGATGGTAGCGCTTATCACCACTCAAATATCGCGGAGTTTGAGAAAAATGCCGCCCAGTGGCAGCTGCTTTTGCAGATAGATAGCGATGAGCAGAGCGACATGGACTGGGACGGAGAGGGTAGAATTTATCTGTGGATAAAGAGGGATGACCTAGCGGCGCGCGACTTTAGTAAAACGTGGCTAGTTTTGCAGACGAGCTAATTGTAAAATTTTATCAAGATCGCTTACGTTTTTGTGTATGATTAACGATTGTTTTAAATGAGATTTATGCCTAAAATTTCATCACGCAGGCACTTTATTGCTACGACTGCTTTGCTTGCAGCAAGTGCCATTTTGCCTACTTTTGCTCACACATCGTCCGCAAAAAGTTAAAACCAAACAAATTTAAAAAAAGATGATTAAAAATATTGTTTTAATTCATGGCGCATTTGCCGATGGTTCTTGCTACGCTGAGGTGATCCGCTACTTGCAAGAAGCTGGCATTAAGGCCGTTCCGTGCAAAACCCACTAACTTCGCTTGCAGCAGACGCTTAGACGCTTAAGCGCACACTTGAGAGGGTTCAGGGCAAGAGTCTGCTAGTTGGGCACTCTTGGGGTGGCGTGCCGATCACTGAGGTAGGCACTCACGAAAAGGTCGCTGCTCTTATCTATCTCTCGGCCATCCAGCCTGATAACGGTGAGTGCGCTGCTGAGGCGCTTGAGCGGCAAAATGCGCCGATGAAAGGTCTTAGCCCAGACGCAAATGGCGAGATATTCTTGCCAGCTGAGGCGTTTGCGGATGTGTTGGCAAACGACTGTCAGCTAAGCAAAGCCTCGTTTTAGCAGCGCTTCAAATGCCTATGAGTGCAGCTGCATTTGGTTATAAGATAGGGCACGGCTGCTTGGCATGAAAAGCCATCCTTTTATCTCTTAACTAAAGACGATCACGCCTTGGCGCATGAGGTGCAGCAGCGTTTTGCAAAGCAGATAAATGCAAAGACAAAAGAGCTTGATAGCGGACATCTTTTGATGATTGCAAAGCCAAAGGAGCTGGCAAATTGGCTCATTGAGATTGCAAATTTGATTTAAATTTATAAAACGAGCTACTTTAAATGAGTGGCTTGAGGTTAAATTTTGCTAGCACTTTTACACACCAAAGCTTTAAAATTATCTTTTCTTTTTTAAAATAATTAAGCCCATCAATGCCCAAATTTAGGCAAAAATGTTTTACAGCTAAAGGCTAAATTTGACCGCTACTTTAAGGTTTATCTATCTTTTGTAGCTCGTCCGCTTTTTTGATCAAATTTTTGTATTCGTCCTCGCTTAAATGCTCCAGCCACGTTACGTTTTTGCCGTCCTCTTCAAAAGTCACTGCGATATGCTCGCCATCTTCTTGCACTCCGGCTTCGTGCCAGTGCTTGAGGTTAGGCGGACAGAGCACTACGTCGCCAGCACTAGCGATTTGCAAGATGTCGTCTGCTGTGCCGGTGTAAATTTTGCCCTGCTGGATGTGTATGCCACGCCGTGCGAACTCCACGCGGGCAGAGCACTAGCGCTGCTCCTGCGTTTGCATAAGGTGCCGCGGCAAAAAGTAGCGTGATCTAGGCAGATGTCTGCAAAAATTTTATCGCCCACCTTGTCGTGGGTGGCAGTTGTCTTTTTTAACTAAAATTTAAGCGTTTTAATTTTATTTATCAAGATTTTCAAGCATCCTAAAATTTATATTATTTTACTAGCTCGATCTTGATCTGCCCGTCTTTTACGACCGAACTCACATCGCCCTCGATCACGCCCAAGCGTACGATGCCCTCATAGTAGGGCTGGTAGCCGTAGTAGATGACAAAATTGTTCCACGGAGCAAAGTACGAGATCTCGCCTTTTTTGTCGTCGCTGCCGCTCGGAGCGCCCCTTGTATCAAGCGGTTTTGGCAGCTTAGCGACCTTTTCGTGTCCGCCGTAGTCCTCTAAATTTAGCGTTAGCGGTAGCTGTGCGGCAAAGCTTCTTGCCACTGCCGTATCGTCTAGGATAGCCGTCGCTTCGCCGTTAGAGCTCTTTAGGATTATCTTTAAATTTTGCATTTTCTCTCCTGCTGCCAAATTTAACCCCGCAAAAAGCATAAAGATGGCTAAAATTTTTCTCATTTTGACTCACTTTAAATTTATTTTGCCAGTTCAAGGATTTGGACGATATTTTTCTTTGGATAGAGCTCTTGCATCGCCCACGCCTTTGCGTTTTCATAGGCAACACCCGCGATCTCATTTATAAGCGCCTCGCTATCTATCTCTAGCTGTGATAGTCTTGTTGGAGTGCCTATTTTGTCAAACCACGCTTTTAGCGCCTCTATGCCCTCATCTGCGTTTTAAGCCCAAAAATTTCTCTCGCAAAACGCTCAAATACGCCTAAATTTCTATCCTTATACCACTTCATCCACGCAGGCATAACCACACTTAGTCCAGCTCCGTGCGCACAGTCTGTTACCGCACTCATCGCATGCTCGATCATGTGGTTTGGATACTCGATGCCTGAAGTACCGACCATAGTTATGCCATTTAGCGCCATCGTCGCAGCCCAGGCAAACTCAGCTCTAGCGTCGTAGTCGTCAGGGTTTGCGAGTAAAATTTCAGTCGTTCGGATGATAGTTTTGATGTTTGCTTCTACCTGCATTCTGGCGATTAGCGGATAGTTTGTAGCTGTGAAATAGCCCTCAATGCTGTGCGCGATAACGTCGCTTGCGCTATAAACTAGATAGTCGCGGCTGACGGTGGCTTGTAGCTGCGGGTTTACGACAGATACTTTTGGGAAAAGACACGGCGCACCCAGATGAAGCTTTAGTTTAGCCGCCTCGTTGGTCACGACGCCGTTTTGATTCATCTCAGAGCCA
This sequence comes from Campylobacter concisus, assembly GCA_018371535.1. GTDB lineage: Bacteria > Campylobacterota > Campylobacteria > Campylobacterales > Campylobacteraceae > Campylobacter_A > Campylobacter_A concisus_BO. The sequence continues at coordinate 13,243 of JAHAKU010000015.1, forward strand.
GTTGCCGCTAGCGTGATGATGTCAAATACCATGAGTGACTCGGCCGGATTTTTACCTACGAAAAAGTCCCACATGTCGCCATCGTATTTAGCTCCGGCAGCGACTGCCTTTGCAGAGTCTAGCACCGAGCCACCGCCAACAGCCAGCACGCTATCAGCGCCAAATTCACGGGCTATTTTGATCGCTTCATTTACTTTGCTTAGCACCGGGTTTGACTTTACGCCGCCAAGCTCAGTAAATTCGATGCCATTTGCTTTTAGACTATCGGTAGCTACGCCAAGCAGACCGCTCTTTTTTACGCGCTCACTGCCGTATAGCACAAGGGCTTTTTTAGCGCCAAATTCTCTCATATACTCGCCAATATGAGCCTCTTTGCCTTTACCAAATTCTATTCTTACTGGGTTATAAAATGTAAAATTTTCCATTGTTTTCCTTTTTAAATTTCCCCCGCAAGGTGTAGGGGCAGTGGTTTATTTCAAATTTGCTTTGAAAAATTCCTCAAATTTATCGTATGGGATCTTATTATTTTTATTGTCATATAGGTCTGTATGCACAGCGCCAGGGACGATAACTAGCTCTTTATTTTTAGTGCCAAGAGATTTAAAGACGTCCTCGCTAAAGTATCTTGAATGCGCTTTCTCGCCGGCTACGATAAGAGTCGGAGTTTTCATCTCGCTTGCGTAGGCAAGGATCGGCATATTTATAAACGAGATAGGATTTGTCTTGGTCCAGCCGCTCTCACCGCTGTTTGAATTTACAGAGCGTTTGTGATAGCCGCGTGGTGTGCGGTAATAGTCAGCATACTCAGCAATAAACTGCGGCGTGCTCGTGTCTATCTTTTTTGGATCAACGTTTATCGCACCAGTATATGTCGGTTTGCCATTTTTAGCATCTACCCAGCGTTGCTCGGCTAGCTTCTTTTTAGTTTCATATCTCTCATCAACGCCCACACTATCGTTGTAGCCTTTTGCCATCACTCGCGTCATATCATACATCGTGCTGGTCGCAACTGCCTTTATGCGAGGATCTGCTAGAGCTGCATTTAGAGCAAAACCGCCCCAGCCGCATACGCCTAAAATGCCGATTTTATCTCGGTCTATATTGCTCTGGGTGCCTAGAAAATCCACCGCCGCGTTAAAATCGTCAGTGTTTATCTCTGGGCTTGCTAAATTTCTTGGCTCTCCGCCGCTCTCTCCAGTGTAGCTTGGATCAAAGGCAAGCGTGATAAAGCCGCGCTCGGCTAAAGTTTGGGCGTAAAGGCCGCTTGATTGCTCTTTGACAGCGCCAAAAGGTCCGCTAACTGCGATCGCAGCAGCTTTGCCGTGCAAATTTTTAGGCGTATAAAGATCGCCTACTATCTCCACGCCGTAACGATTTTTAAATTTAACTTTCTTGTGATCTACCTTATCGCTTTTGGCGAAAACTTTGTCCCACTCGCTTACCATAGATACCGCTTCTATCGGTGATTTTGTCACGTTTGTGTTAGCCATTAAATTGCCTCCTAAAATAAAACTTGACGTTACAAGCGCCGACATAAATTTTGATATTTTGGCGAGCTTTGGTTTTTGCTTCTGCCGATACCTTTTTGTTTGGGTGCATTATATCTGTATTATAAATTTTACGTTAGAACGATCCTCTAAATTTCATGCCTAATCCTGCAAATTTTCTAAAAAATTGTATAATCTTGCAAAATTTGGCTTAAAGGCGCGAAAATGGCTGATGTAAATTTACTAAAAGAGCAGACAAAAGAGTTTTTATTAGATAGATGTGGCGCAAACTGCTTAGAGCAAAGCGACATTGGCTCGCTTGATTTTTATATCAGCGATAAAACGCATGATTTTATCAGCACGGTTTATGAGCCGTCATTGTGCATAATACTGCAAGGAGCAAAGGCGATCGGCTTTGGCGATGAGATGTATGGATATGACGAGCGAACCTACGCGCTAGCATCTACTCATGTGCCCTTAAATGTAAGCCTAACAGACGCCTCAAAAGAGAAGCCCTATATATCGCTTCGCATTAAATTTAGCCTTGATGAGGTCTATGAAGTGCTAAAAGGCGTGGATGTAAAAGAGCAGAGCTTGCAAAAAAAGCGAAAAAGGCATATTTTTTGGCGAGCTAACGGATGAGATTTTAGAGCCTGTTTTGAGGTTTGTTTGGCTGCTAGAAAAGCCAAAAGATAAGGTCAAATTTCTCTCAGACCTTGCTAAAAAAGAGATACTTTATATGCTCGCAACAAACGATAAAAGCGGCTATTTTTTAAGTAAATTTGCGATGCAAGGCAGCGTTTTAAATAAAATTTCACGAGCCGTAGCAAAGATAAAAAACGAGTTTTCGCAAAAACTAAATATGAAAGATGTTGCTAGAGAGTGCGATATGAGCGAGTCTTCGCTATATCATAACTTCAAAATCGTAACCTCGCTAAGCCCTATAGCTTTTCAAAAAAAGATCCGCCTGGAAGAGGCCAAAAACCTGCTCGTAAATAAAAATATCGGCGTTGCGCAGGCTGCATTTGACGTGGGATATGAGAGCGCGTCGCAGTTTAGCCGCGAATACGCAAGGATGTTTGGCATGCCGCCTAAAGTTCATAGCGAAATTTTACGCTCTGGCGTGGCGTCATAAATTTATTTTGGTGTGGCTTAAATTTCACAAAACTAGCAGAGCTATCCATGCGCCAAATTTAGGCAAAATTTAGTAAAATTCTTAAAAAATTTAAAGGCAAAATATGTTTAATGGCTTAATCAGGGAGCTTGCCGAGGTCATTAGCTACTCGCAAAATGTTTTACGGCTAAAGGCTAAATTTCGCCCAAATTTAGGCGACAGCATCGCAGTAAATGGCGCTTGCTTAAGTGTGACCAAGCTATACGATGATGGCTTTAGCGTAGAGCTAAGCGCAGAGAGCAGGGCAAATGTCGCGGTTGAAAATTTAAGTGGCGTGGTGCATATCGAGCCAGCGATGAAGCTTGGAGAGCGTGTGGATGGGCATTTGATGCAAGGACACATCGACTTTATCGGCGTGATCTCGGCCATAAAAAAGCATGAAAACGGCGTTGATTTTTACATAGACCTGCCACGTGAGGCGATGGCTCTTATGGCAAACAAGGGCTCGGTGGGTGTCGAGGGCGTGAGCCTAACGATAAATGAAATTTTGCCAAAGGGCATAAGACTAACCATTATACCGATCACGTTTAGAGATAGCCTTTTTGGCACTTTCAAGGTCGGCAGACGCGTAAATATCGAGAGCGACTTGCTGGCTCGCTACGTGGCTAGGATGCTTGAGGCTAAGCAAAATGGCGGTCTTAGCTGGGACGAGGTCGAGAGAATTTCAAGCCTCTACTAAGTGAGCGAAGATGCGTGAAAATTTAGAGATCGTTTTTGATAAAAATGGCATCACGGCTGGCTTTACAAACAGGCTTGGTGGCGTGAGTGAAGCTAAATTTAGCTCGCTAAATTTGGGCGATCACGTGGGTGATGAGCCAAAAGATGTCATTAAAAATAGAGAAATTTTGGCTAGAAATTTAGGCGTTAGGCAGCTTAAATTTATGAAGCAGATCCACTCGGACAAGGTTTTTGTCCTTGAAGATGAAAAAGACGAGCTGCCAGAGTGCGACGCTGTGATCACAAATTTAAGTGATGTTGGCATTTGCGTTTTGGTGGCTGACTGCTCGCCAGTCGTGATGATAGATGAGAGGCGGGGTGCCATTTGCGTGGCTCATGCGGGCAGAGCTGGCGTGATGCTAAAAATTTGCACAAAAGCAGTTACGCTTATGGGCGAGAAATTTGGCTCAAGAGCGGGCGAGATGAGCGTCTTTGTCGGAGCAAATATAAAAGGTGGCTGCTACGAGGTGGGCGAGCTTGACCTTGGGGAATTTAACGCATATAAGATAGGTAGAAATTTTGATATGAACGCAGCCTTGAGAGATGAATTTAGCGCACTTGGGGTTAGAAATTTAAACTTTAGCGAGGTCTGCACGCACTGCGACGAGAGATATTTTTCATACCGAAGAGACGGCGTGTGCGGTAGATTTTGCGGATTTGCAGTGAAATTTAAGGATAAAAATGGGATATGAGAGCTTTAAAAATCCACTAGCGGCAAAAATAGCTCAAAACGCTAGAAATTTGGGCTTTGAGCAGCTTATGAACGAAGAGTTTGTGCAGATGCTATTTAGCTCAAAAAAGATGGAGCTAAGTGCCGTGGATAGGGAAAATATCGAGCAAATTTTTATAAAACTGATGGAGATAGAAGAAAAAGTTCAACTTAGCAAATAAAGGAGAGAAGATGCTTTTGCTTAAAAATGCTAATCTATACACGCCAAAATTTCTTGACAAGCGCGATGTTTTGGTAGGTGGCAGTAAAATTTTAGCCATCGGCGAGGGGCTAAATTTTAACATCGAAGGGCTTGAAATTTACGACCTAAAGGGCAAGGTTTTAGCTCCAGGCCTCATTGATCAGCACGTGCATATCACGGGTGGTGGCGGCGAGGCCGGATATCACTCAAGAACGCCTGAGATCACGCTTAGCCAGATCGTAAAATACGGCACTACGACGCTTGTTGGCGTTTTGGGGACTGATGGTGTCACTAGAAGCCTAGAAAATCTCTACTCCAAAGCAAAAGCGCTCGAGTTTGAGGGCATCTCGACCTTCATCCACACCGGCTCATACGCAAGCCCCTGTGTGACATTTACCGGCGACATCGCAAAAGACCTCATACTAATCGACAAAGTGATCGGCGTAAAGATCGCACTGACCGACAACCGCGGCAGCTACGTCTCAAAAGAGGAGCTTATCAAAATTCTAAGCAAGATACGCATAGGCGGCATGGTCTCTAAAAAAGGTGGCGTGCTTCACATGCACATGGGCGGACTAAGCGAGAAATTTGACAACGTCTTTAAGGTGATAAAAGACTACGAATTCCCAGTTCATTACTTCTCGCCGACGCACTGCGCTAGGACGAAAGACTTGTTTAACGAGGCTTTGAAATTTCAAAAAATGGGCGGAAACGTCGATATCACAAGCGGTGGAAGTAAATTTGCCCCGCTTCACGAGGTGGTGGCTTATGGCCTTGAAAATGGGCTAAATTTAGAGCACCTAACGATGAGCTCTGATGGCAACGGCAGCGTGCCTAAATTTAACGAAAATGGCGATCTAGTGGGATATGGCTGTGCCTCATGTGCGTCAAATTTAGAGGTATTGCAAGCTTTAGTGAGAAATAAAATTTTAAAGATAGAAGACACCTTGGCCTTGATGAGCAAAAACGTGGCAAGATATCTAAATTTAAGCCAAAAAGGCGAGATAAAAGTTGGCAAGGACGCTGATCTTTGCGTCTTTGACGAGGAGCTAAATTTATATGACGTGATCGCAAAAGGCGAGTTTTGTGTTAAAGATGAAAAGGTCGTTAAAAAAGGCTTTTTCGAGTAAATTTATGAAAATTTGAGCTTTATTTGTAGCTAAAAATATCTTTAAATTTAGCTTCAATAAAGCCAAGTTTCAATATAATCCAAGCTTTATTTCACACACGACAATCCTAAATTTGGTTGTGCGAAAGCATTAATGGTCGTGGAGGATAAAACTAAATTCAAGGCAAAATGCCTATAACAAGGAGAAACTCATGGTAACTATGAGAGATTTATTAGAGTGTGGCGTACATTTTGGTCACCAAACACGCCGCTGGAACCCAAAGATGAAAAAATTTATCTTTGGCGAGAGAAAAGGTATCTATATTATAGATTTACAAAAGACTATCCGCTACTTCCGCTACACTTACAACATCGTTCGTGACGCAGCTGCTGAAGGTAAGTCGGTGCTATTTGTCGGTACTAAAAAACAAGCTATCGACGCTATCAAAGAGTACGCTGAAAAATGTGGAATGCCTTATGTAAACCACCGCTGGTTAGGTGGTATGATGACAAACTTCGGTACTATCCGCCAGTCTATCCGCAAACTAGAAGTTATCGAGACTATGGAAGAAGATGGCTCGATAAATTTACTAACTAAAAAAGAGGCTTTGATGCTTCGCCGCAAAAAAGAGAAGCTTATCGCAACTCTTGGTGGTATCCGCAATATGAAAAGCCTACCTGATATGATATTTGTTGTTGATACAGTTAAAGAAAAAATCGCCGTTCAAGAGGCAAATCGCCTAAAAATACCAGTTGTAGCACCGATCGATACAAACTGCGATCCTGATGTTGTTGATTATCCTATCCCAGGAAACGACGACGCGATCCGCTCTGTTCAGCTTTTCTGCCAAGAGATGGCTGAGGCGATCAATGAAGGTAAATCACTTCTTGAGCAAGATGGTGGCGAGCAAGCTGCTGGCGAAGAAGTAAGCCAAGATGAGAAAGACGCAGTTGTAGCTGAGGCTATGAGCGAAGAAGACTTTGGCGAGGACGAAGAGTAATGGAAATAACTGCACAAATGGTAAAAGAGCTCCGCGAATCAACCGGAGCTGGCATGATGGACTGCAAAAAGGCACTTGGCGAAGCAAATGGCGACATGGAAAAAGCTGTTGATATCCTTCGTGAAAAAGGCCTAGGTCAAGCCGCTAAAAAGGCCGACCGCCTTGCAAGTGAGGGCTTAGTAAGTGTTGAAGTTTGCTCAAAATGCAAAAAAGCAACTATCAGCGAGATCAACTCTGAGACTGACTTCGTTGCTAGAAACCCACAGTTTCAAGCACTTGCAAAAGACGCAACAGCTCACATCCAATCAAGTGGCATAAAAACAGTTGAAGAGCTAAACGCGAGCACTTTAAACGGTGTTAAATTTGAAGAATACTTCAAGACTCAGATCGCAACTATCGGCGAAAACCTTGTAGTTCGCCGCTTTGAGACTATTAGCGCTGATGATAAGGGCGTGGTAAATGGCTATGTTCACTCAAATGGCCGTGTCGGCGTACTTATCGGTGCAGCTTGCGAAAGTGCTGAAGTTGCAAACAAAGCAGCTGAATTTATAAGAAATTTATGTATGCACGCAGCTGCTATGAAGCCAAGCGTTATAAGCTACAAAGACCTTGATAAAGATTTTGTTGAGAAGGAATTTATCGCACTTCGCGCTGAGCTTGAAAAAGAAAATGAAGAGCTAAAACGCCTAGGCAAGCCACTTCACCACATCCCTGAGTATGCTAGCCGCTGCCAGATAGGTGAGGCTGAGCTTGCAAAAGCTACAAAAGCGATAGAAGAAGAGCTAAAAGCTGAGGGCAAACCTGAGAAAATTTGGGACAAGATCATCCCTGGTAAGATCGAGAGATTTTACGCTGATAACACAGTGCTTGACCAACGCCTTACACTTTTAGGTCAGTTTTATGTAATGGACGATAAAAAGACTATCGAACAAGTTATCGAAGAGAAGAGCAAAGAGCTTGGCGGCAAGATCGAGATCGTAAAATACGTTCGTTTCGAGCTTGGTGAAGGCTTAGAGAAAAAAGTAGATGACTTTGCTGCAGAAGTTGCTGCTCAAATAGGCTAATGGAAATTTTAAGAGCGTCTAATCTAGGCTTTGCGTATGATTATACGCTCTTTAACAATATAAATTTAACTCTCAATCAAAAACAAAGTATCGCGATAACCGGTGTTAGCGGTTGTGGCAAATCAACACTTTTACACATACTTTCAACACTTTTAAAACCAAATTTTGGCGAGGTCATCTACCAAGATAGATCAATCTATGAGCTTTCTCAAAATGAGCTTTTGGCCATTAGAAGGCTTCATTTTGGCATTATTTTTCAGTCGCACTATCTTTTTAAAGGTTTTAGTGCTTATGAAAATATCGAGCTTGCAAGTATCTTATCTGGTGAAAATATAGAAAAAAATGATCTTGAAGCGCTTAAAATTTCAAGCGTAATAAATCAAAAAGTTGGCGAGCTAAGTGGCGGCCAGCAGCAGCGCGTCAGCATTGCTAGAGTGCTTACTAAAAAGCCAAAGATCATCTTTGCAGACGAGCCAACGGGCAACCTTGATAAGCAAACGGCAAATGAAGTGATGCAAGTTTTATTTGACTACATAAATGAAAATAACGCTGCCCTTGTTCTAGTCACTCACGACAACGACCTAGCCGCGAAATGCGATAACTCATACAAGCTTGAGAACAAAGAGCTTGTGCAAATTTCTTAAAATTTAGCTTCAAATTTCTAAAAACGACCACATAAATTTAAAAACAAAGTAAAATTTTGTAAAATTAGCAAAAATTTAAAAAGAGCAAAATGGAACTAGTAGAATTTTTTGGAGCTGATAAGACCATAGTTTTTATGCTTTTATTTGCACGCCTAAGCGGTCTCATCGTCTTTTTTCCGTTTTACTCGCACAACCAAGTTCCGCTTACCGTAAAAACGCTTTTAGCTTTTGTCCTATGCGTCGTGCTTTTCCCCCTTTCAAAAGCTCATGAAAACTCTATAAATTTCCTAGTTGGCGAGATACTTGGCGAGGTGATGCTGGGTCTTAGTGCTGGACTTATGCTAACCATCATCTTTGCCACGCTTCAAATGGCGGGCGAGCAAATTTCCATGGTCATGGGCTTTTCGATGGCCTCTGTGCTTGACCCACAAACTGGCACAAACTCCCCAGTCATAGCAAACCTTATAAATTTCATCGCGCTGCTAACATTTCTAGCTTTTGATGGGCATCATTTGCTTCTTAAATTTTACGCTAGCTCTCTTGCTGTGGTGCCTCTAGGAGATTTTTATCCACGCCCTGGTATAATGAGCTATGCGATAAATTTATTTACAAATTTGTTTATGTTTGGCTTTATCATGTCATTTCCGATCATCGCGCTTTCTTTGCTCTCAGACTCCATTTTTGGCATGCTTATGAAGACAATGCCGCAGTTTAACCTACTGGTTATCGGCTATCCTATCAAAGTAACGATCGGATTTTCCGTTTTGATAGCCATTTTAGCAGGCATTATGAAGATCACGAGTGACCTGCTTTTAAAAGTGATAAATGATCTGCCGGCTCTGTTTTTTTAAGAAAATAGCAATGAAATTTATCATAGAATAGGCTTTTACTATTACAAGGAGGGATGATGAAAGTTGCTCTTATAAATAAAAATCCAGCAGTTTCACGTCTGATAACTTTAAGTCTGAATAAAATCGGTACCGAATATAGCGAATTTGAGGATCTAAATGGATTTGACGATGCTCAGTTTGACTTTATCATAATCGACAGCGACGTGGACAGCAGTGAGCTTGCGACTACAAAAGATGTGATGTATCTAGCAAGTCGTGGCGAGAGCAAACCAGAATTTGCTACTTTGATGCTTGAAAAACCATTTTTACCGACTGAATTTATAAGTGTTTTTGAGCAAAATAGGCCAAAAGATGAGCCAGTTGCTGAGCATGGTGCGAGCGAGCAAGGCGAAAGCGACTTTGGCGACTTTAGTGATGAGGCTATGAGTTTTGACGAGATGTCAGGTTTTAAGCTGCCTGATATCGATACAAATTTAGAAAATTTTGCAGATCTTGATAAAGAACTCTCAGAAAGCGCTACTGATGATCTTGAGATGGATAGTGACATTAGCATGCCTGAGATCGAAAGTGACGAGGGGCTGCTTGACTCTTTGGAGGAGCTTGATGAGCTAAAAGAGCTTGTGAGCGAAGACCTGGTTGATGAGAGTGAGATAGCGAATGAGAGTGCTGAAGAAGAGATGGGCCTTGGTGCTGCAATGGGCAAAGAGAGCGATCTAGCAGAGCTTAGCTCGCTTGTAGATGAGATAGAAAATATGCCTGAGACTTCTGAGATAGATGAGGCTCTTGGGGAAAATTTAGATGATATTATTAGCCAAAATGACGTTGCAGGCTTAGTCGATGACGAGAAGGTAGATGGCGAACTTGACGAGATAGATCAGAGTAAATTTGAGCTTAGTGAGATCGATTCGCTTGATGAAGAGCTAAATAGTGAAGAGGCTGACGAAGAAAATAAAAATTTAAATGATGCTGAGCTAGATGTTCAAAATTTAGAGCAAGAAGAGCTAAATTTAGATGAGCTAGCTAAATTTGATGATGAAGATAGCCTTGAAAATGAGCTAAATTTAGAAGATGAGCCTAAGGATGATGAGAATTTAGATGAGATATCTGAGGCTGATGAAGAGCAAATTCAAGTAGATGATGAAAAAGCAGAAGAGGATATAGAAGAAGAGGCTTTGGATGAAATTTCAAGTGAGGAGCTAGAAAATTTAGAGCCTAGTGATGGCAAAAACGCTTCTAATAAGATGCCAGTAGAAGAGTTAGAAGATGTTAGCGAGCCAGAAGCTAAAGAAGATCTAGGTCTTACGGATGAAACTTTCGAAGAAGAAAATGCTCAAGAAGATGACGCGCAAGAAGAGAGCAAAGACGCGGCATCAAGTGAGTTAAATTTTGACGCGGCATCGATAGATGACATAGATGAAAACACGATGTTAGCGGCATTTGGACTAAAAGACATACCTCAAACAAGCTCAAAAAATGATACAAAAGAAGACTATAAAGAAGAGCTAACTAAAAAGATCACAAAACACGTCCACGAGTCGCTAAATGAGAGCTCGCTAAGAGATGTGCTAAAAGATATGAATATTAAGATAAATATAAGTTTCGAGGAAAAGTAGTTGCAAGGACAAATTTTAGTAGTTTCTGGACCTAGTGGAAGCGGTAAAAGCACGCTTTTGGGCCGTCTTTTAAAGGAAGAGAAAGACCTATATTTTTCTATCTCAAGCACAACAAGAGCCATAAGAGAAGGCGAAGTTGATGGGGTGGATTATTATTTTATAAAAGAAGATGAATTTAAAAGCGGCATAGAAAAAGGCGAGTTTTTAGAGTGGGCACAGGTGCATAAAAACTACTATGGCACGAGCCTAAAGCCAGTTTTAGCAGCGCTTGAGGCTGGAAAGATAGTGATATTTGACATCGATGTGCAGGGCTTTCACATCGCACTTGAGAAATTTAAAAGCTACATCACTTCGGTTTTTATAACTACTGCAAATAAAAAAGAGCTAAAAAGGCGCTTGAAAAACCGCGGAACAGATAGTGATGAGACGATAGAAAATCGCTTAATGAACGCAGTTGGTGAGATGGAGCATATTTTAGAGTATGATTATTTTTTAGTAAATGATGATATAGAAAAGAGCTATAAAGGGCTAAAATCAATCCTTCGAGCGATGAGGTTAAAAAGTACTAAGATAAACTTAAGAAATGTCATCGACGAGTGGATAGATTGTTAGAAATTCAGGAATTTATGATAATATTTTGAGAAAATTTGATAAGGAGAAAAGATGGGTTCTTTTAGTATTAGCCACTGGTTGATCGTTTTAGCGATCATTGTATTACTTTTTGGAGCAAAGAAGATCCCAGAGCTTGCAAAAGGACTAGGCAAAGGCATAAAGACTTTTAAAGCTGAGATGGAGGACACAACCCCTGAAAAGAGCGAAAAAGTCGAGCATAAAGAAGAGAGTGCAGTTAGTCAAAAGATAGAAGAAACAACTAAAAACGCGTAGGTTTTAGAGTTGAAAGATAAAGTAAAAGCTGAAATTTCAAAGGTTTTAGAGCGAGAATTTGTGCTTGAAAAGCCAAAGGATAAAAATTTAGCCCACTATGCGACGCCGCTTTTTAGCCTCGCAAAAGAGCTAAGAAAGTCTCCAGCTATGATAGCTAGCGAGTTTGCTGATAAATTTAGTGATAGTAAGATAGTGGAAGCTAGCGCGGTAAATGGCTATTTAAATTTCAAGCTTAAGAGTGAATTTTTAGATGAAATTTCAAAGCAAATTTTGCTAGATAGCGAAAATTTTGCAAAAGAAGATGCGAAAAAAGATAGCTATTTAATAGAATACATCAGCGCAAATCCGACTGGGCCGCTTCACATTGGACACGTTAGAGGCGCAGTTTATGGCGATACTTTGGCAAGACTTGGCAAAAGACTTGGCTACGCTATCTCGACAGAATACTACATAAACGATGCTGGCAATCAAATAGATATGCTTGGCACATCGATATCACTTGCAGCCAAAGAGCAGCTTTTTAACGAAAGCGTCGTCTATCCAGAGAAATATTACCGCGGGGATTATATTTTAGATATCGCTAAGCTTGCAAATGAGAAATTTGGCAAGGAAATTTTTTATGACGAGAGCAGAAACCTTGAGCTTGCCGAATTTGGCAAGGATATCGTACTTGAGATCATCAAAAAAGACTTGGCTGATGTTGGGATATTTATAGAGAGCTGGGCCAGTGAAAAAGCTCTTTATGACCGCCTGGAGCCAACCATAAACAAGCTAAAACGCTCAAACCAAATGTATGAAAGAGAGGGCGCTATATATATCGCTTCTACCACACTTGGCGACGATAACGATAGGGTTGTGGTTAGAAATGACGGCAGACCGACATATTTAGCTGGCGATATTATCTATCATAACGCTAAATTTGAGAAAAATTTTGACCACTATATAAACATTTGGGGCGCGGATCACCATGGATATATCGCAAGGCTAAAGGCTGCGATAAATTTCCTTGGTCACGATGAAAACAGGCTTGAAGTGATACTTATGCAGATGGTTAGCCTGCTAAAAGAGGGTAAGCCATACAAAATGAGCAAGCGCGCTGGCAATGCGGTGCTGATGAGCGATATCGCGAGCGAGATCGGTGCTGAGGCGCTTAGATTTATTTTTATAAGCAAGGCAAATACGAGTAGTTTGGAATTTGACGTGGATGAGCTTAAAAAAGAGGATAGCTCAAACCCTATTTTTTATATAAATTATGCTCACGCTAGGATAAATCAGGTCTTTGCAAAAGCTGGAAAAAGCGTCAGTGACGTGATAAATGCAGACTTTGAATGTCTAGATGAAAATGCTAAAAATTTACTTTTTGAAGCGCTTATCTTGCCTGAAATTTTAGAGGATGCTTTTATCTCAAGGCAGCTTCAAAAGATACCAGACTATCTAAAGTCGCTGGCTGCTAGCTTTCATAAATTTTATAATGAAAACCGTGTGGTTGGAAATGAAAATGAAGATAGCTTACTAAAGGTATTTGCAGTCGTTGCTGTCTCGATAAAAACAGCATTTAATATAATGGGAATCACGGCTAAAGATAGGATGTAGTTAAATTTAAACTTCTTGCAAAAAAGACCTTTGTCTAAAACATTTTGTTTATGTGTTGCCTTAGAATATAACTAGATCTGTCTTTTTTGCCTGATTTTATGAGATTTTCTAGCGCGCTTCGCAAAGCTTTAGCGTCGCTATTTTCAGGGGATAAAAAATTCACCTGGCCAAATTTCTTCCTAAGCTTCTCTAGCTCGAGTTTGGTGAAAGTATATTTTTCGCCAAGGATGATCATAGGCCTATCCCTTTATCTTTATTTTAAATTTGCATTATAAAATTCGTCTAATTATACCCAAACGTGCTAATTGCATTTTTAAAAAAAGAGTTAAGGTTAAAATATGTCTCATAAATTTTTTGCTGTGCTTGTTTTAGCGCTCATATGCGGTGTTTCTTTTGCGCTTTCAAACACACTTTTGGCTAAATTTCACACCAGCCCACTCATCATCTCTATCATTTTAGGCGCCATTTTTGCAAATCTTTTCACCAAACAGACTCAAATTTTAAAAAGTAGTGGCGTCGTAGCGATCGCTGGGAAGCAAATTTTAAGGCTAGGCATCATACTTTTTGGCTTTAACATAAGCCTTAGCGAGATCGCAAGTGTCGGCACTCTAGGCGTGATATACGCAGCTTTTATGGTCTTTGCGACCTTTTGCTTTGCGCTTTTTACCGCTAAAGCTTTGGGGCTTAGCAAGGATAGTGCCGTGCTCATTGGCTCAGGGGCAAGTATATGCGGCGCAGCTGCTGTCATGGCTACTCAAAATGAGATAAAAGCAGACGCAAACAAGCTTGCTATCGCCATTTGCACGGTGGTGCTCTTTGGGACGATTGGCATGTTTATCTATCCATTTATCGCTAAATTTCTAGCTCTCACGCCACACCAAACTGGCTTTTTTATCGGCGGCTCACTTCACGAAGTAGCTCACGTAGTGGCAGCCTCAGCGGCATTTGATGGCACAGCAAGTAGCACCGCCGTCATCATAAAAATGCTTCGTGTCATCATGCTTGTGCCATTTTTGTTTTTGCTAAATTTCTTAAATTTAAGCCAAAATAGTGGTGGCTCAAAGCTAAAGAGCATACCATGGTTTGCGCTATTTTTCTTAGTGGCGATCTGCGTTAGATCTTTGCCATTTTTCCCTGAAAATTTGGTGCAAATTTTAAAGCTAGCCGCTAGTATCTGCCTTTGCGTAGCGATGTGTGCTTTAGGGTTTGGGATAGATAGGAGTATATTTAAAGCGACGGGCAAAAAGCCATTTTTGCTAGCATTTTTTATATTTTTATGGCTTATTTGCTCATCGCTTGTCTTTGTTAAGACTCTTTGCTAGTTTTTAGTTTTTGCAAAAACTCTTCGATGTTGTATTTTGCTCTGTAAGCTGGGCTCAAAAGATGTATCAAAATGTCGCCAAGGTCCATCACGATCCAGTCAGGCGAGCTCTCAGTGCCTATAAATTTCTCCCCAAGAGGCTTAAGCTCCTCTTTTAGATCCTCAGCCAGCGAGTAAGCGTGCCTCTCGCCAAGCGTAGTAGCGATAACCACGGCCTTTACGAAATAATCATCCCCACTCATATCAAACACTTGTATCTCTTCAGCCTTTTTTGCGTCTAAAACCTTAACTATACTTTCGGTGCGCTCTTGCATCGATCTCTCTTGCATCTTTAATCCTTGGTAAAAATTTATAATTTCATCTTTTATCTCGCTAGGTAGCTCATCAAGCCCCTTTTGATGCCTGATCTGCGACGAGCTAACATCCACGTGCACGTCCATTTTTTGTAAATTTTGTGGAATTTCTATGTGATTGCGCTTAGCTATCACAAACTGCACTAAATTTTTTAGCTCCTCGTAGCCATGCCACTTATCAAGCGTGGCTAGGTGGTCCGCGCCTATTATGAGATAAAATTTCTCTATCTTGAATTTCTCATACAAATACTTAACCGTCTCTATGGTAGGCACTGGGCGAGCTAAATTTATCTCATAGTCTGAGATCTCGACCTTCTCTAGGCCGCCCCAAATTTCTCTTATCCACTTTAGGCGAAGCTCTGGCGGAGCTGAAAATTCGCTCTTAAAGGGACTTATAAAAGTTGGCATGATGATGAGCTTGTCGATGTCAAGGCCGCTTAGTGCCATTTTCACAATGCTATCGTGTCCTAAATGAACCGGATCAAAGCTCCCGCCAAAAAGTGCTAACTTCATCTATTAAAGTGCCTTGTTTATATTTGTTTTAAAATTCTTTTTTGTAGAATTAGGCGTAATTATATCAAAAGGAGCTAAGATGTCAGTTAAAGTAGCAATAAACGGCTTTGGGCGTATCGGTAGGTGTGCTGCTCGTATTATTTTAGAGCGTGATGATGTTGAGCTTGTCGCTATTAACGACACCGCAACAAGGGATATGACGAGGTATTTGCTCAAATACGACAGCGTGCATGGCGAATTTAAGCAAGACGTTAAGGTGATAAGCGACGATTTTATAGAAGTAAATGGCAAAAAGATAAGAGTTTTTTCTACAAGAGATCTAAACGAGCTTAGCTACGCAGACTACGGCGTAGACGTGGTTTTAGAGTGCACTGGCAAGTTTTTAACCACTGAAAAATGTGAGCCATATCTTGCTCGCGGCGTCAAAAAAGTCGTCATGAGCGCTCCAGCAAAAGACGATACAGCGACATTTGTAGTTGGCGTAAATGACGATAAATACGCAGGCGAGGCGATCGTCTCAAACGCAAGCTGCACCACAAATGGCCTAGCTCCAGTGGCAAAGGTGCTAAACGATAAATTTGGCATCGTAAAAGGGCTAATGACTACGATCCACGCATATACAAATGGTCAGAGCCTAGTTGATGTAAAAGCTAAAGACTTCCGCCGCTCACGCGCAGCAGCGCTAAATATCGGACCTACGACCACCGGAGCTGCAAAAGCGATCGCTAAAGTGCTCCCCGAGCTAAGTGGCAAGCTGCACGGCCAAGCGGTCCGCGTGCCAGTGGCAAACGTCTCAATGGTCGATCTAACGGCGGTTTTAAAAAGACCAGCTAGCAAAGAGGAGATAAACGAGGCATTTAGGGCGGCTGCGGAGTCAAATTTAAAGGGAATTTTATTCGTCGATGACGACTACAGGGTTAGCAGCGACTTTTGCACGAGCACCTTTAGCAGCATCGTAGCGAGCGACACTACGCAGGTTATCGCTGATGATATGGTGAAGGTCTTTGCGTGGTACGACAACGAGTGGGGCTACTCAACAAGGCTTGTTGATCTTGCTAAGATCGTGGCTACAAAGTAAATTTAAAGGGTGAAAAATGAGTGATATTTTATCGATCAACGACCTTGAGCTTAATGGTGCAAAAGTCTTTATAAGGTGCGATTTTAACGTGCCTATGGATGAGTTTTTAAACATCACTGATGACCGTAGGATCCGCTCAGCGATACCAACTATCCGCTACTGCTTGGATAATGGCTGCAGCGTGGTTTTGGCTAGTCACTTAGGGCGTCCAAAAAATGGCTATGAAGAGAAATTTTCACTTCAAGGCGTGGCAAAGAGGCTATCAAGACTGCTTGATAGAGAGGTGATATTTGCTGAAGATGTGATCGGAAATGATGCTAAAACAAAGGCTGCGGCTCTAAAGCCAGGCGAAATTTTAATGATAGAAAATTTACGCTTCGAAAAGGGCGAGACCAAAAATGACGAGGCTTTGGCAAAAGAGCTTTCAGGATTTGGCGAATTTTACATAAATGACGCATTTGGCGTTTGCCACAGGGCTCATGCATCGGTTGAAGCGATCACTAAATTTTATGATGAAAAGCACAAAGCAGCGGGATTTTTACTACAAAAAGAGATAAATTTCGCTCAAAATTTGATAAAACATCCATCTCGTCCATTTGTCGCAGTCGTGGGTGGCTCAAAGGTTAGTGGCAAGCTACAAGCCTTGCATAACCTTTTGCCACGCGTCGATAAGCTCATAATTGGCGGCGGTATGGCATTTACATTTTTAAAATCACTTGGCGAAAACATCGGAAATTCGCTACTTGAAGAAGAGCTCATCGAAGATGCAAGGCAAATTTTACAAAAAGGCAAAGAGCTAGGAGTGAAAATCTACCTACCAGTAGATGTCGTCGCTGCTCAGACATTTTCAGCTGAAAGTGCCGTAAAATATGTCCCTGCGCAAGAGATCCCAAATGGCTGGATGGGGCTTGATATAGGACCTGCGTCGATTAGGCTATTTAAAGAGGTCATCGCCGATGCACAAACTATCTGGTGGAACGGACCTATGGGCGTTTTTGAGATGGATAAATTTAGCAAAGGTAGCATCAAAATGAGCCACGCTATCATCGACACTCACGCGACAACCGTCGTTGGCGGTGGCGATACGGCTGACGTGGTCGAGCGCGCAGGCGACGCTGATGAGATGACATTTATCTCAACTGGCGGCGGTGCGAGCTTGGAGCTAATAGAAGGCAAAGAGCTGCCTGGCATAAAGCCGCTTAGAAAAGAGGAGTAGGTCTTGAAATTTCTAGCGAATTTAAAGTGCAACCACACAAGAGAGAGCTTTAGAGAGTACGCGAAAATTTTAGACGAAAATTTAAGCGCAAACGACGACGTGAGCGTATTTGCTCCAGCTAGTGCCTTTGATGAAAAAAGGCATCTTTTTAGGCTTGGGGCGCAGAATTTCTACCCTTGTGAGAGCGGGGCATTTACCGGCGAGATCGGCAAAGTGATGCTTGATGAATTTGAGATCAAAGATGTGCTGATCGGCCACTCTGAAAGGCGTGAAATTTTAAACGAAAGCGAGGAGTTTTTGCGAGCGAAATTTGACTTTGCCGCAAAAAATGGCTGGAACGTGATCTACTGCATCGGCGAAAATTTAAGCACAAATGAGAGCGGAGCGACCAAAGAATTTCTAAGCCGTCAGCTTGAAAATATCGATCTAGATTATAAAAATTTAGTCATCGCCTATGAGCCGATCTGGGCGATAGGAACGGGCAAAAGCGCTAGCATAGAGCAGATAGATGAGGTGCTAAGTTTTTTAAAGACAAAGGCAAATGTGCCGCTACTTTACGGCGGAAGCGTCAATGCAGCAAACATCGCTGATATCGCAGGTATAAAAAGCTGCGATGGGGTTTTAGTAGGCACAGCTAGCTGGGATGCGAATAATTTTTTAAATTTGATACGCGTTGTCTCATGAGCGCTTTTTTAATGAGTTCGAAATTTTAAGTCTGCGACAGGCTATATGCCTAGTCTTGATCTAAAATTTCTACACAACATTAAAATTCATATCACGATACTGCCACTATTAAATTTGGTTTAAAATTTAAATATCGCTTAAAAGTCAAACAAAATAAAAGGAGAAATGATGATTTTAAAAGGTAAAAAAGGTCTAATCGTAGGCGTTGCCAACGCCAAGTCAATAGCATACGGCATCGCAAAAGCTTGTCACGATCAAGGTGCGCAGATGGCATTTACATACCTAAACGACGCTCTTAAAAAGCGCGTAGAGCCGATCGCTGAGGAGTTTGGTAGCAAATTTGTCTATGAGCTTGACGTAAATAACCAAGCTCACTTAGACGTCCTTGCTGATAGGATCAAAAAAGACCTTGGCGAGATCGACTTTGTCGTGCACGCTGTGGCGTATGCGCCAAAAGAGGCGCTTGAGGGCGAGTTTGTAAATACCACAAAAGAGGCATTTGACATAGCGATGGGTACTAGCGTTTATTCACTGCTAAGCCTTACTCGCGCGGTCCTACCGGTGCTAAAAGAGGGCGGCTCGGTGCTAACTCTTACATACCTTGGCGGACCAAAATTTGTGCCACACTACAACGTCATGGGCGTTGCCAAAGCAGCACTTGAAAGCTCAGTTCGCTACCTAGCACACGACCTTGGCGCTAAAAATATCCGCGTAAATGCGATCAGCGCAGGTCCAATTAAAACGCTTGCTGCAAGCGGAATAGGCGATTTTAGAATGATCTTGCGCTACAACGAAGTAAATAGCCCGCTAAAACGCAACGTCACCACTGAAGATGTCGGCAACAGCGCTATGTATCTGCTTAGCGACCTAGCTAGTGGCGTAACAGGCGAGGTTCATTACGTAGATTGCGGCTACAACATCATGGGCATGGGCGACGTGGCTACAGACGCCGAGGGTAACACGATCCTAGCTTGGGACGCAAAATAATCTACTTGTATAAATTTGGCGGGGCAGCTCGCCAAATTCTTCTTTTAAATTTCATCAAATTTATCGCAAGGACAGAAAATGAGAGCTTTAGATGAGCTTATAGATACAAATGAGCCAGGCTGGGCGCTGATCGAAGAGTGGCTAAAAGAGGCCAAAAATGGCTATGAAATTTTGTCTCGCGATGAGAGCAGGGCGCAAAGCGAGCTTTTAGGGCTTCAGGTCACCACTCGCTCGCCGATGGGAGCGCTTGTTTATGGGTGTGGTGGCATAGTGATAGATGGCGGTTGGTTGCGCCTGCTTGGCTCAGGATGCGAGCAGATGAAGCGCGGAATTTACAGCTTCAATCTTGGCAAAAGCTTTAGCGAAGCAGGGCAGATGCCTGGCTATTTGCTCGTGGCGGATGATGTTTTGGGCGGATTTTTCGCGGTAAATGGCGGCGCCTTTGGTGGCAAAGCTGGCAACGTCTTTTACTACGCACCAGATAGTGGCAAATGGGAAGATACGCAGCTTGGCTACTCGCAGTTTTTATACTGGGCGCTTTGTGGGGATATATCCAAATTTTATGAGCTTTACCGCTGGGATAGCTGGTGCGATGATGTAAGAAATTTTAGCCTTGATAAGGTGATGTTTGCGCTACCACCACTTCTTTGGCAAGATGCCGACGTAAGGCTAAGGCTAAAAGATATGAAAAAAGATGGCGTTAATATCGATGAGTATTTTGTTTCTCTGTTTAAGGGGGAGAAATAGGATTGATTTTGTAAATTTCAGCTTTTGCAAATTTTAAAATCTTACTCACTCGCCTTAGCAGACTACTAAATTTAGGTCTCGCAAAGCTCACCACTAAATTTAGAGTCGTGATATGCCAGCTCTAATTTTAAAATTTATCAGAGTATCTTAACCGCATGTGGCACTATAGTGCTATTGCATGCCACCTTGAACGTGCGAGGGGTTTAGGGGATTTAAAAAAAAAGGGGGGGGGATAAGGGGACGGCCTCGTAACTCGAGTCCCCTTGTCTCCCTTTTGGATAAAAAGAAATTTACAAATTTAATGAAGCTATTTTACAAATTTTAAAATTCCATTCACTCGCAAGAATTGACTACTAAAATTTGGCTTCGCTTACCGCTTAGCTCAAATTTTAGAGCCGAAATTACTCGTTCATGAAATTTCAAAATTTGCCTGACGCTTGTCTGATTTGACAAAATAAATTTATAAATTTTAAAATTTAAATTTCACCGAGCGGTAGGTCTGATCAAACCTAAACGTTAGCAGATTTTGCAGTATCCCAAAAAGTACCATGAAGGTGACAAAGCTGCTTCCGCCATAGCTAAAAAACGGCAGCGGCACGCCCACAACCGGCGCAAAACCGATCGTCATCGAGACATTTACCCCCACATAAACAAAGATGAGCGCAGCTATGCCAGTGGCGGTCACCTGCGTGAAATAATCATTCTTAAGCCCGTAGTTTAGGCTAAGTAAGTGCGTTATAAGCGCTCCATAAAGCCCCAGTAAAAGAAGCGCTCCGTAAAAGCCAAAACGCTCGATATTATAGGCAAAGATGAAGTCACTCGTGGCGATTGGCAAAAATTTAAAGTGCGTTTGCGTTGCCTCGTCCTTTGGCTTGCCTTTTAGCCCGCCGCTACCTATGGCGATGATACTTTGTTTGACGTGGTAGCTTGGCTCTTCGGCGATGAAGTCGTGGATCCTCTTTTTTTGATAATCATGCAAATTTTCATACAAAACCGGCGCCGAAAAGCCTATGGCAAGGATGATGCAGATCCAAATTTTCTTATTTACGCCGATGACAAAAAGGATAGTGTAGCCAACTATCAAAAGTATGAGCGCGGTGCCAAGATCAGGCTCTTTCATGATGAGCGCAAAAGGCAAAAGTATGTAAAAACTAAGCCTTAAAAAGTCTTTTAGCCCGTATCCATCGACCTCTGGCGGGCGCTGCTTGACTAGATAGGCTAGCATCAGCAAAAATGCTGGCTTCATCAGCTCTGAGGGCTGAAGTGTGAAGTGAACGAAGGGAATTTCAAGCCAGCGTCTTGCTCCAAGCTTGCTAACGCCAAAGATATCAACGCTTAAAAGTAGTATGATGCAAACCCAGTAAAACATCGGGATGATCCAGTCGATACGCCTAATAGGCAGCAAAAATGCGATGCAAAATGAGACAAATCCGATGCCAAAATATACAAGCTGTTTGTTTGCCAAAATATCGTTTGCTTCGGAGACTAGGATGTATGAGATGGCTATGATTGGGATGATTAAAAACGGCTGAATAAAATCAAAATGTGTTAAAATACGCCGATCTAGTTTTATCAAGAAGCAAACCTTAATTTTTGGGCTAGATTATATCACAAACAAGGCTTTGATTTTGGTTAAATTTAATGTTTTAAATAGCTCAAGACTCGACGTTGCAGTGGCCAAAGAGCTTCAAATTTCACGTAATCAAGCTTTAAATTTGATAAAAGACTCCCTTGTAAGCGTAAATTTAAAACCAGTCTCAAAACCAAGCTTTTTGTTAAATGAAAACGATGAAATTTGCGTAAATTTTGCCCCAAAAAAAGAGGTACAAAACGAATACGAAGTAAATTTTGACATCCCTATCATCTATGAGGACGACGATCTCATAGTGCTAAACAAACCCCCGCAAATCGTCGTTCACCAAGCTCCAAGCGTCAAAGAGGCGACACTTGTTGAGTGGCTAAATAAAAAAGGCTTTATGCTCTCAAATTTAAACGGCGACGTAAGAGCTGGTATTGTCCACCGCCTAGATAAAGGTACTAGTGGCGCTATCGTCGTTGCTAAAAACAACTTCGCCCACGCAAAACTAAGCGAGCAGCTAAGCGATAAGAGCATGGGACGAATTTATCTAGCGCTCACCGACTTGCCTCTAAAAGAGGACGTCATCATCGACAAGCCAATCGGCAGAAATCCAAACAACCGCCTAAAAAAAGCGATCGTCGCGGATGCTAAATTTGCAAAAAGCGCCTTTGTAAATTTGCTAAGCGAAGGCGGTGTAAATTTGATAGCAGCAAAGCTTTTTACAGGTAGGACGCACCAGATAAGAGTGCATCTTGCTAGCATAAATCGCCATATTTTAGGCGATGATTTATACGGATTTAAGAGCCAAGGCGATAAAATAAGCAGGGTTATGCTTCACGCTTATATGCTCTATTTTATCCATCCGCGAACTGGCAAAAGGGTAGAATTTACCGCAAAAACGTATGATGACTTTAACCAAATAATTTACAAAAAAATTCCCAAGGAGATTTTTGATGAAAAAATTTGCCCTACGCATATTGACACCATTTTTAGTAGCTTTCTTAGCGGGATGCGGCTCTAGCGTACCGACTCAGCAAAGCACGTCACTACCAACGATTACAAGCTTAAAAACTATTTCAGACATGACAGAAGTTGGCTTCGAGTGGAACCCAGTGACCGATGAGAGCGTCGTTGGCTACTACCTTTACCGCTCAAATCCAAACGATGCAAACTCAAAAATGCAACTAGTTGCAAACATAAAAGACCGCTTTGCTACGCACTACGTGGATCGCGACCTAGCTCCAGAGACGACTTACTCATATCAGATGAGAACCTACTCAAGCAACGCCATCTCTCAACCAGGTGCGATCGCAACTGCGACAACTAAGCCACTACTTGACTCTGTGCCATTTGCACAAGCTATCACTGGGCTTCCAGGTCGTGTAAAAGTTATCTGGAGACCACATCCTGATAGCACGGTAGCAAGCTACATCATCCAAAGAAGTGATGCAGGAGCTAATAAATTTAGCCAAGTAGCAGAGGTAAATGGCAGACTAAACGCCGAGTATATCGATACTGAGGTAAAACCTGGCAGGTCTTATGAGTATAGGATATTAGTTAAAACTTCTTCTGGCGTCATCTCAAAACCAAGCCAAAACATAAGCGCCACAACAAAGGAGTTACCCTAAATCAGTAACGAACGTCCAAGCGACTAAAAATGCGCCCAAAAAGATCATCTTAACGTGGGATTACGCGCCAGCTGAGGATTTTGCTTATTTTAAGGTTTATAGAACGACAAGTAAAATTTTACCTTACACATATCTAGCAAAAACGACTAGCAATACCTACGAAGACCTCATAAACACAAACGCAGCGACAAGGTACTATAGAGTGACAGCGGTCGATAAAGACGGTCTTGAGAGCTTGAAGCAAGAAGAGCCGATCGTTGGTAGCACACTTGGCGCGCCAAAAACTCCAAGCATAAGCGCTAGCTACGATGGTAGCGGTGTAAATGTAAGCTGGAACGCAGTTGATAGAGCTAGCTCATACACAGTTTATCGAAGTGGTGCTAGCGAGAAAGTCTTTAGCGGTATAAGTGATACTGGGCTTAGAGATGACAGCGTTCAAGCGGGTGCTAGCTACTCTTACAGCGTGGTAGCAGTCGATGAGTACGGCATCGCCTCTGATAAGTCATCAAAAGCAGAAGTTAGCATAAAATAATGCCAAATTTCATCGCTTCGTCCTTAAAAGAG
This sequence comes from Campylobacter concisus, assembly GCA_018371535.1. Lineage (GTDB taxonomy): Bacteria > Campylobacterota > Campylobacteria > Campylobacterales > Campylobacteraceae > Campylobacter_A > Campylobacter_A concisus_BO. The sequence goes on from JAHAKU010000015.1 coordinate 36,961, forward strand.
CTCTCGTTTCCATTTGGTAACGACAAGATCAAATTTCTTTGGCAAGCAAATGGCCGAAACGAGAGGCTCATCTACACAAAAAATGAAGATGAAGGCTTTTTTCTAGTCGTAAAGCCAGGCAAAAATGGCATCGTCGTAAAGGGAGAAAAGCTTACAAAGCCTGCTAAAGTTGGGCTTTTGCAAGAAGCGCTTGAGCTTTTTAAAGAGCAAAATTGCAACGGCATCATCAGTCAAGCATTTGCTGTGAAAAAGACAAATTTAACCAAAAAAGTGAGTGAAATTTTAAGCCTTGAAGAGTTTGTGCCAGCTTTTTGCGAGCTAAAAGATAAATTTAAAGAGATTCTTATTGAGATCGGCTTTGGCTCTGGCAGGCACTTGCTCTATCAGGCTAAAAACAACCCAAATGCCCTAGTTATCGGCATAGAAGTATATAAACCAAGTATCGAGCAAGTAGCAAAGCTTGCTAAGGCAAATGCTCTAGAAAACGTGCGGCTGATAAACACAGACGCAAGGCTCTTGCTCTCGCTTGTTGGATCAAATTTAGTTGATAGAGTATTTTTACACTTTCCAGTGCCGTGGGACAAGGCTGAGCATAGACGCGTGGTCTCATCGGCGTTTGCGCTTGAGTGCGAGAGGATACTAAAGCTTGGCGGTAAATTTGAGCTAAGGACTGATAGCAAGGAGTATTGCGACTTTAGTTTGAGTAAATTTTTAGAGCCCGCAAACTCAAAGATAGAGGCTTTTAAAAATAGAAATTTAGAGGTAACTAGCAAGTATGAAGACCGCTGGAGACGCCAAGATAAGGATATCTATGACGTCATTTATACTTGTGAGATTGAAAGTGGCGAGAGCGTTTTGGCTGGGGATTTTAGCTTTAAAGAAAAGACAAACGTAAAAAATATCATTAAAAATTTTAAAAATTTCATCATCAAAAAAGAGGATCATTTTTTACATTTTGAGGAAATTTACACCATAAGCGGTGATGAAATTTTGTTAAAAGTCGCCTTTGGAGCGTTTAATAAACCAGAGCAATGTTTCATCAAAATAAGCGATGAAAAAAGCGAATATTTTATAAAAAAACCGATCTTAATACGTGAAAATTTAGCAGCACACGAGCTTTTGAAGGAGTATTTGGCTGATGCAAGAGATAATTAGCGCAAGAAATTTAAGCCTAGCTTACGAGCGCAACGAGGTTGTGATCAATAGCGTAAATTTAGACATCTACGCAAATGACTTTGTCTTTATCACAGGCAAGAGTGGAAGCGGAAAAAGCACGCTTTTAAAGTCATTTTACGGAGAAATTTCACCACTTGCTGGCGAGCTAAATGTCTGCATGACGCAAATGGACGATATCGATGACAAAAGACTTTGCGAGCTTAGGCAGCGAGTTGGCATTATATTTCAAAACTATCGCTTGATAAATGAGTGGAATGTCGAAAAAAACGTCATGCTGCCACTCATCATCAAAGGCGTCAATCAAAATGTGAGCAAAAAGCAGGTGGCTAAACTTTTAAAGCACGTAAATATGCTTCACAAAGCCGATAAATACCCTCGCGAGCTAAGTGGCGGCGAACAGCAAAGAGTTGCCATGGCAAGAGCACTCGCGCACAATCCAAATTTGCTTTTATGCGACGAGCCAACGGGAAATTTAGACGAATACTCAAGCGACGTCATCTGGTCGCTTCTAAAATCAGCTAGAGAATTTCTAGGCACAAGCGTCGTCGTGGTGACGCATCACATCCCCTCAACGCTTCGCATCCCATACCGCCACTTCGTCATAGAAAATGGAGGCGTGCATGAGATCGCTTAAAAACCACATGGGATTTATATTGCCGTTAATCGCGCTTTTATTTTCAGTGCAGTTTAGCCTCACCGCAGACAAGATCGTAAGAGAGTATGAGAGGCTTATGGGGAATGACTACAACATCGTGGTGGTCTCAAACAAAGAGCTAAGCGAGCCAGTGCTAAAGCCAGTGGTTAGCACGCTAGCTAGCGTTGAGCCACTAAGCCCACAAAAGATAATAGACCGCCTATCAAACGACATCTCGGCTAAAAATTTATCCATCCTTCAAAACGCCTTGCCTAAATTCTACTCGCTAAGACTAAGTGAATTTCCTTCACCAGAGTACATGGAGGAGATAAAGCAAAAGCTTTTGAAATTTGATGGCATAAGCAAGGTTGAGACATTTTCAAAGACTCATGACAAGGTCTTTAAGATGCTAAATTTAGCCAAAAGTATATCTTATGCATTTATGGCGATACTTTGTGTTGTAGGGCTTATGCTTATGCTTAAACAGACTAAAATTTGGCTATTTGAGCATAGAGAGCGCATCGAGATCATGACGCTTTTTGGCGCGCCATTTTGGCTAAAATCAGCCATGCTCTATAAATCAGCCATGGTTGATAGCATAGTTGCGACCATTGTTGTTGGTGCGTTTTTCTTTTTCTTGCCTAGCATTGAAATTTTTAGAGAAAATGCTGCAAGCATCGATGTAGTCTTGCCTAGCCTTGATCTTTCAAGAGATATTTTTATCTTATTTGGCGTGGCTGTGGTTTTAAGCATTTTTGCTGTTAGTTTAGTGATGAGTAAGGCTAGAAAAAGCACGATATGAAAAAAGGAATTTTTACACTTTTGCTAGCTTTTAGTCTAGCTTTTGCATCAAATACTAAAGAGAAGATAAAAGACTCCAAAAACTCGCTAAGATCGACGCAGGCGATGAGCGAGCAGCTTAGTAAAAAGCTTGATGACTTGGCTGGCGATATTGTAAATGGCGAGAAAAAACTGCGCGGCATAAGCGGCGATATCACAAATTTAAAAGGTCAAATTTCTGTTCTTGAGACAAATGCTTCAAAAGCGCTTCTTGAGCTTGATGATCTAACAAAGCAAAACAAAGAGCTAGAGCGCACCCAAAAAGAGCTAGAGCAAAATATGATAAGGATCATCGCAGAAGATCTCTCATTTGATCTCATGATGTCTGCAAGCGAGGGCAAACAAAGCGAAGAGAGCATCATCTCATCGCAAATTTTAACCAAGCTAAATGCCATAGCAAAAGAGGACTTTAAAAGGCTTAGTGAGAACTACGAAGATACGATAGAAAAGATAAAAAATAAATCAAGCAAGATAAATGAGATAAACTCAAGCATAAAAAACTATAGGCGCAAGCAAAATGATCTACAAAGCCTAGAGAGCACGCAGAAAAATACAATAAACGGGCTAAAACGTGATAAAGAAATTTACAGCAAAAAACTAGCAAAACTTCAAGCTCAGCAAGACGAGCTAAGAAAGACACTTGAGCAGCTTGCTATCATGCAAAAGCAAGAGGATGAAGCAGCTAGAGCTGCCAGAGAAAAACAAGAAAGAGCAGCTAGTAAAGGTGGCAAAAAGGGCGAAAAGAGCCAGCCAATGGGTGGGGGCTATCAGACAAGCTCGGTTAAAAGATACTCAGGTGCAAGGACGATCGCTCCGCTTGATAGCTACTCTGTAAAGCAAAAATTTGGCAACTACGTAGATCCGATATATAACATCAAAATTTTCAACGAATCAGTCATACTTCGCTCAAGCACGCCAGATGCGAAGGTTAAAAGCGTGCTAAATGGCAAGGTCGTCTTTGCAAAAGCAACTCCGATGCTTGAAAATGTCGTCATCATCGAAAACGAAAACGGCATCCACACGATCTACGCCCACCTAAGCCAGATCGCGCCAACTGTAAAGGTCGGCTCAGTCGTGCAAAAAGGCTATGTTATAGGTAGGGTAAGGAACGATCTAACCTTTGAAGTAACGCAAAGAAACTACCATATCGACCCGCTTGAAATGATCTCAAAATAGTCACTTTGTAAGCGTTATTAGCTAAATTTAAAGCCTTTTTGGCTAAAATGCGTGAATTTCAAGGAGCATGACAATGAGTAAGAGAAAACGCGTATTGGTCAAATTTTCAGGCGAGGCCTTGGCTGGGGAAAATGGTTTTGGTATAGACACAGCTGTACTTAAATTTATAGCAAGCGAGATAAAAGAGCTCATCGACAATGGAATCGAAGTTGGCATCGTCATCGGCGGTGGTAACATAGTGCGCGGCGTGAGTGCTGCAAAAGACGGTATCATCAAACGAACGAGCGGCGATCACATGGGCATGCTAGCAACCGTTATCAACTCGATCGCGATGCGTGAAGCGCTTGAGAGAAGCGGGCTTGAAGTAAGAGTGCAAAGCGCGATCAAGATGGAAGCGATCTGTGAGACCTTCATCGTAGGACGTGCGCAGCGCCATTTAGAAAAGGGCAGAGTTGTCATCTTTGCTGCAGGCACGGGCAACCCATTCTTCACAACAGATACAGCAGCTACGCTAAGAGCTATCGAGATCGGCTCTGATATGATCATAAAAGCGACAAAAGTTGATGGCGTTTATGACAAAGATCCTAAAAAATTCAAAGATGCAAAACTTTTAAAATCACTAAACTATGAAAAGGCGATGAGCGATGATATCAAGGTTATGGACGATACTGCCATAGCTTTGGCAAAAGATAACGCACTGCCGATCTTAGTTTGTAATATGTTTAAGGCTGGAAATTTATTAAAAATAATAAATGAAGAAGAAGCAGCCCTATACTCAGTTGTAAAATAAATTTCAAAAAGGATAAAAATGAGAACAGAACAAATCACAGCAAGAGCGCTAAAACAAGTAGGAGATGACAGATATAAGCTTTCACTTATCGTTGCAAAGCGTGCAGAAGCGCTAGCAAATGGTGCAATAGCTTTAGTTGATGCTGATACTTCAAAGATGAAATTTGCCGACATCGCACTACTTGAAGTGGCTGAGGGCAAAATAGGCTTAGAGGCAATAGTTGAAGGAAAATAGTCTTTTTTTAGAGCAGTTGATAGAGCAAATTTTAGCTTGCAAAAACGTTTCAGAAGCGATAAAGCTGCTCTTTTCTCTTTGTGAGAGAAGTGAAATTTTAGACAAAGCTGTAGATAGCTGCGTCACATCTCACGCTGGACAATACCGCAAAAGTGGCGAACCATACGCCATCCATCCCATCTTAGTAGCTTCTATCGTAGCAAATATGGGCGGCGATGAGAGCATGGTCATAGCTGCACTTCTTCATGACGTGGTAGAAGATACCGACGTAACGTTAGGTGAGCTTCAGGCTGGATTTGGCGATGAGGTGGCAAAGCTGGTTGAGGGGCTTACAAAGATAGTTGCCATTAGAGAAAACAAGCTCGCAAGCTCAGACAGCAACGAAAAACTAGCAAGCTCAGCGCTAACTTTTAGAAAGATGCTCTTAATCTCTATAGAAGACGTCAGAGTCCTTGTCGTAAAGCTTTGCGACAGACTTCACAACATGCTAACTCTTGAGGCGCTAAGGCCTGAAAAGCAAAAACGCATAGCCGAAGAGACGCTTATGGTCTATGCTCCGATCGCTCATAGGCTGGGAATTTCATCGATCAAAAACATGCTTGAAGATCTAAGCTTTAAATACGCGATGCCAGAAGAGTACGCAAAGATCGATAGCTACCTAAACAAAAACAAGCAACAACTTAGCTTAAAGCTAAATGCTTTTCACGAAAAGGTAAGTCAAATTTTACTTGAAAATGGTTTTATCGAGGGCACTTTTGAGATACAAAAACGCATAAAACACTACTACTCGATCTACCTAAAGATGCAAAGAAAGGGCATTTCTATCGAAGAGGTACTTGATTTACTTGCCATTAGGATCATCGTGCAAAAGCCGCTTGATTGCTACCTTGCACTTGGAAATTTGCATATAAATTTTAACCCTCTCATTTCAAGATTTAAAGACTATATCGCACTTCCAAAGCAAAATGGCTATCAAACGATACACACAACCATTTTTGATAACAAAAGCATTTTTGAGGCGCAAGTTCGAACTTATGATATGCATAAAACCGCTGAATACGGTGTTGCTGCGCACTGGAAGTATAAAAACGGCGAGGGCAGCCTCTTAAATCCAAAGCTTGACTGGCTGAATGACATCAGCATGCAAAATAGCGAGAACGAGGGCAACGTTGAAGAGCTCTATGAATACGCAAAAGATAGCCTTTATATCGAAGATATCGCAGTTTATTCTCCAAAGGGAGAGGTCTTTACATTGCCACGTGGTGCTACGGCGCTTGATTATGCTTATGAGATTCACTCAGAGGTCGGACTTTACGCAAAAGAGGCTTATATAAACCGCGTTAGAATGCCGCTTCTAACAGAGCTAAAAAATGGCGACATCGTTAGGATAGTAACTGGCGAAGAGGCTAAATTTCGCTGTTCGTGGATAAATAGCGTGCGAACAGGCAAGGCAAAGGCGACGATAAGGTCATTTTGTAAGCAAAAGATAAGAGATATAAACTACAAAATGGCGATAGATATCTTAAAATCAGTATTTAACGTCTCAAAAGATAGAATTTTAGAGTGGATAGAGAGCGAAAATTTAGGCAAAAAGGTCTTTCGCGCGGCAACTGATAGCGAGTATCTACAAGAAGTGGCAAATATGCTTAAAAAATACATCAGAAAAGAGCGTCCATTTATGATCTCTTTGGGCGACAAATACCAGATCAAAAAGCAAAAATTTGAAAACATAGTGATCTACTCAAATCACAAAATTTCAAATGTCGAGTTTGATTATTGCTGCAATCCAAAAAGGGGCGATAGCATAGTTGGCTTTAAAAATGGTCACACCGTGACAGTGCATCACAAGCTTTGCGAGCGCGCTGGCAAGCTAATGGATAAAGGCGATGAGATCATCTTTGTCAAATGGACGAGAAATGCCCCGCATAGGTATAAAATTTTATTAAATTTAGAAAACAGAAAAGGTGCGTTGGCTGAATTTTTAACATATCTTGCTAGACTTGATATAAATTTAGCTACAATCTCGCTAAACGAAGCAAATGATCTTAGCGGAGATACGTTTGAAATAAGCGTCGAAATAGCAGAAAACATCGACGCAAACGAGATCAAAGAGAAGATCAAAGATAGATATAAGATTATTGATTTTGTTTCGCAAAGCGATCCATATCATAATTAGGAGAGAAAAATGGTTCAAGATATAGACGATATTTTACAAGAGATAAACCGCGGCGTTGCCGAGATGATCGATGCTGAGAGAGTTGAAAATTTGGTTAAAAATTATTATGAAAAAGGCGAAAATTTCTACGTAAAAGCAGGCTTTGACCCAACAGCTCCAGACCTTCACCTAGGTCACACAGTCGTTTTAAACAAGATGGCTTTGCTTCAAAAACATGGCGCGATAGTGCAGTTTTTGATAGGCGATTTTACCGCTCAAATAGGCGATCCAACAGGCAAGTCAGCTACTAGAAAAAAGCTAGATCAAGAGACTGTTTTAAAAAATGCTAAAACTTACGAAGAGCAAGTTTTTAAAATTTTAGATCCAAAAAAAACCGTGATAATGTTTAACTCAAAATGGTCAAATGAGCTAGGAGCTGCTGGGATGATCGAGCTAACTAGCACATTTTCAGTAGCTAGGATGCTAGAGCGTGATGACTTTGAAAAGAGGATAAAAGCGGGCAATCCTATATCAATCTCAGAGTTTATGTATCCGCTTCTTCAAGGCTATGATAGCGTTGCTATGAAGTGCGACATCGAGATGGGCGGCACAGATCAGAAATTTAACCTTCTAATGGGCAGAACTTTACAGCGAACATATAATATCGGCAAAGAGCAAGCTGTCATCATGATGCCACTTCTTGAGGGGCTTGATGGCGTAAATAAGATGAGCAAAAGCCTTGGCAACTACATCGGCGTAACTGAAAATGCAAATGATATGTTTGCAAAAACGCTTAGCATAAGTGATGAGCTTATGTGGCGCTGGTACGAGCTACTAAGCACAAAAACTCTTGGCGAGATAGAAGAGCTGATGAATGAAGTAAATAGTGGCAAATATCATCCAAAAAAGGCGAAAGAGGATCTTGCTTATGAGATAACAGCGAGGTATCACGGCGAGGAGGCTGCTAAGGCTGCTATGGCTGAATTTAACAGTGTTCACTCTCAAAATCAGCTCCCAACTGACATGAAAGAATTTAGCTTAAAAGCGCCGATTTGGATAGTAGAGGCCTTATCTCAGTGTGGGCTAAGTGAGTCAAATTCTCAAGCAAGACGCGACATAAAGGCAAACGCAGTTAGCATCAATCAAGAAAAAATTAGTGATGAGCAGTTAAAATTAGGAGCAGGCGAGTATATCTTGCAGGTTGGAAAGCGTAAATTTGCAAAAGTAAAGGTTGAATAAATGGAGTTAAAGCCATTAAAAATAGGTAAATACGAGATAAAATACCCAATATTTCAAGGCGGTATGGGGCTTGGCATCAGCTGGGATAAACTAGCTGGCAATGTTAGCTTAGAAGGCGGTCTTGGCATAATTAGCTCAGTTGGCACAGGCTACTATGAAAACCGCAAATTTATAGATAAAGAGCTAAATGCAAAGCCTTTTGGAAGTGAAAATTTCTACTCTACAAGGGGCCTTCGAGCTGTCATAGAAAATGCACGTAAAATTTGTGGTGACTTGCCACTTGGCGTAAATATCATGTATGCTGCAAACGACTACGCAAGGGTGGTTAAAGACGCTTGCGAGGCTGGTATAAACATCATAGTCTCAGGTGCAGGTTTGCCTACAAATTTACCCGAATTTACACAAAATTTTAAAGAGATAGCACTTGTGCCGATCGTCTCGAGTGCAAAAGCACTAAAGATCATCTGTAAGCGCTGGCTTCAAAGATATGAGCGCTTGCCAGATGCTGTCGTGCTTGAAGGACCGCTAAGTGGCGGACATCAGGGCTTTACATACGAGCAGTGCTTAGACCCTGAGTTTTCACTATTTAACCTCATCCCGCAAGTAAAAGCTGAGATCAAAGAGTGGGGCGACTTTCCGCTCATCGCAGCTGGTGGAATTTGGGATAAAAACGACATCGAAAAGGCGATATCGCTAGGCGCAGACGGCGTTCAGATGGGCACACGCTTCATCGGCACTCACGAGTGCGACGCAGATATTGGCTTTAAAGAGGTTTTGCTAGCGGCTGAAGAGAAAGACATCGAGCTTATAAAGAGCCCAGTTGGCTATCCAGCTCGCGGAATAAGAACAAATTTGATAAATTTAGTCGATAAAAGAATGGGTCCAAAGATCCAGTGTATAAGCAACTGCGTGAGCCCTTGCCAAAGAGGCAAAGAGGCAAAGCAAGTTGGGTATTGCATCGCAGATAGGCTATTTGATGCATATAGCGGCAAAAAAGAGAGCGGGCTATTTTTCACAGGAGCAAACGGCTACAAACTAAAAGAGCTAATAAGCGTAAAAGAGCTAATGCATAAGCTGGTACATGGTGAATGAAACGGGTTTTAATATCTCTTTTTCTAGCATTTAGTTTTCTTTTTGCGACGACAAATTCGCAGACTTTTGCCAAATTTGATAGAAATTTTATGGCTCTAAACAGAAGTGCAAAGATAAAGCTTCACAACGATATAAAAAATATCTATGTCGATGCGATCATAAAAAACGATAAAAACACGAAAAAGCAGGCACTTACTAGACTAATAACAAGCTCAAAGGCACTTGGCTTTGACTCAAGCGCATATATAAGAGATCTAAATTCGATAAATGGCGTAAAAGGTGCTAGCATGCCAGCAGCTTCGCCAGCTTTAACGCTACTAAGCGCTACAAAGGTAAATGACACCTTGGTGCTTAAATTTAACACAAAGCTAGATACCGCAAGGCTAAAAACATCATTTGCCAAACAGCAAAACGCCTACAAAAATATCATGGATATTGATGGTAGGCTAAATGGCAATCCACTAACATATAAAAATTTCATCTCAGACTACATCCACATCTCGCAGTATGATAAAAACACCGTTAGGATCATTTTTTCTGACAAGGTGCAAAAGACGATAAAGGCAAATGCAACTGGGGACTTGCTAATAATAAGCGCTCAAAATTTCATCTCAAACGAAAACGTAAGAGCGCCACTTCATAAGCTTAAAAATAAAAATGAAAAGCCAGCACAAAGCGAGGTAGAGCCAAATTTAAAGTCTGAGCCAGCACAGAGTGAGCCAGCACAAAGTGAGCCAGTAGAAGAGCCTTTGCCTCCAGTTGCTGCGGGTAAATTTTCGCGCAACAAAACGATCGTCATCGACCCAGGGCATGGCGGCACAGATCCAGGTGCGGTAAATGGCAGTTTAAAAGAAAAAACAGCCGTTTTAGGTGTAGCCAAAAAGCTTGGCGAGATACTAAAATCTCGTGGCTACAAGGTCTATTTCACCAGATCAACTGATGTTTTTATAAATTTAAGATCAAGAACAAAATTTGCAAACGACAAGATGGCAGACCTCTTTGTCTCCATCCATGCAAATGCCGCTCCAAACGCTGCTAAAGCAAAGAGCATGCACGGCATCGAGACATTTTTCTTATCGCCTGCAAGGAGCGAGCGCAGTAAAAACGCAGCCGCACTTGAAAACAAATCAGACATCGAAGAGATGAACTACTTTTCGCAGCAAACGTTTCTAAACGTACTAAACCGCGAGAAGATCATCGCCTCAAACAAGCTTGGCATCGACATCCAAAAAGAAATTTTAGCAAGTGCTAGAAAGGTCTATGCAGCCAGCGACGGCAGCGTGCGAGAAGCGCCATTTTGGGTGCTCGTGGGCGCTCTTATGCCGGCAGTTCTAGTCGAGATCGGCTACATCACGCATCCAGTCGAGGGCGAAAAACTCTTTGACGAGGCCTATCAAAAAGCCCTTGCAAACGGCATCGCAAACGGCATAGATGGATATTTCGCAAAAAATAGATGAAAAATGCAAATTTAAGCTTCAAGGGACAAATTCCATTTAACGAAGAGTTTGGCGATATCTACTTTAATACCGACAAGCCCTGGCTTGAGAGCGAATTTGTCTTTGCAAGCGCACTTGATGAAATTTGGCAGAGCAAAGATAGCTTCATAGTCGCCGAGACTGGCTTTGGCGCTGGGCTAAATTTCTTCACACTTTGTAAGAAATTTAAAAATAGCTCCAAAAAACTTCACTTCGTTAGCGTCGAAAAAAGCCCCATTAAAAAAGAAGATATTTTAAAAATTTATGAAAATTTAGGCATTTTTAAAGCTTATGCTAAAAAGCTAGTTTCTCTCTATCCGCCACTAATTTCTGGCATACACCGCATAAATTTCGCGCCAAATATCACCCTTGATCTTTGCTACGGCGAGGCAGATAAAATTTTGCCTGAGCTTGATTTTGTCGCTGATATCTGGTTTTTAGACGGCTTTGCCCCAAGTAAAAATGGCTCGATCTGGAGCGAGGGCGTCTTTAAACAGATCGCAAGGCTAAGCAGGGTTGGCACCATAGTTAGAACCTACTCGTGCGCAAAAATGGTAAAAGATGGGCTAAAAAATGCTGGCTTTTTTCTGAGCCTAAAAGAGGGCTACGCTAGAAAACGCCAGATGAGTAGCGCCGTGCTAGAGGAAAAGGATGAAAATTTAAAGGATGCTTGGTTTGCGAGGTGCGAGCCAGTTGCCAGCGTAAAAGGCAAAACAGCGCTTGTTATAGGAGCGGGTGTGGCTGGACTTGCTACCGCTGGAGAGCTAGCCAAAAATGGCTTTAAAGTGGTGATCGCCGAGGCAAAGAGTGAGGTCGCGACAAATGGCTCGGGTAATCACTGCGGCGCCTTGATGCCATTAGTTACGAAGCCTGGGGTAAATTTAGGTCGCATGCATATAAATGCGTTTTTGCAAGCAGTGAGATTTTACAGGGCAAATTTACCAAAAAGCCTTATCAAATTTAATGGCTGCATCGACTATGCGTTTGATGATGAGCTTGTCAAGCGATATGCCTCATGGCAAGGTCAAAACGCGGAGGATATTTTTAAATTTGACGAGAGTTTAAAGCCACATCCTGGGATATTTATAAAAGAGGCGGCTTATGCTAGGCCAAGAGAAATTTGTAAATTTCTCTCAAGTAACTTTGAAATTTTATTTAACCACGAGTTTGAGAGCAGGGCGCACCTGCAAAATGGCAAGATAAGTGTTAAATTTAAAAACAACAAAAGCTTGGAGGCTGATATCTTGATCTTTTGCACAGGCAGCAAGAGCAGTGAAATCTTTAAAAACTACGACATGCAAATAAGCAGTGTCCGCGGCCAAGTCACGCACTTAAAGCCAGTTTTAAAAAATACAATGCCACTAAGCGCAAAAGGCTACATCTGCCCAGCCGTCAAAGGTGTGCAAGTCATCGGCGCAACCTACGCTAGAAATGAAATTTGCGACACGCCTAAAGTTGAGGATAACGCTAAAAATTTAAGCGACGTGAGTGAGTTTTTTGACACTAGAGAAGCAACCATCATCGGTTCACGTGTGGGTTATAGAAGTTATAGCGGAGATAGGTTTCCAATAGTTGGCGCCTTACACGATGAAGAGTTTTACAAGCAAAGCTACAAAGGGCTATTTTGGAGTAAAAATAAAGATAATAATCCAAAAGCAAGCTACGAAAAAAATGTCTTTGTAAATTTCGCTCACGGCTCAAGGGGACTTGGCACAGCGATACTTGGAGCAAATTTGATAGCTGATCTTGTGCTTGCTTGCCCACTTTGCATAGAAAGATCGCTATTTCATGAGCTTCATCCTGCTAGATTTTTGATAAGAAAGTTAAAAAAAGGACTAAAATAGTCAAATTCCTTAACATATGTTAAGAACTATTATCAAAACTTGCATTATAATCCTTAAAAAAAAGGATAAAAAATGAGTCAAATTTATAATCTCGATAAAGATACAAAGATAGTTGAAAAAAGCGTTGTTAGTAAAAGGCTCTTTCAAAATAAAAACGCAAGCATCGATATATACGCATTTGACGAGGGCGAGGAGCTTGATCACGAGATGCTTTTTATAGACAGCCTTGCATTCGTCATTGACGGCGAAGCGCAGCTTGAATACGGCAAAAAGCAGATGAGGCTTGGACGCGACGAAGCCTGCCTTATCGAGGCAAAAACTTGGCGAAAACTCAAATTTACAAAGAAGACAAAATATTTACTAATAGATTTTAAGGAGAATGTTATGATAGATCATTTAGACAAAGCGAGTGTTTTTAGCCTCGCAGATGCCGTTAGCTACGAGAGTGGAAAGATAGTTAGCAAGACGCTTGTCAAAAACGAAAATGGCTCGATGTCGCTGCTTAGTTTTGACAAAGACCAAGAGCTCTCGACCCACGCTGCCCCTGGAGATGCGCTACTTATCGCGCTTGATGGCGAGCTTGATTTAAAGATAGCTGATGAGAGCTTTCATCTTGTAAAGGGCGATAGTATCGTGCTTCCAGGTAAGATCCCACACGGCCTAAAAGTGAAAGACAAATTCAAAATGCTTCTAATCGTCACAAAAGACAAAATGTAAAATAAGCCCTATTTTAGGGCTTTTTCTCATATCAAAAACTACAAATTTAACTTTAAATTTACCCTTAATAACCCAAAAAGCAAAGTCATAATATAATCCCTTTAAAATTTGAAGAAGAGCTATGAAAAAAGAAAATTCCAAACTATTTTTACTGCTATTTTTGGGCGCGCTTTCGGCATTTGGTCCATTTGTCACAGACCTTTACCTGCCAGCACTTCCAGCCATAACTGAGTGGTTTGGCACAAGCGTTTCAGCAACCCAGCTAACCCTTACGACCTCGATGGCAGGCCTTGCGATCGGCCAGCTAATAGTTGGTCCAATCAGCGATAAATTTGGCCGAAAAACGCCACTTACCATCTCGCTCATCATCTACACGATAAGCACGATTTTTATATTTTTTGCGCAAAATATCCAGTTTTTTATCTTTATGCGCATCATCCAAGGGCTTGCAAGTGCGGGCAGTCTGGTTATCTCAAGAGCCGTTGTGAGCGACCTTTACAAGGGTCACGAGATGACTAAATTTTTTAGTCTTATGATGGTTGTAAATGGTCTTGCGCCGATATTTTCGCCCATAGGCGGCAGCTTGCTACTTAAATTTACCGACTGGCGCGGCATCTTTATGGCGCTAACGATCATCGGCATTTTGCTATTTATCGCAAATTTTTACTTCAAAGAGAGCCTAAGCCCTGCTAACCGCCTAAAAGTGCCTTTGCTTCAGACCTACAGCGTCTTTGGCAAAATTTTAAGAAAAAAGAAATTTATGCTATTTATTGCGATCCAGACATTTACGATGGCAGCGATGTTTGCTTATATCGCGGCATCTTCTTTTATCTTACAAGAGTTTTACCTGCTAAGCCCAGTAAGCTACAGCTTTTGCTTTGCGGCAAATGGCCTAGCCATCGTCATAGGTGCTAGGCTTGCAAGCTTGCTAAACGAGCGAAAAGCACTAAAAACTGGGCTTTTTGGCACCTTGTTCGCTAGCATTTTTATAGCGTTTGTGCTTTGCTTTAAATTTGAAGTGATCGGCGTTATCATCGCATTTTTCTTGCTTTTGCTCTTTACTGGCTTTATCTTACCAACGGCCTCTTCGCTAGCGATGAATGAGGGCAGAGAGTACGCTGGCTCGGCCTCAGCGGTGCTTGGATTTTGCCCATTTTTCTTAGGCGGCATCATCTCGCCACTAGTTGGTCTTGGTGACATTTTTTACTCGACTTCAATAGCCATTTTAGCTTGCAGCGTGCTTGCCTTTATCTCATTTTTAGGACTAAAAAGAGTTGCGTAAAATTTATCTTGTCTCAAACACAAAAACGGCCGATGAGAGCGTTATAAATTTAAGCGTTAGTAGAATAGAGTTTTTAAAATTTGATCTGAATTTGAGTGAATTTGACGCGCTTGTGGCAACCTCTAAAAATGCCTTTAAAGCTTTAAAATTTAATGGCATTTCATCTGTAAATTTACCAGTTTTTGCTATCGCAAATAGTTGTGCAGCGGCTGCAAGAGAGTTTGGCTTTAGTGAAATTTACACTGGGCAAAACGCACATGGAGATGACTTTGCAAGAGAAATTTTGCCACTTTTAAAAGGCAAAAAGGTGCTTTATCTAAAGGGCAAAGATAGCGCTTCAAATTTTTTAGAAATTTTGCAAGATGGCGGCGTAAATATAAAGGCGGTCATCGCTTATGAAAATGTCTTAAACCCTTGCAAAATGGAGCTAAAACCACCAAAAGATAGCATTTTGATCTTCGCATCTCCGATAAATGTGAGAAATTTTCTTACCAATTTTGGCTGGGACGAGAGCTATCAGACGATAAGCATCGGAAAGGTAACTGCAAAAGAGCTAAAATTTAGCACGCCACTTGTTAGTCAAAGTCAAGATATAAACGCTTGTATCGCACTTGCCAAAACGTTACTTTAAGCAAAGAATTTATATAATTTTATTGCCTGAGTGAAGCGAGTCAGCATTTTACGGGGTCCAACACTTTTTTGTTAGCGAAAAGGTATGGGTGCCTTGCGATGTGGCTTCGTTTGAGCCTTAAACAGCGAGAAGTTGCAACCTTTTGGTATCCATCTATTTGCAAGATTGGCTTTGTTTATGGGCCACTCTTCTATGCGACGCCCACTTGGGTTTTTAAATTTACGGAGATAATATGAACATTCTCATAATAGGAAGTGGCGGCCGCGAATACGCCATTGCTCTAAAACTAAAAAGCGAAAAAAATATAAATTTATACTTTGCGCCTGGAAATGGTGCGACCTCACGCCTTGGTGAGAATTTAAACATAAAAGACTTTCATGAGCTAGCAAATTTTGCCAAAAAAAATAGTATCGAGCTAACTATCGTGGGACCTGAAGCACCTCTTAGCGAAGGTGTGGTGGATATCTTTAAAAAAGAGGGTTTGCTCATCTTTGGACCAAGCAAAGCAGCAGCTAGACTTGAGGCTAGCAAGGCCTATATGAAGGACTTTTTAGCTAGAAATAATATAAAAACTGCAAAATATTTAAACACAGACGATAAAGAAAAAGCATTTAAATTTATTGATACCCTAAGCGCTCCGATGGTCGTAAAGGCTGACGGACTTTGCGCTGGAAAAGGCGTGATCATCGCAAATTCCAAAGAAGAAGCCAAAGAGGCGGTTAGTGACATGCTAAGTGGAGCTAGCTTTGGTGATGCTGGTAAATTTGTAGTGGTTGAAGAGTTTTTGGACGGCTTTGAGCTAAGCTTTTTTGCCATTTGTGACGGCGAAAATTTTGTAAGCTTACCAGTGGCGCAAGACCATAAACGCCTACTTGATAACGATGAGGGTCCAAATACTGGCGGCATGGGCGCTTATGCTCCAAGTCCGCTTGCTTCAAAAGAGTTAGTAAAAAGGGTCGAAGAAGAGGTGGTAAAACCTACGCTAAAAGGGATGAAAAACGAGGGCAGTCCGTTTTGTGGAGTGCTTTTTGTGGGGCTGATGATCGTGAAAAATGAGCCTTATGTGCTTGAGTTTAACGTGAGATTTGGCGATCCTGAGTGCGAGGTCTTGATGCCATTAATAGATGGAAATTTGAGTGAAATTTTACTAAATGCTGCAAAAGGTGAGCTAAAGCCTATCAGCTTAAAAGATGAATTTGCTGTTGGCGTCGTGATGTCTAGCAAAAATTATCCTTATAAAAGTAGCCCAAAGGCTAAAATTTCAGTTTTAAATGATGTAAAAGATGCCCATATAGCTTACGCAGGCGTGAGCAAAGATGGTGATGAAATTTACGCAGATGGCGGCAGAGTGCTAGTCTGCGTGGCGACTGCAAAGAGCATAAAAGAGGCACGTGATAAGGCCTATGAGCTTTGCGAAAATGTCAAATTTGACGGAGCGCACTTTAGAAAAGATATCGCGTGGCAGGCTTTAAAATGAGCATGCAGATAGAAGAGAAGCTTCAAAACGAAGAAATTTCACTTGCCCCTTTTGCTAAGAGGATCATGGCGTTTTCTATCGATGAGATCATAGTTTCGTTTCTTTTTATGATCATCTATTGGGAGCCTCTTTCTACTAGCACTAACTATGATGACGCTAGAAATTTAGTATTAAATTTATTTTGGCAAGTGGTCGCTTTAAAAGTCATCTATCACACATTTTTCGTTTGGTATTATGGCGCAAGCCTCGGGCAGATGATAACAAAGACGATGTGTATAAATGTAGAAATTTTAGATAAGCCAAATTTAACTCAAAGTCTTGTTAGGGCGATATTTAGGATAGTTAGTGAAGCTTGTTTTTATCTTGGCTTTGCTTGGGCACTTTCAAACCCTGCAAGGCAGACGTGGCAAGACAAAATAGCAAAAACAGTGGTGATAAATGCGTAAAATTTTATTTTTAATTCCGGTTTGTGTTTTTAGTTTAAGTGCAGCAGTGCAAGATGTGCAGCTATTAGCTGATGATGTGAAGCAAGATAAGGGCATCGTAACGGCAAACAAAAACGTCGTTGTATATTCGCAAGAGTATCTTGTGACGGCTGATTGCGCTGTTTATGATCAAAACAACTCCGTCATTGAGCTCTTTGGCAATGTCAATATGATGAAGGGCAAAGATGAGGTCTCTCGCTCAAACTACGCTAAGCTAAATTTAAAAAACAACAACGCTGCTTTTGAGTCACTTTTTATGATGAACAAAGACATGGAAGTGTGGATGAGAAGCGATGAGAGCAGCTCAGATAGCGAGTACTACAGAGTAAGAAAGGCGATGGTTTCAAGCTGCAACGTCCAAGACCCTGACTGGAGCATCACTTCAAGCTCAGCCATGCTAAACAAACAGAGCAAATTTCTGCATCTTTTTAACCCAGTCTTTCGCATAGCAAATGTGCCAGTCTTTTACCTGCCATATTTTGGCTTCTCAACTGATACTACAAGAAGGACAGGACTTTTGCCACCAGAGCTTGGATACGGCAAGTCAGAGGGCTTTTACTATAAGCAGCCAGTCTATTTTGCACCTTATAATGAGTGGGATATAGAGTTTGATCCGCAGATAAGAACAAACAGAGGCGCTGGAATTTACGGTGCTTTTAGATTTACTGATTCGCCTGATTCAAGAGGCGAGATCAGCTTTGGTTCATTTACTGATAAAAATAGCTACCGAGCCAAGCAAAAAGGCGAGACTTCAAACAGGGCTGAGCTAAAAAACAAAACCCATAAAGGTGTCGGTCTAAAATACGAAAGAGATAAGCTCATAAAATACCTTAGCGAGGCTGATCTGCAAGAGGGTATGTGGATAGATGCAACCAAGCTAAATGACATAGACTATCTAAATTTAAAGGGCAGAGACGATGACTATGACTCGCTTGTGACCTCTAAATTTAACTACTTTATCGCAAATGACGATCACTACTTTGGCGCCTATGCAAAATACTACATAGATACCGAAAAGATCGGCTCAAAGAATGAAAACAAAGATACACTTCAAGAGCTTCCATCGCTTCAGTATCATAAATTTACAGATGACATAGTCTTGCCAAATATCTTATATTCAATCGACCTTCAATCACATAGATATGATAGAAAGATCGGCGTAAAGGCGACGCAGTATGAATTTACGCTGCCAGCTTCGGTACATGTGCCGCTATTTGATGAGAGCCTAACGTTTTCATTTTACGAGTATCTCTACGCGTCAAGGATAAACTACGACAACAAGATTATCGCGCTTGATGACACAAGAGAAGATAAGCACACAAATTTTATAAACAACTATCATAAATTTACCCTTCACACAGACCTTGCAAAGGCGTATGAGAGCTTTTATCACACTTTAAATTTTGGTGCTGAGTACTTGCTGCCAGGCTATAGAAAAGGAAATTTAGATGATGAGTTTATCTACGATAAAGATCTAAATGAGTATGAAAATTTCTTAGCTCAAGATCAGAGCAAAGAGGAAGTTTCTGGTTATTTGACGCAGTATTTCTTTAACAGCAGTGGCAGAAAGGTCGTCAAACACAGCATCTCACAAGGTTACTACACAAAAGATGATGAGTATTCAAATTTAAAAAATGCCATCTACCTATATCCGTTTGAGAATTTTAGCCTTTATAACAAGCTAGAGTATTCACACAAAGATAGAGAGCTTAAAAAGGTTCAAAATGGACTTTACTATACGCATGATCTATTTTGGATAAATATGCTCCATACGATGAAAAAGAGCGATAGCCTTGCTAAAAATAGTGCAACAAAAGATAGCTACTTTACAAGCAGTGCAGGCGTGAAGCTCCCTCATCAATATAGCCTAATTGGCGACTGGCAATACGACCTTGAGAGAAGCTACACAAAGAGCTGGAGAGTTGGCGTGCTTCATCAAAGAAAGTGCTGGAACTACGGACTAATTTATCAACACGATGTCGAGCCGACAACAACGACAAATGGCTCAGCCTCAACTAAGAAAAGTGGCATCTACTTTACTATAAATTTCTATCCGATGGGCGGCTTGCACTATGACTTTTCACAAAGCAGCACCGCATCATCAAGTAGCAAATAAGATGGCTAGATAATGGCAAGCGTTAAATTTAAAGATCAACTAGATGCAGCTAACAAACTCATCGAGATCTTGCCAAAAAAAGAGCTAAATGATGCTAAGACGATAGTTCTTTGCATGTCGCTTGAGTCAGTTATCCTGACTGATGTGGTTTGCAGAGGGCTAAATTTAAGCTATGAGATGCTCTTTAGCGAGCCAATCCCTGCGCCAAACAACAGCGAATGCGACGTAGCGATAGTTAGCGAAACTGAGGATATCGTACTAAACGATCCTCTCATAAAAGCTTTTAACATAAGCTATGACTACATCTACGGCGAAGCGCATAGAAAATATGAAGAGAAAATTTTAAAAAATGTATATAAATACAGAAAAGGAAATTTGATAGGAGAGCTAAAGGGCAAGAATATTTTACTGATCGATGAGGGGTGTGAGACTGGCATGACGGCACTCATCTGCATAAAGACACTGCTTGATGTGAAGGTAAAATCCATCTCATACGCAACGCCGATGATAGCAACTGATGTCTTTACAAATTTAAATGATATGGTCGATGAAATTTACACGATAAACAAGATCGTTGATTTTATCGATGTGGATTCGTATTATGAGAAAAAGATCGAGGCTACGAGCGAGCGCATCATGTCGATATTAGAAGAGAGCCCTCACTATTTACCGTTACAAAAACAACAAGGAGATAAAAATAATGCAATATAGTATAGAAGTCAATAATCAGGTCGAAATTTTTGACCTTAATAAAGTAGCTAAACAAGCTAGTGGGGCAGTGCTTTTAAGGGTGAAAAACACCGTAGTTTTAGCAACTGTGGCAAGAGAAGATGTGCAAGTTGAAGAGGACTTTTTGCCTCTAACCGTGCAATACATCGAAAAAGCTTACGCAGCTGGTAAAATACCAGGCGGTTACGTCAAGCGTGAGACCAAGCCAGGCGACTTTGAGACACTAACGGCTCGCATCATTGATAGATCGCTTCGCCCACTTTTTCCAAAAGGCTACGCATACCCAACACAGATCGTTGTCATGGTGCTTTCAGCTGATCCTGAGGTTGATTTGCAAGTTGTGAGCCTAAATGCGGCTTCAGTTGCACTTTACCTTAGCGACATCCCTGTAAATCGCCCAGTTTGTGGTGTAAGAGTTGGCTATATAGATGATAAATTTGTTATCAATCCAAGCAACTCTGAGCTAAAACAAAGCGCGATCGATCTATATGTTGCTGGCACAAAAGATGAGCTTTTGATGATCGAGATGAGAAGCTTGCCTCAGCAAACTACGCAGCTCATACCGATGGTAGCGATCGAGCCGATGATAGATCCTAGCCTAAGCGATAGCATGGCGCAAAAGCAAGTGATGAATGAATTTAGCGAAGATAAGATGGTTGAGGCGATCGACTTTGCTGGCAAGGCTATACTAAGAGCTAGCAGTGCTTATGAAGAGGCGTTTAAAGAGCATAAAAAAGAGGACGCTGCACTTGAGCTAAAACCAGAGATAGAAAACGAAAATATCGCTATTTACATCGATAAATTTTATAAAGCAGAGGTTAAAAACGCGATCAATCAAATGGCAAAGAGCGAGCGTGCAAGCGAACTTGGCAAGATCGCTAAACAAATTTCAAGCGATGAGGTAGCTCAAAAAGAGGGCTGGGACGAGGCCGTCATCTCAAATGTCCTTGGTAAATATAAAAAGAAAATAGTAAGAGAGCAGATCATAAACGAGGGCGTTAGAGCCGACGGACGTGGGCTTGAAGAGGTTAGACCTATTAGCATCGAGACAAATGTCCTTCCAAATGCTCACGGCTCATGCCTCTTTACAAGAGGTCAAACTCAGGCGTTAGTTGTCGCCACTCTTGGCACAGATAGCGATGCTCAGATGTATGACATCCTAACTGAAAAAGCTCCTTTGGTTGAGAAATTTATGTTTAACTACAACTTCCCAGGCTTTAGTGTCGGCGAAGCAAGCCCACTTAAAGCTCCTGGCAGACGTGAGCTTGGACATGGAAATTTAGCCAAACGTGCCCTTGCACCAAGCATCGATCTAGCTTCTCCATATACGATAAGGGTCGTTTCAGAAATTTTAGAGAGTAACGGCTCAAGCTCTATGGCTAGCGTTTGCGGTGGCTCGCTCGCACTTAGAGCTGCTGGGGTCAATACCCAAAAACTTGTCGCTGGTGTTGCGATGGGTCTTATATTTGAAGGCGATAAACACGCTGTTTTAACCGATATCATGGGTCTTGAGGATCACGACGGCGATATGGACTTTAAAGTTGCTGGTACGAGCGATGGTATCACAGCGCTTCAGATGGACATCAAGCTTGGAGGCATCAGCTTAGAGGTGCTAAAAGAGGCGCTTTATCAAGCAAAACGCGGCAGAGAGCACATCCTTGCTCTAATGACACAGGCTGATAAAAATATAGAGATAAACGAGGATGTA
>JAHAKU010000004.1:0-161078 GCA_018371535.1 Campylobacter concisus
TAAATTCAAGGAGTAAGCTATGAAAGTCTCTTATAACTCCATCTTAACAAAACAGCACTACCAAAAACAGACAAAAAGCGAAGGCTTTGCAAATTTCTTGCCTAACACTCCAAATATAAATTCGATCAGCCAAGTCACTACTCCTAAAAATGACTTTGTTTCATCTAGTAGTATAGACTCTCTTTATCAGGCCAAATTTACTTCACAAGAGGGTTATGGATATAGTGTAGATGCTAAAGGATTTATGGGGGCTGACTTTAACAAAGCTGCAGACTTGCCACAAGACTTTAAAATCCACAAAAGCACACTTGATGCTATAGTGCTGCACAATCAAAAACATCCAAACTTTACAAATTTTTCAATGAATACAAAAAAAGATAACCAACTCTTTGGAGAGGATAGCTTTGCAAATATCGATCTAGCAGACACAATAAAGCAATACTATAAAATTTTTGATCAAATTTCAGCTGGAGTGATCAGTAAAGGTAAAGAGTTTTACTCAAATGAAGATCTAGCAAAGATGCCAAAGGGCTACTTTTCAAAAGATAAAAAAATAGATTATTCTGAATACCTAATGGGTAGGATGTCAAGTGATGAGATAGATGGACTAACCGATAGGAGCAATGAAAAGGTAACTCATGTATTTAGAACAGCACAAGATGCAGATGATGCACGTAAATTAATGAATGATCTAAAAGATATAAACGTAGAAGTCAATGGAAATTTCCTTGACTTTTCTCCAGAAGTGATGACAACTGAGCATACTATCCCTTATATGTGGGTTAGTAGTGCTGGGTATGACTTCAAGCCTGATATGTCTGTATATGACAATGAACAAGGCTATACAAAGGAGCAAATCTTTGTAGCATTTTTAAAAAACGAGCAAGGTCTTGTGCTGCAAGGTGGCACAACAAGGATTACTGATGAGGCTCGCAATGTATATAGAGACAAACTCATACTTACAAAGCAAGATAGAAGCGAGATAGGCATACCAAAGGCTTATTATGATGAGATACTATCTGGCAAGAAAGATCTAAAAGATATACTAGCCAGGATTTTAAAGCTTAGAAATTTAGAGCTTAAAAAAGATCAAACACTCGAGGGGCTAGCAAGTAAGATAATGGATGTTTTAAAAGAATTTGATGAAAGGACGAAGGTAAGCCTAAAGCCCATCAAGTAAAATTTTATAAAGGCGGTTTATCTCATCGTCGTTTAGCTCGATCGTGCTTTTTGTATCAAATAAATTTTTGATCTTACTAGCGTCAAATTCGCTTCTATCAAGGCAGTGCTTGTGAGAGGGCAAAAAGCCACGAGTTAAGCAAAGCTCGCTCTCGATCTCCTCGTCGCAGATAAAGCACTCAAGCTCACTGTGAAGCCTGCCCTCATACTCTAAAATTTTGACGTAGCTTTCGATGATAAGGCGCTTTGGATTTTGCAGCTGCATCTGTTTGGTGCAGCGATCAAGCTCGTTAAAGTAAATTTCATCGAGCTGCTCGACCTCTTTTAGATGATCATAAAGTAGGCGCATAAACTGCTGCCAAATGATGAGTTTGTCGCGCTCTAGCAGCCATTTAAAGCCAAGGTGAAGTATGCTTCTAAGCTTTGGTAGAAATTTTGCCTCTTGCTCGAGCTCAAAGTCGATCTTGTAGCCAGTCATGATGTTTGAGTGGCGAGCACCAAAAAATCTATATGATTTTACGAGCAAATTTGGCGTTAGCACAAAGACTAGAAGGTCCTCGTCTCTGACCTTTTGCACGCGCAGGATGTAGCCTTGCATCTAAGCAAAAAACTCCCTTATGCGCTCTCTCATCACGCGGGCGTCTTTGATGAAATTTATATCGTTTCTAAAGGTTGTTGCGCCATCTATGCCCTTGCTGTATTGGTGCAAATGCTTTCTAAATATGCAAAGTCCGTGCTCGCCGTAGTGCTCAATCATAGCATCGAAGTGAGCTAGGATGATCTCTTGTTTTAGTGCCTTATCCACGCTACTTTTGGTCTTTATCTCGTGAAATATCCAAGGGTTGCCGATGCTTGCCCTGCCGATCATAAGGGCGTCGCATTTTGTGAGATTTAAAATTTCATCTGCATTTTGCGCGTTTATATCGCCATTTGCAACGACTGGGATTTTCACGCTCGCCTTTACTCTAGCGATCGCTTCGTAATCAACCTTTGCGCTATATCCGCCAGCTCTGGTGCGACCATGTACTGCGATGTAGTTTGCGCCCGCTTCTTCACAGGCTTTTGCGATCTTTTCTTCATTTTTGTCATTAAAGCCAAGTCTAAATTTAACGCTTAGGCTCTCTTTGTTTGAAGTGCTTTTTATGGCTGAGACTATGCTTTGAAGTTTGTCAAGATCATTTAGCAAAGCCGATCCCGCACCTTGTCTAACGACCTTTGGCACAGGGCAGCCGCAGTTTAGATCGAGCCCGTAAATTCCATCAAATTTATTGACTATCTGCACGGCTTTTTTTATATTTTCTATATCGCTACCAGCTATTTGGACGACGTATGGCTCTTCGTTTGGGGATTTTTTAAGCATTTCAAGGGTTTTGTCACTGCTCTCATAGACCAAGGCATTTGCGCTGATCATCTCGCTAACAGTGACATCGCAGCCAAATTTCTTGACGACGCTTCGTAACGGAAGGTCAGAAAAGCCAGCAAGTGGCGCTAAGAAAAGTGGCTTTTTACTAAAGTCTATCATTTAAAAAATAGCGAGCTAGGCACCATTTTGCCGTTATCTCGCAAAAATAGTAAAACCTTTATCTCTTTAAACTCATCAGGGTCGCTGCCCTCGATAGCTTCTCTTACTTTATCAAGCATCTGAAGCTCAAATAGCGCATATACGTAGGCTTCATCAGCGTCAGCATGGATGCTTTTTAGCTTCTCAAAGATGCCGATAAATGCGTCTGGTTTTAGTTTATTTTTAAGCATTATAGCTGCTTTGTCGTATTGTGCTTTTGTTACTTTTGCATTATTTAAAAGATCGAAAATTTCATCGCTACTTAGGTCGATCTCATCATTTACAAAACGCGTGATAATGGTCATTATATCTTCGCTTGCTAGCTCTGGATCGATTTTTTTAATCTCGCTAAATGAAGCTGTTTTTATGAGCTTATCGAAGGCTGCTTTTTTAAGGCTCTCGTTTTGCTCTTGATTTTTAAGCACATCAAGATAGTAAGTAGGCAGCTGCTCGATCTTGTTTAGCTCGTTTAGGATGTTTAGCTTGCTATCTTTTGCTAGCCTAAATTTCTTTAGATCGACGATCTCTTTGTTTTTTATGCTTTTTATGGTTTGTAAGATGTTGTTTATCTCGCCGTCATCAACGCCAACGTCTTTAAGCTCGCCTACTGGTGAGATAGAGCGAGTGAGCTGTGAGGCGATCTTGTAAGTATCGGTTTTAAAGTCTTTGTTGCTCTCAAAGCCAAGAAGCGTCTCTTTTGCAAGGTCTTTATAGAGCTGGCTATCTTTTTTTATCCATTTTTTATATCTATAAAAGGCGTATCCGTGATATGCGATGTGAAGTAGGGCAAGGAGCGCCAAAAGGGCTACTGGAAGTGCCACCCAGACAGCTACTGGCAAGGTTATGGCTTGACCTAAGAGCTCAAAGGTGAAATCTGAACTATTAAGAGAATAGGTAAGTCCTGCAACAACTGCTGTGTAGATGATGCAGTAGACGAGAAATTTTCTGGTTTTCATATTTTCTCCTTAGTTTTTTGCTGTTTTTTCTATTATCTCACGACAAGCTATGCAGTATTTTGCATGCGGTTTTACTTTTAGGCGAGGGATGCCGATCTCCTCTTCGCACATGTCACAAATTCCATAAGTCTTGTTTGCTATCTTTTCAAGCGCCTCGTCGATCTCGTGAAGCTCGGCTCTTTGCTGGGTTGAGATAGACTGCTCTATAAGTTGGTCAGTATTTACTGAAGCGATGTCAAATTCATCACTTACGCCACTATCTCTTAAACCGCTTACTTCAACTGATGAGTCATAAATATTTTTTTTGATTTGTAATTTTCGCTCTTCAAGTAGCTTTTTGAAAAAATTTAGCTCGTTTTGAGTCATTTTATATTCCTTTATTTGTGATATGGGTGGTTTGCATTTATGCAAAGTCCTCTAAAAATTTGCTCAAAAAGTACGAGCTTGGCGACTTTGTGCGCCATAGTCATCTTGCTTAAGCTTACGACTTTTTGTGCCTTGTTTTTTAAATTTTGGCTAAGCCCATAAGCTCCACCTATGAAAAAATTGATCTGTGAATTTGAGTTTAAAATTTGAGCAAATTCTTGGCTGTCAAGCTGTGAGCCATTTTCATCAAGCATCACGCAAAAGCCTTTTAAATTTGGCTCATAAATTTCATCATAAGCTCTTAGCGCATCGCTTCTGCCACTACTTTGAGCCTTTGCTATCTTTTCATTAAATATGATTTTGTCGTTTATCTTGGCAAATTTTGCACTCATTTTTATATATTCTTGTATCTCGTTTTCAAAGTTGTCACGCGATGATTTTTGAATGCTAAAAACCGAAATTTCCAAACTTACCCTTTGGTTTTTAGCTTTAGCTCAAAGCCAGCTTCGTTTCCAGCTGTCACTTCGCTTTTAGAGATCATAGCTTTGCTGTTTGTAAGAAATTTAACCATATCGCTTATATATTTTTTGTGCTCGCTTCTTGGCACGATATCATCTATAAGGCCATGCTCAAGCAAAAATTCAGCCCTTTGAAAGCCCTCTGGAAGATCAGCGCCTATGGTTTGTTTGATGACCCTTTGTCCTGCAAAGCCTATTAGCGCGCCAGGTTCAGCGATTATTATATCTCCAAGCCATGCAAATGATGCACTAACGCCGCCCATCGTAGGATCTGTAAGGATAGAAATGTATGGAAGCCTTGCTTCATCAAGAAGTTTTAGGGCTGCTGAAGTCTTTGACATCTGCATCAAAGAAAATGTGCTCTCTTGCATTCTAGCGCCGCCAGATGCGCTTACGATGATTAAGGCTTGGTGTTTTTCGATCGCACGTTTTATCGCTCTTACGATCTTTTCGCCCTCGACTGAAGCTAGTGAGCCGCCCATGAAGCCAAAGTCAAAAACAACTAGCTGAATTTCTTGTCCGTTGCATTTGCCTTCGCCACATATCACTGAGCTTGTGCGTCCTGTTTTTTCTTTATTTTCTGTGATTCTTTTTTTGTATGATTTTTTATCGACAAAATTTAAAGGATCTACTGGTTTTAAATTTGCGTCAAATTCTACAAAGCTACCTTCATCGCAGATCAAATTTATGCGATCATCAGCTTTTAATCTCATGTGGTAGCCGCATTTTGGGCATACATTAAAACAAGCTTCAACTTCTTTGTAATACATCAGTGAGTGACAGTTGTCGCATTTTACCCAGTGTGTAGGTGCTTCTTCTGGACGAGGTTGAGCTTTTCTTATCTTTGAAAAAATGTCTGAGAAATTCATCTTTTTACCCACTTATATTAAAAATTGTGGGATTATATCTAATGTTAGCCTTGCTTTTTCTTATATGACTTAAAGTTTGTTTGTTTGCGGGGGATTTAAGGGGCAAACTAGCCCCTTAAAAGTATCTTATTAGAAGCGTCTTCCGATAGTAAATTCAAATGTATTTGTATCATCGCCCTCTTTAGGGTTAAGAGCTTTTGCGAAGATTAGTTGAAGTGGTCCGATAGGTGTTATCCACTCGATACCTGTACCAACTGATGATCTTTTTATCTCATTTAGGCTATTTTCGCCGATCATACCATAGTCATAAAATACAACGCCACGCATTTTGACACGCTCTATTATAGGGAAGCTCATCTCAACTGAGTTGTTAAATGAAGTCTCGCCGCCGTATTCATAGTAATCGCCATTATATTTTACTTTTGGAGATACGGTTCTGCTCTCGTAACCACGTAAGCTTCTTATACCACCAAGGTAAAGTCTTTCGTTAATCGGAGTATAGCCTCTCTCCCAAATTTTGCCAAAGCTTGCTTTATATCTTAGGATAAGATCGTAGTCGATGTACTCTCTAAGACCTAGATAGTAGTTGAAATTTGTGCGGTTTTTAACAAAATCCATATCGCCGCCAAGTCCTGCTATCTCAAATGATGTGCTAGCTATGATACCGCGTCTTGGCAAGTAGTAATCATCGGTGCTATTATATGTTAAAGCTGGAGTTATAGCGCTTTTTATAGCCTTGCCTTCTCTATAAATTTCTTTGCCTGTGTATCTATTTATATCTCTAAGCTCATCATCTTTTAAAGTAACTTTACTTTGCTCGATGTTATAAGTAAGTGATGCACTTAAATTTCTGGTTAATTTTCTACCTAGTGTTGTGCTAAAGCCGTAGCTTCTCTCTTTATATGTTCTCCAGTCATAGTCGTTTGCATAGAGTGTTCCGCCAAGGCTATACTCTGAGTCAAAAATTCTTGGATTTGTAAGACTTATCTGACCCGAAAGCTCTCTATCACTCTTATCAACGCTTACTTGTCCTTGAAGGCCAGAGCCAAAGATGTTTGTGTCAGAAAGTGCAGCGTTAAGTAGCAAGCCGTCGCTACTTCCGTATCCGATACCACCGCTTATTGAGCCAGTTGAGGCCTCTTTTACTTTTACTTTTAGATCGACTGTGTTTTTATCAACTGGATCCTCTTCTATCTCGACATCATCAAAGTAGCTTGTTCTTTTTAGTGCATCTTTTGAGTCTTGAAGGTCGGTTCTACTATATAAATTTCCCTCAGTTAGATATAGCTCACGTCTTACGACACGATCAACTGTTCTATCGTTTCCTGAAATTTGAACGTTTCTTATATATACTTTTTCGCCAGGATCAACTTCGTAGTCGATATCAACTGTTTTATTTTCATCAAATTTATCAGTCTTTGGATAGACTTTGACAAATGCATAACCCTTATCAGCGACCATATCGTCAAGCTTTTTCATATCTTGGCGAAGTCTTGCTGAGTTCATTGTATCGCCAGCTTCAAGTCTAAAGTCATCTATGATCTTTTTAGTATCAAGTCCTAGCTCTTCAGGTGCTGTGATGCTTATATTTGAAACCTTATAAGGCTCGCCCTCGTGGATGTAGTATGTAAGATCAGCTGTGTAGTTATCAAATGACGCATTTAGATAAGGCGACGAAACTGTCGCGTCTAGATAACCTTTTTGAAAATATTTATCTTGAATCCTTGCTGGGTCGTTTTCAAGCTCGAAAAGTTTAACTTTTCCGTCGTTTCTGCCCCAAAGCCAGCCCATAAATTCTCTACTTTTGTTTGCAACAACTGGCTCGATATCGTCATAGTCAAACTCTTTTGCGCCGACTAAATTTACCTTTTTGATTATCATATTTTCGCCGCGGTTTATATTTAGAGTGATGAAAAGTGAGCTGTCGTTGTCTGCAACTGGCTGTTTTTCTACATCTACAACTGTGTCAAAGTAGCCCTTTGACTCGTAGTACTGGCGAATTCTCTCTTTTGTTTTTTCGATAGTTAGCTCATCATACATATTGCCAGGTTTTATGTTGATTAGCGACTCGATAGCAGTTTTGTCGTTTGTCACAACGCCCTTTAGATCGACTCTAGCTACGCTTGGCTTCTCTTTTACTTTTACTAAAAGATTGCCATTACCTGTATCTTCTATGTAGATATCATCAAAATAATTTTGCTTGTATAAATTTGTGATAGCCTTGTCGCTAAGCTTTGGCGTTAGCTCTTGACCGACTTTTAGCCCCATTATCTGCGTGGCTACATCAGGTGAAAGGTGGATTAGACCTTTGAAATTTATTGACTGAATTGTTTGTGCATTTAGACCGCTTAAAGCTAGTGCTAGTAAAAATAATTTCTTTTTCATTAAATTTAACCTAGAGTTTTAGTATAAGTGCGTATAATATCATATTTTATTTTTAAAAAATTTAAATTTTATAATTTTAAAGGTTTTTTATGAAAATAGGTATCATCGGACTTGGTCTTATGGGTGGCTCGCTTGGTCTTGCGTTAAAAGATGAAAAATTAATTTCATGTGTCAGCGGATATGATAAAGATGAAAATCACAGTAAAAAAGCGCTCGAACTTGGCTTGGTACACGAAATTTTAAGCATCGATGAGATGAAAAAGAAGTGTGATATCATCTTTTTGGCTGTGCCAGTCGAAGCTATCGTAAGCATCGTGCAAAATTTAACTGACATTAGCGAAGATACTACGATCATCGACTTTGGCTCGACCAAACAAAAGATAATAGAAGCCGTGCCAGAAAAAATTCGTAAAAATTTCATCCCGGCTCACCCGATGGCAGGTACTGAGTACTCTGGTCCTGAGGCTGCATTTAAGTCGCTTTACACAGGGGCTACTGTCATAGTTTGCGACTTTGCTGAGAGTGCAGAAAAACATGTAAAAAGAAGCGTTGAACTATTTTCTTGCCTTGGCATGAAGATCATTTTCATGAGTGCAAAAGAGCATGATCATCACGTGGGTCTTATCTCGCATCTGCCTCACGCTATTGCATTTTCGCTTGCTAGCGGGATCTTAAAAGAAGAGGATAAAAGGCATATCGTTGCACTTGGCGGACCGACATTTAAGGGCATGATACGTGTTGCAAAGAGTTCGCCATTTATGTGGAGTGATATCTTTAAGCAAAATAAAAACAATGTCGTTGCCGCGATAAATATGTTTGAAAAAGAGCTAAATTTATGCAAAGATCTTATAAAAGATGAGCGCTGGGACGAGCTTTTTGACTGGATGAGCGAAGCTAGAGCTGTAAGAGAAATTTTGTAATTAACTAAAAATTTATTGATTAAATGTAAAATTTCGCAAATAAAATTTAAGGTAATAATATATGTATAGACGTGGAATAGGCGGTTTTGGTATTGTTGTAGTTTTGCTTGTTTTGATATTAGCTGGTGGCTTTGGATATGCTTTGATGTCGAAAGACTTTGAGCGAAACGAGCCAATTATCGGCATTGCTGATAAGGTTTATTGGAACCTTCGCTCGCCTATGAATATCAAATTTAAAGATGACAGCGGCATAAAATTTGTGCGCATTAGCATAAATGACGGCAAAAATGACCTAAATTTACTAAATCAAATCATACAAAATCCAAGCACTGAGCTTGATGTAAATTTAACCTTCCCAAAAACTGGCTTTTTCGCCCAAAAAGATACTTATGAGATGAGCATAGAAGCGGTCGATACTAGCAAATGGGGCTTTTTTACAGGCAATAAAGCAAGTAAAAAAGTTGAAGTCGTACTTGATACCTCTAAGCCTGATCTTTACGTGCTTTCTCAGTCTTACTCTATCTCAAAAGGCGGTAGTGCAGTTGTCGTCTTTAGAGCGACTGATAATCAGCTAAAAGAGGTCTATGTCCAGACAAATTTTGGTAAGAAATTTAAGGCTGTGCCATTTTACAAAGAGGGCTTTTACGCAGCACTTGTAGCTTGGCCAGTACAGGTTGAAAACTTTAGCGCTGAGGTCATCGCAAGAGACTTTGCAGGCAATGAGAGCAAATCTCACGTTAGATATTTTTATGAAAATGTAAAATACAAAACTTCAACTATTGCTTTAAATGATAGATTTTTAGACGGAAAGATCGTTGATCTAACAGATCAATACGCCAAAGATCCAAACGCTCTTTCAAGACTTGAGAAGATGAAATTTGTCAATGAAACACTAAGAAATTCAAACGAAGAGAAGATAACAGCACTTACTTCAAACGTCGATACTGACATCACAAACGGCTTTAATATCATCCCATTTTACCCGCTTAGAAATGGCAAGAAAGTAGCTGATTTTGCCGACCACCGCTTCTATACATATAATAACGAGCAAGTAAGTGAGTCATGGCACATGGGTATAGATTTTGCAAGCGTGGCATCAGCTCCGATAATAGCTAGCAATGCAGGTCGTGTTGTGCTAGCTTCTGAGAATGGAATTTATGGTTTAAACATTGTGATCGATCATGGATTTGGACTTTACTCACTTTACGGACACTGCTCAAGTGCGAAGGTAAAAGAGGGCGACATGGTTGCTGCTGGCGATCAAATAGGCACAACTGGAACGAGTGGCCTTGCTCTTGGAGATCACCTTCACTTTGGAATTTTGGTCCAAGGCGAAGAGGTAAGGCCTCAACAATGGATGGATAAAAAGTGGATAAAAGACAATGTGACAAGTGTCTTGGATGCCGCAAAGGCGATGATAGATAAGAATTAAATTTGCAAATTTGATTTTTTAGTGCTATCATAACCGAACAAAAAAATATAAGGAAAATTTTTGAAACAAACTACTATCGCAAGACGCGTTGAGACCGTTGGTATAGGGCTTCATAAGGGTGAGCCGATAAGACTTATACTAGAACCTCTTGATGCAAATTCAGGTATTATTTTGCACCGCGAAGATCTTGGTATTAGTTTTAAAGCTGAGCCTAAAAACGTTATAAATACGCAAATGGCAACCGTCGTTGGCAACGAAAAGGGCTTTATCAGCACGATAGAGCACCTAATGGCAGCTGTAAATGGATACGGCATTGATAATATTAGAATTTCAGTTGATGCAAATGAAATTCCTGTCATGGACGGCAGTGCGATAAGCTTTTGTATGTTGCTTGATGAAGCTGGTATAAGACATCTTGACGCTGGTAAAAAAGTCATCCTTGTCCGCCGCGAGGTCGAGGTGATTGAGGGGTCAAAATTTGTGCGAACTTCGCCTTCAAGAAATCCAAAATTTGACTATACGATCAAATTTGACCACCCAGTTATCGGCGAGCAAAGATATCTTTTTGAATTTAGCAAGAGCTCATTTGTAAAAAATATCGCTCGAGCTAGAACTTTTGGCTTTTTAAAAGATTTGCAACGCTTGCAAGCTCAAAATTTAGCCCTTGGTGCATCGCTTGATAATGCCGTGGCTATCGATGATACGCATATTTTAAATCCAGAGGGTTTGAGATTTGAAAATGAGTTTGTAAGACATAAAATTTTAGATGCAGTTGGCGATTTGAGCTTGCTTGGAGCACCTTTACTAGGTGACTACACAGCATTTGCGGGCAGCCACGACCTAAACCACAAACTAACACTTGCTTTAATGGCAGATGAGAAAAATTATGAGATCGCAACACTTAGTGGCGAGCTTTTAAAAGAGTATCAAAAGGTATTTGCATAAAAAATATTGAAATTTTAGTAGTCTCTTTATCGACTCCGCTTTTGGTCGGAGTCTATAAAGATGGCGTAAAATTTGATGAGATCACAACTGATGAGCACGTCAGCGAAGCTCTTATAAAAATCCTAGAAAATTTATCCTCTAAATTTAACATTACAAAGATCATCTACGCAAACACGCCAGGCAGTTTTATGGGGCTAAAGGTGGCCTACGTCATCTTAAAGACTTTTTCTTTGGTAAAGGGCTGTGAATTTTACGCAGTAAGTGGCTTTAGTCTAAATGGCGGCCAAGCGATCAGGGCAAATAAAAATTTAAGCTTTGTGCTAAAAAATGGCGAAATTTCACTTGAAAAAGTTGAGCCTGTGAGATTTGTGTTGCCTTTAAATTTAGATGAATTAAAACTAAATTCAGATACACTTCCAAATTATATCATCCAAGCTGTTTAGGAGAAAATTTGAATATCTTAATCCCTGCCACAAGTGCAAATTTAGGACCTGGTTTTGACGCTTTAGGACTTAGTTTAAAGCTTTTTAATAGCGTAAAGATCGAACCATCTAAATTTAGCTCAGTCTCTATAAATGGCGAGGGAAGTGATAGCACAAATTTAAAAAGAAACAACATTTTTCTAAGCATTTTTAATGAAATTTTTTTAGAGCTAACCGGCAAAAATGAAAACTTCAGAATAGTTTTTGAAAACAATATCCCATTTTCAAGAGGACTTGGTAGCAGCTCTGCAGTGATCGTTGGAGCCATAGCTTCAGCTTACGAGATGGCTGGATTTAAGGCTAGCAAAAGCGTCGTTTTAAATAAAGCGATCATCTATGAAACCCATCCAGACAATATCTCGCCAGCAGTTCATGGCGGATTTATCAGCGCGGTCGTAAAAAACGGCAATGTTTATGCGAATAAAATAAATTTAAGCGATGATATAAAAGCAGTCGTCGTCATCCCAAATAAGCCTATGAGCACTGCATCATCAAGACAAATTTTGCCAAAAAACTACACTATGAAAGAGTGCGTAAATAACCTCTCTCACGCTGCATTTTTGACCTCTTGCTTTTATGAAAAAAGGTATGATCTTTTAAGGGTAGCAAGTGAAGATATGATGCACGAAGAGCGCAGAATGAGCGCTTTAAAAGAGCTTTTTGAAGTCCGAAAAGTAGCTTATGAAAATGGAGCGCTAATGAGCACACTTTCAGGCTCAGGCTCAAGCTTTTTAAACATCGCTTACAAAGATGATGCTAAAAATTTACAAGACGCTTTAAAGAGTAAATTTGGTGATTTTAGAGTTGAAATTTTTTCATTTGATAACGATGGATACGAAATTACGCAAAGCTAAAAACAAGTTTAAAAAGGTATAATGAATAAAAATAATCCAGTAAGGACATGCGTCGCTTGCAAAGTTAAATTTTCTCAAAACTTGCTAAAAAGATACCGCTTTGTAGGCAAGAATTTGGAGTGCGGCAAAGGAAACGGCCGCAGTTTTTATCTATGTGATGGCTGTTTGCAAAAAGACGACAAAATTTTAAAAAAAATAATTGATAAACAAACTAAAGGTGCCCTCGGATTTGACGCACCGAAGTTAAAGGAGATACTCTTAAATGAGCAATGTTAGGATTTCAGAGATCGCAAATGAGCTTGGCTACCCAAGTAAAGAGATAGTCGAAAAAGCTCAAGAACTAGGCCTAAAGGTCAAAACTCACTCAAATGCTGTGAGCCTTGAAGAGGCTGAAGCAATATATGAATACGTTCAAACTGGCGTAATACCAGATAAATTTAAAAAGAAAAAGAGTGAGCCAAAGGCAAAAAAAGAGCCTAAAAAAGAGGCAGAAAAAGAGCCAGCTAAAAAAGAAGAAAAGCCTAAAACTGAGCCTAAAAAGGCAGCTACTAAGGCCGAGCCAAAACCAGAAAAGGCAAAGACTGAGTCTAAAAAAGAGGTTCAAATTTCAGAGGAAAAGCCTAAAACTGAGCCTAAAAAAGAAGAGCCTGTAAAGGTCGAGCAAAAGCCAGCAGAAGCACCAAAACCAAAAGAGAGCTTGGCTGATGTCACTCAAAAAAGACGCGGCCTTGTGATAGTTAAAAAGAAAAAAGATTACGAGGCGCCAGCTCCTGTAAAGGAGGAGAAAAAGGCTGAGGCGGCTGTAACTAACATTAGTGATTTTAAGAGTATGTTCTCTGCTAGCGATGAAAATTTGGCTAGAAAAAAGAAAAAAGAGAAAAAAGTAACGGTTGTAAGCAAAAAAGATAGCGCCGAGAAGATGGACTTGCTTGGTGGAAGCGACTTTGGTGACATCGTGCTTGAAGATGAAGATGTGGTTGTATTGCCTGATTTTAGCTTTAAAACACCAGCGCCAGCTCCTATGCAAAGGACAAAACAGCCAAATGCGATGAAGACAACCGTTAATAACACGATAAATTCGTTTGGCGAAGGCGGCATACAAAGAAGAGCTAGAAAAAAACATAAAAAGCCTGAAAATAAACAAAATAGCGAAGCTGTAACTTCGATAAATATCCCAAAAGAAATTCGTGTTTATGAATTTGCTGAAAAGCTAAATAAACAGCCTAGTGAGGTCATAGGCAAGCTATTTATGCTTGGTATGATGACAACTAAAAACGACTTTTTGGACGAAGATGCGATAGAAATTTTGGCTGACGAGTTTAATGTCGAGGTAAATATCATAGACGATCAAAAAGAATTTGACTACGTAGCAGCCTACGAAGAGGAGATAAAAGACGATGAAAATCTCCAGCCAAGAGCACCAGTTATAACCATCATGGGTCACGTAGACCACGGCAAAACCTCGCTACTTGACTACATAAGAAAGTCTCGCGTAGCAGCAGGCGAGGCCGGCGGTATCACGCAGCACGTGGGTGCCTATATGGTAAATAAAAATGGCAGAAACATCACATTTATCGACACTCCAGGCCACGAGGCATTTACAGCTATGCGTGCAAGGGGTGCTGGTGTAACTGATATAGTTATCATTGTTGTTGCAGCAGATGACGGCGTAAAACCACAGACAAAAGAGGCAGTTAGCCACGCAAAAGCTGCAGGCGTGCCAATAATCATCGCAATAAATAAAATGGATAAAGAGTCAGCAAATCCTGATCTAGTAAAAACCGGTCTTGCTGAGCTTGATATCATGCCAACAGAGTGGGGTGGCAAGTATGAATTTGTGCCGATCTCTGCAAAAACAGGTATGGGCATAGATGATCTACTTGAGATCGTACTTTTACAAGCTGATCTTTTGGAGCTAAAGGCAAATCCAAAGGCAAACGCAAAAGCTACTGTCATCGAGAGCTCACTTCAAAAAGGCCGTGGTCCAGTAGCTACCATCATCGTTGAAAACGGCACGCTTCATGTCGGAGATACAGTCGTAGCAGGCGTTGCATACGGTAAGATAAGAAGCTTGCTTGATGATCAGGGTAGGTCATTAAAAGAGATAAAACCAGGCGAATGTGGCGTGATAGTGGGTCTTAGCGAGATAGCAGAGGCTGGTGAGACGCTAATAGGCGTAAAAACTGATAAAGAAGCTCGTGAGTACGCACAGAAAAAGGCTGAATATATCCGCCAAAAAGAGCTTAGCAAGAGCACGAAAGTTAGTATCGATGAGCTTAGCGCTAAGATAGCTGAGGGCGAGCTAAAAACACTTCCAGTCATCATCAAAGCTGACGTTGGCGGCTCACTTGAAGCGTTAAAAGCAAGCCTAGAAAAACTAGCAAATGATGAGATCAGAGTAAATGTGATCCACTCAGGCGTTGGTGGCATCACGCAAAGCGACGTTGCACTTGCAAGCGCAAGTAACGACTGTATCATCCTTGGCTTTAACATAAGGCCAACTGGCGAGATAAAAGAGAAGGCAAAAGAGAGCGGCGTCGAGATAAAAACTTACAATGTTATTTATAACTTAATCGACGACGTGAAGGCGATTTTGGGTGGACTAATGTCACCTATCATCAGAGAAGAGCAGCTTGGTCAAGCTCAGGTTCGCCAAGTGATCCATGTGCCAAAAGTTGGCACTATCGCTGGATGTATCGTCACTGAGGGTACGATAAACAGAGGAGCAAAAATTCGTCTTATTAGAGAAGGTGTGGTCGTTTATGAGGGCTTAGTTAGCTCACTAAAACGCTTCAAAGATGACGTCAAAGAGGTCGCTAAAGGCTACGAGTGTGGCGTTGGTATCGAAAATTTCAACGACATCAGAGAAAATGACTACATCGAAAGCTTCAAAGAAGTCAAGGAGAAAGCTACTCTATGAACGCTAACGAAATAAAGCGTATGAGAACAGAGAGCGTGCTAAAAGAGCTCATACCAGAGGCTCTAGCCACTCTTGAAGATAGCATTTTAAAGGGGCTTTGCGTCACTGACGTCGAGTGCAAAAAGGGCAGATACGACGCCTTTGTCTATCTTGACAAGATGATGTTTGACGAGCGCGAGCAAGAGTACATTTTGGGGCATCTAAAGCGCGTTTGCAGGCATTTGCAAAACCACTGCATGGCTGCTGAGGGCTGGTATAGATGTCCAAATTTTCACTTTAAATTTGACGATAGATTAGAGTATCAAAACCATATGGATAAGTTGTTTGATAAAATTTCAAAGGATTTAAACAAAAATGGATAACTTAGACAAACTAATACGCGAATGCGGCGTTGAGCTTTACGACAGCGAGATCGCAAATGAAAATGGCAGGGCTATTTTTAGAGTTTATATCACAAAAGATGGCGGAGTGAGCCTTGATGATTGCGAAAAAGTGAGCCGTCTGCTCTCGCCTATCTTTGACGTGACACCGCCAGTTAGCGGGGATTATAACCTTGAGGTTAGCTCGCCTGGCCTTGAGAGAAAGCTTAGCAAGCCATCTCATTTTAAAGCGAGTGTTGGCGAGCTTGTAAAAGTTCAAACCGAGGCTGAGAAATTTGCAGGAAGGCTTGTAAAAGCGAACGAAGAGAGCATCGCAGTAGAAAACGAAGAGGGAATTTTTGAGATCAACATCAGTGAGATAAAAAAAGCAAAAACATATTTGGAGTGGTAAAATGCTAAGCGACATCGAGATAACTCACCAAACGAAACTTGAACACATCAGTAAAGTTGCCGCAAGACTAGGCTTAAACGAAGACGAACTTGAGCTTTACGGCAAATTTAAGGCTAAAATTTCCCCTAGGCTTGAGCCATCAAACTCAAAACTCATCTTAGTCACCGCGACTAATCCAACCCCATACGGTGAGGGCAAAACGACTATGTCTATCGGTCTAGCTGATGCACTAAATTTACTTAATAAAAAGGTTTGCCTAGCGCTTCGTGAGCCATCTCTTGGGCCAGTTTTTGGCATAAAGGGCGGAGCAGCAGGTGGCGGCTACTCGCAGCTTGCGCCGATGGAGGATCTAAATTTACACTTCACTGGCGATTTTCACGCGATAACATCGGCAAATAACCTCATTTCTGCCATGATAGATAATAGCCTCTATCAAGAAAATCCACTAAAAATAGAGAAAATTTTATGGAAGCGCTGTATGGATATGAACGACCGTGCGCTTAGATTTATCACAGTGGGGCAGGGTGGCAGGACTGATGGCGTGCCAAGAGAAGATGGCTTTAACATCACCGCCGCAAGCGAGATCATGGCTGTGCTTTGTCTAGCTACAAGCTTATCAGATCTAAAAGAGCGCGTGGCAAACATCATGGTCGCTTATGATAGCGATAAAAAGCCTATCTACGTGCGTGATCTAGGCTGCGAAGATGCTGTGTGCATACTTTTAAAAGATGCGATCAAGCCAAATTTATTTCAAACACTAGAGCACACGCCTACGCTCGTGCATGGCGGTCCATTTGCAAACATCGCACACGGCTGCAACTCGGTCATCGCAACAAAAACAGCTCTAAATTTAGCTGACTACGTCATCACTGAAGCCGGCTTTGGCTCGGAGCTTGGCGCGGAGAAATTTTTAGATATAAAGTGCAGGATCGCTGAGATAAAACCAAGCGCTGTGGTGCTTGTAAGCACGATCAGATCGCTAAAATATAACGGCGAAGCAAATAAAGATGAGATCACAAAACCAGATATGAACGCCCTTAAAAAAGGTATCGAAAATCTTGGCGGACACATCGAAAATTTAAAAGTCAAATTTGGTCAAAACGTAGTTGTGGCGCTTAACAAATTTGGCTTTGACACTGATGAAGAGATAAATTTTGTAAAAGAGTACTGCCAAAAGCTTGGCGTAGAAGTGGCAGTTTGTGAGAATTTCTTAAAAGGTGGCAAAGGTGCGCTTGAGCTAGCTGAGCTAGTTTTAAAGGCGTGCGATAAGCCAAGCAAGATAAATTTCACCTACGAGATGAGTGACGATACGAAAGCCAAAATAGAAAAGGTCGCTAAGGAAATTTATGGAGCTGGCGAGGTGGTCTTTGAAGAGGCTGCTCTTAAAAAGATCGAGATGATAAAAGAGCTAAATTTGAGCCATTTACCAGTTTGTATCGCAAAAACTCAGTATTCATTTAGTGATGATGCGAAGCTTTTGGGCAGGGCAAAGGGCTTTACATTTAGCGTAAAAGACCTTGACATTAGAACGGGAGCTGGCTTTATCGTCGCTGTTTGCGGTAAGATCATGCTTATGCCAGGACTTCCAAAAGTGCCAGCTGCGGTCAATATGAGGATAGATGCAGACGGCAAGATCGACGGCTTGTCGTAAATTTATGAAAACACACTGGCAAAGGCTGGTGTGTTTTTTAAAGAGGCATGGATGAACGACGAATTTTACATGGATCTTGCTTTAAGTGAAGCTTGGAAATTTCAGATCCTGACCTATCCAAATCCAGCCGTTGGTTGCTTGGTGCTTGATGAAAATGGTCAAATTTTATCTTGCAAAGCCCATGAAAAGGCTGGATATTTACACGCTGAACCGACAGCGATACTCTTTGCGCTTTGCAAAAAAAGTAAAAAATTTAAAGATGATTTTATAAAAGCATATAATGCTAAATTTAGCTCCGATATAAAAGAGAACGAATTTGGCCTTTTAGAGCCAAAATTTACCTATGAATTTATACTAAATAACCACTCAAATTTACTAAAAAATGCAAAAGCTTACGTCACGCTTGAGCCTTGCTCGCATTATGGCAAAACGCCACCTTGTGCAAATTTGCTAAAAGAGCTTGGTTTCGGTGAGGTTATAATTGGCAGCCACGATGAAAATAAAATAGCAAGTGGCGGTGGGAATTTACTTCAAGGTGCTGGTGTGAGAGTTAAATTTGGCGTTTTAAAAGAGCGCTGTTATAAGCTACTTGAGCCATTTTTGGCCTATCAAAATGGTGGATTTAGCTTTTTAAAAATAGCCCTTAGTAAAAACGGCGTGGCAAGTGGTGGCATCATCACAAATGAACTTAGCCGAACTCACGTCCATAAACTAAGAAACGTTATAGACACGTTGGTGATCGGTGGGAATACAGTGCGGACAGACCGACCAAGGCTCGATACCAGACTTGTAAAAAATGGCAAAAGCCCAGATGTCATAATCTACTCAAGAGGCGATAAATTTGATGAAACATTGCCACTTTTTAGCGTGCCAGATCGCAAAGTTAGCATTCAAAAAGAGCTTGATTTAAAAGGTCTTAGCATGTTTGAAGGAGCTGGCGAGTTTTTAAAGCTCGCAAAAGAAGGCAAGCTAGCAAATGTAAAGTGGCTACTTATTTATCAAAGCTCAAATTTTAAAAATGGTGAAAATTTAAGGCTTGATCTAAATTTAAAACCACTTTTTAGTGGGAATTTTGGGGACGATAGTTACACTTGGTATGAAATTTTGGATTAAATATCTAGTCCAAAATAGTGTTTTACCAAAAAGCCGATGCCAAAAGATATGATCGCAACGCCAAAAGTTATCACACACATCTCAATCACTCTTGGTAAAAATTTAAGCTCCTTTGCCACGCTTATATAAAAGTTGTAAGTGATGATAGCAACTAGCGCAAAGAAAAACATCGACAAGACGGCGTAAAGACCGCTTGTAAAGATGAAAAATGGAAGTATCAAAAATGCCGTTGTTATGATGTATGAACCGCCTGTGTATAGCGAGTAGGTAAGCGGTTTGATCTCGTCACTTGGATTCTCTTTTGATTCGAGATACGCTGAGCCAGCCATAGAGAGTGCAGCTGCCACGCCCATGATAAGGCCTGTTGCGCCAACTGATTTTGTATTTGAAAATGCAAGCGCGATGCCACTAAGTGTGCCTGTTAGTTCAACTAACGCATCATTCATGCCAAGTACGATACCACCAGCATTTACGAGCTTTGTGTCTTTTAACATGGAGATTAGACTATTTTCATGGTTCATCTCCTCTT
This sequence comes from Campylobacter concisus, assembly GCA_018371535.1. Classification (GTDB taxonomy): domain Bacteria; phylum Campylobacterota; class Campylobacteria; order Campylobacterales; family Campylobacteraceae; genus Campylobacter_A; species Campylobacter_A concisus_BO. The sequence goes on from JAHAKU010000004.1 coordinate 19,452, forward strand.
CATAAATGTCACGAGCTTCAGGATATTCATCTACGATGTCAAGATAAAATTTCTCCGCATTTTCTTCGCGCGACTCCATAAATTTTAGGGTAAAAGATGTGCCAAAAATTTTAACAAGTATTGTGTATAAGATGACTTTAAATAAATTTGCACTTCTGCTTTCGCCAGTTATCTTTTGACAAAAAGCATAGTGGCGCCTCTCTTCTGCAATTAATTTTCGAAGTATTTTTTTATTCTCTTCGTCTTTTTCGCTAGCTTCAAGAAGTGAGTATATAGCAACATCGTCTGCTTCGTTTTGTAATTGTTTTAAGGCACGTTTTTTATCTAACATAAAATTTTCCTTTTTTATAGCTTAGAAATTTAAGATTTTGATTTAGAAAGAGAGATAAGATGGTGCGATCAGCGAGACTCGAACTCGCACACCTAGCGGCACTACCCCCTCAAGATAGCGTGTCTACCAATTCCACCATGATCGCAAAAAGAACAAAAGCCCCCCCAAAAAAGAGGGGCTAAATTTAAGCTTTACGCTTAGCCAAGCATTGGGTTTGCGTAAAGAACGATAAGTGTAATAACAAGTGCGTAGATAACTTGTGCTTCGATCATCGCAAGTGCGATAAACATTGTAGTCATAAGTTTGCTACCTACACCTGGGTTTCTAGCTGTTCCGCTGATAGTTGCAGCAGCTGTGTTACCCATACCTATAGCACCGCCAAGAGCTGCAAGGCCAAGGCCGATACCGCCAGCGATAACTGAATATGATCTGATCATCTCACCGTCAGCGCCAAATGCGAATGCAGCAAGACCAAGAATTAAAAACACGATCTTTTTCATCGTTGCTCCTTTAAAATTTTTAAAGCTCTTTCGGATCTGTCCCCTACTTAAACTTCATGAGCCGTAATATTACAAAAACAAAACTTTGTTTCAAATAAAAACACTAAAAATTTAAATTGCCTATAAAAAATTCTTGGCTTAGAAAAATGAAAGTTTTTTTATGCTATCTTTGAAAGAATTTAATTTATTCTTAATCTTAGGTTTTCAATGATAAACGAGAAATTTTCAAAGATAGGCTTTGTCCTTGCGATGGCTGGTTCTGCTGTTGGTCTTGGCAATGCCTGGAAATTTCCTACGATGGTGGGAAATAACGGCGGTTCGGCATTTATAATTTTATACTTGCTTCTTACATTTGCTATCGCGTTTGTGGCGTTTTTAGCAGAGCTTAGCATCGGCAAACTTGGCGAAAGCGACATCGTAAGCTCTCTTTACAAGCTAGCTCCAAGGAATAAAAAAGCGTGGTCGCTCTCTGGCTTTTTCATGATCGGAGCGATCCTTATAGCTTCATTTTATATGGTGGTTATCGGCTGGATATTAAAGTATATATATCTTAGTTTTTCGCCGCTTTTGGTCGATACTAAAGAAGCAGCCCAGCAGTTTAATACCCTTTTAGCAAATGACTTAACTAGTAGTGTGCTTTGCTTTAGCTTAGTTTTTTTAATGGTATTTTTTGCTGTTTCAAAAGGCGTAAAAAGTGGCATAGAAAAGCTAAATATATGGATGATGCCAAGCCTTTTTGTCTTGCTTGTTTGCATGCTTTTTTACGCGCTTAGTATGGGCGATGGCTTTGTGAAGGCGGCTAAATTTTTATTTGTACCAAATTTTAGTGCGATCACGCCAGATGTTATCTTGCAGGCTCTAGGCCTTGCGTTTTTCTCGCTATCTATGGGCGTTGGCGTCATACCAACATACGCTGCAAATTTACCAGAGAAGACAAATTTAATAAAATCAACTCTCTCTATCATCTTTATAAACATCTTAATAGGCATTATGATGGGGCTTGTCGTATTTACCTTCATATTTGCTTATGGTGCTGATAGCACGGCAAGTGGCCCAGGCCTTATCTTTATCTCGCTTGTCACGCTTTTTGCAAAGCTTGGCATCGTTGGCAACGTCATGGCAGTTGCGTTTTTCGTATCGCTCTTGTTTGCTGGTATCACGAGCGCGGTTTCGATGATCGAGCCTTTTGCCTATTATTTGGTTAGGAAATTTGAAATTTCAAGAAAGATGGCGCTTCTTTACATCGGTGCCTTTGTCTATATCTTGGGCATCTTTTGCATACTTTCATATTATTCAAACACTTCAAGTGCTTTTAGTATTTGCGGTAAGCCATTTTTTGACGCGCTTGACTTTCTCACATCAAATATCATGATGCCAATAGGCGCTATCGTATTTAGCTTTTTTGTTGGCTACAGGCTTAAAAAAGAGAGTTTATATCTACTCTTTGGCGAATTTATGGGAAGAGCATTTTTTGAAATTTGGTACTTTTTCTTAAGATATGTCGTGCCAGTTGCCATTTGTGCGATAATGATCTACCAGATGGCAGGTAAATAATGGCAGAGAGATTTAGTAAAATTGGCTTTGTCTTATCGATAATTGGAGCGGCTATCGGGCTTGGTAATGCGTGGAAATTTCCATACATGGTCGGCAGTAACGGCGGCTCGGCATTTATCCTTATATATCTATTTTTTGCCTTTGCTGTTGGTCTTAGCATATTTTTTGCTGAGATGGCGATGGGTAAAATTTCACGTCTTGATACGGTTGGAGCGTTTAAAAGCCTAGCTACAAAAGGGGCAAATTCTTGGAAATTTGCTGGTGTTATCATGGTGACTGGACTATTTATCGCTTCGTTTTACACGCTCATCATTGGCTGGGTTTTAAAATACGTCATTTTAAGCTTTGGCGAGCTGCCTAAAGATATGGCAAGCTCAGAGACGCTTTTTATAAATTTCACTTCAAATGGCATAGGTGAGCAAATTTTATACTTTAGCATCGCATTTTTTGCCTATTTTTTCATCCTTACAAAGGGTGTAAAAAGTGGCATAGAGCGCATAAATGTCTATCTCATACCAGCTCTTTTTATCTTGCTTTTGCTTATGCTTGGCTACTCTTTTGGCATGGAGGGCTTTGATAAAGCGGCTAAATTTCTACTAGTACCTGACTTTTCAAAGATAGATCAAGCAGCTGTTTTAAACGCTCTTGGACTTGCTTTTTTTACGATGTGTGTTGGTATCGGCTGCATCCTTACCTACTCATCAAGCCTAAGCGATGATACAAATTTATTTACCTCTTCGCTCTACGTCGTCTTTGCAAATATCATAATAAGCGTCATCATCGGCCTTATCGTCTTTACATTTACATTTGAGTTTGGCTCAGAGCCATCAAAAGGCGCAGGGCTTGCTTTCATCTCGCTACCAACGCTATTTGCTAAGCTTGGATTGCTTGGAAATTTCTTGGCATTTACATTTTTTATATCACTATTTTTTGCTGGCATCACCTCGGTTATCTCGATGGTTGAGCCATTTATATTTTTCTTAAGCAAAAGCCTAAAATTTAGTAGAAACAAATCGATCCTAATAGTTGCTTGCGTGGTTTATGTTTTAGGAATTTTATGCGCATTAAGTGGCACAAGCGAATTTAAAGATGCGCTTACATTTTTTGGTAAAGGCTTTTTTGACCTGCTTGATTATCTCAGCTCAAACATCATGCTCCCACTTGGTGGCATCTTGTTTGCTATCTTTGTTGGCTACTTTATGAAATTTGAGCTTTTAAAAGAGCTATTTGTGCCTTATATGGGCAAGGTTGTATTTAAAATTTGGTATTTTTTAATAAGGTTTGTAGCACCTATTTTAGTCTTAGTGGTGCTAATAAGGGAGATCTCATAATGGCAAAAGAACAATTTTCTAAAATAGGCTATGTCCTAGCAGTCGCTGGATCGGCTGTCGGACTTGGCAATGCATGGAAATTTCCATACATGGTTGGTGAAAACGGCGGTTCGGCGTTTATTATCCTATATCTTTTGATAACTTTTCTAGTCGGCGTGCCTATCTTTATGGCGGAGCTTAGTATTGGCAAGCTTAGCGAGAGTGACAGCGTCAATGCTTTTAGAAAGCTAGCAGCTAAAAATAAAAATTTATGGCAGCTGGTTGGAATTTTAGCCATGGTCACAGCAGCTATCATCTCGTCATATTACATCGTGATAATAGGCTGGGTCTTTAAGTATTTTGTCCTATCTTTTTCTGGCTTGCCAAGTGATATAGATAGCTCAAAAGTGATATTTAACGATCTTTTGACGCATGGTCTTGGCGAGCAGACGCTTTATTTTGTTATAGCATTTGCAGCTTGCTTTTACATCCTTTCAAAAGGCGTAAAAAGTGGCATAGAAAAGCTAAATGTTTGGATGATGCCAAGCCTATTTATCATGGTTTTGATCATGCTTATATTTTCTATGACGATGGATGGCTTTTCTAAATCAGCCGAGTTTTTGCTCATCCCTGACTTTAGTAAAATTTCATTTAACTCACTCTTGCTAGCTCTTGGACTTGCATTTTGGACGCTATCTCTAGGTATGGCAGCGATCATTACCTATTCAGCTAGCCTAAGCGATGATACAAATTTAGCCACTTCAACGCTAAGCATCGTCTTTATAAACATAGCGCTTGCCATTATGATAGGTCTTGTTATCTTTACCTTTATATTTGAATTTGGAGCTACTCCGTCTCAAGGTCCAGGACTTGTCTTTATCTCGCTGCCAACGCTATTTGCTAAGCTTGGTGTGATAGGTCAAATTCTAGCTGTGGCATTTTTTGCTGCACTTATCTTTGCTGGCATCACTTCAGCGATCTCTATCGTTGAGCCATTTGTATTTTTCTTGATCAGAGAGTATGGTATGAGTAGAAGAAAGGCTCTTAGCATAGTTGGAGCTGGGATTTTCATAGTGGGATTTTTATGCCTTTTATCAAATATAGAAAATGTTGGCGATAAATTTATGCTCTTTGGTAAAAATTTCTTTGATTTTCTTGATTTTACCGCTTCAAATATTTTGCTACCAATTAGCGGCATCGGCGGAGCGATATTTGTAGGATATTTTATGAAAAGAGATGCTTTATATGTGCTATTTAGCCCATATATGAGCGATTTTGTATTTAACGCATGGTATTTTTTACTAAGATATGTAGCACCAGTTTGCGTGCTCATTATCATGATAAATGAACTATTAAAGGTTTTTAATGGATAAGATTGAGAAATTTTTTGACAAGGCTGGCGATATAGTCGGCTATATTTGTATGTTTATTATGGCTTTGATGATAATAGACGTATTTTTTAACGTTGTGGCAAGATACTTTTTCTCTTACGGCAACGTTGCATTTCAGGAGCTTGAGTGGCACTTTTTTGCTGTGATATTTCTACTTGGCATGAGCTATGCTCTAAAAGAGGACGCGCACGTTAGGGTTGATATCTTTTATGCTAAATTTTCTCCAAAAAACAAAGCTCTTGTAAATATGCTTGGCACTGTATTTTTTGTCATACCATTTGCGCTTTTGGTTTCAAATTTATCATTTGGATTTGTAGGTGATGCTTATAGCTCAGCAGAAGCTAGTGCGGATCCAGGCGGTCTTACTCACAGATGGATCATAAAAGCGATGATCCCTTTTTCATTTTACATACTTGTATTTTTTGCGATCGGCTTTTTTATAAGAAATTTCAATCTTTACAAAAAAGCTAAAAAGGGGGAATAATGGCTGGTTTAATAATGTTTATAGCCGCGCTATTGATGCTTGGCATTGGCTTTCCAGTGGCATTTACCTTTGGTGCGGTTGCGATGATATTTGGCATGGTTGGCAGCGTTGTAGAGAGCCTTAGCGACGGCGACGGACTACTTGGCAGTATAGAAGTATTTAAAGATATGTTTAACTTCATGCCTTATAGGATTTTTTCTATTATGGAGAGTAGAATTTTCATAGCAGTTCCACTCTTTGTATTTATGGGCGTCGTACTTCAAAAGTCAAAGCTAGCTGAGAGACTACTTGAGAGCATGGGTATGCTCTTTGGAGAAATCAGAGGCGGTATCGCTATTAGCACTATCTTGGTTGGTGCGCTTCTTGCAGCATCTACTGGCGTCGTAGGAGCTAGCGTCGTTGCTATGGGCGTTATAAGCTTGCCTGTAATGCTAAAGTATAAATACGATCAATCCCTTGGTTGTGGCACGATATGCGCTGCTGGTACGCTTGGTCAGATCATCCCACCTTCTATCGTGCTTATCATCTTGGGCGATATCTTTTCAGTGCCAGTTGGCGAGCTTTTTCACCAAGCTGTTGTGCCAGGACTTACGCTAGTTGGAGTTTATATAGTTTATATTTTGATAGTTGCTTATCTTAAACCAGAGGTCGCTCCTATCGTAAAAGATGAGAGTGGTGTTAGTAAATTTAAGCAGATCATTAGAGCGCTAACTGCGATCTTCCCTCCACTTTTGCTAGTTATTTGTGTGCTAGGATCCATTTTTGCAGGTATCGCTACGCCGACTGAAAGTTCAGCATTTGGCTGCGTGGGTGCTATTATTCTCGCTATGTTTTATAGGACATTTTCATTTTCTATGATGAAAGAGGCTTTGGCTGAGAGCGTGAAAACTACAGCTCTAGTCTTTGCCATACTTGTTGGTGCGACTGCCTTTTCTATGGTCTTTAGCTACACTGGGGGCGATGAGATAGTTGAAAATTTCATGACAAATTTACCAGGTGAGAAGTGGGGCTTTATCATCTTTAGTATGGCTGTTATCTTTGTGCTTGGCTTTTTTATCGATTTTGTTGAAATTTCATATATCGTGCTTCCTATCTTGGTGCCAATCGCCGCAAAACTTGGCATAAACCCAGTCTATCTAGCGATCCTAGTTGCTATGAATTTACAAACTTCATTTTTGACGCCGCCATTTGGTTTTAGCCTATTTTTCTTAAGATCAGTCGCACCTGCTGAGATAAAAACAGCTGCTATTTATAAAGGTGTAGTGCCTTACATCATCATCCAAGTGGCAGTTTTAGTCTTTTTCTGCGTATTTTTGATGGAGATAAAGCCGGTGCTAGATGCGAGCCACGGCGGATTATTTAACTTCTTACTCTCACTTTTTAAATGATATAAAAGTTTTTGGTTGTAAAATACCAAAAACAAGCAAAATGGCTAATTTGAGTTTCTGTCAAATTTAGCCATTTTTTATGACCGCTTTTTAGTAAATTTATAAATTTAATGAGGTGAAATATGGCAAAGAAATTTATCGATGTTATGGATACGACCTTTAGAGATGGCTTTCAGTCGGTTTATGGCGCTAGAGTGCTTATGAACGACTTTTTGCCCGCGCTTGAAGCAGCCAAAGAGGCTGGCATAGAGCATTTTGAATTTGGCGGAGGAGCGAGATTTCAAAGCCTTTATTTTTACCTAAATGAAGACGCTTTTGCGATGATGGATAAATTTAGAAGTATCGTAGGACCAAAAGCAAACCTTCAAACCCTAAGCAGGGGCGTAAATACCGTTACACTTGATACTGGTAGCCGCGAGCTGATCGATCTTCACGCAAAACTTTTCAAAAAACATGGAACCACTACTATTAGAAATTTTGACGCACTAAATGATGTTGAAAATTTAAAATATTCAGGCGAGAGGATCGCTCATCACGGGCTAAAACACGAAGTTGTAGTTACTATGATGGATCTGCCTAGTGGCTGTGTGGGAGCTCATGATGTTAAATTTTATGAGAAAATTTTAAGAGAAATTTTAGATGCAAATATCCCATATCACAGCGTTTGCTTCAAAGATGCAAGTGGTACAAGCAGCCCACAAAAGGTCTATGAAACCATAAAAATGGCTAGAAAGCTACTCCCAGAAAAAACTCACATCAGACTTCACACACATGAAACCGCAGGCGTAAGCGTTGCTTGCTATCTTGCAGCGCTTGAGGCTGGCGTTGATGGCATAGATCTAGCCGCAAGCCCAGTAAGTGGCGGTACAAGTCAGCCAGATATCCTAACAATGCTTCATGCAGTAAAAGGCAAAAACTACGATCTTGGCGGACTTGATGTGGAGAAAATTTTAAAATACGAAAGTGTTTTGAATGATTGTTTAAAAGAGTATTTCTTACCGCCTGAAGCTGTGCAAGTAAGCCCTCTAATACCATTTTCACCGATGCCTGGTGGCGCGCTCACTGCAAATACTCAGATGATGAGAGATAACAATATCTTAGATAAATTCCCTGAGGTCATTCTTGCTATGCGCGAAGTGGTGCAAAAGGGCGGATACGGCACTTCAGTAACTCCTGTTAGCCAGTTTTACTTCCAACAAGCCTTTAACAACGTGATGTTTGGCAAGTGGAAAAAGATCGCTGAGGGATACGGCAAAATGGTGCTTGGCTACTTTGGCAAGACCCCGGTTACGCCTGATAAAGAGATTATTAAGCTTGCTAGCGAGCAGCTAGGACTAAAACCAACTACAAAACACGCAGTTGATATAGCTGATAAAGATGAGAGCAAGTCACTTGCACATGTAAAAGAAATTTTAAAACAAAATAAGATCAAAGTTACCGAAGAAAACGTCTTTATAGCAGCAGCTTGTAAAGAAAAGGGCATCGCGTTCTTAAAAGGCGAAGCCAAAGTAAATGTAAGAAAAATCGATCCAAATGCTAAAGCAAATGAGGGCAGACAAACTCAAAGCGGCAGATATAGCGTCGTCGTAAATGGCAGCCGCTACAATGTCGAAGTAAGCGAAGGTTTTAACGACAGCATCCAAGTAAAATCAATCACCGAAGTTGAAGGCAAGAGCGTAAAAAATGCCAAAAGCGCAGCAGCAGGCGCAACAGAAAATGACATCGTTGCAAGCTTGCCAGGTGCTGTGCATAAAATTTTAGTAAGCGTAGGAGATCATGTCAAAAAAGGTCAGGCCATAGTCGTGCTTGAAGCGATGAAGATGGAGATAGAGGTCAAAGCCCCAAAAGACGGCATCATAGGCTCTATCGAGGTTAGCAAAGGTCAAAGTGTCGCGAACAATCAAGTGGTGGCTAGATTTAAATAAATTTGCCACTTTTAAAAAGATAGTGTTAAGCGAAATTTGATTAACATTTTGATGACTTTTAGGTCAGAATTTATAAAGAAACGAAAATTTAAAAGGAAACAACATGATAAATAAACTAGACGAGTTAGGTCTAAAAGAGATCAAAAAGATAAATCACAATCTAAGCTACGACGAGCTTTTTAAGCTTGAAAAGGCAAACAACGAGGGCAGAGTCTCAAGTAACGGCACATTTATGGTTGATACTGGAATTTTTACAGGTAGAAGCCCAAAAGATAAGTACTTTGTTAAGCAAGATCCAAGCCAAAAATACATCGCTTGGGGCAAGATAAATCAGCCTATCACAAAAGAGCTTTTTGACAAGCTTCTTAAAAAAGCAAAAGATCAGCTAAGTGGTAAAGAAATTTTTATCCAAGATGCATTTTGTGGAGCTAGCAAAAAGAGCCAAAAATCAGTCCGCTTTGTCACTGAAGTAGCGTGGCAAGCGCACTTTGTAAAAAATATGTTCATCCGCCCAAGTGAAGCGGAGCTGGCTAAATTTGAGCCTGACTTTGTAGTTTATAACGCTTGCAAGACAAAAAATGAGGACTATAAGGCTGATGGGCTAAATTCAGAGGTCTTTGTCATCTTTAACGTCGAGGAAAATGTCGCAGTGATCGGTGGCACATGGTATGGCGGCGAGATGAAAAAAGGCATTTTTTCTATGATGAACTACTGGTTGCCACTTGAGGGCAAGCTAAGCATGCACTGCTCTGCAAACGTAGGCGAAAAGGGCGATACGGCGCTATTTTTCGGCTTATCTGGCACTGGTAAAACGACACTTTCAACCGATCCAAAACGCAAACTAATAGGTGATGACGAGCACGGCTGGGACGATGATGGGGTATTTAACTTTGAGGGTGGCTGCTACGCAAAATGCATCAACCTTGATCCAAGCAGCGAGCCAGAAATTTACGCAGCGATCAGGCGTGATGCACTACTTGAAAACGTCGTGGCTGACGAAAACGGCGCGGTTGATTATAAAGATGGCTCAAAGACTGAAAACACACGCGTGAGCTATCCGATCTATCACATCGACAACTACGAGCCAAGCTCAAGCGCTGGCCATCCAAAAAATATCATCTTTTTAAGCGCTGACGCTTTTGGCGTGCTTCCTCCAGTTGCGAAGCTGACAAAAGAGCAGGCGATGTATTATTTCTTAAGTGGCTACACAGCAAAAGTTGCTGGCACAGAGCGCGGTATCACCGAGCCAGTAGCAACATTTAGCGCTTGCTTTGGCGAGCCATTTATGCCACTTCACCCAACCGTCTATGCAAAACTGCTTGGTGAGAAGATCGATAAACACGGCGTTAATGTCTATCTAGTAAATACAGGCTGGAGTGGCGGTGCTTACGGCGTTGGCAAGCGTATGAGCATAAAAGCAACTCGTGCTTGCATAAATGCGATCCTTGATGGTAGCATCACAAAATGCGAATTTGAAAATTTTGATAAATTTAACTTCGCCATTCCAAAAGAGCTTGATGGTGTAGAGACAAAACTGCTAAATCCAATAAATACATGGACACACCCAGCTGAGTACAATATTTCACGCGACAAGCTTGCAAAGATGTTTGTTGAAAATTTCAAACGTTACGAAGATGTAAAAGAGGGCGTTGAGTACGCCAAAGCTGGCCCAACAGCATAAAATTATAGCCTTGTGAGTATTTTGCCTACAAGGCTTTTTAAATTTAAACTTTCAAATAGTAAAAACGTAGCTCACTTTAAAATTTAAAATTTTTACAAAATGCCTCAACCAAAATTTAAATAGACTTTCTAAAATTTCTAACCAAAAGCCACTCTTCACAAGCTCGAAAAATTTAATTGCCTAATATCAGAAATTTTAATACAAGCGATCCTTTTAGTTAAAAATCAAATTTCAGCCTAAATGCCCCAGTTAAATTTAAAATATTTTGTAATCTCTTTAAATCTCAAAATTTCTAATATAAAAAATTATTGTTAAATTTATTGTAAGTAGCGTGGTCTTTGTAGTTAAAAATTTAAAATTAGCCAGAAACTCCAGCTAAATTTGATCTCAAATTTCTACTATAAAAAGTCGCTGTTGTTTTTAGTATAAGTTGTAGGATTTTTGTAGTTAAAACGAAAATTTAGCCAGATATCTGGCTAAATTTAATCAAAATACTCTCTTTTCTAAGCCAAATTCTACGCCAGCTTTTGCCAGCTCAAATGTCGCATCTATAAATTTATACTCGCTGCTAATAAATGGTAAAAACATCGGTATCTCGGTGCAGCCTGCGATATAAACGTCAGCTTCAATGTTTGAAAGCACTTCATAAAATACCGGCACATACTCTTCTAGTTTGCCAGCTTTGACACCTTTGTAAATGCACTCCATGATGACATCTTGCGTCTCTTTGCTAAAATCCACGCTCTTTAGCCCGCGCTCTTTTAAAATTTGATCATAAACGCCTGCCTTTTTTGTGCCACTTGTTGCGATGACAGCGATATTTTTAGCGTGTGGATATTTCTTTTGCAAGGCATCTACTGTAACTTTTGCAATGTGTAAAATTTTCACTCCAGCCTCTTTTTCGATACTTGGGGCAAAGTAGTGAGCTGTGTTACAAGCCATTAGCATCGCCTCGCAGCCTGCATTTTTTAAAAGTTTAGCACTTTGAATTAGCTTTGGAAGCGGACTTTCTCCCTCACCCATGATAAATTTTGTCCTATCTTCTATCTGTGCGTATGAGTCGATAACGATGTGTAGGTGCTCTTGATCGCAAGTTGCTGGGGTTATATCGATGATCTTTTTGTATAAATCAGCCGTGGCAAGTGGTCCCATGCCGCCTATGATGCCTAATGTCTTCATAACTCCTCCAAATTAAAATTTTCAATAATTATAATATTAGTTTCTATATTTAAAAATAAAATTTCTAAATTTTCATTGGATATTGTAAAAATAGGGGATAAGTACTTTAAGTTTTGAAGTAAATTTTAAGATAAAAAGGGGCGATTTGCCCCTTAAAAAATTCTATTATGAGTGGAAGTGAAATTCGTCTGGATGATCTAGTGCGTATCTAAATTTCTCCATATCGACCTTTTTATCCCAGATAGAAACGATCATGCAGCCAACGGCATTGCCGCAAAGGTTACCAACAGCACGCATCTCTGACATAAATTTATCAACGCCAAGTAGCACAGCCACGGTGACGACTGGTATGCCAGTGCTTGGAAGTGCGCTTAGTGTGCCAGCAAGGACGACAAAGCCAGATCCTGTAACGCCAACCGCGCCTTTACTTGTGATCATTAGCACGATTAGTATGCTTATTAGGTGCTCAAAGCTTAGCGGGATGTTGAAGGCTTGAGCTAAGAAGATAACGCTTAAGCTTAGATAGATGTTGGTGCAGTCAAGGTTAAATGAGTAGCCAGTCGGGATGATAAGGCCAACTGCGCCTCTATTTATACCAGCTGCTTCTAGCTTTTGCATAAGTGGTGCAAGAGCTGTCTCGCTCGAGCTTGTCGCAAAAACGACCAAGACCTCTTTTGAGATAAAGCGCATAAATTTAAAGACATTGACTTTGGCAAAGTAGCAAATGACGCCAAGCACGACAAAGATGAAAAAGCAGCTTGCAAGTGCCATAACAACAAGAAGCTCCATCATACCAAGAAGCGTTCCAATGCCAAATTTACCGATCAAGTAAGCCATCGCCGAAAAGGCAGCCACTGGGCTAAATAGCATAAGCCAAGTAAGTAGCTTTAAGACGTAGTGCTGGATAAATTCAAGCGGTTTTAGACAAGCTTGCTTTTTATCATGAGCAAGTAGCGAAAGCACGATGGCAACGACTATCGCCATGAAAAGAACTTGAAGTGTGTTTGACTTTATAAATGGATCAAGTATATGCACGTAAGGGAAGATGTCATCTACTGGCACAGCGCCCCTTAAAAGATGAAGCGTATGTGCTAAAAAGCCGCTATTTGCGTCCATGTTGCCAGCTTGAGATGTAAATTTAGCCACGCTTGAGGCGTCAAGCTGAGTGTAGTCAAGGTTCATACCGTGTCCTGGACGAAGCGTCTCGCCAAAGATGATACCAACAGCAAGAGCGAGCGTGCTAACTATCTCAAAGTAGATAAACGCCTTAAGTCCGATGGTGCCAAGATCTTTTAGGCTCTCAAGTCCGACGATGCCTGAGACGATTGTTAAAAAGATGATAGGGCCGATTAAAATTTTAAGGGCTTTTATAAAATAATCAATGCCTGGCTTGCTCGCTATGCCAAGCTCAGGTGCGACCATACCGACGATGACACCGCCAACAATACCTATCACAACCCAAATGGCGAGATTGGTAAATAGTCTCACGAAGAGACTTTTTTGCGTTTTTGCACTATCCATAAATTCCCCTTTTATAGGCTCTGCTTGATCTCTGCTGAGAGGATCTTGTCGCCTTGTCTGATAGCATCAAGTACCTTTAAGCTCTCGTCATCAGCGCACTTTCCAAAGACTGTATGCACGCCGTCAAGATGAGGTTGCTTGCTGTGGCAGATGAAAAACTGCGATCCGCCAGTGTCGCGACCTGCGTGAGCCATGCTAAGGCTGCCACGCTCGTGCTTTACCTTTTGATTATCGCACTCGCATTTTATCCTCCAGCCAGGACCGCCTGTACCTGTGCCATTTGGGCAGCCGCCTTGGATGACGAAATTTGGTATAACTCTGTGGAAATTTAGGCCATTATAAAAGCCTGTTTTTATCAAATGGACAAAATTTGCAACAGCTTGTGGTGCATCCTCGGCAAAAAGCTCAAGTTTGATATCGCCTTTTTCTGTCTTTAAAACCGCAAATTTATCTTTTTTTAGCTCGTCTAAATTTATATCATAAACTTTTAACTCATCAAAACGCATGTTGCTCCTTTTTACTCGATATTTGTATAAACTGCTTGGACGTCATCGTCGTCTTCTAGCTTGTCAAGAAGCCTCTCGACCTCAAGCATTTGCTCTTCATCTAGGCTCACGGTTTGATTTGGTAAGTATTGAAGTGAAGCTTTTTTAACTACTAAATTTAGCTTCTCTATGCCTTCATGCAGTGTGCCAAAATTTGCGTAATCACCATAAACAAATAGTGCGTTTTCATCTTCTTCAATGTCACTTAGTCCGTAATCAATGAGCTCAAGCTCGATCTCTTCGATATCTGCGCTTGGCTTTTCAAGCTCAAAAACGCTCTTTCTTGTAAACATAAAGCTAAGGCTGCCACTCGGCAAAATTTCTCCGCCATTTTTGCTAAATATCGCTTTTACGTTTGCAACTGTCCTTGTTGGGTTGTCAGTAGCGCACTCGACGATGATTTGCACGCCGTGAGCTGCTTTGCCGTCATAAAAGATAGTCTTGATATCAGCGCTATCTTTGCCATTTGCTCTTTTTATAGCCGCATCGATGTTATCTTTTGGCATATTTTCAGCTTTTGCTGCTGCAATGGCTGCACGAAGTTTTGGGTTCATATCTGGATCACATCCGCCATCTTTTGCCGCTACTGTTATAGCTTTTGCAAGTTTTGGAAATACCTTGCTCATCTTATCCCATCTAGCTTCTTTTGCCGCTCTTCGGTACTCAAATGCTCGTCCCATAAATATCCTTAAATAAATTTTTTACGGATTATAACTAAAAAAATTTTATACTTTTTTAAAACATTTTTAGTTTGCTAGCTAAAGCGTCTAATTTGTAAATTTGAGAATAATATTTGATAAAAATTTAAGCTAAAGGCATATAATCATACCCATGATAAAAAATGCTCAAAAACAAGATGCAAAAATCTGCATAAAACTACTAAATTTAGCGATGGAGGATATCGCCTACAAGCTAAGTGGCTACGACGATCCTGCAAAAAGCGACGAAATTTTAGAGAAATTTTTTGAAAGCGAGACAAATCGACTTAGCTATAAAAATGTCTATGTCTATAAACGTGACGAGCAGATCATCGCTGCGATGTGTGCTTACTTTGGTGGCGACGCATGGCTGCTTGATAGAGAAATTTCACAGCATCTAAAGGCTCTTGGCAAAGATGCCCAGATAGAAAAAGAGTGCTTTGATGACGAGTTTTATATAGATAGCATAGCAGTTGATGAGAAATTTAGAGGTCAAGGGCTAGCAAAAGAGCTCATCTTGCACTCATTTGCCAAAGCAAAAGAGCTAGGGCATAAAAAGGTTTCGCTGATAGTTGATGTAAGTAAGCCAAAAGTTCGTAAATTTTACGAGAGCCTTGGCTTTAAATTTAACACCAAAAAGATCATAAATTTACACGAATACGACCACATGATAAAGGAGATAATATGAAAACATTTGAGGTAAATAATGTGCATTGCCAAAACTGCGCAAATACTATAAAAAACGCACTTGAGGATGACTTTGGCGAGATAAAAGTCGATCTTAGCAAAGAGCCAAGACAAGTAAGCGTCGATATAAAAGATGGCGATGTAGAGAAATTTAAATCAGAAATGGCTGATCTGGGATTTGACGTTATAAAGGAGCTTTGATATGCCTTTAAAAGTCAAGCTAAATATAGCGGGAATGAGCTGCGTAAATTGCTCAAACGCTATCGAGAAGGTTTCTAAAAAGATAGATGGGGTGCTTGAAGCAAATGTAAATTTCGCAAACGCAAGCGGCGAATTTGTCCTAAAAGACGCTAGCGTGCGTGAAGTTTTAGAGCAAAAGATAAAGAAGCTTGGCTACTTTGTGGCGACAAATATTGATGAATTTGAAGCCAAAAGAGACGAGCATATAACCTCGATAAGAAATAAATTTATATTTGCATTTATCACAAGCATCGTGATAATGGCGCTTGAGATGTTCGCACCTCAGAGCTTGCTAGTAAATTTACTCATGCTAGTTTTAGCATTTTTGGTGCTAGCTTTTAGTGGCAAAGACTTCTTTGTTCACGCCATAGAGGCTGTTAAAAACAAAAACTACGATATGAACGTGCTTGTAGCTCTTGGAAGTGGCAGTGCGTTTTTATACTCGCTTTTTGTTGTGATCTTTTCAAATTTCATCCCAGATGATCTAAAAAACGTCTATGTCTCGGGCGCAGCGATGATCATAGCCTTTGTTTTGCTTGGCAAGTACCTTGAAGAGCGCTCAAAGGCAAAGGCAGGCGACTACCTAAAGACGCTACTTAAAATTTCACCAAAGACCGCCTTTTTGGTCATGCCAGATGGACAGAGCAAAGAGGTAAATGTAAATGAGCTAAAAGTAGGCGACATCGTCATCGTAAAAAATGGCTACAACATCCCAAGTGATGGCGTGATAGTTCAAGGTGGCGCTGAGATAGATGCTTCTATGCTTACAGGAGAGAGCTTGCCAGTTTATAAAGAGGTGGGAGATAGCGTATTTGCCGGCACTTTAAACACAAATGGCTATATAAGCGTCAAGGTGACAAAGAGTTCTTTTGAGAGCTTGCTATCTCAAATTTTAAGCCTACTAAGCGATGCTAGCTCTAAAAAGATGCCTATCGGACGGCTGGCTGATAAGATAGCAAACATCTTTGTGCCAAGCGTCGTGGCGATCTCAGTTCTTACATTTTTAATATGGATAATTTTTAGTGGAAATTTCGCCTATGCGATCTCTAGCGCGATCTGCGTGCTTATCATCTCATGCCCATGCGCACTAGGACTTGCCACGCCAATAGCAATCGTAAGCTCCCTCTCGCGTGGCGCTAAGGCTGGGATTTTGGTGAAAAATCCAGAGGTTTTTGAGCTTATAAAAGATGCTAAATTTGTAGCATTTGATAAAACTGGCACGCTAAGTAAAGGGCTAATTAGCGTCAAGAGTTCAAATTTAAGCGAAAAAGAGTTAGAACTAGTGGCATCTGCTGAAAATTTAAGCGAGCATCCGATCTCAAAAGCGATCGTAAGATACGCAAAACAAAATTACATAAATTTACAAAAGCTAAATGGCAAATTTCAAAACGTAGTTGGTCAAGGCATCATCTATGAAGATGAGAGTGAAAAGATAATAATAGGCAACGAAAAACTGCTTGCGGCAAATGAAATTTTGCTAAATGAAGCTGATAGTAAAGCGATAAAAGAGGCTACAAGTGATGGAAGCGGCGTCATACTTTGCGCGGTCAATCAAAAATTTAGCGGCTTTTTAACGCTAAGCGATGAGCTAAAAAATGAGGCAAATAGCGTTATAAACGAGCTTGCAAAGCTAAATTTACAAAGCGTGATCCTATCAGGTGACGATAAAAAAGTGGTGGCAAATATCGCTAGCAAGCTAAATGTGAGCGAATACTACGCAAATATGCTACCTGAGGATAAATTTAACAAGGTAAAAGAGCTAATGAGTCAAGGTGTCGTGATCTTCGTGGGAGATGGCATAAACGACTCGCCATCGCTTAAAGAGGCAAGCGTTGGCATCGCTATGAACTCAGGCTCAGACATCGCTAAAGGCGCTGGTGATATCGTGCTTGTAAAAAACGATCTGCGTGGCGTGAGCGGGCTTGTAAAGCTTGCAAATGCGACTATTGCTAACATAAAAGAGAATTTGTTTTGGGCATTTATGTATAACGCCATTTGCATACCAGTGGCTGCTGGCGTGCTCTATCCGGTATTTGGACTGCTTCTAAGCCCAGTTTATGGCTCGATGGCGATGTGCTTAAGCTCGGTCACTGTCGTGCTAAATGCACTTAGACTTAGATATTTGAAGCTTAAGGATTAAATTTGAGACTTGGAGAGCTTTACAGCGTCGTAGCGGCTGCACTTGCTACAAATTTTAACGGCATCTTGGGTGTCTCATCTTTTATGCGTATCAAAAAGACAAATGCGTGGATAACGCAGACAAAGAGCGATGCAAATGTAAAAGGAAATGAGCTTTACGCTAAATTTATCAAAGATGAGAGTAGTGCGGCCTTGTGTGATGATTTTGTCATTTTGAAGGCAAAATTTGAAGCAAGCTACTATTTCTCAAGCGCAAAAGACGATTTGGCGCAATTTTACAAGGATATAAATTTTGAGCCAAAAATGGGTGAGGTTGATAGCATCTCAAATCAGCTCATTTTGATAGCAAATATCTTAAAAAAAGAGGCGACAAAAGAGTCTATGCAGCTTCTTGCTGCTTTTAGCCTCTCATTTTTCTTACCTTATGCCGAGCAACTCGCAAAAGAGCTTGAACAAAATGCTAGCAGTAACTTCTATAAGTCAATGGGATACTTTTTAGAGGATTTTTGTTTGGTTTTAAAAACTATTATCGGTAAGGCTTAGTCTTAAGCCTGTACCATTTCTGTCATCTGAGTTTTAATACTTAAAATGTTATTCTGAATGCTTGATTGTTCTAAATTTAGATGATGAAGCATCTGCATAGAATCACGATCTTTCAGGTGTTGGATGCTTGAAATTTGATCAGCTATATCGCTTCTTTGATCTTGTAATTTTTCTAAATTTTTTTGTAACTCTGTGACATCTTCTTTTCTAATAATTGTAGGTTTTTGTCTAACCTCTTCTCTTTGTTCGACATGCACATCATTACTTCTAACGATATCTTTTGTGCCATAGCCAGAAGATACTAATATGCTGGTTTTAGCGCTACTTGATGATATAGATGTGTAGCCGTTATGATAGAAAACATTTGAGTTCATATTTGCATCTATTTGCATATCGTCCTTCCTTTTTAGTTTATTTCTTCATTTAAAACTATATCGGCAAAAAATCAAAAAACTTGAAATAGTTTTTAAAAAGTTGCTGAGCGAATTATATTTTAATAACCTTAAATGTAAATTATATATATAACTTTTTTACTACTCTAACATAATTTTTATATTACATTTCACTTTTTTGATCAAAAAATTTATTTTTAAAATGCTCGTAAAAACCTAGTTAAGCACCATTTTGTTAAAATCACGCAAAACTAATCAAAGGCAAAGCTATGAAAAAGGATGAAAACGCACATAAAAAGATGTGGGAGGGCAGATTTAGCGAGGCTAGCTCGAAGTTGCTTGAGGAATTTAACGCTTCTATAAATTTTGATAAAAATCTTTTTGAAGAGGACATCGCTGGCAGTAAGGCGCACGCTAAAATGCTAGGAATTTGCGGAATTTTGAAAAAAGATGAGTCAGAGGCGATCATAAAGGGGCTTGATGAGGTTTTAGCTGAGATAAGGGCTGGTAAATTTGCTTTTAAGATAGAGGATGAGGATATCCACATGGCGGTTGAAAAGCGCCTTAGCGAGATCATCGGAGCTGAGCTTGGCGGCAGACTTCACACAGCTAGAAGCAGAAATGACCAAGTTGCGCTTGATTTTAAATTTTACGTTTTGAAGAAAAATTTAGAAATTTCATCTCTTATCAAAGAGCTCATCGCCACGCTTGCAAATTTAGCCAAAAACCACAAAGATACGTTAATGCCAGGCTACACGCACCTTCAGCACGCCCAGCCAGTAAGCCTTAGCTACCATTTGCTAGCTTACGCGTTTATGTTTAAAAGGGACTTTGAGCGATTTGTCAGCTCGTATGAGCGAAATAACCTAAGTCCGCTTGGCTCAGCAGCCCTTGCAGGCACGCCGCACAAGATAGATAGAACTATCGTTGCAAGCGAGCTTGGCTTTGCAGGCTGCACGCAAAATGCGATGGATAGCGTGAGCGACCGCGACTTTGCGCTTGAAATTTTATTTAACATTAGCGTTTTTATGACGCACGCTTCTAGACTTTGTGAGGAGCTCATACTTTGGAGCTCTCAAGAATTTGGCTTTGTAAGCATTAGTGACGCTTACAGCACGGGTAGCTCCATCATGCCTCAAAAGAAAAATCCAGACGTCGCCGAGCTCATACGCGGCAAAACTGGGCGTGTAAATGGAAATTTAGTAGCGCTGCTAACGACGATGAAAGGCTTGCCGCTTGCTTACAATAAAGATATGCAAGAAGATAAAGAGGGTGTTTTTGATAGTGTTGCAACCATTTTAAGCTCGGCTACCATCCTAAATGAGATGATAAAAACGGCTAAATTTAATGAAAAAAATATGCTAAAAGCGACAAAAACTGGGCATCTAAGCGCCACTGATCTAGCGGACTACCTAGTGCGTGAGAAAAATATCCCATTTAGAACGGCGCACTTTATCACTGGCAAGGCTGTCGCAAAGGCTGAAAGCTTGGGGCTTGATCTAAGTGAGCTAAACAAAGAGCAGCTAAAAAGTGTCGATGAAAATTTAGATGAAAATGCCATAAAATTTCTAGATCTTCACGCTTCAAAAGAGGCCCGCACTTCAAAAGGTGGCACGGCAAATAAAAGTGTTGAAGAGCAAATTCAAATTTTAGACGACTGGCTTAAGTAAAAAGAGTTATAATTACGCAAAATTTACAAATTTTAAAGGATGAAAAATGTTTTTTGACAGCAAAAGTAAAGAGCTTGGTAGTAAAAATGAAGCTTTAGAGAGAGAAAATGAAGCTTTAAAGGCTGAGATTTTAGCACTTAAAAATGAGCTAAAAAATGCCAAAACTTGCGAGCCAAAAGAGCAAGCTAAGGATAAGCAAGAGGCTGTAAATTTGTTGCTTACTAGCTATCAAGATGGTATGAATTTCTTACAATCAACCATCGAAGAAAACCTAAAAATGCTTGAAAATATAAACCATTTAAATGAAAAAACCTTCAAAGAAACAGGCGAGCTAAAGTCTCAAACGGCTGAAATTTTAAGCTCGATCGAGCAAGTAAGCCAGATGAGTGGCGATCTCTCAAACGACGCCTCTTCGCTTGATGGAAGTGTAAATTCTATCGTTGAGATCATAAATCTCATAAAAGACATCTCAGATCAGACAAATTTGCTAGCGCTAAATGCTGCTATCGAGGCGGCTCGCGCGGGCGAGCATGGACGAGGCTTTGCAGTCGTTGCAGATGAGGTTAGAAAGCTTGCTGAGCGCACGCAAAAGGCTACGCTTGAGGTTGAAGTAAATATAAATGGCCTTAAGCAAAGTGCAAACACAATGATCGAAATGAGCGAGAGTTTTTCTAAAATTTCAGCAAATGCGATGCAAATTTTAGGCGGTTTTGAGGGCAACATCTCAAGCGTAAATGCCAACACGCAAAACATCCTAAATCAAGCTCTAAACGTAACAAATGAGGTCAATGTAAGTAACGGAAAGATAGATCACATCAACATGAAGCTAAATGGCTATCGAGGCGTCTTGCTTGGCGAGATAAATAAAATTCAAGATGTGCATGAGTGTAGATTTGGCAAGTGGTATGAAAAGGATGTGAAAAATACCATCATAAAAGATCCAAGAACCCTCTCAAGCATAGCTGCGCACCACGAAAATGTCCATCACGGACTAGATAAGGCTATGGCGATTTTTGCTGACAAAGATAAGGGACATTTAGCAGGTGTCGAGATACTAAAAGACGTCGAGCACTCAAGCAAAGCTGGCTTTGAAGAGCTACTTGAAGCGGTAAAAGCTGCTAGAAAGTAAGCAAAAATAAATGGCTGGATTTCTAGCCATTTAGACGCAACTACCTTATCTCATACCTTTTTGAAACTACGTGGTAGTAAAAGGCTCCAACGAAAAAGAGGCTTCCCATAAAGGCTGCGATCATCTCCACGCTTAGTCCAAGCTCGTATAAAAAGCCAATCGCAAATGAGATAAGCGCGCTAAATCCAAGAAAAACCATATCGTTATACGCGATCACTCTGCCGTAAAACTCTTTTTGGCAGTTTTGCTGAAGCAGCGTGTAGGTGTAGCTCCAAAGGCTTGACGTGCAAAAACCAGCAAAGATGATGCCAATTAGCGAGAGATAAAAATTTCGCAAAGAGAGCGCCCAGATGATGATGCCAAGTCCTTGACCGATGTAGATGTAGATGAGCGTTTTTTTATTCATAAATTTACTAAGCATGGCTGGTGCAAACATAAGCGAGATCGACCTTGAGGCGTTTAGTAGGCCAATAACTAGCGAGGTTGAGAGTAAATTTGCGTATTTATAATCGGCTAGAAGCGCGATCAGCGCGTCATAAGCTGTGATGCCAACAAAGGCATGCAAAAATATAAGATGGACTATGAGCCTATTTTCTTTTAGGTATTTAAGCCCGTTTTTTAGCATTTTTAGAGGTTTTTCTATAAATTCTGGCTTTAGCTCGTCTAGCTTTAAAAGATATAAAAAGCCAAAACTGCAAAGATAAAGAGCTCCGTCGAGCAAAAAGGCGCTTTTGATGCCAAAAAAGTGTATATAAACGCCAGCAAGCCCCATGCTAGCGGTGTATGAGACCGCCCAGATGATAGAGTGGATCTCGTTTGCAAGCTTTAGGCTCTCTTTACTTAGAATTTTTGGTAGCACGCTCATCTCTACTTGAAAATACATCCCACCAACGCCGTTTCTAATAAAAATGATAAGCAAAAGCAGCCATAAATAATCAAGCGAATTTATAAAAAGCAGCATAAAAACGCTAATGGTCTCAACCGCCATCATGATAACAAGCATAGGTTTTGGGCTAAATTTGTCAACCAAAATGCCACTAAACGGAGCGATGACGACACCAGGGATAAACGCCATCGCCGCACTTAATGTAAGCGCCCACACAGGAGCGTCAAGCGAGATAAGTAGCGTAAAAATGCCAGTGTGCGAGAACCACACACCAAAGTAGCACATGAGCTGGATGGTGCTTAAAAGGCGGAAATTTCTCTCGTCCTTTAAAAGCTTAAGATACTCTTTCAAACTACTGGTTCCACATCAGAGTTATCTGTTCTATCTGCGTCTCGTCTGGGATCTGGCTTAAGCTTGTTATCTCTTGTGCGAGCGGATTTTTAAGCTTTATAAGCATGTCGTGGCTGTCTATTTTTAGATAGATATTGTTTGCATCGCTTTGAAATTTAGAGATAACAAGGGCGTTTTTTATATCTTTGAAATTTGATTTTAGGCTGATGTTTTCAGGAGTTTTAAACTCATTTGAGTAAATTTCAATGCTTGTAATGATGCCATTTAGCAAGGTGTATTCAAAAATTCTCTCGTTTTTGCTTGTGACGATGTAGCTATTTTCTTTTTTGGTATTGTCTCTTTTTATGTTTTTTGCGCCATAAAATTTCATCACATCAGCATTTGCTGACTCGTTTGTAAGTTTTGCGAAAAAGCCCTTGCCAAAGAGGCTAGATCTGCCTTTTTCTCTTTTGTAGTGCCCGCTTATGTGAGCATTTTTGCAAATTTTATCGTTTGCGATTACGAAGATGTCGTTAGCGGTTTTATGCACGCTTAAAGCCACGCCTTTTTCATCCAAAAGGTAAAAAATGCCCTTGTCATAAAGCAGCTCTGAGTTAAATTTACAAAGCGGTGAGCCATCTTTTAGTGATGAGTAAAAGCTTATCTTTGCGCCATTTTTACTAGGCACAAGCACAAGCTCTAAAAAGCCATTTTTGTCTTTAAATTTAGAAAATCTAGCAAAAAAACTATCTTTATAAGCCCTATTTACTGGCTCGTAGTTATAAATTTGAGCTAGCACGCCAACTCGCTTATTTTTCTTATCATCCAGCTGAAGAAGTGAGTTTTTATTTGGCACAAAGTAGCTTAGTGCGCCACTTTCATCTTTTAGCACGATAGCGCTCTCATCAACATCAAATGTGCCACCTTTTTCTACCAAAGTAGCAGCCTTATCCATCGTAAGCATAGTTTTTGTGTAGGTTTTGTCTTTATTTAGAGTTAGGATGGTCTTCACGCCCTCGCAGTTTGAGCATGGCAAGGTGGTGTAGTAGCTCGTGTAGATAGAGTTTGAAAGTATTAGTTTTTCTGGTTTTTTGGGTTTTTCATCTCTAAGAAGAGGTTTTTCTTCTTTTGATTTTTGTGTTTGCTCTTGATTTTGTGGCTTTAAATTTTCATTTTTCGCGCAGCCGATGATGAAAAATGAGATAAGTATGGCAAAAAGATATTTCATTTGCAACTCCTTAAAAATTGCAAAATTATATCATTTTGCCTTTAAAATTTATTTTACGCGTTTAAAGATGTATTTATCTTTTAGCTCGCCAGTGACCTCTTTTTGATCCATGTCTAGCATCTTTAGGCTCTCTCCCTCGATCTTATAAAAGCTCTTCTCTTTATACTCATCAACTGTTGTGATAACGCCATTTTTTATAGAGTATTTGCCCTTGCTAATGGCTTTGTAGTTGTCTTTTGACTTGTAGTTCATCACACTTTCAAATGTGCCGTCCTTTTTTAGTGTGAGGGTTGAGTCTATGCCCATGCAGCTAGCGCAAGGTAAAAATGCCTTGTAAGTGCCCTCTATGCTGCTTACTAGAGCCATGCAGCTACCTTTTACTTCACATTTGCCTTGTGGGACGCTCGTGCTTTGGTTTGACGTAGCACAACCTGCTAAAAGTAGAGCCGCACTTAGTGCAAAGATAAAATTTTTCATGCTGATCCTTTTTAAAAATAAAATTTAAAATGTATTATAATACTTAAGAAAATAACAAATTATAAATTAAAGGAGAGAAGATGCAAGTTGAGACATTTGGCGTTTTAGTCGTTGTTTTGGTTATTTTTGCATTTTTGTTTTTAAAAGCTGGCATTAAGATCGTTTCGCAAGCAGATAATTTGCTTATAGAGCGACTTGGTAAATTTCACAAGGTGCTTGACGGAGGATTTCACATCATCATCCCATTTGTCGATCAGATAAGAGCGATCATAACTATAAAAGAGCAACTTGTTGATATCACAAAACAGCAAGTCATCACAAAAGATAATGTTAATATAAGTGTCGATGGTATCGTCTTTTTAAAGGTATTTGACGCAAAAATGGCGGTTTATAACGTAGATAACTACAAGCGCGCCATTGCAAATTTAGCCATGACAACGCTTCGTGGCGAGATAGGAGCGATGAACCTTGACGATACGCTAAGCTCTCGTGACCGCCTAAATGCCGCACTTCAAGTGGCTCTTGGCGACGCAGCTGGCAACTGGGGCGTAAAGATCATGCGTGTGGAAATTTCTGAAATTTCTGTCCCACTTGGCATCGAAGAGGCGATGAATATGCAGATGAAGGCTGAGCGTGAAAAGCGCGCGATAGAGCTAAAAGCTTTGGCTGAAAAAGAGGCACTAATACGCAACGCAGAGGCACTAAAACAAGAAAAAGTGCTTCAAGCAGAGGCGATAGAGCGTATGGCTGATGCGAAAAAATACGAGCAAATCGCCATCGCAACGGCTCAAAAAGAGGCTATGGATATGATAAATGACAGCATGAGCAAAAACGCAAATGCGGCTGAATTTCTTCTCGCTCGTGATAGAGTAGGGGCGTTTAGCGAGCTAGCTAAAAACAGCTCAAAAGATAAAATTTTAGTCCCTTATGAAGCGACTGAACTCATCGGCTCGCTTAGTGTTTTAAAAAATTTCTTAGCTAAGGATAAGGCGTGATAAGTCCTTTTATAATGATAGCCATAGGCGCGCTATTGTGCGTGGCTGAGCTTATGCTATTTTCATTTTATCTGCTCTTTTTTGGCGTCGCTTTTATCATCGTTGGGGCGATAAATTTTGGCTTTAATTTTGAGTGGAGCTTTCAAATTTTAGCTGTCCTAGTGCTTGCCTTTATCTTGCTTGTGCTCTTAAAAGCGCCGTTAAAGAGCAAATTTATGGCTAAAAAAGAGAGCTTTAACGAAGAGTTTTTAGATGAAGCTGGCGTTGGTGAGATCAGAGAAAATATGGTCTATTTTAAAGGCACTCTTTGGAAGTATGACGGAGCGCTAAAAAATGGCGAAAAAGTGCAAGTTTTAGGCACTAAAGGCGACAAAGTTATATTAAAATAAAGTGCCATTTGGCACTTTATCTATTTTGCGTGGGCTGGGCAGCCTGCTGGCATTTGCCCATGCATCGCCCCTTGCATGCCGTGATGAGGGCAGCTTGGCATATTTTCTTGCATCATTTTTTGATGATGAGCACATCCGCAACTTGCACCTTGTGGCTCAGCTGGCTTTGGCTCGTTTTTAGCACAACCAACTAAAAATAATCCGCAGATAACGGCAAATATCACCTTTTTCATAACTCTCTCCTTTAAAGAATTTCTCACATTTTAGCCTTTAAAAATTAATTTTTTATAACGCCTGATTTATCATATTTAAAAGCATTTTTGGCTAAACTTTCGCCCAAAAATAAGCAAAATAAAAGGTTAAATTTGAAAAGACTTAGTGTAAAAGAGGCCATTGATCTTATAGAAAATGCACCGCTTCACGAGCTTGGCAAGATGGCGTTAGCTAGAAAAAAAGAGCTTCATCCAGAGGGCATTACGACCTTCATCGTAGATCGCAACATCAACTATACAAATGTCTGCTGGGTGGATTGTAAATTCTGCGCATTTTACCGCCACGCAAAAGAGGAAGACGCTTATGTGTTAAGTTTTGAGGAGATCGGCAAGAAGATCGAGGAGCTTATCGCCATCGGCGGCACGCAAATTTTATTTCAAGGTGGCGTTCATCCAAAGCTAAAGATCGAGTGGTACGAGGAGCTAGTAAGCTACATCAGCAAGCACTATCCAAGTATCACGATACATGGCTTCTCAGCCGTTGAGATCGACTACATAGCAAGAGTTTCAAAAATTTCTACAAAAGAGGTCTTAAAGCGCCTAAATGAAAAGGGCTTATACTCGATGCCAGGGGCTGGAGCGGAGATTTTAAGCGACAGAGTGCGTGACATCATCGCCCCTAAAAAGTGCGACACCGCAGACTGGCTTCGCATACACAAAGAGGCGCACGAGCTTGGCATGAAGACGACTGCTACGATGATGTTTGGCACGGTTGAGAGCACTCGTGAGATCGTGGAGCACTGGGAGCACATCAGAAATTTACAAGATGAAACGGCTGGATTTAGAGCCTTTATACTTTGGAGCTTTCAAGGGCTAAACACAAAGCTCATGCAAGAGTTTCCAGAGATCAAAAAGCAAAGCTCAAACGTCTATCTAAGGCTACTTGCGGTTTCAAGGCTCTTTTTGGATAACTTTAAAAATATCCAAAGCAGCTGGGTCACGCAGGGTAGCTACGTAGGTCAGCTAGCGCTTTTTTTTGGCGCAAACGACCTTGGTAGCACGATGATGGAAGAAAACGTTGTAAAGGCCGCAGGGGCTAGCTTTAGGATGAATCAAGACCAGATGATCGAGCTTATAAAAGACGTCGGAGAAATTCCAGCCAAACGCAATACAAACTACGATATTTTGGAGAAATTTTAGATGAAAATTTTAGATATCAATGTAAAAAATATAAAAATTCCAGTCGTTTTTGAAAGCTCAAAAGCGATGCCAGTAGTGAGCCTAAAACTAGTTTTCAAAGCAGCTGGCAGCTCACAAAACGGCAAACTAGCAGGCCTAGCAAGGCTAAGTGCAAATTTACTAAACGAAGGCGATATGAAGTTAGGCTCGGCTAAATTTGTCAAAGAGCTTGAGGTAAGAGCGATTAGCCTAAATGCAAGCTGCGGCTTTGAGACATTTTGCATAGACCTAAACTGCCTAAAAGAGCACTTTGCCTTTGCGTGCGGCAAGCTAAAAGAGCTACTACTTGCTCCAAATTTAACAGATGATATCCTAAATAGGTGCAAAACCGTTACACTTGGCGAGATCGCAGCAAATGAAAACGACTTTGACTACGTGGCAAGGCAAGGGCTTTTTGAGCTTTTATACCCAAAAAGCGTGCTTGCTCAGCCAAGTATCGGCACAAAAAAGAGCATTAAAGCGATCACACTTGAAGATGTGAGGAAATTTTTAAATGAGCATTTAGACCTTTCAAACCTGCTCTGCGTGCTTGGTGGCGACATCGACGAGAAGCAGACAAAAGAGCTAGCTAGCGTTTTAGAAATTTTAAAACCTGGCAAGGTGCGAAAACTAGAGCGCTTTAGCCCAAGCGACAAGTGCGAAAGCAGCGAGATCATCAGGCAAAGCGAGCAGGCCTACATCTACTTTGGCGCGCCGTTTAACGTAAGACCTGAGGAGAAATACAAGGCCGCAGTGGCGACATTTATTTTAGGCGAGGGTGGCTTTGGCTCGAGGCTCATGGAGGAGATCCGCGTGAAAAGAGGGCTTGCATACAGCGCCTACGCTAGAAATTTGCTAAATCTCTCTTACAGCCAGCTTTACGGCTACATGCAGACAAAAAATGAGAAAAAAGATGAGGCGATCGCCGTTATAAAAGAGGAAATTTTAAAATTTAGCAAAAAAGGCGTTAGTAAGGCCGAGCTTGAGCAGGCGAAGAAATTTTTACTTGGCTCGTTGCCGCTTAGACTTGAGACGCTATTTAAGCGACTTGACATCGCGCAAGGCGAGTTTTACGAACATGGCGAGCTTGGGGCATTTTTAAAGGACCTTGATAAAATTTCAGCCCTTTCGCTAAGCGAACTAAATAGCTTCATAAAAGCCCACGCAGAGATAAACGAGCTAAGTTTTTGCGTTTTAAAAAATGAAATTTGAAGCAAGCGACAGAGCAAAACTTCTAAAAATAGGCGTGCTTAGCCTGCTTGACCTTGCTCTTGTGCTGCCAAAGGGCTTTGAGGATACGACGATCGCTAAGAGCCCAAGAGAAGGGCAGGTCTGCATAAATGTAAAGATCACTTCGCTCGCTTCGCGCCCTGGCATGCTGACAGCACTTGCCTTTTGCGAGCAGTGGCAAAGTAGTGTAAAGATCGTCATTTTTAACGCAAAGTCTTGGCACTACGGCGCTTTTAAGGTCGGCAAAGAGATGGCGATATATGGGCTTTGCTCCTACGCCTTTGGCTCGTGGCAGATCGTTAATCCTAAAATCACCACAAAAATAGGCCAGATCGTGCCTAAATTTAAGACCGAGTTAAAAGATGATGAGCTAAAAAAACTCATCTTAAAATATCTAAATTTACAAAATTTACTAGCCGAGGGCTTAAATGAAAAAGAGGCTAAATTTCTAGCTGATTTGCAAAGGCTAGATGAGCAAAGCGTGCAAATTTTATACCGCCTAAAAAACGAGGGCGAGGGCGTGGAAATCTTAAAATTTGTAGAAATTTTTAACTACATAAAAAAGCTAAGTGCTAAAAAAACATACTTTAAAAGCCCAAAAATCAAGCTTTTTGACATAAGCTCTTGGCTTAAGAGCTTGCCATTTACGCCGACAAATGATCAGCTAAACGCGGTAAATGACATCAGAGACGACCTTGCTGCCACGCAGGCAAAAAGGCGCGTCATAATGGGCGATGTGGGAAGCGGCAAGACGCTAGTGATCCTAGCGGCTGCTCTTAGCGTCTATCCGCAAAGTGCCATTTTGATGGCGCCAACAAGCATCTTAAGCGAGCAAATTTATAATGAAGCAAAGAGGCTGCTACCGCCTTTTATGAATGTGATATTGGTGCGAAGTGGGGAGAAAAAGATAGACTTTAGTGGGGCAAATTTGATCGTTGGCACGCATGCGCTACTCTTTCACGAGCTGCCAAATTCGCCACTTGTCATGGTCGATGAGCAGCACCGCTTTGGCTCAAATCAGCGCAAAAAGATAGAGGAGCTTGCCTCAAACGAGGGCGAGCGAGCAAATTTTGTGCAGTTTTCAGCTACTCCGATACCTAGGACGCTTAGTCTTATTCAGTCTGAGATCGTAAATTTTAGCTTTTTAAAGCAGATGCCGTTTAAGAAAAATATAACGAGCCAAATTTTAGGTGCTAGCGAGTTTGGCTACCTGCTCACTCACATCAAAAAGCAGCTTGAGAGCGGCTTTCAAGTAGCCATCATCTATCCGCTAGTTGAGAGCAGCGAGAGCTCAAACTACCAAAGTTTAAGCGAGGCGCAGGGCTTTTGGCTAAAGAATTTCAAAAATGTCTTCGTCACGCACGGCAAGGATAAGGAAAAAGAGGAAATTTTAAGGCGATTTAGAGAAGAGGGCGAAATTTTGCTTTCAACCACTGTTGTTGAGGTCGGCATCTCGCTACCAAGGCTAAATACGATAGTGATCGTGGGTGCTGAGAGGCTGGGGCTTGCCACGCTTCATCAGCTGCGAGGTAGAGTGGGGCGAAATGGCGGCGATGGATACTGCTTTTTATTTACCAAGCTAAAAGAGGCACCAGCTAGACTAAAGGAATTTTGCGCGACAAATGACGGCTTTAAGGTGGCCGAGCTTGATCTGAAAAACCGCCAAAGCGGCGATATACTAAATGGCTTTTTCCAACACGGAGCGACCTTTAACTTCTACGACTACGAGGATGATATCACGCAGGCTGCAAAGGCTAGAGTGGCGGAATTTAAAAATAACGCTTAAATTTATTTTGTGGGTTGTGTTAAATTTAGAGTAGATAATTTTTGGCTAAGAGGATTTAAATTTGCGTCAAATTTAAGATGAGGGCGCAAGCTTTTATGACTAGTTTTAAATTTGATAGAAAATGGCAACCATTACGCGGGTTGATTTAGCTTTATCGCGACTGATCTTGTTTTTTTTAATATCGCTGTTAAAAAAGGTTGCTAACAAACCAGTCTAGGCTCTATGTGACAAAATGGCTCAGGGTTTTAAAACGTCTTTGCTTTTGCGCTATACCTAAATTTATCTTGCCTAGCAAGATCTAGCCTTTCGCAAGCTCTTTTTAAAATTTATATGAAATTTGATGTGTGGGATAAATTTGTTCTTTTTTATCGCTCACTCCCAAACTCCCATTTTCTCTCTTTTAAACCTTGCTACCATATCCTCATTTCCGCTTCGCTCGCTAATGCAAATCCACTCTTTGATATTCTTTGTCAGCCATTCATTCTCTACCGCGTATCTACACATAAACATACCCAAATTTGCCAAATCATTTTCATTACCCTTTGCGTGAAAGGTATTTTTGTCAATCCTAATCAGATTACATTGTTCGGCGAGTCTGTCCAAATACTCGTAAATTACGTCTAGCTTATACTTTTTCTCTCTTAAAACCTTTTCTTCATCGATCACGATCTTTGTGCCTAGTAGTGGGTAAGCCATTGTTTTCCTTTCAAATTTATTTTGCATTTTAGCATTTATGGTTAGTAAATTTAAGTAGAAATTTTTAGATAAAACGAGTGATCTGCCCTTAAAAATTAAGAGCAGATAAATTTATAGTGGATAAGTGAGGCAGCAGTTTCTTTTTACTTCGTCGATGTAGCTCACGTTTAAATTTAGTCCGTAAAGCTTGCTTAAATTTTCGCTTCTAATGATCTCATCAACCGTGCCAAATCCAACCTCGCCATCACCTTTTACAAGTGCCACATATCCACCAAGAAGCACGGCAAAGTCAGGATTGTGAGTGGTTAGCACGACCGAGTAACCAAGCTCTTTTAGCCACTTAACGGTGCGTAGGAATTTATACTGGTTGCCAAAGTCAAGCGCGCTCGTTGGCTCGTCAAATATGATCATCTTTGGCTGCGCAGCCATCGCACGAGCGATCATACACATCTGCTTTTGACCGCCACTCATCTGCGTGATAAAGCGATCTTCAAGGTACTCGATCTCAAGCTTTTTGGTGTAAATTCTAGCGATCTCCTCGTCCTCTTTGCTAGGTCTTGCAAAGATACCAAGGTGCGCCGCACGTCCCATCGTTATAAACTCAAGTCCAGTGTAGTCATACTCGGTAACCTCGCTTTGAGCCACATACGCCATGATCTTAGCGCGCTCTTTGTTGCTTAGGCTATCTACGTTTTTGCC
This sequence comes from Campylobacter concisus, assembly GCA_018371535.1. Classification (GTDB taxonomy): domain Bacteria; phylum Campylobacterota; class Campylobacteria; order Campylobacterales; family Campylobacteraceae; genus Campylobacter_A; species Campylobacter_A concisus_BO. Next base: position 50,905 of record JAHAKU010000004.1, read on the forward strand.
ATCAAGAAAGATCTCTCCAGAAACTGGCTTTAGTGAGCCACTTATTAAGCCTAAAGTTGTTGATTTGCCAGCTCCATTTCGACCAAGAATGGTTAAAATTTCCCCAGCGCCTATCTTTAAATTTACATTTTCTAGTTTGCCAGCCCCATTTGGGTAGCTAAAGTTTAAATTTCTAACTTCAAGCATCATGCAACCTTTTTGTTTCGCCATAAAACCCAGACGAAAAATACCGTGCCGATAAAGCCAGTAAGTACGCCAAGAGGCACTTCGCTCACGCTTATGCTGCGCGCTAAAGTATCGACAAATAGCAAAAATATCGCACCCATAAATATGCTTGCAGGCATGCTTTTTATGTTATTTGCGCCAACTAGCATGCGCGCTAAGTGAGGCATGAGAAGTCCCACCCAAGCGACTATGCCGCTTATGCAGACGCTGCACGCTGTAAGAAGCGTAGCGCAGATGATGATGACAGCGCGCTCAAATGAGACATTTACGCCCAGCCTTGCTGCACTTTCGTCTCCAAGAGAGAGCAAATTTATACGCCAGCTCATGGCGATTAGCAAAATGGCGCAGATGATCATCACAGGAGCTATGTATTTTAAGTTGTCACTATCAAGCTTTGCAAGGCTACCAAGCTGCCAATAAACAATATCAGGTAGCTTCGTCTCAGGGTCGGCGACATACTTTAAAAAGCCGATCACTGAGCCCATGAGGCCACTTACGATGATACCAGAAAGAACTAGCATAAGCGTGCTCGTGCGCCCCATCATCTTTGGTATGGCTAGCGTGATAGCAACGGCTGCTAGGCCAAAGCCAAAGGCAAAAGCCTGCACCCAAAATAGCGATAGATCAAAGATGATAGCAGTGGCTGCTCCCACACAAGCACCAGCCGAGACGCCTAGCAAATCAGGACTAACTAGCTGGTTTTTAAAGACGCCTTGATAGGCCGCACCACTCACGCTAAGAGCGGCTCCGACAAGGATGGCTGCGATGATACGTGGGATGCGTAAATTTTCTATCACGTTTGTGATGTTGCTAGCTGCGCCATCTCCAAAGCCAAAGCTGTGAGCCAGCACGCTAAAGACGTCGTTAAATGGTATGTAAAATCTACCAACGCCAAGTGCGACAAAGGCGCAAAGAAGCGTTAGTAGAGCTAAAAAGATAACAACTATTGAAAAATTTGCGTTTTTCATATCTTACTTGCTGCTACCGTCTGGATTTAGACCTTTTAGGATATAGCCGTACTCTGTATCGCTAAGATCGTGATTTAAAAACTCTTTATAAAACTCTTTTGTTTTTACTTTCATATCGACATCTTTAAATAGATCTGGTTGGATAGTCTTTGCTGCCCATAAAATTTGAAGCACGTTTTCAGCGCCATATCTATCCCAGCTAAATACACCTTTTGGGTTACCATAAACTTTGCCGTTTTTAACAGCGTTTGAGCCAGAGAATGCAGGGTGCTCTTTTATCTTTTTGATCTGTGCGTCTGTGTCATTACCGCCAACTATGATGATATCAGGATTTGCATTGATGATCTCTTCTGCGCTAACTTCGATCATTGAACCTTCAGTTTGGATAGCATTTACACCGCCACCTAGCTTGATCCAAGTGTTTTGGATAGTATTTGTGCCATCAATTTTTAGCAAATTCGCTCCGCCAAGAAGGTGAAGTACTTTTGGACGTTTAGCGTCAGGGATGTTTTTTGTTCTTGCTGTTACAAACTCAGAGTTATCGTGGATTTTATTAGCAAGCTTTTCAGCTTTTTTTCTAGCGTCATCAGTGCCTATGACTTCAGCTGTTGCGTAGATGCTTTTCTCCATATCTGGATAGTCTCTAAAGATCAAATTCACAGCACTAAAGCCATTTTTGATAAGTTCATCTTGGTAGTTTTTGTTAAAAACTATGATAACATCAGGAGCAAGTTTAACAAGCTCTTCGATCTGAAGGTCTTTGCCGTTTAGTGCGGCTGGCAAATTTTTAAGTTTTGGATAGACGTGCTCAAACCACTTGTTGGTTTTGATCAGATCAGTTGTGGCTACAACCTTATCCATACCGCCAAGTGCTAGGATGATCTCGTTGTTTGCATTCCATAATGCAGCGATCTTCTCAACCTTCTCAGGCACGCTTACTTTGACGCCTTTCATATCTGTGATGCTTCTTGCAGACTCAGCTGCGCTTAGGCTAAGAGCTGCAAAAAGTGAAGCAACAAGGCCTATTTTAGCCACTTTGTGCATGAAATTCATTTGCATATTTTTTCCTTTTTTCGTGTGAAATAGTTTGGTTGGTATATTACCGCTATTTACATTAATATTATGTAAAATTTGCATATACATTGTGAAAAAAATGCATATTATTGTAAATTTCTATAAAACTAATAGGATAAATATTCTCCTTTTATTGATATATGTCATTAGTCACTATTTTGAAATGAGATAAACTTTCTCCTAAATTTTAAAAAAGGAGAATCAATGCGTGAATACAAAAGATACTGGCTCGCACTTGTTGCTGTGCTGGTAGTTTGCTTTAGTATTTTAGGCTACTATGGCGTTGAGGTTTATAGAAATTCGCCTCCAGTTGTAAATTTTACTGACGAAAATGGCAAGGTCGTAATCGACAAAGAGAGTATCTACAAAGGTCAAGAGGCTTGGCAAAGCATAGGCGGTATGCAGGTTGGCTCTGTTTGGGGACACGGGGCATATCAAGCGCCTGATTGGAGTGCGGACTGGCTTCACAAAGAGCTAGTTGCCTTTTTAGAGATCAAAGCTGATGAAATTTATCATCTAAAATACGCTGATCTAAATGACGAGCAAAAGGCAAATTTAAAGGTTTTGCTCAAAAAAGAGTATAGAGAAAATAGCGTAAAGGACGATAAATTTGTGCTAAGCGCTGATAGGCTAAAGGCAATAAGTCAAGTAGCTAGCGAGTATGCTGCGCTTTTTGGTAATGACCCTAAATTTAAGCCTTTAAGAGAAGCTTATGCGATGAAAGAAAATACGCTTCCAAATGCTAGCGACAGAGCCGATCTTAACAACTTCTTCTTCTGGTCAGCCTGGGCGACAGCCACAAACAGACCTGGTAGCGAGGCAACCTATACAAACAACTGGCCGCACGAACCACTAATCGATAACGTGCCAACAAGTGAGAATGTCTTTTGGTCGATTGCAAGCGTCGTGATACTTCTAGCTGGCGTTGGCTTCCTTGTTTGGTTTAGCTCATTTTATGGCAAAAAAGACGATGAAAAGCTTGAGCCAATTAGCGAAGATCCGCTTAAAAAGCTAAATTTAACACCATCACAAAAGGCGCTTAAAAAGTATCTCTTTGTCACATTAGCTCTTTTTGCGTTTCAAATTTTAATAGGCGGCTTTACAGCTCACTACACAGTCGAAGGACAAGAATTTTATGGCATAAATTTATCAGCCTACATCCCTTATTCGCTTGCTAGAACGTGGCATATACAAGCTAGCATATTTTGGATAGCGACCGGATTTTTAGCAGCTGGACTATTTTTAGCTCCTATCATAAATGGCGGCAAGGATCCAAAATTTCAAAAGCTTGGCGTTGATCTGCTCTTTTACGCGCTACTTTTCCTTGTAGTTGGCAGTTTTGTGGGTGAATATTTAGCTATCGCAAACATCATGCCTATAAATTTAAGCTTCTGGCTTGGACATCAAGGATATGAATATATCGATCTTGGACGAGTTTGGCAGATCATTTTGTTTGTCGGTCTTGTCATCTGGATGCTTCTGCTTCTTCGCGGATTTGCAGGCGGGTTTAAAAACAAAGGCGATAAAAATTTACTTGCTATCTTTGCTATGTCAGCGGTTGCGGTTGGCTTGTTTTACGGAGCAGGGCTATTTTATGGTCAAAGAAGCCCGCTTCCAGTGATGGAGTACTGGCGCTGGTGGGTTGTACACCTTTGGGTTGAGGGCTTTTTTGAGGTATTTGCGACAGCATCACTTGCCTTTGTCTTTGTTTCTTTGGGTCTTGTCTCAAAAAGATTTGCGACATTTTCAACGCTTGCAAGTGCGTCACTCTTTATGGTAGGTGGGATCCCAGGCACCTTCCATCACCTCTACTTTGCAGGCACTACAACGCCTATAATGGCTGTTGGTGCAAGCTTTTCAGCGCTTGAGGTCGTGCCTTTGGTCTTGCTTGGAGCTGAGGCATATGAACACTACAAACTCCAGTTTGTTCAAAGCTGGGCTAAAACGCTTAAGTGGCCACTTTACTGCTTCATCGCAGTTGCCTTTTGGAATATGCTAGGTGCTGGCGTCTTTGGATTTTTGATAAATCCTCCGATTTCACTATTTTACATCCAAGGACTAAATACAACGCCAGTTCACGGACACGCGGCACTATTTGGGGTTTATGGATTTTTGGCACTTGGCTTTGTTTGGCTTGTGGCTACTTATTTATTTAAAGGGCAAGAATTTGATGAAAATCTGATGAAAGTTGGCTTTTGGGGACTAAATGCAGGACTTATGCTAATGATCGTGCTTTCACTACTTCCAATAGGCATCTATCAGGCATTTGCAAGCTTGGAGCAGGGCATGTGGTATGCAAGAAGTGCTGAGCTTTTACAACAGTCACACTTGCAAAATTTAAGATGGTTAAGGATGCTTGGCGATATGATTTTAATAATCGGCGGCATTTGCTTCTTTGCTCAGCTTTTAAAATTTATGCTTAATAAAAAGGCTTAAATTTATGGGGGCGCTTTGCCCCTTTATTTAAGCTATCTTTTCATAAAATAGTGCAAATTTAAAGGATAGAAATGATGACATTTTTAAAGAGAATTTGCGTTACATTTGTCGTGCTTTTGCACCTATTTTTAGCCCTTGTGGTTGATTTTTCATTTCCGCACTACGCAAGCGTGCAGATAACTGGCGGCGACGTAAAACGCATGGATAAAGATGGCATAATAGACGCCAAAAACCCAGCCGATGGACCAGTGCGCGACGTCTATTTTATCTACACAAAAGATGCGAAAAACGCTGAAAAAGTTATGGCTTATAGAAACGAAGATACGGCGTGGGGTTTTCCATTTTATTTTAAATTTAACTCAGCCGACATCCAAGCCAAGGCTCAAGGCTTTACAAATAGCGATAAAAACGTCACTATCAAATACTATGGATATAGAATTTCTATGCTAAATGAGTTTAGAAACGCGATCTCTATAAAAGATAGCGGCACAAACACCAGCTGGCCTATCGCTAGCTACGTGCTTTACTTTATCTTATTTATCTCGCTTGTTATCTGGATAAGAAAGATAAACAAGGCTTTTGCGCCAAAAGTTGAAAATTTAGAGACAAAAAAATAGGCTCTTTAAATCAGGGGCTTTATCAGCCCTTTTTGTTTATAAGATCAATGAGCCTAACATCTTCGCTTCTTACGATTAGGCTCTTTGGCAAGTTAAATTTAGCTATCACTTCGCACTCTTTTTCTCTCATTTGCCCATCGTCTTTTTCGTGATCGAAGCCTAAGATATGCAGCAAGCCATGTGTGAAAAGTAGCGCAGTTTCGGCATCTTCGCTGTGATTTAGCTCGGCTGCTTTTTCTTTTACCATATCTTTGTTTATGACTACCGAGCCAAGTGGGGCGTGAATGATGAGCTCAAGGGGAAAGCTTAAGACGTCAGTGGTTTTATCTATGCCTCGCTCAGATCTATTTAGCTCTCTCATCTCATCTTTGTTGATGAAAACTAACTCAACTTCACCAGGCGTTAGATATGAGCAAATTTGATCTAAAATTTCTGGATAACTCTCTTCGCAAAGTATCATTTTTGGCTTGTCCTTAGTAAATTTTTGTATAATTTTAGCAAATTTAAAGGGCAAAATATGAAAAAAGCAGTTTGTATAATGAGCGGCGGCATGGATAGCACGCTTTGTGCTGTGATGGCAAAGAGGGCTGGATATGATGTGGTCGCACTTCATTTTGACTATAACCAAAGAACAATGAAGCGAGAAAAGCGCGCGTTTGATGAGATCTGTGAGCGACTGGGCGTGGTTAAAAAGATAAATTTAGACGTTAGCTTCATCGCTCAAATAGGCGGAAATTCGCTAACTGATAAGAGCCTGCAGATAAGAAAAGATGGCGTTAGCAAGGACGTGCCAAACACCTATGTGCCGTTTAGAAATGGCGTATTTATCTCAATCGCCGCAGCACTTGCTGAAAAAGAAGGAGCGCAGGCGATCTACATAGGCGTGGTCGAGGAGGATAGCTCTGGGTATCCTGACTGCAAAGAGAGCTTTATAAAAAGCATAAATGAGGCGATAAATTTAGGCACGTCGGCTGATTTTTTTTGCAAGATCATCACACCACTTGTAAATTTAAGCAAGGCTGATATCGTCTCAAAGTCGCTTGAGCTTGGCTCACCAATAGAGCTTACATGGAGCTGCTACGAGAGCGAGGATGAGGCGTGCGGGCTTTGTGATAGCTGCAGGCTAAGGCTAAATGGCTTTAAAAAAGCAAACGCCGTTGATAAAATCCCTTATAAAAAGTGAAATTTGCCTTGAAATTTAGTAGCTAGCCACTATAAATTTAGTGACTAGCCTAAATTTCTACTCTAAATTTAGCTCGCTTATCTGCTTTGTAAGCTTCTCTTTGTACTCAGCCAAAGAGCTTTTGATGATATTTGCATAGTCATTTTGATTTACTAAAAGATACTCCTCTTTGCGTTTTACAACCGTGCTTATCTCCTTGTTATTTACGCTTAAAGTGGTGCTTATATCGGCATTTAGACCAACTTTTACCGCACCAAGCGTTAAGTAAGTCCAAAGTTTTTCTATCTTTGCATTGACGCTTATCGTATCCTTATCTACTTCGTTTTCATTTTTTACAATCTGGTAGCCATTACTTCTAAAGGCGTCCTCTATGCGCGCCCTTACTACGCTAGTTGTCCTTTGTTTATTTTCTAAAATGACGTTCCATAGCCCCTTGCCATAGCTGTTTCTAGTTCTGCCGATGTATTTTTGCTTCTCTTTTGCGCTAACTTCATTTACATTGTGCTTGTATAAAGATGGGGTGCTTGCTTGTTTTGGGTCGTTTTCAAAAGCTCTCACATCTTTGACGCTTTCGATGTAAATTTTTGTCTTTTTGCTAATGCTTGAAGGTGCTTGCTCGTCTGGCAAACTCACAAATATCCCCTTTGGAGCGCAACCGCAAAGAGCAAAAGCGGCAAATACCACTAGTAATAAATTTTTCATTTTCATCCTTTTAAATAAATTTCAAATGTAAATCGTTTTTTTGTAAATTTTATTAACTCTTTTTTTGCAAATTTCAAATTTATATTTTGATATCCATAATCATAAAATCTTAAATTTAATAATTAAAATTTAAATTTAAATTTCCTTGACTGCTATCAACCAAAATGGCTAGCCACCTAGGATAAAATCCGCTTAAATTTTTAAATTCACAAGGAGAAAAGATGAAAGATATGAAGATGTTTTGCCATCAGTGCGAGATGAGCGCTGAGGATGGATGTGGTGCAAAGGGCCAGCCTATGGGCACCTGTGGCAAGAGCGACACACTAGCGCTTTTGCAAGATACGATGGTTTTTGGCTTAAAAGGCCTTAGTGCATACCGCCACCACGCGCACGAGCTTGGCGCTGATACTAGTAACGTTGATCGTGTTATGGCTGATACGCTTTATTTTACGCTTACTAACTCAAATTTCAACTTCGACGAGCACATCAAACAGCTTCTTGAAGTAGGCGGTGCTGGTGTTGAGGTGATGAACCTGCTAAGCGAGGCTCACACGGCTAAATTTGGTATCCCAACGCCAGTTAGGGTGAGCCAAAATAAGGTCGAGGGCAAGGCGATCTTAGTAAGCGGTCACAACTTACACGCCCTAAAAGCGCTACTTGAAGCGACAAAGGATAAAGGCATAAACATCTACACTCACTCAGAGATGCTTCCAGCTCACGGATACCCAGAACTACGCAAGTATAGCCACCTAAAAGGCAACGTCGGCAAGGCGTGGTTTGACCAAACTAAGCTATTTAACGAATTTAAGGGCGCGATACTAATGACAACAAACTGCATCGTGCCACTACGCTCAAACTGCACATACGCTGATAGGCTATTTGGCTACTCGATTGCTGGCACAAACGGCGTAAAACACATCGAAAACGACGACTTCACACCACTTATCGAGTGCGCTTTAGCTTGCGGCGACGTTAGCGGCTTTGATAGCGACGAGAGCCTAGTAACTGGCGGCCACTACAAGACTATCCTAACTTTAGCCCCACAAATTTTAGACGCGATAAACACTGGCAAGATCCGCAGATTTTTCGTGATCGCTGGCTGTGACGCGCCTGGCAAAGGACGTGAGTACTATAGAGAGCTAGCTGCTAGCCTTCCAAAAGACTGCGTGATACTTACTTCAAGCTGCGGTAAATTTAGATTTAACGATATCGACTTTGGCAACGTCCCAGGCACCGAGCTACCACGCTACATCGACCTTGGTCAGTGCAACGACAGTAACGGCGCGGTTAAAATAGCCCTTGCGCTAAGCGAGGCAACAGGCATCGCAGTAAATGATTTGCCAGTCTCTATCGTGCTAATGTGGATGGAGCAAAAAGCGGTCATCATCTTGCTAGCGCTATTTAGCCTTGGTATCAAAAATATCAACGTAGGACCAAGCTTGCCTAAATTTTTCAATGAAGAGATCATAAATTTCTTAGTGGATAAATTTAACGTTAGACCAATCAGCGGCGACGCTCAAGCTGATCTAAAATACTTCTTAGGTGAGTAAAAAACTGCCAGGGCTTAGGCTCTGGCTCTAAATTTAAAAGAGTCCGCCTTGCTCTTTGCTTTGACTTAGGCTATCAAGTAGTTCTTCTTTTTTGCAAAGCACAAGGGCGTAGACGAAATTTTGTAGCTTCTTTATCTCGTCTAAATTTTCATAAAAAATGGCGTTTTCAACCTTTAGCGTGCTATCTTTTGGTATGCAAAATTTAAGCTCGCTCTCGCTGAAATTTCGCCTTAGAAATATGCTTTCAGTCAAAAATAGCTCCTCGTCTTCTTCAGCTATCACCGCTCTAAAACTGCTACCAAAACCAACTGGCTTAAAGTCTTTGTCGATAAAGACTGGGTCAAAGTGCGATGAAATCCTGCTCTCTGTCACTTTAAAGCCGATATTGTTTTTCTTAAGATAGCCAAGAAGTCCGCAAAACATCCCAGCAAAAACTCTAGGGATCGATAAATTTTGATAGTATTTGTCATCATAAATGAGCGTTGTAAAAAAGATCGAGCTTGGATTTAGCACGCTTATGTTTGTATCAGTCCAGGCTGTCTCGTAAAGCAGCGAGAGCCTTTGAAGTATCCTTGTATCGTCGCTAAAAAATGTGTCAAACAAATTTGCATGAAAAATTTTGTAAAAAAGCTCGGTTAAATTTTCAGGTATGACGTGGGCGTTTTTTTCAAGGTGCGACTTCTCTAAAAGCGCTTTTATGAAGGGATTGACCGCGCAAAATTTGATATTTTTGTGGATCGCCTCAAAGCGCATGAGCTTGATGATAGCCGTTTGCAGGCTTGCTACCTTGATAAAGGCTATCTCATCGTCGCTTGGCGTGATCTCCTCTTCACTGATGATAGCGTAGGCACCTTGCTTTATCGCAGGTGCAATCTGATCGCTTTGCGTGGCGATGAGAGCGTAGCCTCGTTTTATATTTTTAGCCTCAAACGCGAAGCTAGTCACGCTTGAGATGCTTGGGTTGTTTAAAATTTGCCCATTTATTATATGGGTTAAATTTTCTATCGTCATTTAGCCAACGATCGCGCCATTTTTGACCTTGCCCTGCGTGCCAAGAAGCGTTAGCGAGCCGTCTGATGCGCTTAGGATCATGCCTTGCGAGACATATTTTTTCATCATCGTTCGCTCTTTTAAATTTGCTAAAACGCAAACTTGCTTGCCTACAAGCGAGCTAGGCTCGTAGTATTTGGCGATGCCAGATAAAATTTGACGTGGCTGCTCCTCGCCAAGATCTATCTTAAATTTAAGCAGTTTCTCACTACCATCAACCCTCTCACACTCAAGCACTTCGCCTACTTTTATCACGATCTTGGCAAAGTCATCGATGCTAATGATACCTTCTTCTTTTTTCTCCTCTTTTGGCTCAGCTTTTGCCTCTACTTTTGGCTCTTCTTTTAGTCCTCTTGCCTCGCCCATTAGCTCTTTTTCTATCCTTGGGAAGAGTGGCTCAGTAGCTTTTGCCATAAAATTTGAAATTTCATTTTTCAATACAAGACTTTCGTAAGAAGCCGTATCTATGCTAAAGCCAAGCGTATCAGCTATCTTAGCGCAAGTTTTTGGCATAGCTGGGCTAAGCAGTATCGCCACTTTTGCAAGTAAATTTGCGCAAAGCGCCACAAGTGCGTTTGCCTCCTCACTTTTGCCAGCTTTTACAAGCGACCATGGCTCATACTTCGCAACGGCTGCGTTTGCCAGAGTTACAACCTTCCAAAGATCCTCTAAATAGCGGTTTGTAGCTAAATTTTCTAAATTTTTAATAGCCTCATCAAGATAGCCCTTCGCCTCATCAAGCTCGGCTTTGTGAAATTTGATCACGTCTTTTGAGTCAATTTTATAGTCGCTATACTTTGCGCTCATGCCCACAATGCGGCTTAGCAGGTTGCCAAGTCCGTTGCCAAGCTCTGAGTTTATGCGCTCGATCAAGGCCTTTTGACTGTAGTCGCCATCTTGTCCAAACGGCACCTCTCTAAGCAAAAAGTATCTGAAATTTTCAAGCCCATAGGCGTTTGCGACCTCTCTTGGGTTTATGACATTGCCTTTGCTTTTGCTCATCTTTTCGCCATCTATCGTCCACCAGCCGTGTGCTGCGACGTGTTTTGGCAGTGGCAAGCCAAGGCTCATCAAAAATGCCGGCCAATAAACCGCGTGAAAGCGCAAGATATCCTTGCCAACGATGTGTGTTGTGTATGGCCAAAGGTCCATTCTGGCGTTATCTCTTGAGTATCCTAGTGTTGTTAAGTAGTTTATGAGCGCGTCAAGCCAGACGTACATAACGTGCTTGTCGTCGTTTGCGCTCTTTGGTAGCTTTATGCCCCAGTCAAAGCTCGTTCTTGTGACTGAGAGATCTTTTAGTCCGCCTTTTACAAAGCTTACGACCTCGTTTTTCTTACCCTTTGGAATGACGCAAAGCTCGTCGTTTTCATACCATTTTAAAAGTGCGTCTTCATATTTTGAAAGCTTGAAAAAGTAGCTCTCTTCTTTAACTAAAGATGTCACGCGGCCGCAGTCTGGACAGCGGTTGTCCTCAAGTAGGTCTCTTTGGTTAAAAAATGTCTCGCAGCTAACGCAGTAAAAGCCCTCGTACTCGCCCTTGTAGATATCGCCATTTACCTGCATCTTTTCAAAGACATTTTGCACGGTTTGCTTATGCTCTTCGTCGGTTGTCCTTATAAAATGGTCGTAGCTTATCTCAAATTCATCCCAAAGCGATCTAAATTTCGCGCTGATCTCGTCAGCATACTCTTTTGGCGTTTTGCCTCTAGCGCGAGCTGCTTGCTCGATCTTTTGACCATGCTCGTCTGTGCCAGTCATGAAGTAGGTCTCTTTGCCTTGCAAGCGGTTAAATCTAGCAAGTGTGTCAGCGATGATAGTCGTGTAGGCGTGGCCGATGTGTGGCACGTCATTTACGTAATAAATCGGAGTAGTTATATAAGCTTTTTCTTTCATATTTTTCCTTTAAATTTAAAAATCAAATCCGCCGTCACTGCCGGTGTTGCCTTTTGACATCGAGTTGTAGCAGCTATTTACATACTCTATCCTTGTTTCGCAGTCAAAAAATGCCTCGCAGTTAAAACAGCTTTTGCGACCTTTTTGTTTTTGGCACTCTTGCATGATTTTAGCCTTTTGCTTTAGAGCTAGCTCAAATGCGTCAAGTGGCTCGTTTGCTTGTGCTTCTTGCATTATTTTTGCTCGTAAAATTTATGCAAAAGTGAAATTTCATCACGTGAGCCAAAGAAGCATGGCGTAGTTTGGTGAATTTTTTCTATTTTTATATCAAAAAGTGTTTGGTTTTTGCCATCTGTCGTTGCGCCCTTTGCGTTTTCGTATATAAAGGCAAATGGCAACACTTCAAAGGCAACCCTTAGCTTGCCATTCGGATGATCGCTCGTTGCTGGGTAGCTAAAAAGACCGCCGCCTTTTAGTAAAATTTGATGCAAGTCGCTCACCATCGCACCTGAGTATCTTAGCCTGTAACCCTCGTTAAATAGCTCGTTTATGAAATTTCTATGCGTTTGGCTCCAGCCTTTTTGCGTAGCTCCTGTGGCGTTTAGCTTGCCTTTTTCTTTTAGCTCAAGCTCTTTTACAAATTTAAACTCGCCATCTTTGCCAAGCCTATAAAATTTAGGCCAAGTGCCCTTTTTCTCAGCAATTACTAGCTCAAGTCTTGGACCATAGATGCTGTAAGCTGCGGCTATTAAATTTTCTGGTTTTACCTCGTTTTCGTAGATACCAAAGATCGAGCCAACGGCGAAATTTACATCAACTAGGCTTGAGCCATCGAGTGGATCGTAAGCGATGATAAATTTAGCATTTTTGTTTATCTCAAGCTCGTCCTCTTTCTCTTCGCTAATTAGCGCTTTTACGCATGAAAGCTGCTTAAATTTAGCCGTGATGATCTCGTCGCTTTTAACATCAAGCTTTAGCTGGGTGTCGCCAGTTGCATTTTCGTGAGTTGTGTAGCCAAGATCGGCGTATTTTATGACCTCGCTTATCTCTTTTGCGATATCTTTTATGGTGTTAAAAATTTGGTTTAGTTCTTGCATTATACAGCCTTTGCATTTTTGATTATCCACGCACAAATGGCGTCTATATCGTCTAAATTTAGATTTGTGATCTCGTAAGGGATCTGCTCTTTATAAGTGGCGATCGCGTCTGAAAAGCTAAGATAAGCTTCATCGATCTCGCCTCTAAAGACGCTTAGTCTTGGCAGTGGCAGCGTCTTTAGCCCCTCGACTAGGAGCATATCAAACTCGCCGATCATCCTTATGACCTCGTCTATGCCTTGCGAGCTTTGCGAAAAATAAGTCGTTCTAGTCGGACTCATCACGACTACGTCAGCTCCTGCCTGAGAAAATTTAAAGCTATCCTTGCCTTCAACGTCAAATTTGGCCTTGTCGCCTGGGTCGTGCTTGACTACGACGACCTTTAGCCCATCATCTATAAATTTTTTTGCGACTTTTAAGATAAGTGTCGTTTTTCCGCTATTTGAAGGGCCAGAAAAAGCAATGGCAAGTCTTTTCATAAGAGCCTTTTTCGTTAAAATTTCTTGCGATTATAGCTCATATTGGCTTTAAAATTTATGAGTGAAATTTAAAAAATAAAATGCTAAAATGCGAGAAAATTTAATATTTTAAGAGTTTTTTATGAGAAAATTTACACTATTTTTTATATTTATTTTGATGATGTTTGGTTGTGCCGATCAAAAAGTGATCGTGCATGAGCCACTAAAAAATGAGCTTTTAGCCTACACAAGCAAGAGCGAGATCATCGATGGCACCGATAGAACGCTCATAATCGCAACCTATCTAAATCCTATATATAACTCAAATTTAGACGAGAGTAAAGAGCACTTTTTAGTAGCCATAAATCCAAAAGAGCATGCGCAAAATTTGAGCAACATAAAGGTAAATGGCGACTCAAATGCCACAAATGCGAGGCTGCTTGATGAAAGTGACGAGATGCTTAAATTTGCTGGATTTTCTATGCCTTGGGCGGTCTATTATGAAGTGACCGCACCAAGTAAGCAAAGCGACGATCTCGCGCTTAGTTTCGAAATTTATCAGTCAAAGCCGGTTTTGTTAAATTTTCGAAAAGTTGCGAAATCTTTATACTGGAACCATTAAGCGCCATATAGATCACGTAGTTTGCAAGCACCTTCTTGCCGTAGTTTCTAGTCTCAGCCACAGGGACTAGCTCGATTGATAAAAACGGCTCAAATTTACCCTCTTTAAACATATCATCTCTTGTGATGACTTTTTTGGTAAAACCGATACCGCCGTTATACGCGTAGGCTGTAAAGAGCGGATGGTAAAGAAATTTATCAAGGTAGTTTAGGTGGTGATTTGCAAATTTAAAGGCAACATCAGTTTTAAAAAGATCGTCCTGGTCAAAATTTGGAATTTTTAGCTCTTTTTTGCCGATCGCATTTGCAAGAAATGGCATAAACTGCATCATACCAAGGGCGTATGAGGTAGAAACGACGCTTGGGATAAAGAGGCTCTCTTGCCTAGCAAGTGCATAGATCATCGACTTTCGCTCAGTGCTGATGCCCTCAAGCTCTGGTGAGCTTGGCATCAAGAAGTATTGCTTCTCCCAGCCATGCGCCTTTTGCATGAAGTATGCATATGCGCCGATGCTCTCGTTTGTGTAAAATTTCATCGCAAATTCGCTTGCCTGCGTGGCGTTCATATCCTTTGCAAGGGCAGCGGTTTTGTTCCACAAAAAAGGATCGCTCACATCAAAATTTTCGATATTTTGCTTGCTAGGCCTTGGCACGACGACCTCAAGCGGCTCGCCACCTATAATATCTCTAGCATAAAGCGAGTAGATATTTGCGTCTTTGCTAGCGCTTAGCTCCTTTAAAAAGGCCTCATTTTTGCTTATTTGATACTGCCAAAATGTCGCATTGTCCCTTTGCCAAGCCCTTTCAAATGTACTTTTGGCTCTTGCAAAAAGGCTAAATGCGATATCGTCTTGACCTAGTAAAATGGCGTTTAGCCCAAGTGTAAATGCGTCGCTCTTTTCGGTGACTGCTGGGTTGATACTTAGTAAATTTCTTCTAAAACCTTCATTTTTTTTGTTAAAAACAAGGTCGTTTAGCAAATTTGTAAAGCCCTTTTGTGAGTAGAGCTTCGTCATGAAATTTGCGTCAAAGCTCTCGCTAAAAAGTGCGTTTTTATTTTGCGGGTTTGAAGCGTTAAAAAACTCTAAAAAGCTCTTTGTATCGTTTGTATTTGCAAAGCTAAGAGCAGGATTTGCCTCGTTTAAAGTGCGTAAAATCCTAGCTTTTTCTGGATTTGTGCTTGCAAGATTTGCTGCTAAAATTTCACGAGTTTTGCTATCAAGCTTTAGAGAAAAGCTCATCGTTGTTAGTAAATTTTGACAAGCCAAGCTAGCACTTGTGATGTTGCTCGCGTTTATGCCAGGACATTTGCTAGGAGCTGCTTTTGGCGGCAAAATTTTGTCGATTGATTTTTGAACAAGACCTGCTTTTCTAAAGACTTCACGCGAAAGGTCGGCGATCTGCTCCTTTGTGTAGCTACCCTCGTTTATAAGGCGGTTTATGTAGTAGTCTTTTGCAAGGCTTTTTGGCTCGTTTTTTAGCTCCTCATAGGTGTAAATTTTAGCCAAAAGAGCGACGCAGGCCAGAGAGATGATACTAAAGAGACGCAGCAAAAACAAATAAAAGCCTTATTAAAAATTGATCTATGAGTTGAAGTGCTAAAAGCACGATGAGTGGGGCAAAGTCGATGCCGTTAAATTCTGTTTTGATGTAGCGTCTTATGAAGCTATAAACAGGATCAGTCAGCCTATAAAGTAGCTGCACGACTGGCGAGCTAGGATCAGGCTTGACCCAGCTAATGAGAGCCGCTGCGATGACGATCCACGTATAGACCGTGATGATAAGGTGCAAAATGTTTGCGACCGCTGAAAATAGGGTGGAAAGTATCATTTTTGCTCCTAGATTAAAATTTTGCCTAGATCATCTTTGATGAGCGGGTAGAGCTCGCTTAGCTCAGGGCCATGAAGGTCGTTTGTAAGCAGCGCACGTAGCGGCATGAAAAAGTTTTTACCTTTTAAATTTGTAGCGCTCATAAGCTCTTTTTTAAACTCATCAAATGTTTCGCACGCTTTTAAATTTAGAGCTGCTTTTTTTATGATCTCAAATTCGTTTTTATACTCATCTGGAGCTATTTTCAGTGAGTAAATAGCCTCTACTTTTGCCTTTATCTCAGGCACTAGTGAGCTTTCTTGAGTGTAAAATTTAACTAGCTCAACCTTGCTCTCATCCACGCCAAAGATCTCTTTTATACGCTCTTTTGAAGCAAGCTTGATGTGCTCTCTATTTATCTGTTCAAGCTTTTTCACGTCAAATCTAGCAGGTGAGCGTGAAATTTTAGTTATATCAAACCACTTCACCGCATCTTCTATCGTAAAAATTTCAGTTGGAGTTTTATTGCCAAGAAGTATCAGATAGTTTGCGATCGCCTCAGGTAAGAATCCCTGCTCAAAGAGCCATTTTACGCTTGATTCGTTCTCGCGTTTGCTCATTTTTTTGCCCTCTATATTTAAAAGGATAGGCAAATGTGCGTAGTTCATCTTGCCAGTGTAGCCAAGCCCCTCGCGTATGAGGTCTTGCTTTGGTGTGTTGCTCACGTGATCCTCGCCGCGTATGACAAAGGTGACACCTTCAAGCATATCATCAACCGCGCAGGCGAAGTTATAAGTTGGCGTCTTGTCCGCTCTCATGATGACAAAGCTATCAACTGCGTCTGGCTCGAAGCTTAGCTCGCCTTTTATCGCGTCTGTAAAGCTCATCGTGCGTGTTGGTTTTTTCATGCGGATGACAAATGGCTTCTCGCAGTTTAAAACTTCAGCGTCGCTTAGCCTCTCGCAGGTGCCGTCATATCTATATGCCACGCCTTGCTCTTTTGCTTTTTGTTTTTTTGCCTCAAGCTCTTCTTCGGTGCAAAAGCAGGCAAAGGCCTTTTTGTCGATGAGAAGTTTTGATGCAAGCTGTCTGTGAAATTTTAAATTTTCACTTTGGATGTAAATCTGCTCTGGTTTTATGCCAAATTTGCTTAAAATTTCTAAGATATCTTTCTCTTTTCCTTCGATATTTCGCTCTTTGTCGGTATCTTCTATGCGTAAAATAAAGCCACTTTTATCTTGCAAAGAACAAATATAGTTGAAAATAGCAGCACGTAAATTTCCTATGTGCATATCTCCTGTTGGAGAGGGTGCAAAACGATACATAAGCTCATTCCTTACGTTAAATTTGAAGTTTGGATTATAACACTAGCTTGATAAATTTAAAGTTATGTAATTTTAAATTTTTAGGCTAAGCAAAGCATATTTTTTATAAAATCCGCACGAAAATTTAACTATTTATAGGAGAAAGCAATGAGTTTTATAAGCGAATTTAAAGAATTTGCGATGCGCGGAAATGTCATAGATATGGCAGTTGGTGTTGTTATCGGTGGAGCATTTGGAAAGATCGTTTCGTCATTAGTTGGCGATATTATCATGCCAGTAGTTGGCGCTATAACAGGCGGTGTAAATTTCACTGATCTTAAGCTAACACTAAAAGAAGCAGCAGAAGGTGCGCCAGCTGTTACGATAAACTATGGCTCATTTATACAAACAATGGTTGATTTTTTAATCATTGCGTTTTGTATCTTTTGCGTCATCAAAGCTTTAAATACACTTAAAAATAAACTACCAAAAGAAGAAGAGGCAGCTCCTGCAGAGCCTGAAACTCCAGCCGATATAGCACTTCTAACTGAGATCAGAGATCTTCTTAAAAAATAAATTCTTAAATCAAAGGGAGAAAGCTCCCTTTGAAATCCGTTAAATTTTGTCCTATTTTTTATGCTAAAATGCTTTTTTATCTTAAAAGCGAGTGAAATATGATAGAACAAATTCCATTTTTTCAAGGTCTTAGCGCCGATGACCTAGCCAAACTTGAAGCAATAAGCGTTGTTAAAAAATATAAAAAAGGCGAGTTTTTATTTATAGAGGGCGAGGAGCCAAAGTGGCTTACATTTTTGATAACTGGCTCGGTTAAACTTTATAAAACTACGGCAAATGGCAAGGAAATTTTTATCCATCAGCTTGCACCTATGAATTTTGTAGCTGAAGTTGTAAATTTTGAAAATATACCTTATCCAGCAAGCGCCATTTTTACTATCTCTGGCGAGGTTTTAAAGATAAATTATGAAAAATTTGAATCACAATTTTTAACAAAGCCAGAAATTTGCATGAAATTTCTAAAATCAATGGCTCAAAAGATAAGAATAACAACAAATTTACTCCACCAAGAACTAATACTAAGCTCCGAAGAAAAGGTGGCTAGGTTCATTTTAAATCACGAAGATCTATTTAATGAACTAAAACATACAAAAATTTCATCAATACTCAATATGACTCCAGAAACTTTTTCGAGAATTTTAAATAAATTTAAAACAAATGGTTTGGTCAAACTTGATGAGAAGAACCAAATTTTGAAAAAAAATGTAGGTGGGCTACAAGAAATTTATTCTTATTGAAAGTTAATATCAAATAAATATTTTCATTTACTTAAAGAAAAAATTTATATATTTTTGGATAGTATTCGTCTAAAATTTTCGTAAAAATTTACGATATATTGATAAATTCAGGAGGAAATTTTGGCTGAAGTTAAGAAGAAATTTTTTGTTTGGTCATCTGTGATAATAGGCATCGTAATCGGCCTTATCGCTTCTATGGGCATAGCTGATGCACTTCACGCGACTGGTAGCGGCTATATCTGTACCATTTGTCACACGATGGATCCTATGAATGCTGCATATCATGAAGATGCGCACGGCGGCAATAACAAGCTTGGCATAAAAGCTGAATGTTCAGCCTGTCACCTAAACCATACAAGTGCCTATACCTATGTACTTACAAAACTTAAAGTATCGATAAATGATGGCTATAAGACATTTTTTACAGATACAGACAAGATCGACTGGCGTAAAAAACGCGAGCATGCATCTCACTTTGTCTATGATAGTGGATGTTTGACTTGCCACTCAAATTTAAAAAATGTTATTCAAGCTGGTAAATCATTCTTGCCACATAGAGATTATTTCGTTCTTGGAAATCCTAATAAGAAATCATGTGTTGACTGCCATGAGCATGTTGGTCACAAGAATTTAGGACTACAAATCGATAAATTTGAAGCAATTAAAAAACAAGAAAACAATAAAACCAAGTAAGGAGGAGAGATGTTTAAAAAGTCGCTAATGTTATTAGCCTGTCTAATGTCTTTTGGCTTTGCCGCAAACATGGATGCAAATAAATCTGACGCTTTAAACCTTAATGTTGTAAAAAACATTAAAGTTGCTCACAAAATGTCAGACTTATCAAAAAGCTGTGTTGAGTGCCACGCTAAAGAGACACCCGGCATAGTTGCCGATTGGAAAAATAGTCGCCACGCTCACGTTGGCGTAAGTTGTATGGATTGCCACTCTGTAAATGCAGATAATCCTATGGCTTCAGTTAAGGTGCATCCAAAAGATTCTAACAACCATGTTTCAATGCTAGTTAGCCCAAAAACTTGTGCTAAGTGTCACGAAAATGAGGTTGAAGAATCTGTTAAGAGTGGTCACGCAAGAGGTGCTATGCAAATGTATGCTAATCCTGCAATGGTGAAACTAATGTATCACTATGAAGGTATGGATCATCCAGAATACAAAATGGCTCCAGACGCTACTGGTTGTACACAGTGCCACGGAACCGTCATCAAACTAGACGCTGATCACAAACCTACAAAAGAGACTTGGCCAAACTATGGTATAGGCAATGTTTATCCAGATGGTGGCGTAGGTAACTGTAAATCATGTCACAGCGCGCACACATTTAGCGTAGCTGAAGCTAGAAAACCAGCTGCTTGTGCATCTTGCCACCTTGGACCTGATCACCCAGATATTGAGATCTTTAACAACTCAATGCACGGACATATCTATAACAGTGAAGCTCACAAATGGA
The DNA here is from genome assembly GCA_018371535.1 of Campylobacter concisus. Classification (GTDB taxonomy): domain Bacteria; phylum Campylobacterota; class Campylobacteria; order Campylobacterales; family Campylobacteraceae; genus Campylobacter_A; species Campylobacter_A concisus_BO. The sequence goes on from JAHAKU010000004.1 coordinate 70,673, forward strand.
ACTTTGATGCTGCTCCTGATACATGGGATGTACCAGACTTTAGAGCTCCAACTTGTGCAGCTTGCCACATGAGTGGTGTTGGTGAAACAACAACAACTCACAACGTTTCAAGAAGACTAAAATGGAACCTATGGGGCATTAGCAGTAAGCTAAGAACAGCTGGTGATGAACAAGCTGCTGTTGTTTACGAAAAAACTGGCAAACTAACCATAGGAACGCCACTTGCAGGTCATCCAAATGGACCAGAAGCAGCACGTGCTGAGATGAAACTAGTTTGTAAAGCTTGCCACTCTACAACTCACACAGATAACTTCTTCATTATGGGTGATAAACAAGTAGAGCTTTATAACGTTTATAGCGCTGAAGCAACTAAGATGCTTGAAGAGTTGAAAGCTAAAAACCTACTACTAGAAGATGCTTGGTCAGATGAATTCCAAGATGTCTATTATCATATGTGGCACCATGAAGGTCGTCGTATGAGACAAGGCGCTCTAATGGGTGGCCCTGACTACTCACACTGGCATGGTGTATTCGAAGTTAAAAATGATATAAGAAAACTTCGCAAGATCTACAAAAAAAGAATGGAATCTGGTAAAGTAGAGTAATGCTTTTTAAGGTGGGAAAATTCCCACCTTTTTATTTTAAATTCTAAAATTTTATCTTTTAGTTATTATCCTAAAACGAACACTTTTTAACGACCATTTCTATAAATTTAAATTATAAAATCATACGGCTTAGCACTACAAATTGTTCTAAATAACTAATAAAATTTATAATGTAAATTTAAAAATATAAAATATAATCTTTGTTTTTAAGGAGATATTTTGGGACTTTTTCGGATCATTATCGGGGCATTTATCTTTAGTGTTCTTACAAATTTATACTCATACAAACGTTTTATCAAAAAGGTATCTTTTTTTACTCCACATCTTAAAAAAATTCGCATATTCTTCTACATTATTAGTGTGCTTGAGTTTGTATTTGTTCTTCAACTAAGATTTTCTTTTTTAAATATAGAGCTATACCTGATAGCAGGGACGCTCATTGGTTTTTCGCTATTTTTATTTGGCGTTAGTTTGTTTTATGATGTTGTTAGATCCGTTTGCTCAAAAGCTCATTTTAATCCCACAAGACGAAAATTTATTAAATTTTGCTTTGATGTGACATTTGTCATTTTTATAGTTGCTTGCTTTTTGAAAGGAATTTTTAATGCACTTACTCCGCCGAAGATCAGACAGATTAGTATAAAAATAAAAAATTTACAAAATGATCTAAAAATAGCCATGATAACGGATGTGCACATTGGTGAGTTTTTGCAAAAGGATTTTGTGGCCGAGCTTGTGAAAGAGATAAATTTAGCTAGACCAGACTTAGTGGTGATAGTTGGCGACTTGGTTGATATGAGAGCTGAACTTATAGGGGATTTTTTAGATCCATTAAAAAATCTTAAAAGCACCTATGGCACCTTTTATGTCCCTGGCAATCACGAATACTACCACGGAGTTGATGGGATACTAGAAAAAATTCGCGCTCTTGGCATTAGGATACTTGGTAATAAAAATGAAAAAATAGCTGGTATAAATTTGGCAGGGGTCTATGATTTAGCTGGCATAAGGTTTAAAAATTTAGAACCAAATTTAGACGAAGCACTAGCTGGACGCGACCCAAATTTGCCGACCATCCTACTCTCTCATCAGCCAAAATTTATAAAAACTATGCAAAAAGATGTCGATCTAGTGCTTTGCGGCCACACGCATGCTGGACAAATTTTCCCTTTTAGTATTCTGGTTTTGCTGGATCAAGGTTTTTTACATGGGCTTTATAAGATTAATGATAAAATGCAGGCTTATGTTAGTAGCGGCGCAGGATTTTGGGGACCTCCAGTTAGGATATTTGCCCCCAGCGAGATCGCTATTTTAAATTTAAGCAAGGACTAAAATGAACAAGGACAATCTCTTTTCTCAAATTTTTGGCAAGGTTGCTAAATTAAACTTTTTCAAGCCGCTTCAAGAGCTTATCAACTCCTTTTATATAAAGCTGTTTAAGATCGATATGAGCGAGTTTAAGCCAGTAAATGAGTATAAAAATTTAAACGAGCTTTTCACCAGGGAGCTTATAAAGCCAAGAGAATTTGACGCAGCAGATGAGATATTTATAAGTCCTGTTGATGGTACCTGCCTTAGCTTTGGTACCACAAAAGAGCTAGAAGCTTTTAGTATAAAAGGCATGAGCTATGGGCTAAAGGAGCTTTTGGGGCAGGGCGAGCTTGAGGGCGAGTTTGACTTTGCCAACATCTATCTTAGCCCAAAAGACTATCATCACTATCATGCACCATGCGATATTACGATAAAAAAAGCGGTCTATATCCCTGGTAAGCTTTACAGTGTGGCAGTAAAATGGCTTGGTAAGGTCGATAGCCTTTATACCAAAAACGAGCGTGTGGCGCTACTTTGTGAGATGAAACATGGCAAAAAACTTTGGCTAGTCTTCGTGGGTGCGCTAAACGTTGGTAAGATGAAATTTTGCTTTGATGAACGCATCCAAACAAATGCGATGGCAAATTTTACGCAAATTTATGAGTATGAAAATTTACATATCAAAAAGGGCGAGCGTCTTGGAAATTTCGAGCTTGGCTCAACTATCGTCATACTTAGCGAAAAAGATGCGATCGAGTACAACCTTTTTGAAAATAAAGAGCTTAAATTCGCTGAAGCGATCGGTAGGATCAGAGAAATATAAATTTACAGCCAATTTTTGAAAACTTGATTTGAACTTGTTAAATAAACAAAAAGTGTTTGGTGCTTTTGTAAGATTATATTAAATTATTAAATACTTGTATCTTGATATTTTTGTTTTTTGTTTTGAAATGACTTTTTCTACTATGCTTATATCTTTATTGATGTTGCAAATTTAACTTTTTTATTTTTTATAAAATAATATACTATTGTAGTAAATTTTATATAATTTACTTAAATGTTATGTATTTTTCTAACTCTAGGAAGTGACATTTAGAACAATATTTAATTCTTTGCTATTAGCATCTGATTCTTTCCTATTAGCAACATAAGTTGCGATATTTATATTGTTGTCACTTATACCATTTTCCACATAGTTCTTCCAATACTCCACTATATCTTTATTCATAAAATCACAATCGGACTTACTGGCATTACTCATTTCTATATCTGTCGGGAAATTAGATTTATCAAATAACAATATTTTTTCATCCTCATCCCTGCTTTTGTTTAGATGCTCAATGATTATATTTAGCACCTTGTTTACAATAAAACCATATGTTTCCTTGCTTAATACAATTTTGTCATTTTTAATAAACGAGAATTCAAGTTTCCCATTCGTAAGGAATTCCGGTATTTCGCTATAAGATAAAGACATTAATATATAATCCCCTACTCCTCTAGTAGCCCATCCTGCACCACCCTCAAACATACAATATTCGCTTTGTTTATAATTTTTGCTCGTTAAGTACACTAACAGTGCATTTTTAGCCGTAATATTTTCTCTTATTTGTTCTTTTAATGGCTTTAAAACTTCAAATTTGTCGCTATCTTGTGTGGAAGTATAAAATATTTCATCCTTTCTAACTCCACATTTTTCTATTAATAAATAATATATAAAGTCTGTAAATCTTTTATCGTTACTAGAGTGGGATAAAAATATTTTATACTTATCTTTCAACATGTCGCCTTGTACTTTGTTGGCTACGATCATCGTAAACTCATTGACTTGTTCTGATGGTTCGTTAGGAAAACGCTCCTTTAGTTCATTTTCTACTTCTTTTATAAAATTATTCTTTCTTTTATCAAAATTTTTATTATCCTTGTCCCTTATATCGTTTGCTAGTTTTTCTCTTTTGCTTATCAAGTCACCAATTATACTTTTTACAATGTCTACCAACAACGCGACCCTTTCGTCATGTTCATCTAAATTCTGACGATTTGAAGTTGCTATGTCAGGTAAATCATCTTCATCTAATAAGTCAAAGTGTATTTCACCCTCTATATAATTGACGAAAGCCTGAGTATTGCCTAAGTAGTTTAGGAAATTTTCTACCGCGAGCTTGTTTCTAACATATAACCTGAGCTGAATTGGATTATAAAAACTATTTTTTGTAAAGTTTACATCATTGTCTTTTGCTATTTTATTGTCTATCGTACTATGTATACCTATCCATCCGTTTAAAGTATATTGTTTACTTTTTTTGATGCCCTGCTCGTCAGTAAATTCCCCACTTCCACTAACTTTATTTTTATCAAGTAACTCAATCTTTCTATCAAAAAGATATTCTTTATCTCTCTTTTTGGACTCTATTTTAAATTTAGAATCCTCTTTAATCAGTTTGTCAAAAGTTTCTTTTAACCCTTGTTGGCTATCTTTTGGAAAGTAATCTATAAAAGCCATATTTTTAAATGCTATTTTTTTCTCTATCGGTCTAAATATAGGTTTTTCACTATCCTTTTTTACAATTGCTAGAAAAATCTTTCTATCAACCATAGAATCCAACGAAAATATATTAGATAACTTGTTTTCTAGGCTATCTAGTGCTCGTTCGCCAAGTCCTTCTAGATTTACATTTTCTAAGATTAACACCGTACCTGTCTTAATTTTTTCCCAAATTTGATTAGATCGTAATTTTGTTTCTGTACCGTTTATTAATCTTAAAAAAGGTTTTTCATTTTCGTCTTTTTTGTTTTCGCTATAGTTCATTTCCCATTTATTGACCATTCCAGCACTTGTTTTAGACAATATAAAATACTTCTCGGAAAGATAAAGCGCCGCCAACTTTCCTATACCTTTTCTACCCATCATTTTATAGTTGTCGAATACTTCTGGGGCCTGCTCCAATCTTTTATTGTAACCGACTTTCGCGTAGATACTAATGTTATTGTCATCCAAACCGATACCGTCATCAATAATTTCCACAAGAGATTTTGATTTATTTATCATATTTATATAAATATATATATTTTTAGCATTTGCATCAAAACCATTTGCTACAAGCTCCGAAATAGCGCTCCAAGCATTTGAATAAAGGCTTTTGCCTAGTAATTTTAAAGCAAGCCATCCGAAAGAAAATTCTACCTTTTGCATCATTATCCCTTCTTATGTTTTTTCTTGCAAGATAAGAAACTTTTTGTTACTTGATTTGCAAGACTAATAGCAAGCAAGGGAGGTACGGCATTACCGACTTGAGAATTTTGTTGAGTTTTACCACCATAGAATTTAAAAAAATCAGGAAAAGACTGCAATCTAGCCCCCTCTCTTGTGGTAAGCGCCCTGTTTTCTTTTGGGTGTATGCATCTTAGAGATGAAGGCGTTCCCAAGTTATTCGTTATCGTTGTAGACGGTTTATTCCACCATAGCCTTCCGTATGTATTTTTGTAGCCGGAAGTGAGTCTATATTCTGACGGTAACTTTTTGTCATCAACCAAACTGTTTATATACTCTCGCCCCTCGCCTTCTATTACAGCATTGATAACGCCTTGAATTTTCTTGCCATAAGAGCCGCTCTTATGGCAAGTTAAAACATCGTTATTATTTCTCATAAGCTCTTGGTAAATATTCTTAGGAGCTGTTAAATATTCATTCTTTTCTTCGTTTGATCCTAGTGGTGGTAAATCTGATAATGCATTTTCCACGCTTAAAAATGCATTACAATCAGTTAATATTTCATCCGGAAATTCCCATGTTAGATCTACATCTTTTCTTACACCAACTATAAATACTCTCTCCCTATTTTGTGGTACACCAAAACTCACTGCATTTAGAATTTTTTTATAAATCATATAGCCATTGGTATTTTTTATATTATTAAACATTTTATATATATCTTCTATTACAGAAATGCCAACATTGTTTTTCATGGTAAGCAGACCTTTGACATTTTCAAAAATAAACATTTTTGGTTTCAGAATACTTAGTAATCTACAGTATTCCTTATACATAATAGCTCTGTTATCATACTGTCTTTTGCCTACGGTACTGTAAGATTGACAAGGTGGTCCCCCTATGACAAGATCAACACAACTTATATCAATTCCATTATCTTTGATTTTTTTCTTATTAATTTCTTTAATGTCACATTCTAATAAATTTATATTTGGAAAATTTAACTTAAAAGCAGCTGCAGCATGTTTATTGTATTCATTTGCAAACAAAAAATTAAATTTATCATTTTTTACAAATTTATTCATATCTTTTTTATAGTAAAAACCAAATGTTAAACCACCAGCTCCTGAAAACAAATCAACAATATTTATAGCTCGTTTTCTCAATTTTTCAATTTACTCCCACTCGATAGTTGCAGGTGGCTTGCTTGAGATGTCATAAACTACGCGGTTTATGCCATTTACTTCGTTTATGATGCGGCGGCTTACGTTTTCAAGCAGATCATAAGGAAGCCTTGAAAAGCTTGCAGTCATGCCATCACTTGCATCGACTACGCGCACACAAACAGCGTTTTCATAGGTGCGGTTATCACCCATAACGCCAACAGAATTTACATTTAAAAGTACGCAGAATGCCTGCCAAGTTTTGTTATACCAGCCACTACTTTTTAGCTCATCGCGCAAGATCACGTCGGCTTTGCGAAGTAGCTCTAGGCTTAGTTTATTTACCTCGCCCATGATGCGGATAGCAAGGCCAGGTCCAGGGAAAGGATGGCGGAAGACTAGCTCACGGCTTAGTCCAAGCTCAAGTCCTAGTTTTCTAACCTCGTCCTTAAAAATTTCTCTTAAAGGCTCTATCAGCTCAAATGTCATCCAATCAGGCAAGCCTCCAACGTTGTGGTGGCTCTTTATCGTCTTGCTTGAGCCAACGACTGAGCTTTCGATGATGTCAGTATAAAGAGTGCCTTGAGCTAGAAATTTCACATCGCCATGCTTTTTAGCCTCTTTTTCAAAAATTTCTATAAATGTCTCGCCTATGATCTTGCGTTTTTTCTCAGGATCAACGACGCCGGCCAAGCGACCAAGAAAGATCTCACTCGCATCTATACTAACTAGCTCAACACCAAGCTTTGTTCTAAATGTAGCCTCAACTTGCTCTTTTTCATTTGTTCTAAGAAGTCCGTTATCGACAAAAACAAGGATCAAATTTTCAGGCACAGCAGCTGCCAAAAGTGCTGCGGTCACAGAGCTATCCACGCCGCCACTAACTGCGCAAAGCACCTTGTGAGTGCCCACTGTTTTTCTGATCTCTTCTATCTTATTTTTAGCGAAGCTTCCCATGTTCCATGTGCTCTCGCAGCCGCAAATATATTTAGCAAAATTCTTTAAAATTTGCGTGCCATACTCGCTATGTTGCACCTCTGCGTGAAACTGGATCGCATAAAATTTACGTTTATCATCGCCAAAAGCGCAATAAGGCGAATTTTCGCTAATCGCAATCGCCTCAAAGCCCTTTGGTAGGTCTTTTACATAGTCGCTATGGCTCATCCATACGATTTGTTTTGAAGGTGTATCTTTAAAAAGATCGTGCTCTTTTACGACGCTAAGTTCAGCCTTGCCGTACTCTTTGTGATCAGCTGCTAAAACCTCAGCACCATGCGTGTGAGCAAGTAACTGCATGCCGTAGCAAACGCCAAGTATAGGGATATTTAGCTCAAAAACGCCATTATCACAAAAGTAAGCATCTTTAGCATAAACGCTAGCTGGACCACCACTTAAAATGATACCTTTTGGATTTTTTGCCTTTATATCGCTTAGTTTTGCGTTAAATGGCAAAATTTCAGTATAAACTCCCTCTTCTCTTAGCCTTCTAGCTATTAGCTGAGTATACTGCGAACCAAAGTCCAAAACTATAATCGTATTGTTCATTTATAACCTTTTAAAAGTAGATGTGAAAAATTTCAAACTGCACATACCAAACAATGAGTGATACGATGTATCCCAAAACTACCATCCATGCATATTTCATATGCGCACCAAAGGTATAAATTCCTTTTAATTTACCCATTACTCCAACGCCAGCTGCTGAGCCAAAACTAATCATCGAACCGCCGATACCAGCTGTAAGTGTCACAAGTAGCCACTGACTCATAGACTCGCCTACATCAGCTCCCATGGCTGGATTTGCTTTTAGCACAGCTGACATAACAGGGACGTTATCAACGACTGCTGAGAGGAAGCCAACACCGATATTTACAGGTGTTGAGCCAAATTTATCATAAAGTGACACAGCGTAATTTAAAAATCCAGCAAAGTGAAGAGCGCCAACTGCAGCTAAAATTCCAAAAAAGAAAAATAGCGTGTTGTTCTCGATCTTTGACATATAGTGAAAGACGTTCATAGGCTCTTCGTCTTTGTGAGCTTTTTTGAAATAATATGTATAAAGGCTAAGCAGCGAGAAGCCAAACATCATGCCCCACATCGCTGGTAAGTGAAATAACTGGTGCATCATAACTGCACAAAAGATAGTAAATGCACCTATGAAGATAACCGCTTTACCGCCCTTTTTCATAACCACTTTTGGCTCATTTGCCACGTCAAAATGAGGCGCAGTATTTGGCACGATGCGTGAAAGTAAAAACGCTGTCACAAACCAGCCGATAAATGAAGCTGGGAAAAGTGCGAAAAAGTCTAAAAATGGTGACTTGCCAGCTGCCCAAACCATAAGTGTAGTGATATCGCCAAATGGACTCCACGCTCCGCCTGCATTTGCTGCTACGACGATGTTTATCGCACCTGCGACTAAGAAATTTGTATTATTTCTATCTATCGTTAAAAGAACTGTTGATAGGATAAGTGCTGTTGTTAGGTTATCAGCCACTGGGCTAATGAAAAACGCCAAAATACCAGTTAGCCAAAATAGCTTTCTGTAAGTGTAGCCTTTTGAAACTAGGTTATATTTAAGCGCGTTAAACACATCTCTTTCGACGAGTGCTTCGATAAATGTCATCGCTACCATTAAGAAAAATACGATCTGAGCTATCTCTAAGATCAGGTGATTTACCTCATTTTCTAGCGAATGCACATCCATGCCGTTTATAAGCATATAAACGCCGATTAGCAAAAACATAAAAGTGCCGATAAAGATGGCAGGTTTTGCCTTGTCGATGTGAAAATTCTCTTCTGCTGCTATGAAAAAGTATCCAACAACAAAAATGATAAGCGATAAAATTCCCGCCCATGTAGTAGTTAAGTCAATAGCCGCAGCTTCTCCGTCAGCACCAAAGGCTATAGCAAAAAACAAGCCTAGAAGTCCAAATAACCTCATATACTCTCCTTGTAAGATAAAAATTTGCGTATTTTACTTAAATGAGCCTAAAATTTAGGTTAGTTAAATTTATTAAGCTTGCATTACATTTTTATCTTACGCGAAATTTAAGATCAAATTTTATTGATCTTGTCAGTTTTTTTCTCTTTCATAGGTGCATCGCCATAAAATGGATCGTCCTTGTAGCCGCAACCACTAAGTGCAAAAAGAGCGAAAATTAAAATAAAAGATGATAAGATTGCCTTATGAAAGACGCCAAATTTATGATAGATGCTATCCACGAAAATCCTTTGTATAAAGAAAAATTAAGCATGGCAGACGAGTGCCAAGAGCTTCTTCGCCTCATGGGTAAAGCAAAGCGATTTTATATAGCTTTTTGCTACGTTAGAGAAGGCATTTTAACCTTCGTTCTCACTCATCCCTCAGGGCTTTTGGAGCTTAGACGTGATAGTAGTATAAATGATATAAAAGGGTTATTAAAAACCTTTTGCAAATTTAATAAAAATAGCATTTTTGCAAGCGTCATCGAGCCAAAACCTCTTAGCGAGATCAACTATATAAAAAATAAAAAAGAAGAAAATATAAGATTTATCGTGAGCAAATATCTAAAATTTTTCACGCCTCAACCTACGCAAAGGTCAAATTTCATCATGCCAGCCAGCAAGGGCGAGTTTAAAAATTTAGCCACAAATGAGCAAATTTATAAGAAATTTGAAGAGCTAAGAGAAATTTTGCTAAAGAAAAATGAGCAGGCAAGATGCTAATAGACGAGATAAGAACGCTTCCAAACGAGCCTGGCGTATATCAATATTTTGACGCTAAAAACAGACTTTTATATGTCGGCAAGGCCAAAATTTTAAAAAACAGAGTCAAAAGCTACTTTAAATTTACCCCAAGCCTCGCCCCAGCTGAAAAGCTAAGTCCAAGAATTTCAAAGATGATAAGCGAGGCCGTGCACCTTGAATACATCGTCACACCAAGCGAGGCAGACGCGCTCATACTTGAAAATTCATTTATCAAGCAGCTAAAACCAAAATACAACATCTTACTTCGTGACGACAAGACCTACCCTTATATCTTTATAAATTTAAACGATGAATTTCCAAGATTTGAGATCACTAGAAAGGTTATAAAAGGCTCAAACATTCGCTATTTTGGGCCATATTTTAGCGGAGCAGGAGAGCTACTTGAAGCGCTTTATCTAAATTTCAACCTAGTTCAAAAAAAATCCTGCATCAAAGGCAAAAAAGCCTGCCTTTTTCACCAGCTAAAACGCTGCTACGCCCCATGTGAGGGCAAAATTTCAAAAGAGAGCTACGCCAAAATAGTCGCTGACGCCACAGCCGCTTTGCAAAATCCAAATTTGTTAATCGCTCGCCTTGAAGAGCTCATGTTAAACTACGCTAAGGCCGAAGACTACGAGCAAGCAGCTGCTACTAGAGATAAGATGCAAACGCTTAAAAATATGCAAACAAAGGTTGAAGTTGATCTAGCCAAGCTTGAGGACTTTGAGGCCTACTCGGTCGCTTGCGTGCATGATATGATCTGCGCGGTGAGATTTAGCGTGCAAAGTGGCAAGATAACAGGCGTAAAAACCGATATCACGCAGGCTAAAAACGCTCAAAGTGGCGAGATAAACGAGGCTTATAAGCAGGCCATTTTAAAAAGCTTCATCGCTGGTCAGCCAATAATCAGCACCAAAATTTACGTCCATGAAAACTTTGAAGATAGTGAGCTGGTGGAGGAAATTTTAAACGAGAGGTTTGGGCGTAAATTTAGCATCACTTGCCCTAAAATAGGCGACAAGCGTAAAATTTGCGAGATCGCTACAAAAAACGCTGAAGTTAGCATCGAAAAATACCTAAAAACGCACGACAACGAGCTATTAAATGAGATAAAAGAGTATTTTAATCTAGCTCACACGCCTTACGTGGTCGAAGCCTACGACAACTCACACCTTTTTGGCGAGGCAAGTGTCGGGGCGATGGTGCGCTATGAGCATGGCGAGTGGGCGAAGCAAAACTACCGCCACATGCACCTAAGCTCTAAAAACGACTACGATCAGATGAGAGAGAGTCTCACTGCTAGAGCGCTTAGATTTGACAAGCTTAGTCCGCCTGATCTTTGGATCATTGATGGTGGCGAAGCGCTTTTAAGCTTAGCCTGCGAAATTTTAGCAAGCAGTGGGGCAAACGTCGATGTGATCGCTATCTCAAAAGAGAAAATAGACGCCAAAGCTCACCGCGCAAAGGGCGAGGCGAAAGATAAAATTTATACAAAAAATGGCAGTTTTAGCCTAAGCACGAGCGATAAAAAGCTGCAGTTTTTCCAAAAAATGCGCGATGAGAGCCATAGATTTGTCATCAGTTTTCACAGAAAAACAAGGCAGAAAAACGATATGCAAAGATCACTGCTAAGACAAGCTGGCGTTTCTGAGGGCAGTATCGCGAAATTAATCAGCTTTTACGGAAGTTTTGATAAAATCAGCGAAGCAAATTTAGACGAAGTGGCAAAAATAACAAACAAAAGCGTAGCAGCAAAGCTTTTAACGCTCAAAGAAGGAAATTTGAAGTGATAATATACGACAAAAACGGTCAAATTTTAGCGATGGGAGATATCTCTCTTGGTTTGCTTGAATTTAAAGATATAAGGGAGTTTTTAAGCGAGCATAAAGACATTGACGAGCTAGTTTTAGACTACAAAGAGTCTGGAGTTTTTATAGATTATCTAGCTAAAAGACCAAATTTAAGAGTAAATTTAAAGACCAAAAACGGCAAAATTTTAAATGCGACGCTTAAATTTTCAAAGATCAGCTCAGTAAAAAATGAAGAGTATTTTGAGCTTTTAATCCTCGATCAAACAGAAATTTACAGCCAAAACCAGCAAGCTGCGATAAAAGCAAAGACCAAACTTCGCTTGCCAAATTTAAAGGTCGATGAAAAAGAGCTTTTGGATAAAGAAGAAGAGATCTTAAACGAGAGCTGGTTTAGCGAGACAGCTAGCTTTTTAAATTTAAGCAAAAGCGAGTTTGCGACCTATCTTGGTATATTTTTAAGCAAAGCCAAAGACAAGATGATCTTTATCCAAAGTGCGGTGCAAGCGCGAGATACTAAATTTTTAGAAGAGAGCATAAGGATATTAAAAGAGCCAGCGCTAAATTTAAAGATCACTCCGCTTGTAGCAAATTTCGATGCACTACTTACCAGACCAAACAAGATCAAAAAGATCACTCAGATAAACGAAAGACTAAGTGAAATAAGCACGCTTTGCAATAAATTTTCAAAAAGGCTTGGCAATGAGGGTTAGTAAATTTTTAGTTCTTTTGCCGATATTTTTGGCAGCTTTCGCTTGCTTTTATAGTGGCGCGCTCTACTTTGATAAATTTAGGATCTCTTATGCCATAAATAGTGAGGTAAAAAGAGAAAGTTTGATAAGAAAAACCTTAGATGCGATCGTTTCAGAAAGAATAGCTTACGAAAGATACAGCCAAACTAGGTCGCCACAAGACGAGACGGCTTTAAGAGAGGCAAATGCTGCTAAGAATTTGTTTGTAAAAAGTTTATCAAACAGCCTTTCTAACACACCAGATGATAAAAGGATAAGAGATAGGCTAAATGAAGTTTTAAAAAACGCAAATGCAAGTTGGGAGAGCTCTAATCTCTCGTTTCTTAGCTTTGTTGAGTTAGCAAATTCTGCTGTTGAAAGTGGGCAAATTTTATTTAGAGATGTTGCTTTAGACATTGATATCAAGCGTCATATACTCTCTTTACTTAGAACCTATGAGCTGCTTCAAAACGTAAATACCACAAAAGAGCACATCTTAGCCGTGCTTATGGGTAAAGAAAAAATTACCGAAAGTTCGCTAAAACAATCTCTAGATAGCCTTAAACACAACGATATAAATGCAAATTTACTCCCAAATGGCGACATAAAAGACAACATAATAAGAGATATAGATAGGCTTGATAATATAGAGATCTCTCAGGGCTATGACGAGATCCGCCTTAAGCTAAAGCTAAAAAATGAGCTAACACGTGATGAAATTTTGCAGATATATACCTTTGAAAGCAATAGAGCCAAGCTCTTTAGCAAGATAGCAAATGTCTTAAGTGACGAGCTAAAGAGACTAAATGATAACTTTAGAGTAAAGGTGCTTAGTCTAACATTTTTGATGTTTTTTCTTTCACTTTGGCTCTTTTACGCTGGCTATAAAACATACATCTGGCTAAAAGCTCTAGAAAATTTAAACAAAAAAATGAAGCTTGTAAGAGATGAGGTTTTAAAAAGAGGCAATAGAAACCCACAAAATTTAATAGAAAATTTCATCGCGCTATATAAAGAGCTACTTCAAAAGTATGAGCAAGAAAGAAGCTTTACAGCGATAAAAGATAGGCTGCTAGTTAGGCTAAATAAGAAATTTTACCTCTCAAAAGAGCAAATTTTAAGCTCGGTCGCTACGCTAAAAAAAGATGAAAACGTGGTAAAAAATGAGCTTGTTTTTGAAAATTTAGAAAAAAATAGCCAGATAATCGCGATAAATTATAGCAATATAAAAGGCTTGCTTGATAGCAGAAATGGCGAGATAAGCCTAAATTTAAAGCCATTTAACCCTCAAATTTTGTTTTCAAACATCCTTGAAGCGCAGATACCTTTCACGCAAGAGAAAAAGCTAAATTTTTTAACCTATCTTGATGCAAACATTAGCGACGAGCTAGAGGGCGATAGCGAGAAGATAAGCGTCGTCTTTGGCTCTATCATGCAAGCTGTCGTGACAAAATGCGATAAATTTGCCAACTTGATAGTAGAGATAAAAAATGTCAGCGACGCCCTTAGTCAAAGCGGTCTTTTGCTAATCGAAACAAAGATAAGGACAAATCAAATTTTCATAAATGAAGAGCAGATAAAAGCTTTAAACGCAGAAGATGAAAATGAGATAAATGACGAAGAGAGCGAGTTTTATCTAAGACTTGCTAGCTTTTATCTAAAGCTTTTTAACTCAAGCCTTGATATAAGCACGCTTGGCGGAGCTGGCAATGAGTTTAAATTTATCCTTAGTCTAAAAAAGGTGCAAAAACTGCAAAATTTCAGCCTAAATCATGAGCTAAGGATCGCGTATCTGCCTGATATAAATGCAAAATATAATGAATTTTTCGCAGCTACTTTAGAAGATATGGGGCTTAGGTTTCAAAATATCATCTCAAACAACCAAGCACTAGCGAAAAACTATGATATCGTCTTTGCAAGGCAGAGCGCTAGTAAAAATATAAATATAAAAAATGTGGTCTTGCTAAAAGATCCGCTCACGCCACTTAGCGTTGCACGGCTTGTCTATATGGAGAAAAATAGGGGCGAGAGCTTGGCTGAAGAGAAAGTGCTCTTTTTGCTATGCGATAAAAACCCGCTTAGTCTTGAGATGTTTTCGCGCGCTTTTAGCTTCTTAGACTGCGAAGTCATAGGCGTTAGCAGCCACAAAGAGCTTAAGCAAGCACTGCTTTTAAATAGATTTAACGCAGTCTTTATCGATGCTTCATTTTTTGAAAATGGCGTGGCAAATTTCGTAAAAGAGATAAGATCGCTTCAAGAAGAGAAGATAAATTTAGTCGCTGTGGTCTCAAACACCTCAAATATCCCTGAAAGAGAGCTGCTGCCTGCTTTTGATGAGAAGATCAGAAAGCCTTTTAGCAAAGATGAGCTAAATCAAATTTTGCCTAAATTTATAAAAAACTATAAGCCAAGCAAAGAAAATAGATACTTTAGTAAAAACGAAAATATAGTGATTTACAAGAGCACAAAGCTTGAAAATAAGATATTTGCTGGCGCTCTTGGCGAGTTTCAAAACACGCTTGAGGTGGCAAATAGCTTTAGTGAGTTTTTGATAAAGATAAAGACGAAACCTTGCTCGCTAGCGCTTGTGGATGAAGCAGCGGAGGGCTTTGATATAAAAGAGCTTTTAACTACGATATCTGAGCTTAGAGCTGGGCTAAAGCTAGATGCCAGAGTGCTTCTTTTTAGTAACAACTTAGAGCTTAAAAATCAAAAAGAGTATATAAAAATTCTATCTCCAAGCGTGAGCAAGATAGAGCTTACAAACTTCGTAAAATCAGAGCTTGGCGAGATAAATTCGACCCAAAATGAACTAAAGAATAACTTTAAGTTTATAAAATTTAAGGTTTGAGCATTTGAAGTAGAAATTTAAAGAATTTAGACTCAAAAAGAGTCTAAATTTTATTTTTAAAATGTGCTTTGTGGATCGGCTACGCCTTCGCTCCAGCCAAGTTTTGCGCCAGCAAGTAGGTGAAAGTGTAGGTGCATAACCTCTTGACCGCCGTTTTCGCCGCAGTTTGTTATGAGGCGGTAACCGCTCTTATCAACGCCCATTAAGCTCGCCACTTCTTGGATAAATTTAGTCATCTCACCCATCAAAACTGGATCCATCTCTTGGAAGTTTTTGTAGTGTTTTTTAGGGATGATGAGGATGTGGATCGGCGCTTTTGGGTTGATGTCGTTAAAAGCTAGAAATTTCTCGCTTTCAAGCACTTTGTTACAAGGAATTTCACCAGCAACGATCTTTTCAAATATGGTCATTTTAGCTCCTTTGAAAGTTTGAGAAATTATATCAAAGTGTGCTTAAATTTAGCGCTTTTTATCTTGATTTTAACTCTTTTTCTATAAAATCGATGCAAAAATTCATAAAGGTAAAAAATTGCAAGATTTCATTAACAAAATCAAAAATGAAATTTCAACTCTTGATGATCTTGAGAAGGTCAGAGTAGAAATTTTTGGCAAAAAGGGCATCTTGGCGCAAGGCTTTGCAAAGCTAAAAGAGCTTGGCGAGGATGAGAAAAAGGAATTTGCAGCAAATTTAAACAAGCAAAGAGATGAGCTAAGCGCGCTTATAGAAGCTAAAAAGGCTGAGCTTAGCGAGCAAGAGATAGATAATAAGATGAAAAAAGAGGCCGCTGATATCACGCTCTTTAACGAGCCTGTTGCTAGCGGGGCGCTGCATCCTGTGATGGCTACAATGGATAAGATAATTGAATACTTTTTAGCTCTAAATTTCTCGCTCGAGACTGGGCCGCTTATAGAAGATGATTTTCACAACTTTGAGGCGCTAAATTTACCAAAATACCACCCAGCAAGGGATATGCAAGATACATTTTACCTAGATGATTTTAGACTTTTAAGGACGCATACAAGCCCAGTTCAGGTGCGAACCATGTTAAATCAAAAGCCACCTATCCGCATGATAGCGCCAGGCACCGTCTTTAGACGTGATATGGACTTAACACATACACCGATGTTTCATCAAGTCGAGGGTCTTGTGGTTGAGGACGCAGACAAAGTTAGCTTTGCAAATTTAAAATCAATGCTAGAGGGCTTTTTAAAGCACATGTTTGGCGACGTTGAAGTGCGTTTTCGCCCTAGCTTCTTTCCATTTACGGAGCCTAGCGCTGAGGTTGATATTAGTTGTATATTCTGCCACGGCAAGGGCTGCAGGGTGTGCAAGCAGACTACTTGGCTCGAGGTGCTTGGATGCGGCGTCGTGGATCCAAATGTATTTAAGGCGGTTGGCTATAAAAATGTAAGTGGATATGCCTTTGGCCTTGGGGTTGAGAGATTTGCGATGTTGCTTCATAGAGTGCCTGATCTAAGGTCACTTTTTGAGGGAGATTTAAGATTGTTGGAGCAGTTTAAATGATAATTTCAAAGCATTGGTTAAACGAGTGGGTCGACCTTAGCGAGGTTAGCGGCGAGACACTTTCAAAGACATTAAATTCAATTGGTTTAGAAGTTGATAGTTATAAAGAGATAAATTTACCAAAGAGCATCGTAGTTGGCTACGTAAAAAGTAGAGAAAAGCACCCAGACGCCGATAAGCTAAGCGTTTGTCAGGTTGATGTTGGCAGCGAGACGCTTCAGATCGTATGTGGTGCCAAAAACGTCGAGGCTGGTCAGTTTGTGCCAGTTGCGCTCATTGGCACTACGATGCCAAATGGTCTTGAGATCAAAAAGGCAAAGCTAAGAGGCATCGAGTCATGTGGTATGATCTGCTCTTCAACTGAGCTAGGACTGCCTAAGACAAATGACGGTATCTTGCCACTTGATGAGAGTATCGGCAAGCTAAAACTTGGCACAAGTCTTGGTGAATTTGAAGCGTTTAAAGATGTGATCATCGAGGTTGATGTCACAGCAAACAGGGGTGACTGCCAAAATTTACACGGCATCGCAAGAGAAATTTGCACCGCACTTGATCTAAATATGAAAGATAGTCACGAAAATGAAGATAGCGAAAATTTACTAGGCATCGGCAGGATCGCATCTGTGCGAACCGAAGATAAGGTAAATGGCTCATTTTTGTATAAAGCATTTGAGCTAAAAAGTGGGCTAAATGAAAATTTACTAACTAGGTTGAGGTTAGCTCTAATTGAGTGTCAAAAGACAAATTTAGTAGAAAGACTGCTTGAATACGCGACATTTTGCACGGGCGTTTTATTTAGAGCTTATGATCACGCTAAGCTTGTGGGCGAGGGCGAAAAAGCAGTTTTTGACATCAAAAATGGCGAAAATGGCGAGTGCGTGGTTTTTTGTGAGGATAAAAATTTAGGCGTTGCTGGAATTTACCAAAGCGATGAGGCTAGGGTCGATGAGGGCTCAAAGGTGATCTTGGTAGAGGCTAGCTACGTAAAACCAGATGTTGTCTCAAAAGCCATTTTTGAAAATAAAAATTTACCAAAAGGCGATCAGGTTTATCGCTCAAGCCGTGGTAGCGAGCCAAATTTAGCTTACGGGGCGGACTATCTTTTTAAAAGGCTAACTAGCTTTAAAGATAGCCTAAGCCTTTTTGCGGGCTCACAGCAATCACTTCTAAACACCGAACCTATCACGCTTAGCATCTCGCTTGGCGAGCTTAAAAATATGATCGGTCAAGAGGTTGCAAGAAACGATGTCGTTAAAATTTTAAAGAAACTTGGCTTTGAGATCGCGGTAAATGTTGAGCAAGAGAGCTTTAACGTAAAAGTGCCATTATTTCGCCATGACATCGTAAATTCTCATGATATCTGCGAGGAGATCGTAAGGATAATAGGCATCGACAATATCGCCTCAACGCCGTTAAATTTCGCAGAGAAAAATAGGCTAAATAAGACATATTTTGACTATAAAAATGCTTTAAATCTAAGGCGCCGTGCAGCCGATAATGGCTTTTTTGAAAGCGTGCACTACGTATTTGATAGCCTTGATGAGCTAAGTGAGCTAAATTTCAAACCTTGCAAGATCAAGATACTAAATCCTATAAACAACGAACTAAACACGCTTAGACCAGCACTTGTTAATCACCTTCTAAGCTCAAGCGAGAAAAACATCAAAAACTCAAAACGCTCAGTTAGGCTTTTTGAGCTTGGCGAAGTCTTTGATGAAAATGCAAATCAAGGCTTAAATTTAGGCTTTGTCGTATCAGGTCTCTTAAAAGAGCCAACACTGATAAACGGCGCAAAGGGCGAGGAGGCAAATTTCTACGCATTTGCAGCGATGGTGCAAAATGTAATAGGTAAATTTGAGCTAAAACCTTGCCAAGAGATCTCATATCTTAGCCCATACGAGCAGGCACACATCTATCAAAATGGCGAAAAGATCGGCTATATCGGCAGAGTTGATGCAAGAGTAGAGGCAAAAAGAGATCTGCCTAAAACTTATGTTTGTGAGATTGATTTTGCAAAGCTTAAATTTGAGCCGATCCTTGCAGTGCCATACTCTAAATTTCAAAGCACGACAAGAGATCTTAGCCTCATCGTGCCTGAAAACTTCGAGGCTGGACGAATTTATGAGTGCATAAGAGGGCTAAATTTAAAAGAGCTAAAAGAGTTCTTACCGGTTGATATCTATAAAGACGCGAAACTAAACGGCGCGATCAGCCTTAGCCTTAAATTTACATTCCAAGATATGGAAAAAACGCTCGAAGATGACGATATAAACGCACTTATGGATAAAATTTTAAGCGAGCTAAAAGAGAAGCTAAATATCGGTATAAGATGAGAATTTATCCATTAGAAAAAAGTCTAAATTTAACCATCTACGACATCGCAGCTGATAAGTCTATCTCGCATAGATGCGCAATGTTTTCGCTTTTAAGCGACGAACCATCTCGCGTTAGAAACTATCTAAGAGCAGGCGACACGCTAAATACCTTAAAGATCGTTCAGCTCTTAGGTGCAAATGTCGAAGATAACGGAGCTGAGATAATAATCACTCCGCCACAAAAGATAAAAGAGCCAAATGAAATTTTAGAGTGTGGCAACTCAGGCACGGCGATGAGGCTTTTTATGGGGCTACTAGCCGCACAGGACGGCTTTTTCGTGCTAAGTGGCGATAAATATTTAAACTCTCGCCCGATGGCAAGGATAGCAAAGCCTCTAAATGAGATGGGTGCAAAGATAGATGGCGCAAATGGCGCAAACAACGCTCCTCTTTGTATAAGAGGGACTAAATTTGAAAGATTTAGTTTTGAGAGCAAGATCGCCTCAGCTCAGGTAAAAAGCGCACTTTTACTAGCAGCTCTTTACTCAAATGGTTGCAAATTTAGCGAGCCAGAGCTAAGCAGAGACCACACTGAGCGCATGCTTGCTGGTATGGGAGCTGATATAAAGTGTGACGGCTTAGATATCACTCTGGAGCCGATGAAATCACCACTTGCGCCACTTGATATAGACGTACCAAATGACCCAAGTTCGGCATTTTTCTTTGCGGTTGCGGCTTTAATCATCCCAAATTCACATATCATTTTAAAAAATATCTTGCTAAACAAAACCCGCATCGAAGCTTACAGAGTTTTAGAAAAAATGGGCGCTGAGATAAAATTTCACAAAACCTCAAGCAAATACGAAGATATCGGCGATATCGAGATCAAGTACTCGCCAAATTTAAAAGGCGTAGAGGTTAGCGAAAATATCTCGTGGCTCATCGATGAAGCCCCAGCTTTAGCCATCGCATTTGCCTGCGCTAAGGGTCAAAGCAAGCTAACAAACGCAAAAGAGCTTCGCGTAAAAGAGAGCGACAGGATAGCTGTCACGATAAATGCGCTAAAGCAGTGTGGTGTCGATGCTAGCGAGCTTGAAGATGGCTTTATCATAAATGGCTCTGAGGCTAAATTTGCCACGATAGATAGCCACGGAGATCATAGGATCGCCATGAGCTTTGCCATACTTGGACTAAAATGTGGTATGCAGATAGAAAAGAGCGAATTTATCGCCACTTCGTTTCCAAATTTTGCTGAAATTTTAAAGAAAATGGGAGCTAGAGTTGAAGATCGAGCTTGCTAGTAGTTATGGCTTTTGCTTTGGCGTAAAAAGGGCGATAAAGATAGCCGAAAATGCTGGAGATGCCGCAACTATCGGCCCACTCATCCATAACAACGAAGAGATAAATAGGCTTGAGAAAAACTACAATGTAAAGACGCTTGAGGGCATAAGCGAGCTAAAAGATGAGAAAAAGGCAATCATTCGCACTCACGGCATCACTAAAAACGACCTTGCAGAGCTAAAAAAAACCGATATAAAAGTGATCGATGCAACTTGTCCGTTTGTGACAAAGCCGCAACAAATTTGCGAAAAAATGAGCGAAGAGGGCTATGATGTGGTGATCTTTGGCGACATGCATCACCCAGAGGTAAAAGGGGTGAAGTCATATGCTAAGGGCAACGTCTATGTCGTGCTTGAAGAGAGTGAGCTAGAGGGCGTTAAATTTAAACAAAAGGTTGCACTTGTTAGCCAAACTACTAGAAAAGTTGAGAAATTTATGCAGATCGCAAACTATCTCATGCTTCATGTAAAAGAGCTGCGCGTTTTTAATACGATCTGTAACGCGACATTTGAAAACCAAGAGGCTGCTAAAAATTTAGCAAAAAGAGCTGACGTGATGATAATAATTGGCGGTAAAAACAGCTCAAATACAAAACAACTCTACCTAATATCTAAAAATTTCTGCAAAGATAGCTATCTCATTGAAAGCGAAGAAGAGCTTGAAAGATCATGGTTTGATGGCAAAAATTTGTGTGGTATAAGTGCGGGTGCTAGCACACCTGACTGGATCATACAAAAAGTCGTTGACAGAATCAAAAAAGTATAAAATTTATCCTAGCTAAAGCCACAATTAACTATAATAAGCCAATTTGCCTCTACTGGCATAATAAAATTTAAAGGATCAAGATGGCTGTGAACAAAAGTGTTCAATTAGGAAAAGCAAAAGACGAAGATATCGAAGATATCGATTTTGCTGCGATGTTAGAGGAGTCTTTTAAAAAGACTGAAGAAGATAGTGACGCAAAGATCGTCAGTATCAATGGTGATGAGGTTTTAATCGACGTTGGCAAGAAGTCAGAAGGCATTTTAAATGTTTCTGAGATCACTGACGCAAACGGCAACCTGACGCATAAAGTTGGCGATACGATCAAAGTTGTAATAACTGGATCAAGAAATGGAAGACCTATAGTGTCGCACAAAAAAGCACTTAGAAAAGAGAAAGTTAAAGCTTTCATCGAAGCTTACGATCCTGAAAATTCTGGCGAAATCGACGTAAAAGTAGTTGGAAAAAATAAAGGTGGTTTTATCACTCAAGACGCAAATGGCGTAGAATTTTTCTTACCAAGAACGCACAGCGGATTTAAAAACGCTGAGGGCGTAGTTGGAAAATCATACAAAGTAAGAGTTATAAAAGTTGATAAAGAAGAGAACAGCATCGTTGTTTCAAGAAAGAAAATTTTAGATGACGACCGCAAAAAACGCAAAGAAGCCCTATCAAGCATAGTAGAAAACGATAGTGTTATAGAGGGCACAGTTAAGAAAATCACAACTTATGGTATGTTTGTTGATGTTGGCGGTGTAGATGGACTTGTGCATTACAGCGAGATAAGCTACAAAGGCCCAGTAAATCCTAGCTCTTTATACAAAGAAGGCGATAAAGTTTTAGTTAAAGTTATCAGCTATGACAACGAAAAACGCCACCTATCTCTATCTATCAAGGCTGCTACTCCAGATCCTTGGGAAGAGATCATAAATGATGGTCTAGAAGTTGGTGACACTATCAAAGTAACAGTTAGCAATATCGAGCCTTATGGCGCATTTGTCGATCTTGGAAATGATATTGAAGGATTTTTACACATATCTGAAATTTCATGGGATAAAAATATCAAAAATCCAAAAGATCACATCAGCGAAGGTCAAGAGATTGATGTTGAGGTTATCGAAATAGACGCAAAAGGACACCGCTTAAGAGTGAGCCTTAAAAATTTACTTCCAAAGCCATTTGATGAATTTAAAGCTAAATTTAAAGAGGGCGACGTAGTAAAAGGCGTTGTGACAACTATCACAAATTTTGGTGCATTTGTTAGAGTAGGCTGCGTTGAGGGCTTGTTGCACAATGAAGATGCATCTTGGGATAGAAATGACAAGTGCAAAGATATGTTTAAGGCTGGCGATGAGCTAGAAGTAAAGATCATCAAAATCGACAGCGCTGAGCAAAAAATTTCTCTAAGCCTAAAAGATCTAAAACAAAGCCCAGTTCAAGCATTTGCTAATAAATTTAGTGTAGGCGACATCGTAAAAGGAACGATCCGTGACATTAAAGAGTTTGGCGTATTTGTTGAGCTTGGCGATAACGTCGATGCGCTAATCCGCAAAGAAGATCTAGGTAGTGTAGATGCAAGCACGCTTAAAATCGGCGATGAGATCGAGGCTGCTATCGCATTTATCGATGAGAAGAAAAATAGAATTCGCCTAAGCATACGCCGTTTAGCAAAACAAAAAGAGCGTGAAGTGTTAAATGAGATCAACGACAACGATGACAAAGTAACACTTGGCGACATCATAAAAGAACAATTACGCTAGTATAAATGGGCAGACGCACACTTTTATTAGTAGTTGTTCTGCTCTTTGTGATGTTAGGTTTGGTTGGAGTTTATCTTGTTAAATTTGCAAGCGTAAATTTCAGCCAAACTACTGAAAAAAATATTACAAGTGAGCAAAATATAACCAAAAACACAGCTGGCAGTGAAAACTGGATCAATGAGCTGGCAACTATTAAGAAAAAAGATTACGTATTGCCCGTAAATGAAATTTTTATAGAATACAACCGACCTAAGATAGAAAAGCCAAAGACCACAGCATACGAACTTTTGATAGATAAAAACGACATCTACTCTATGTTCTGCTTGATGCAGACTTTGCGAAATAGCGAGGTTGATTTTACTGTAGTAAGAGATGGGGCTAAGAGCCAGATCTTTTTAAATACCCAAGACTCAAGGCTTTTGCAAAATATCATTTTGCAGCTAAGGGTTTACGATATCCACTCAAGTGTGAGAGAGGTAAAATTATGAAAACTATCATTGTTTGCGATGCGATACACCCAGTAGGTTTTGAACTTTTAAAAAAAGAACAAGATATAAATGTAATAGACACAGTTAATACCCCAAAAGACGAGCTTTTAAAAATTTTAGGCGAGGCTGATGTAGCGATCACTAGAAGCTCGACTGAGGTAAATGAAGTGTTTTTAGAAGCTGGTAAGAAACTAAAAGCTATCGTTAGAGCTGGTGTTGGCGTGGATAACGTTGATATAGATGGCTGTTCAAGAAGAGGTATCATCGCCATGAACATCCCAACTGCAAATACTATCGCAGCAGTTGAGCTAACTATGGCACATATGCTAGCAGCTGCAAGATCACTTGAATACGCTCACAACGATCTAAAGCTAGATAGAATTTGGAAACGCGAGAAGTGGTATGGGGTTGAGCTGTTTAAGAAAAAGCTGGGCGTTATCGGTTTTGGTAACATCGGCTCAAGAGTAGCAGCTCGCGCAAAAGCTTTTGGCATGGATATCATCGCATACGATCCATATATCGATCCATCTAAAGTCATCGATATGGGTGGCACTTATACTAAAAATTTTGATGACATCTTGGCATGCGACTTCATCACGATCCATACTCCAAAAACCAAAGAGACAACCGATATGATCGGCGCTAAAGAGATAGCAAAGATGAAAGATGGCGTAAGGCTTATAAACTGCGCTAGAGGTGGTCTTTATAACGAAGAGGCGCTTTATGAAGGGCTAAAAAGTGGCAAGATAGCATTTGCTGGCATTGACGTTTTTACAAAAGAGCCAGCGACAAGCCATCCGCTTCTCGATCTAAATAATGTAAGCGTAACACCGCATCTTGGGGCAAATACCCTTGAGTCGCAGCGTAACATCGCAGTTGAGGCGGTTGAGCAGGCTATCTTGGCAGCACGTGGTATAAGCTATCCAAACGCTTTAAATTTACCGATAAAAACAGAAGATATACCGCCGTTTGTTGAGCCTTATATCGATCTTACAAGTAAGATGGCATTTCTTGCAGCTCAGATAAACAAGAGTGCCATCAAAGCTATCCGCATAGAGACTCACGGGCAGATTGGTGAATATGCAAATTCAATGCTAACTTTTGCGATCGTGGGTGCTTTAAAAGAGAGTCTTGGCGATGCGATAAACTACGTAAATGCTAAATTTTTATGCGATGAAAAAGGCATAACTACCGAAACTAGCACAGGTGGAGACAGTATCTTTAAAAACAAGATCACAGTTCGTCTTACGACTGAAAACGGCATCGTAAGCGTTGGCGGCACGGTCTTTGGTGAAAATCAACAACGCATCGTAACCGTAAATGGCTTTAAAACTGACTTCAAGCCAAAAGGCAAGATGATCATCTTTAAAAACCACGACGTACCAGGCGTTATCGCTCAGATCAGTAAAATTTTAGCTGATGAGAAGATAAACATCGCAGACTTCCGCCTTGGTAGAGATGAGCACGGCATGGCGCTTGCGGTCATCTTGGTTGATGAACATATAAAAACAGAAACGCTAGAGAGATTAAACGCACTTGAAGCTTGTGTTTGGGCTCAATACGCAGTTATATAACAAATTACGAAAGGATAAAAAATGGCTTCATATTCAATGGGCGATCTAAAAAAGGGACTAAAGATCGAGATCGACGGCGTTCCTTATAAAATCGTAGAATATCAACACGTTAAACCGGGCAAGGGCGCAGCTTTTGTTCGTGCAAAGATCAAATCTTTTGTCGACGGAAAGGTTCTTGAAAAGACTTTTCACGCAGGCGATAAGTGCGAGCAACCGCATCTTGAAGAAAAAGAGATGCAGTACCTCTATGATGATGGTGAGTTTTGCCAGTTTATGGACACGACTACTTACGAGCAAGTTGCGATCAGCGACGAGGACGTGGGCGATGTTAAAAAATGGATGATCGATGGCATGATGGTTGAAATTTTATTTCACAATGGCAACGCAATCGGCGTTGAAGTGCCACAAGTAGTCGAGCTCAAGATAGTTGAAACTCCACCAAATTTCAAGGGCGATACACAAGGTGGCAAAAAGCCAGCTACTCTTGAGAGTGGCGCGGTAGTTCAGATACCATTTCACGTACTAGAAGGCGAGGTCATCCGCGTTGATACCGTTCGTGGCGAGTACATCGAGCGCGCAAATAAATAACCATACATCTGGCACGTTAAATTTATGAAAGAGAAATTTGACGAGCTTATCGCTCTGCTAAAGCCGCTATTTAAGGATAATGGCTTTAGCAAGAGCGCTTTAAATTTCTACAAAAATACTCCAAATTTTATCTATGTTGTAAATTTTCAAAAAAGTAGTGGCAATGACTCAAGGCACACGAGATTTTATATAAATTGCGGCATTTACGCTCCTTTTATAGAGGCTACTCTTGGCAAAGAAGCGCTTAGCAAGCCAAAAGAGTATGAGTGTCATTACAGAGCTAGAGTGCATGAAATCACTCGCACATCTGCTACATACTACCAGCTAGAGCCAGATAGTGACGTGGCTAAAATTTATGAAAATGTAGTAAATGACCTTGTCTTTGTTTTTAAATTTTTTGAGCAAAATAGCTCTGAAGCAAATTTAATAGAGCTAATGCTCGAACAAAACGGCCTTGCTGCTATAAATCAACTATACGAATATCTTTTGATAAAAGATAAAAGTGAAATTTTGATCTCTCATGCCAAAAGGCTCTTCGCAAAGCATGGCAGCGAAGCAAGATGGAGCAAATTTGAAAACCAGATAAATGAGCTACTTAGAAAATATAAAAAAGATGAGTTAAATTTTAAATGATAAATCGCATTTGGTTGTAAAAACAGCAAATACGATCAGATAAATATGTAAACTTTGCGTCTATTTTAAATTTTTATTTATTTAAACTACTTACTAAATTTCAGGACTTATAATTTTTAAATCAATATTTTAAAATAGAAATTTGTTATGGTTTGCAATGCATCAGCATTAAAGCATATACTTCTAACGCGCGTAGGTTTTTACTAGGACTTTGTCTCGTAACTGCAAGCAGATGAGGGATTAAAAAAGAAGTGGGATAAGTGGACGAGTTTTGTGTCTATCCTACAGTTGTGAGCCTGAAAAGCAAAATTTAAGCCCCCCCTCTTGTCTCCTTCTTGGATAAATCAAATTTAATCAAGCTATTTTTACAAATTTTAAACTCTCATTCACTCGCAAGAATTGACTACTAAAATTTGGCTTCGCTTGCAGCTTAGCTCAAATTTTAGAGCCGAAATTACTCGTTCATGAAATTTTAAAATTTACTTGACACTTGCATGATTTGATAAAGCAAATTTGCAAATTTTAAAATCTTACTCACTCGCCTTAGCGGACTACTAAATTTAGGCTGCACTTTGTTTAGCACTAAATTTAGAGCCGTGATATGTCAGCTCTAATTTTAAAATTTGCTTGAACATTTTTGTAAAAATTAAATATTTTTAGTTCGTAGTTATAAAATTTAAACTCTCACTCATCCACAAGAATTAACTACTAAAATTTTGCCTCGATTGCAGCTTAGCTCAAATTTTAGAGCCGAAATTACTCGTTCACAAATTTTTAAAATTTGCTAGATGCTCATCTTGGATTGTCAAATTCGTCTCTTGTAGAGCTGACTGTTAAATTTATCCAAAATGTCAGCTCTAATTTGAAATTTTGCTCGGAGTGTAAATTTAGGCTTACTGCTCAACTATCTTTTTAACAGCCAGTGAGGCTAAATTTAGCCCAAAGCAGGCAGTCACGCCCATGAAGCTGCCAAGTGGCTTGCAAAGTGGCTCTTCTGTTGAAAAGACCACGTCAAATTTACCGCTAAAGCCTGATTTTTTGAGCTCATATCTATATTTTCTAGCTAGTGGATCGACCGAAGTTTTCCAAACGCTGGCCACCTTGATCTTGGTTGGATCAACCCTTTTTGCCCCACCCATTGAGGCGATAAATTTGCTAGGATCTACCGCATTTGCAAGGGCGATCTTGGCGGTGATATCATCGATCGCATCGATCACCACGTCAAATTTACTAAAGTCAAATCCAGCAACAAACTCAGGCGTGATCAGCGTCTGTATAGGCGTGATGCAAGGATAAATTTTGGCAAACTCCTCCACCTTTACGCCGCCCACGTTTTCGCTGTAAATTTGGCGGTTTTGATTTGTCACGTCAAAGATGTCTTTATCGATAAGCGTGATGCTTCCGACCCCGCTTCTAGCAAGCGCATCCACGCACATTCCGCCAACGCCTCCAGCTCCGCAAACTAGCACTTTTGCGCTTTGAAGCTTGCTAAAACCATCCTCACCAAAGAGCCATCTTATCCTTGTAAATCTATCATTTTGCATCAAATTTTCCTTTTAAGCTCTCTAAACTCTCGTATGAAGTCATGTTTAGTTTTATGGGCGTTATTGTGGCAAAGCCCTCATTTACCTTGCTGATGTCGCTTGGCTCGCCTTTTTCATATTCAAGTGCGGCGTTTCCAAGCCAGTAGTACTCAATGCCTCTTGGGTTGCGATTAAGCGTGGCATGCGTAGCGTAGGTGCGTCTGCCAGCTGGCACGACGGCATAACCTTTGAAATTTTTGCTAGTTGTGGCTGGGATATTTATATTTAGAAATTCTCTTTGATTTAGCGAAATTTCATCATTTAGCACCTTTGGCACGATAAATTTCACTACCTCTTTTGCTAGCTCAAAGCCAAGTTCGTTTAGTGAGTTGTTTTCATAAAACTGCGAAAAAGCGATGCTTCTAATGCCCTGTAAAACGCCCTCCATCGCCGCTCCACACGTGCCAGAGTAAGTGATATCTTCGCCTAAATTTGCCCCGTGATTTATGCCACTTATCACTAGGTCTGGCTTTTTGTTATAAAGTGCGTGAAGTGCGAGATAAACGCAGTCACTGGGCGTTGCGTCGTCAAGCTTAAAAAAGCCATCATCAAGCTTGATAAACCTTAGCGGCCTTGTGAGAGTTAGCGAGTGAGCGCAGGCTGATTTTTCCGAGCTTGGCGCTACGATCGTGACATTTACGCCATCTAGCTCGTTTAAAGCTTCTTTTAAGGCAAACAGACCAGCCGCCTCAAATCCATCGTCATTTGTTATCAAAATTTCTTTCAAATTTTATCCTTTAAAGGGTTGGATTTTATCACAGCTTTCTTAAAATTTTAAAGAATTTTTGCGTATAATGCCCCCAAAAAAAGACCTGATGAAAGTGTGTAAATGAAAATTTTAGTCTCCGCTCTTGAGCCATCGGCAAATTTGCATTTAAAAGAAATTTTGAAAAATTTCGAGGGCGAATTTGAGTTAATGGGAATTTTTAGCGAAGAGCTTGGCACGCCATATATGAAAAGCAGTGAGTTTTCTGCGATGGGCTTTGTCGAGGTTTTGCCACTCATTTTTAAGGCAAAAAAGGCGATGAAAGTGATGAGCCAGATGGCAAAAGAGGCTGATGCAGTGCTGCTAATAGACAGTCCAGCCTTTAATCTGCCGCTTGCAAAGGCGATAAAAGAGGCCGGTGCAAAAGCAGCCGTGACATACTACATCTTGCCTCAAGTTTGGGCGTGGAAGCCAAAAAGAGTGAGCGTTGTGGAGGAGTATTGTGACAACCTAGCTTCGATCCTGCCATTTGACTCTAAATTTTATAGCCGCTCGACCTACGTGGGACATCCTTTAATGGATGAGATAAAGCTTAAGAAAACTAGCCTAAGTAGCAGTGGCAAAGTGGCGTTTTTGCCGGGATCAAGAAGATCAGAGATTTCAAGGCTTATGCCAGTTTATAGAGAGCTTGCTAAAAAGATAGAGGCTACAAGGCTGCTTGTTGTGCCGCCATTTTTGCTTGATAAAGTGGGCGAAATTTATGGCGATGTGAGCGATTTTGAGGTCGTCTCAAATACGCCTGAAGCCTTGTATGAGAGCGACTTTGCCTTTGTCTGCTCTGGCACTGCTACGCTTGAGGCAGCGCTCATTGGCACGCCATTTGTGCTAGCATACAAGGCAAAAGCGATAGATGTTTTCATCGCTAGAAAATTTGTAAAGATCAAGCACGCGGGACTTGCAAATATAATGTTTGACTTCATGGGCAAAGAGCCGCTTCATGAGGAGTTTATACAAGAGTTTGCAACGGCTGAAAATTTGCTAAGAGCCTACAAGAGCTGCGATAGGCAAAAATTCTTAAAAGGCTGCGATGAGCTAAGGGCTTACCTAGGGCATGGCAGCAGTAAAAATGTAGTAAAAATTTTAAAAAATATGGAGTAAAAAATGAGTGAACCAATGACAATGCACGGATACGAGAAGATAGAAGCTGAGCTAAAGGATCTAAGGCTAGTGCAGCGCCCACAAATCGTAACAGAGATCGACATCGCAAGAAGCCATGGCGATCTAAAAGAAAATGCTGAGTATCACGCCGCAAAAGAGAAGCAAGCCTTTATAGACGCTAGGATCGCTGAGCTTAGCGCACTTTTAGCAAACGCAGAAGTGATCGATCCAAGTAGCTACGAGCATGATAGGGTAAGATTTGGCTCAAGTGTGACGATAATGGACGAAGAGACTGAGGTGGAGCATACTTACACGATAGTTGGTGTGAGCGAAAGTGACCTAGACAAGGGCTATATCTCGATAAACTCTCCTCTTGCAAAGCAGCTTTTAGGCAAGGCTGAGGGCGATGAGGTAGCGCTAAATTTACCAAAAGGCAGAAGTGACGTTGAGATCGTTAATATCTGCTACAAACCTATAAAATTTGACTAAAAAGACGAGACAAAGGGCTAAAAACTGCTTTTTGGCTCTGCTAATTTTTAATTAAGGCAAAATTTGAGCGAATATCTATATGCCCCCGTTATAAAAGAAGGCGCGATCTTTTTGGCTGATGCGCATGAAAATGTAAATAGAGATGGATTTTTGAAATTTTTGCGCGCCGTTGATAGCGGAGAGATCAAAGAGTCGCCGCAGATTTTCTTGCTTGGCGATATATTTGATTTTTTAACGGGCGAGGGCGAATATACGCAAAAATTTTACGCTGAGCACTTAAGGCTTATAAATAAAATTTCACAAAAGGTGGAAATTTTTTATTTCGAGGGCAACCACGATTTTAGGCTTTCAAATTTATTTAATAAAACTAGAGATTTTTGGGACAAAGGCGAGAGGCTAAGCTTTGAGGGGGTAAAGGTCTATGACATTTGCGCTCAGCCAGTGAAATTTAGAACTATAAGTGGCGAGCACGTCCAGATCGCGCATGGCGATATATTTTTACCTTTTATAGATAAGTATGCGCTTAGGTTTTTAAGGCTTAGATGGTTTTTGAAATTTATGAACGCGCTTGATAAAATTTTGGATTTTAAAATTTCAAAAGCGATACTAGCCAAACTTACTAAGAAAAATCTGCACTATAAAATTTCAAACTTTAAGGAGCTAATGAGCAAGCATTTGCAGGGCTTTGACGCAAGTATAGTGATAGAGGGACACTATCATCAAGGTGAGCTATTTGATATTTACGATAGATTTTATATAAATTTACCTTGTTTTGCATGCGAGCAAAGTTATTTTGTTGTAGAATACGCCCAGCAAAAGTTGAATTTGCTCAAAATGAGTTTGAAAGGACATTGATGTTTGGAGACAACGTACTAAAAACGGGCTCAAACGAGATGGAACTTGTTGATTTTCGTATCTTTAAAAAGGCCGAAAACAAAGTATATGAAGGAATATACGGAGTCAATGTCGCAAAGGTGCGGGAGATCATTAAGATGCCAAATCTTACCGAGCTTCCTGGCGTTCCTGAGTATATCGAGGGAATTTTTGATTTAAGAGGTGTGGTTATCCCTGTTATAAATTTGGCAAGATGGATGAATATCATCGAGCCAACTGAGGGTGTAGTCATAAAGCCACGTGTTATTATTGCTGAATTTAGCGGTATATTAATCGGTTTTATCGTCCATGAGGCCAAGAGGATCAGACGTATAAACTGGAAAGACATAGAGCCTGCAAATTTTGCTGCTGGAGCTGGCACTCTAGACAAAGGCAAGATCACAGGCGTAACAAGAATAGAAAACGACGAAGTACTTTTAATTCTTGATCTTGAAAGCATCGTTGAAGAGCTAGGAATTTATTCACCAAAGATCGAATTTGACGTAACAGACGATCAAAAGATCAAAGGTGCTGCTTTAGTTCTAGATGATAGCTCAACTGCTAGAAAGCTAGTAAAAGACGCACTTGAGAAGATGGGTCTTAGCGTAGTTGAAGCTAAAAACGGCGTTGAGGGATTAGAGAGAATGGAAGAGCTTTATCAAAGATATGGAGATAACTTAACAAAAGAGCTTAGAGTTATCTTAAGTGATATCGAAATGCCACAAATGGATGGATACCGCTTTGCTTCAACTATTAAAAATGATGATAGATTTAAAGATGTTCCGATTGTGTTTAACTCTTCATTAAGCAACGAATTTAGTGAGGTTAAGAGTAAAGAAGCCGGTGGTGCTGCGTATCTTACAAAATTTGATGCTGGTGTATTTTATCAAGAGGTGCTAAAAGTGATTGAAGCACATTCTAAATCTGCGAAGTGAGGTGAAGTATGGATGATATGAAAGAAATAATGGAAGACTTTTTAATAGAGGCTTTCGAACTTATTGAGCAGATAGACCATGACCTTGTTGAACTAGAGGCAAACCCTGAAGATTTGGAGCTTTTAAATAGAATTTTCCGTGTTGCTCACACAGTAAAAGGTAGCTCAAGCTTTTTAAATTTTGACGTTTTAACAGAGCTTACTCACCACATGGAAGATGTTTTAAACAAAGCTAGAAAAGGCGAGCTAAAGATCACTCCAGATATCATGGACGTTGTTCTTGAGTCAGTTGATATGATGAAGGGACTACTTGAGAGCATTAGAGATAACGGTAGTGATGCAGCCGCTGGCATTGATATCAAAAATATTTGTGTAAGACTTACTCAAATTTCTGAAGGTGAAGCACCAAGTGCAGCCGCAGAAGCTCCAGCAGCAGCACCAGCTCCTGAGCCAGTAAAAGAGCCAGAACCTGTCGCACCAGCCGAAGAAGCAGCTCCTGAGGTAAGTGATGCTGAGCTTTCAAAACTAAGTGACTCTGAGGTTGAAGCTGAGATAGAGAGACTTTTAAAAGTTAGAAAAGCAGAAGATCAAGCAAGACGTGCTTCAAAAGGCATAGCTCCAAAATCTCCTGAAGAGATAGCTCCAGCCACAAGCGCTGCACCAGCACCTGCACCTAAGCCAGCTCCTAGTAGAGAAAGAGATGCGGATAAAAAAGTGCCAGCAGCTAGTAGCAGCAGTGCGGTAGCACAAGAGCAAACGATACGTGTTGAAGTAAAAAGACTTGATCACTTGATGAATTTAATCGGCGAGCTTGTTCTTGGTAAAAACCGCTTGTTAAAAATTTATGATGACGTAGAAGAGAGATATGAGGGCGAGAAATTCCTTGAAGAGCTAAATCAAGTAGTCTCAAGCTTAAGCTTAGTTACGACTGATATCCAGCTTGCTGTTATGAAGACAAGGATGCTTCCAATAGCAAAAGTCTTTAATAAATTCCCACGTATGATACGCGACCTTAGCCGCGAGCTTGGTAAGCAGATCGACCTTGAAATTTCAGGTGAAGAGACTGAGCTTGATAAATCAATCGTTGAAGAGATCGGCGATCCGCTAGTTCACATCATCAGAAACTCATGCGATCATGGTATCGAAGATCCTGAGACAAGAAAAGCTATGGGCAAACCTGAAAAAGGCCTTGTTCAGCTAAAAGCCTATAATGAGGGCAACCACATCGTTGTTGAGATAGTTGATGATGGTAAGGGCTTGGATGCTGATATGCTTAAAGCTAAGTCGATAGAAAAAGGCATCATCACTGAGCGTGAAGCCGATGCGATGAGCGAGAAAGAGGCATTTGGTCTTATATTTAAGCCAGGATTTTCAACTGCAGCCAAGGTTACAAACGTATCTGGTCGTGGCGTTGGTATGGACGTTGTTAAGACAAACATTGAAAAACTAAATGGTATCATTGATATCGAGAGTGAAGTTGGAAAAGGCACAGTTATGAAGCTTAAAATTCCACTCACACTTGCGATCATTCAGTCACTTCTTGTTGGAACACAAGAGGAATTTTATGCGATACCACTTGCGAGCGTTCTTGAGACTGTTCGTGTACCAATCGATGATATCTACACGATCGATGGCAAAAACGTTCTAAGACTAAGAGATGAGGTCTTATCTCTTGTTAGACTTTCAGATGTCTTTGGTGTCAATAAAGTCTTTGACGGCGGAGATCAAACTTATGTAGTTATCATCGGCGTTGCTGAGGCAAAACTGGGCATCATCGTAGATACTTTAGTTGGTCAAGAAGAGATCGTTATTAAATCAATGGGTGATTATTTACAAAATATCCC
This sequence comes from Campylobacter concisus, assembly GCA_018371535.1. Taxonomy (GTDB): domain Bacteria; phylum Campylobacterota; class Campylobacteria; order Campylobacterales; family Campylobacteraceae; genus Campylobacter_A; species Campylobacter_A concisus_BO. The sequence continues at coordinate 104,654 of JAHAKU010000004.1, forward strand.
AGGCATCGCTGGAGCTACTATTAGAGGCGATGGCCGCGTAACTCTTATCATAGACGTTGGTGCTATGATGGAGATGGCAAAGGATATTAAGGTAAATATTAGAGCCGAGATGGAAGATAGTGCTAAAGCAAAAGAGAAACCAAGCGATTATAAGGTCCTAATCGTTGATGACTCTAAGATGGATAGAACCATCATGCAAAAATCGCTTGAGCCAATCGGCGTCACGATAATAGAAGCAACTAACGGAGTAGAAGCACTCAATATAATTAAATCAGGCGAGCATGCATTTGATGCGGTGCTCATTGATATTGAGATGCCAAGGATGGACGGATATACTCTAGCTGGTGAAATTCGCAAATACTCTAAGTATCGCACTTTACCGCTAATAGCAGTAACATCAAGAACGTCTAAAACTGATAGATTGCGCGGAGTAGAGGTTGGTATGACAGAATATATCACAAAACCATATTCGTCAGAATACCTTGAAAACGTTGTTAGAAAAAATATTAAATTAGGTTAGGGGTTAGGCGATGAATGATAAACTAAACCAAGTTTTAAGCAAACAAAAACAGCAAATTGACGAGCCTGAGATAAAAAACAACGAAGATATAGTCCAACTTGTAGGCTTTGTTGTTGGCGAGGAAGAGTATGCGATACCTATTTTAAATATCCAAGAGATAATCAAGCCTATCGAATACACCCGTGTTCCTAGCGTGCCTGACTATGTTCTTGGTGTTTTTAACCTACGTGGAAACGTTATCCCGCTTATTGATTTGCGAAAACGTTTTTCACTAAATGTTACAAAACAAAGCTCAAATACAAGATATATCGTCATGAAAGATGAGGATAATATCGCAGGCTTCGTGATAGACCGTTTGACGGAGGCTATCAGGATAGACCGCAACAGGATCGATCCGCCGCCAGAGACTTTGGTAAAAGACAAAGGCATGATATATGGTATCGGCAAACGCGATCAAAATATCCTTACGATTTTAAAGGTTGAGAGCCTTTTAAAGCGTGATTTTTAGGGCATAGCTTGATAAAACTTTGTGTTTTTGACTTTGATTCTACGATAATGGACGGCGAGACTATTGATATCCTCGCCGCCGCTAATAACGCCAGTGATGAGGTGACTAGCATAACGAAGCGTTCGATGAACGGCGAACTTGATTTTTTTGAAAGTCTTACAGCAAGAGTAAAATTTTTAAAAGGAATGCCACTTTCAAAAGCAGATGAAATTTGTAAAAATTTACCCATCATGCCAGGAGCTAGCGAGCTTATATCTACTCTAAAGCAAAAGGGTGTAAAGGTCGTGGTTTTTAGTGGCGGTTTTCACATCGCAACTGATAAGATGCAAGAAAAACTTAAATTTGATGCAAATTTTGCAAATATCTTGCACCACAAAGATGGAATTTTAACAGGTGAAGTTGGCGGAGAGATGATGTTTGGTAGCTCAAAAGGCGAAATGATAGATCGCTTAAAGGGGCTATTAAATTTAGATAAAAGTGAGATCATGTGCGTTGGCGACGGAGCCAATGACGTATCTATGTTTAGAAAATGTGATCTAAAAATTGCCTTTTGCGCGAAAGAAATTTTAAAAAAAGAGGCGACGCATTGCGTGGATGTCAAAGATCTGCGTGAAATTTTAAATTTTATAAGGTGAAAAAATGTATGACAATGAAGCTAAATTTTCTCTTTGGTGTGACTTTATAGAGAGAGATTTTTTACAAAACGAATTCAACTCTTTATTAGAAAAAGGCGTTATAAACGGAGCTACAAGCAACCCAGCTATCTTTAAAACAGCTTTTGCATCACCTGCTTACAAACAGATCATACAAAATAGCAATAAGCGTCACCCAAAAGATCTTTATGAAATTTTAGCGATCCAAGATATCAAGATCGCCGCATGTAAAATGCTAAAAAACTACGCAAATGGCGATGATGGCTTTGTTAGTATAGAGGTTGATCCAAATTTAAGTGGCGAAACAGCTGCGACGATAGAAGAGGGCATCAGGCTTCACAACCTTATCTCAATGCCAAATGTTATGATAAAAATTCCAGCCACAAAAGAGGGCTATGAAGCGATGAGCGCGCTCATGGCAAGAGGCATCAGCGTAAATGCGACGCTCATTTTCTCGCCAGATCAGGCTAAAAACTGCCTAGAGGCCTTTAAAGAGGGTAGCAAAGCTTATGCAAGCCGCTTTGTGGATACGACGATGCCAAAAGGTGTGATCAGCGTTTTTGTTAGTAGATTTGATAGAAAGCTTGATGAGACAATGTCTGCAAAGAGCTTGCCAACAGGACAGATCGGCATAATGAACGCTGCAAATATCTATCATATCATTGAGGATTTTGGCTTAGAAAACGTAAGGACACTTTTTGCAAGCACTGGCGTAAAAGGCGGTGGCTTAAGAGGGGATTATTACGTCAGGGAGCTAATGTATAAAAACTCTATAAATACAGCTCCGATAGATACGATAAAAGAATTTATAAAAGAAAAAGCTGAGGCAAAAAATGCCCCTAGCAAAGAGAATATCTCAAGCTTTTTTCATATCATAAAAAATAATGAGATCGATATAAATGCTACTTATAAAGAGCTTTTAAATGATGGCTTAAAGCAGTTTGTTGCAGCATTTGACGACATTATGAAATCACTTTAATGACCAAAAAAGACCTAGACTCATATCTGTGCTCTTTAGTTGATAGAGGCGGCAGCGATCTTCATCTAAAGTCTGCAAGCCTTGTTTATGGCAGATTTAATGGTGAGATCATGCCACTTAGCGAAGAAAATTTAGATCCAAGTGACGCAGTAGCTATCGCAAATGAGCTTTTGGGGGCTAAATTTGATGAGTTCATGGATAAAAAGGACATAGATTTTTCTTATAAACTAAATGATGAGTACTGCTTTCGTGTAAATATGTTTTTGCAGATAAATGGAATTTCTGCTGTCTTTCGTGTCACTCCAACGAAAATTCCAACCATAAAAGATCTAAATTTACCAAGCGTGATAGAAAAAATTTGCACAGAGACCACTCGTGGCATCATTTTAGTGACTGGCCCAACTGGAAGTGGCAAGACAACGACGCTTGCAAGCATGATAAATTTCATCAACCAGACAAAAAGATCACACATCGTGACTATCGAAGATCCGATTGAGTATGTATTTAACGACGATAAAAGTATAATCAACCAGCGCTCTATCGGGGCAGATGCGCTAAATTTCTCAGATGCGCTAAGAGCTTCATTAAGAGAAGATCCTGACATCATTTTGGTTGGTGAGATGAGAGATCTTGAGACGATTGAGACTGCCATTAGAGCCGCAGAGACTGGTCACTTGGTGCTTTCGACACTTCACACACTTGATGCAAAAGAGAGCGTAAATAGAATAGTAAATAGCTTCCCTCAAGGCGAGCGAGATAAGGTCAGCCTTATGTTCTCTTCAGTGCTTGCTTGTGTCATCTCACAAAGGCTAGTTAAGACGCTTTTTGGCACAAGACGCCCAGCAGTCGAGATCATGAGAAAAAATACCCGTATAAAAGAGCTCATATCTGAAGAGAAATTTGATGAGATCGATCTTGCCATAGCTGAGTCAAAAAATACTTACGGCATGCAAACCTTTGATCAGCACCTGCTTGAACTTTATGAAAATAAGATAATTAGTGCCGAAGTAGCGCTTGATAATGCTAGTAACAGGGGTGACTTGCAGCTTAAGATAAAAAGCTCAAATGTGGCAGGTTTTAGCTTTGAAAATGGTGTAAATTTTGGCAAACCTCAAAGCAAACAAGATCAACCAGAAGTGATCGCACTTAAAGAAATTTAACAAGCTTTATGTGAAATTTATAAAGCATTAGATAAAATCAGCACCTATTTTTTATGAAAGGAAAACGATGTTAGAAGGTATCGTTAGAGAGAGTATCGGTAAGAAGTCTGCAAAGGCTTTGAGAAGAGATGGTTATCTAATCGCCAACATTTATGGCAAGGGATTAGAGAATGTTGCAGCTGCTTTTAAAGTCAATGACTTTATAAAAGAAGCACGCAAAAAAGAGAGCCTTGCTTTTGATGTAAAAGTAGGCGGAAAAGTTTATAATGTCGTTATTGTTGATTACCAAAGAGATGTTGTTACAAGTGATCTTAAACACGTAGATCTAAAAGTAGCACTTCCAGGCGTTTTATCAAAATATATGATCCCAGTTAAGCCAGTTGGAACACCTATTGGTCTTAAAAATAAGGGCGTTTTGATCCAGTCAAAAAGACGTCTTTGCGTAAAATGCACGGCTGAAAATTTACCAAATTCATTTGACGTTGATGTAAGCAAACTTGACATTGATGATACGATTTTGGTTCGTGATATCACAGCTCCTAAAGGCGTTACTATCATTGACGCTGACCGTGTTGCGGTACTTGGAGTTATTAAAGCTAAATAAAAGGGCTTTTGTGACACTAATAGCGGGGCTGGGAAATCCTGGCCCCAAATACGAAAACACTAGACACAACATAGGTTTTATGCTTATAGACCTCCTAAAAGACTCAAATTTCAAAGATGTTAGCTCAGCCAAATTTCAAGGCGAAGTTTTTAAATTTAACGACATTATCTTGCTAAAACCAACAACCTTTATGAACCTCTCAGGTCAAAGTGTTAAATCGGTAAAAGATTTTTATAAACCAGATAGGATAATCGTCATCCACGACGATCTAGACCTTAGTTTTGGCGCGGTTAAATTTAAAAAAGGCGGCAGTAGCGGCGGACATAACGGCATAAAATCGATCGACAATCTAATCGGCAATGACTACGAAAGAGTGCGTGTTGGTATCGGACATGAGGGCGATGCTAAAAATTTCGTTCTTGGCGAGTTTAGCGACGAGGATAAAAAAGCTTTAGATGAAATTTTAGCCTATACAAAAAATGCGGTTTGTGAGCTGCTAAAGAGCGACATCAACGAAATTTCACAAAAATTTACGGTAAAAAAAGGTCTTATCAAATGAAACTATACGCCAGATACGTTGGCTGGGTCTATATAAAATCTTTTCTTATCGTATTTTTAGCGCTTGAGCTATTTTATGTTGGCATTGATCTACTTACAAATTTAAAAGATCTGCCGCTATCTGCCAACCTTCAGCTACTCTACGTTGGCCTTACTGCGCTAAGTGCCATTAGCTATGTTTTACCACTCTCGCTCATTTTTGCGCTAATAATTTTACATGTAAATATGGTCAGATCAAACGAGCTAATCAGCTTTTATGCTCTTGGCATCAGTAAAAACAAGCTCATTTTACCGCCATTTCTCATCGCGCTTTTTGTGACTATTTTTTACGTTGGACTAAATTTTACGCCATTTGCTTATGCGCATGACTATCAAAAAAGTATCGCTAAAAACACCGCTTTTTCAAAAAGTACAAACGACTCATTTTTGAAATTTGAAGGCAAATTTATCTATATAAAAGAGCTAAACTCAGCCAGGCAAAGGGCAAATGACGTGAGAATTTTTGACATTAATGGCACTGACTTGCTCTCAACAACTTTTGCCGACCACGCTAAATTTAAAGATAATGAGTGGGTTTTAGAAGATGTAAATCAGACCTTTTTGCCTCAAAATTTAGAGCTTGGCGAAAGTGGCTTTAGCAAGGTAAAAAGTGAAAATTTAGATGCGTTAAGAGGCTTTAAGCCAAAGAGCATCGAGAGTGCTGCAAGCGTTGAAAACTCGAAATTTAACATACCTGATGCGATAAATTTTATAAAGACATTTAAAAACGAAGGCATAGGGCTTGATAGCGCAAGGACTGCATTTTATAACCTTGCCATCACGCCATTTTTTGCGCCATTTTTATTGCTTATTTTCTACTATCATTTGCCAGTGACTGGCAGGTTTTTTAACCTCGCACTCTCAACGTTTATCTTTGTTGTGATAACACTCGTAGTTTGGGGACTTCTCTTTATCTTAACCAAATTTGCTCAAACCTCAGTCATCTTGCCAGAGATCGGCATGGTTCTCCCTGTTATTTTGCTTTTTGCATACGCCATTTATCTCATAAAATCGCATCGTTAAGCCAAATTTTGGCAACTTTTTTGTAAAATCAAGCCATTTTAAAAAAGGCTATTTTATGGATTTTAAAGAGCTTGCAAGCAAATACAAAACCCCACTTTACGTTTATGATTTTAACTACATTAAAGAGCGCTACGAGGCGCTAAAAAACGCATTTTACGCTAGAAAATCTCTAGTTTGCTACGCTGTAAAAGCAAACTCAAATTTAAGCGTTTTAAAATTTCTGGCTGATCTTGGAGCTGGATTTGACTGCGTGAGCATCGGCGAGGTCAAAAGAGCGCTACTAGCGGGAGCCAAGAGATATCAGATCATCTTTAGCGGCGTTGGTAAGAGCGATGAAGAGCTAAAAGAGGCTTTAGAAAATGAAATTTTGCTGATAAATGTTGAGAGTTTTGCCGAACTTTTAAGGCTTGAAGAGATAGCAAAAGGGTTAAATTTAAAGGCAAGGATCAGCATCAGGGTAAATCCTGGCGTTGATGCAAAAACTCACCCATATATCTCGACAGGGCTAAATGAAAACAAATTTGGCGTCGATGCGCAGACAGCTAAAAAGATGTATATCCACGCTAAAACTTCAGAGTTTCTTGAGCCAACTGGCATACATTTTCACATCGGCTCACAGCTAACTTCACTAAGCCCGATAATAGACGCTGCAAAGATCGTAAGTGAGCTTTTAAGAGAGCTAAGAGCACTTGAGATCGATATCAAATTCTTTGACGTTGGTGGCGGACTTGGCATCATCTACAACGATGAAAAAGAGATAAATTTATACGACTACGCACAAGGAATTTTAGGCGCACTAAAAGGTCAAGATGTGACCGTCGTTTGCGAGCCAGGACGCTTCATCGTGGGCAATGCTGGCTACTTTGTCGCAAGCGTTTTATATGAGAAATTTAACGGCAAAAAGAGATTTGTCATCACTGATGGCGCGATGAATGATCTTATAAGACCAAGCCTTTATGGCGCGCATCACAAAATTTTTGTCGATGGTAAGGATGAAAATTTAGGCACTTGCGATGTGGTAGGTCCAGTTTGTGAAAGCGGCGACTTTTTAGCAAAAGATATCAATCTGCCAGAGTGTGAAAGTGGCGACGTCATCGTGGTTAAAGGGGCTGGAGCTTATGGTTTTAGCATGAGCTCAAACTACAACACAAGAAACAGAGCCGCTGAAGTTTGCGTGCTTGATGGCAAAGATAGGCTGATAAGAAGACGTGAGTGCTTTGAGGACGTCGTGGCACCTGAGATTGAGTTTTTGGAGAGCGCTGATGCAAGAGCTAAATGAGCTTAGAAAAGAGATCGATAGTATCGATGATCTCATCTTAAATAAACTAAATGAAAGAATGAAGCTTGTCGAGCAGATCGGCAAGCTAAAGCAAACGACTGGGACGCCTATATATCGCCCTGAGCGCGAGCGAGCTATCATAAACCGCTTAACTAGCCTTAGCAAAGATAAAGCCTTAAATAAGGCTGCGATCGAGGCCATTTATCTTGAAATTTTTGCTGTTAGTAGAAATTTAGAGATGCCTCAAAAGATCGTCTATCTAGGACCTGAGGGCACTTACACGCATCAAGCGGCGCAAAGTAGATTTGGCGCGATGAGCGCATATCTGCCACTTGCTACGATCGAGGCAGTTTTTACGAAGCTAGCTCAAAAAGAGGCGAAATACGGCGTCGTGCCTATCGAAAACAACACTGAAGGCGCTGTTGGAGCTACGCTTGATTGTTTGAGTAAATTTGATGATATAAAGATAGTGGCAGAGCTCTACGTAGATATCCACCACAGCTTTGTTAGCATAAATGAAAATTTAAAAGAGATAAAGCGAATTTACTCGCATCCGCAAGGCTACAACCAGTGCCGTAAATTTTTAGAAGATCATATGCTAAATGAGGTCGAATTTATCCCAGCCAAATCAACCGCCGCAGCCGCATATATGGCATCTATGGATAGAGAATCAGCCGCTATTTGCTCAAAAATCGCAGCTAAAATTTACAATGTGCCAATCGTCTATGAGACTATTGAAGATAATATGGCAAATAGAACGAGATTTCTCATTCTTAGCGATTTTAAAAACGCCAAGGTTGAAAACTCAAAAACTTCGATCCTAGCTAAAACCGATCACAGTCCAGGACGCCTTGCTGATCTGCTTTCTATCTTTAAAAATGAAAATATCAATATTACAAAACTTGAGTCACGTCCTATCAAGCAGCGTGAATTTAAGTCAATTTTTTATCTTGACTTTGAGGGGCATATCGACGATGAGAAGGTACAAAACGCCTTTGAGCTTGCAAAAGAGAGCGGCGCTGAGATAACGTGGCTGGGAAGCTATTTAAACGGAGATGAGTGATGAAATTTAATGATTTTTTAGACGATCTAGTAAATTACGAGGCTGGAAAGCCGATCGAGCTTGTGGTTAGAGAGTTTGGCATCGATGCAAAAGATGTGATAAAGCTAGCGAGCAATGAAAACCCTTTTGGCACTAGCAAACGCGTAGAAGAGGCGCTAAAAGAGGTCGCTAAAAACGCACATCTCTATCCAGACGATAGCTACTTTGAGCTAAAAGAGGGGCTGGCTAAGAAATTTGGCGTAACTAGCAAAAATCTAATCATCGGTTCTGGAAGCGACCAGATCATAGAGTATGCGCTTCATGCAAAGGCAAACAAGCAAAGTGGCGTTTTGATGGCTGGCGTGACATTTGCGATGTATGAAATTTATGCAAAACAAACTGGAGCTAAAATTTACCGTACAAAGAGCGTGGAGCATAATTTGAGCGAGTTTTTAGAAATTTATAATGCGCACAAAGATGAAATTTCAGTCATTTTTCTTTGTTTGCCAAATAACCCATTAGGCGAGTGCATCGATGCCGATGAGGTCTATAAATTTATAAAAAACATTGGTGAAAATACGCTTGTGGTGCTTGATTGTGCTTACAATGAATTTGCTAAATTTAAAGATAGCAAAAAAGAGATAAAGCCAAGCGAGGTGGTGAAATTTAAAAATGCCATCTATCTTGGCACTTTTTCAAAGGCATACGCACTTGGCGGCATGCGCGTTGGATACGGCGTGGCAAATGAAGAGATCATAGGCGCACTTTCAAAGCTAAGAGCTCCTTTTAATATCACAACTCCAAGCTTAAGAGCGGCGATAGTAGCACTTGGTGATGATGAATTTGTGCAAAAAACTATGCAAAATAACTTCGAGCAGATGAAGAGGTATGAGGAATTTGCAAGGCAAAATGGCATCGAGTTTATCCCAAGCTATACAAATTTCATCACTTTTAAATTTAATGAGCCAAAATCAAGCCAGATATGCGAAAAGATGCTAAAAAAAGGTATAATTTTACGAGATTTAAAAAGCTACGCCTTAAATGCGGTGAGAATCACCATCGGTCAGGCATGGCAAAACGATAGAGTTTTTGAAGAGTTAAAGCAAATTTTAAAGTAGGGATATGGATTTTAAGGCATTACTTCATCAAATAAGTCAAATTTATCAAAAGCTTTCACTAAAACAAAAGATCGTCGCAGGCAGCTCGATCGTTTTGGTTGTGGCTTTTTTGGTATTTTTAACGCTTTACAAAAGCAAAAGTGATAGCTTTGCAGGATATAGCGTCCTTTTTGAAAACATCAGCCCAAGCGACTCAGCCTTAATAGTCGATCAGCTAAACAAAGATGGCATCAAGTATAAATTAGCAAATGAAGGCACGATCCTTGTGCCAACAAGCGATGTATATAAAGAGCGTATCGCTGTTGCAACGCTTGGCATACCAAAAGAGAGCAAGATCGGTTTTGAAATTTTTGACAAGCAAGAATTTGGAGCAACGGACGCTGAGCAGAGAGTTAAATTCCAAAGAGCGCTTGAGGGCGAGCTAGCTAGAACGATCGAGAGCCTCTCATCTATCCAAAAAGCAACCGTAAGAATAGCCATACCAAAAGAGAGCGTCTTTACTGAAAGGCAAGCACTGCCAACGGCCTCGATCGTAGTTGAGTTAAAGCCAGGGGTCAGCCTAAATGCGAAGCAAATTTTTGGCATTAAAAACCTAGTCGCCGCCTCTGTTACAAATTTAAGCACAGAAAATGTAAAGATAGTAAATCAAGATGGCGTTGCACTTGGCAATGAGGACGGAGAGTTTGATAGTGATGCCATAGCTCAGCAGATCCGCTATAAGCGCGAGTTTGAAAATAATTATGAGCAAAAGATCGTAAATGTCCTAGCTCCTATCGTGGGCGGGGCAGATAAGGTCGTAGCAAAGGTAAATATCGACTTTGACTTTGATAAAAAAGATACAAAAAGCGAGGTTTATGACCCAAATAACGTCGTAAGAAGCGAGAGCAACATCGAAGAAAAGCGCCAAGGCTCAGCTCCAAATGAAGTGGGCGGCGTACCAGGTGCGGTTAGCAACATAGGCCCTGTTCAAGGGCTAGATGACAGCACTTTAAAAGAGCAGTATAACAAAAGCTCGCAGCAGACAAACTACGAAATTTCAAAGAAAGTGACAAATGTCAAAGGGCAGTTTGCTAGCATAAACAGAGTGAGCGCAGCTGTCGTCATAGACGGACTTTATCAAAGCAAAAAGGACAAAGACGGCAAGCCAACTGGCGAGCTTGAATTTGCCCCGCTTACCAAAGAGCAAAGAGAATCAATCACAAATTTAATCAAGCAATCAATCGGCTACAATCAAAATAGAGGCGATGAGGTAAGCTTAGATAACTTCGAGTTTAAAACTGGCAAAGATGTCAGCACTGGCGAGAAGATGGATGGCTTTATGAACAACTACGTGATGCCTTTCTTGCCGCTACTAAAATACATCTTTGCAGCACTGCTACTTTACATCTTCTACAAAAAAGTCATCGTGCCATTTATGCAAAAGATGCTTGAAGAGACTAAAGAAGAAGAGGAGCAAGCCCAGGACGATCTTGAAGATATCGAGGTGGATGCTGAAGATACGCTTGAGAAATTTAAAGCCGCTCGTAAGAAGGTCGAGGAACAGCTTGGTCTTAGCGGTGAATTTAACGAAGACGAGCTAAAATACGACGTCCTTCTTGAAAAGATGAAGATAGTAGTCACCGAGCGAAGTGAGGAAATTTCAAATTTACTCCAAGATATGGTTAAAAATGATAGTGACTTTAACATGCGTAAGGAAATTTGATGTCTATAAAACTAACCGATAAGCAAAAGATGATATATGACGATCTTTCGATGCCAGAAAAGATCGCTATTTTACTGATCCAGCTTGGCGAAGAGGCGACGGCTCTTATATTTTCTCACATGGATGTTGATGTCATCACTGAAATTTCAGGCTACATAGCAACTGCAAAAAACATAGACAAGCAAGTAGCAGGTGCTATTTTAGAAGAATTTTACGCTCTCATGCAGTCAAATCAATATATGAGAAGCGGCGGCTTAGAGTATGCAAAAGAAATTTTATACCGCACATTTGGTCCAGAGGCTGCGCAGAAAATTTTAGATAAGCTTGCAAAAAGTATGGAAAACTCAAAGAGCTTTGGCTATCTTGATAAGATAAAGCCACAGCAACTCGCAGACTTCATCGTAAAAGAGCACCCTCAAACTATCGCGCTGATCCTTGCCCACATGGACTCAACAAGTGCCGCCGAGACGCTAAGCTTTTTCTCAGATGAGCTAAGAAGCGAGGTAGTAATCAGGATGGCAAATCTTGGCGAGATCAGCCCATCAGTGATCAAACGTGTCTCAACCGTGCTTGAGGGCAAACTAGAAAGCCTCACATCTTACAAGGTTGAGGTTGGTGGCCCAAGAGCTGTGGCAGAAGTGCTTAACAGACTTGGTCAAAAAGCTAGCAAAAGCACGATCGAGCGCATCGAGCAAAGTGATGATAAGCTTGCTACAACGATCAAAGAGCTTATGTTTACATTTGAAGATATTATCAATCTTAACGCAACTGCGATTAGAGAAATTCTCAAAAATGTCGATAAAAAGGACCTTATGGTTGCATTTAAGGGTTCAAGCGATGGCATTAAGGATAAATTTTTATCAAATATGTCTCAACGTGCAGCCGAAGCCTTCAAAGAGGAGATGCAATACCTTGGCGCTGTTCGTGTAAAAGACGTTGAAGAGGCGCAAAGACGCATCGTTGAGGTTGTCCAAGGTCTAGCTGATCAAGGCGTCTTCCAAGTTGGCGAAGCAGATGAGATGATAGAATGAAAAGTAGCGTGATAACAAGTGAGACCTCGCCGGCTCACTTTATAGAAAATTATAGATTTAAGGTGCTTGGAAGTAACGAAAGAGCCCAAGATAGCGCACCTGTTTTAATAGAAGAGAACAACCTTAGTGAAGAGCTAAATGAGCAAAGCTTAGAGCAAGGTGGTGAAAATTTCGCACCTCAGATGCCGCACCCAGTGCAACCAAACATGCAAAATCACTTTGCGCCTCAGCCTCAAAATAGCCAAGCTCATCAGCCTGGATTTGACTCGAGTTTTGTCGAGGAGCTGCTTAAAAAGACAGATGAGCTAAGCAGCAACATCATCAAACTTCAAATGCAAATAGAAAATCAAGAGAGCGAATTTGCAAAGCGCCTTGAAGCTGAGATCGCCCGTGCAAAAGAGGATGGCAAAAATGAAGGCATCGCTCAAACAAATGCTGCAAATGAGGCAAAGATAAAGGAGCTTGAGGCTAAATTTAGCGCTTCAGCCGCAAAGCTAGATGAACAGTACGTTAAATTTGATGAGTTTTTGAAAAAGAGCGAGGAAGAGCTTGGGCAAACTGCGATAAAGATCGCCAAAGAGGTGATAGAAAAAGAGGTTTCAAGCGCATCTAGCCAGATCGCTCATCACCTAGCAAATTCGCTTATAAAAGAGCTAAGCGATGTAAAAAACATAGAAATTCGCGTAAATCCAGAAGATAGCGACTATCTAAAAGAGCAGTTTAGTAAAAATGAACGCGTAAAAGTAAGCGCTGATGACGCCATAAGCAAGGGCGGTGTGGTGATAATAAGCGAGGGTGGAAACATCGACGCGACGATGCAAACAAGGCTTGAGAAGCTAAAAATGTTGGTAAATAATGAATAAAGACGTTAAAAGCCTAAATGTCGATGAGCTAAACGCACTTTGCCACGACATCAGGGATAAAATTCTATCCACCGTTAGCAAAAATGGCGGCCATCTTAGCTCAAACATCGGCGCAGTCGAGATCATCGTTGCGATGCACAAAATTTTTGACGTTACAAAAGATCCGTTTATCTTTGACGTGAGCCACCAAAGCTACGCGCATAAGCTACTAACTGGGCGCTGGGATAAATTTGATACGCTTAGGAAATTTAACGGCATCAGTGGCTACACAAAGCCAAGCGAGAGTAAATTTGACTACTTTGTAGCAGGTCATAGCTCAACGTCCATTTCACTAGCAGTTGGCGCTGCAAAGGCGATCAAACTAAAAAATGAAGAGCGCTTGCCAGTAGCTGTCATAGGCGACGGCTCGCTAAGTGGGGGCATGGCATACGAGGCGCTTAATGAGCTTGGGGATAGAAAATATCCTTGCGTCATCATCCTAAACGACAACGAAATGAGCATAAGTAAGCCAATAGGCGCACTTAGCAAGTATCTAAGCCAGATGATGGCAGGGCAGTTTTATCAAAAATTTAAAGGTAGGGTTGAGCGCTTTTTAAGCTATATGCCAGACTCTGCAGCCTACATGGCTAGACGCATGGAGGAGGGCATCAGGCTCATCACTCCTGGCATGTTTTTTGAAGAGCTTGGACTTGAGTACATAGGCCCAGTCGATGGACACGACCTCGCAGCGCTTCTTAGCACATTTGAAACTGCCAAAAACATGAAAAAACCAGTCATCGTGCACGTGCAGACGCTAAAGGGCAAAGGGTATGAATTTGCCGAAGGATACTATGAAAATTGGCACGGAGTTGGGCCATTTGATCTAAAAAGTGGCGAATTTATAAAAAGGCAGTCAAACAAGTCAGCCACGGCGATCTTTAGTGAGCAGCTTTTAAAGATGGCAAGAGAGCACAGCGACATCGTTGGCGTAACGGCTGCGATGCCAACAGGCACTGGCATGGACGCGCTCATACATGAGTTTCCAGACCGCTTTTGGGACGTGGCGATAGCCGAACAGCACGCAGTTACCTCGATGTCAGCCATGGCAAAAGAGGGATTTAAGCCATTTGTCGCGATATACTCGACCTTTATGCAAAGGGCATACGACCAGGTCATCCATGACGCTTCTATATTAAATTTAAACATCACTTTTGCGATGGATAGAGCAGGCATCGTGGGCGAGGACGGCGAAACGCATCAGGGCGCTTTTGATATCAGCTTTTTAAACGCTGTGCCAAACATGGTTCTTTTTGCTCCAAGGTGCGAAGAGAGCATGAAAAATGTTATGGAATTTGCCTACTCTTACAAGGGCGTTAGCGCGTTTAGATATCCGCGTGGGGCATTTATCTTAAGAGATGAGTTTAAAGCTAAACCGTTAGAGTTTGGCAAGGGTGAAATTTTAGCTGATGCAAAGAGTGAGACCGCATTTTTAGGCTATGGCAACGGCGTTGGCAAGGCAAATTTGGTTAGAAATTTACTAGCTGGCAAGCTTGAGGTGATCTTAGTCGATCTAGTCTTTGTAAAGCCGCTTGATAGAGAGCTTTTATGTGAGCTAGCAAAACGCACTAAAAAGTGGTATATCTTTAGTGATAGCGCCAAAAAAGGCGGCGTTGGTGAGATCGTAAGTGCCTTTTTACAAGAAAATGGCATCTCAAATGTAAGCGTTGTTAGCTTTGAATATGATGATAAATTTATCCAGCATGGCTCGACAGCTGAGGTTGAAAAGAGCCTTGGCATAAGCGCTGAGCAAATTATCCAAAAATTACTAGAGAATAATTAATATCATTTAATAAAGAAACGTTTAATATTACTTTTGCTAGCATAAAGCAAAAATTTGTATAGGGGAAAATTATGCAATATGTATCGTTGCTAAAACAGTCTGGGCTTAAAGTAACGCCGCAGCGTCTTAGCGTTTTGAGAATTCTTGATCGTCATACACATCCAACGATCGATGAGCTTTATGATGAAATTTTGAAAGAAAATCCATCAGTTTCGCTCGCAACTGTTTATAAAAACTTAAACACTCTAAAAGACGAGGGGTTAGTTGTCGAAGTAAATATCGTCAATCAAAAGGCGAGATATGACATCTACGAGCATCCGCACATCCACGTGGTTTGCGAAAACTGCGGTAGCGTCGAGGATATGAGCTATGATGACTCAGAGCTTGGCAAATACCAAGAAGCGCTTGAAAAAAAGATCGGTAACATCATCGAGCGCCTAAATATCGTTGCTAGCGTAAAGAGCTGTAAACACTGCCGATAAGGCAAAATTTATGTTGCACTACGCAACATAAATTTCTATTTTTCTTCATAAAACACTTCAAACAAGCCTGAAATTAGCTTTTTCTCATTATTTTAAGCACTAACTCGCTAAAATAAACAAAAAATTTCGGAGAAAAATGTGGGTTTGGAGATAGAGCGTAAATTTTTACTCAAAAATTCTCAAATTCTAGATTTTCTAAAAGAGGCTGGGCTAGTTTTTAAGCACCTTGAAATTTCTCAGTTTTACACCAAGATCACGCAAAATGAAGAGATCCGCTTCAGAAGTGAAGAGGATAAATTTATAAAAACGATCAAGCTTGGCAAAGATCTTATAAGAGAAGAAAACGAGGAATTTTGCGAAAAGCCGGAGTTTAAAAAGGCCCTAAAAAACCGCATCGGACACGTCATCACAAAAGATAGATACATTTTTCGGCTAAACAATAACCCATGCAACATTGATGTTTTTAAAGAGGGCTTAAATGGGCTTTGCACGTTTGAGATCGAATTTAGCGATGAAAATGAGGCTGTCTATTTTAAACTGCCATCATTTTTGGAGCAGTTTTGCCAAGCTGATGTCACCTGCGATAAAAGATATAAAAACAAATTTCTTGCCATTAACGCAAACGAAAATGAACAAATCGACTACAAAAGAGCTTACAATGTCTTTAAAAACAAAGAAATTTCGCCAAATTTCGCTGCAAATTTAAAAAGTGGCGAGGCACTTAGAGCTTTATTTTTAAGCATATATAAAGAGATAAAGAGGCTAAAGAGTGGCTATCTGCAAGATCACGACGAGGAAATTTTGCATAGCCTGCGTGTAAATTTAAGAAAAGTTAGGTCGCTACTTAAAATTTTTAACGGAGTTTTTGATGAGAAGGTGACGCTCTTTTTTGGAGAGAATTTTAAAATTTTGGCAAATTCAACCAATAAAAAGCGAGACTTAGACATATTTCTAGGCTTTTTAAGCGAGCAAAAGCACGCAAATGAGCTAATTTACTTTGTGCAAAAGGCTCTAAATTTAGAGTATGAAAGCGTTAAAAGCTACCTGAGTGACGAGGAAAACTACGCATTTTTAAAAGAGTGGGAGATATTTTTAAACGAGGGCGAGTTTTATAGATCAAAGCTCTTTGATGTGAGCCTTTCGCGCCTTGGCTCGTTTAAACTTAGAACGCTTCTAGTTTTGGCTCAAAAAAGGCTAAAAAGCCTAGATCAAGACTGCCCAAATGAGAGCTTTCACAAGATCAGGATCGAGCTTAAAAAGGTGAGATATACCTACGAGTTTTTGAGTGAGATCTTTTATTTTGACGGGCTTAAAAAGTATGAAGAGCGGCTAAAAGATATGCAAGATATCTTTGGTGCGCTTCAAGACTATGACGTCTGGCTGGGCATCTTAGAGCGCCTACCTGAGGCTACTGGCAAAGAGAAGCTTGAGAGTAAATTTTACAAACAAATTTACAAAACCAGAGAAGAGATACTAAAAAAGCGACTTAAATTTATAAAAGCAACTCGCAAAATCTCGCGAAATTTAAAAATTTACTACATATAAAGGTCTAAAATTTATGCAAAAACAAGAAAAAATAGTTGATATGTTTAACCAGATCGCTCCGACTTACGACGTCGCAAACAGGGTGCTAAGCCTTGGCGTGGATGTGAGCTGGAGGAAATTTGCCTGCAGGTATATGCTAGAAATTTTTAAAAATAAAAGCATAAATATCGTGGATGTGGCTTGTGGCACTGGCGATATGATGGGGCTTTGGAGTGAAATTTCAAAAGAATTTGGCGTAGAGGTAAAAAGCCTAACTGGCATCGATCCATCAAGTGGCATGCTAAAAGAGGCGAGGGCGAAATTTCCAAATTTTAAATTTATAGAGGCCTACGCTGATAATACAACGCTTGCAAGTGGTGAGGCTCAAATTTTAAGCATAAGCTACGGCATCAGAAACGTGGTCGAGCGAAAGGCTGCGCTTAGGGAGTTTAACAGGGTCTTGGCTGATGGCGGATACGTAGTCGTGCTTGAATTTACCAAACGCCAGAAAAAGGGCTTTATAACTGCGCTAAGAGATTTTTACCTAAGTAAAATTTTGCCAAGTATCGGGGGCTTTATCTCAAAAAACAAAGAGGCATACGAGTATCTGCCAAGCTCGATAGAAAATTTCTTGGATGCAAAGAGTTTTTGTGATGAGCTAGTTGATGCTGGCTTTGAGATAGAGCTTTGCAAGGGCTTTAGCATGGACATTTCAACGCTATTTATCGCTAGAAAGGTCAAAGAGATCAATGCTTAGCGTATCTGAGCTAAACGAAAAAGCAAAGGCACTGCTTGAGGCAACCCTTGACTATGTCGAGGTAAGTGGCGAAATTTCGCGCCTTACAAAGCACGCCTCTGGGCACTGGTACTTCACGCTAAAGGACGAAAAGTCAAGCATCTCAGCTGTAATGTACCGCATGAATAACCAAAAGGTGAAATTCCTGCCAAAAGAGGGTTTGAAGGTCAAAATTTATGGCAAAGTGACCATTTATTCGCCAAGTGGGTCGTATCAGCTAGTAGCTAGCGCGATGCTGCCTGATGGCGAGGGCGAGCTTGAGCTTGCGTTTAGACAGCTTAAAGAAAAGCTCGAAAACGAGGGGCTTTTTGACATCGATGCAAAAAAAGAGATACCAAATTTACCTAAAAAAATAGCCCTTGTCACAAGCGCCACTTCAGCTGCGCTTCAAGACATGCTAAAGGTGGTAAGAAGCCGCTGGAGGCTAAGTGAAATTTATATATTTGACGCGCTAACTCAGGGCGAAAGTGCCCCGAGCTCGCTTATAAAAGCTTTGCGCAGAGCCGATAAATACGGCGTTGATGTGATCGTTTTAGCTCGCGGAGGCGGCAGCAAAGAGGATCTTTGGTGCTTTAATGACGAGGGTTTGGCACGTGAAATTTACGCTACAAAAACGCCTGTCATAAGCGCTATCGGCCACGAGATCGACTACGTCATAAGCGACTTTGTAGCAGACCGCAGGTCGCTTACGCCAAGTGCAGCCATGCTTGATCTGCTACCTGATGAAGAGGCGTTTTTTCAGTATCTTGACAGGCTCAGCGACGATCTTGATAGCGCTTTAAATTTAAAGATCACTAAAAAGCAAAATTTATTAAATTTACTACTTTCTAAATTTTCGTCAAACGCTCTAAAAGCTAGGATCGAGCTAAAATTTAGCGAGGTGGCAAACAAGCAAAATGCCCTAACAAACGCTGTTTCAAGGAAAATTTTGGTGCTTGGCTCAGCCCTTGGCTCTTTAGAGAAAGCCTACGAGATGAGGGAACTCTTTTTTGAGAGCACGAAGGGGCTTATCGAGGTTAGAAAAGATGGCAAGAGAGCTGATCTTAGGGATTTAAATTCAAATGATGAGATCGAGCTTATCTCGCAAAATACACATAAAAAAGCAATCATTAAGGAGTAAAAATGAGCAGAAAAATCAACTTTAGCGCAGGCCCAAGCGCGATACCACTAGACGTTTTAGAGCACGCAAAGGCCGAATTTACCGACTACAGAGGCGAGGGCTACTCGATCATGGAGATCAGCCACAGAAGCAAGACCTTCGAGGAGATCCACTTTGGTGCGATGGAGAAGATAAGAAAGCTCTACGGCATCGGCGATGAGTATGAAATTTTATTTTTGCAAGGCGGCGCACACTTGCAATTTAGCATGATACCGATGAATTTATATCAAGGTGGCAGGGCTGAGTACGCAAATACTGGCGTTTGGACAAACAAAGCGATCAAAGAGGCAAAAGTGCTTGGCGTAAATGTAGATGTCGTCGCAAGCAGCGAGGATGAAAATTTCTCTTATATCCCTGAGGTGAAATTTAGCGATGATGCTGACTACGCCTACATCTGCTCAAACAACACTATCTATGGCACGCAGTATAAATCTATGCCAAAGACCAGATCGCCCCTAGTTGTCGATGCTTCGAGCGATTTTTTCGCTAGACCGCTTGATTTTAGCAGTATCGGCTTGCTTTATGGCGGTGCTCAGAAAAATGCAGGCCCAAGCGGCGTGACTATCGTCATTTTAAGAAAAGACCTAGTTGATCGCGTGAGCAGCCAAAACGTCCCTATGTTTTTGCGCTACAAAACGCACGTAGAGGCAAACTCACTTTACAACACACCGCCAACTTTTGGAATTTATCTTCTAAATTTAACCATGCAGCACCTGCTAGACCTTGGCGGACTTGCCGAGGTTGAGAAGATAAATGCCAAAAAAGCAAGCACGCTTTATAATATCATAGACAGCTCAAATGGCTTTTACGTGGGACATGCCAAAAAATCAAGCAGATCAGATATGAACGTGAGCTTTACGATACCAAAAGATCATGCGCTTGAGCCAGTTTTCGTCGAAGAAGCGCTAAAAGAGGGCATGCTAGGGCTAAAAGGTCACAGACATCTTGGTGGCATAAGAGCCTCTATCTACAACGCCGTTAGTCAAAGCGACGTTGAGAAACTTGGCGAGTTCATGAGAGAATTTGCTAGAAAGCACGGCTGATGAACAAGGCAAAAAAAGCTTACGACGAAATTCCTTATTTCTCCGCTGCATTTAGCGACTGCTCGCCCGTTAGGATAGAGGCGGTTGCTAAATTTCTAGGTTTAAAGGTGGCAAATTTAAAAGATGCCAGAGTGCTGGAGCTTGGCTCATCATATGGCGGCAATATCTTGCCATTTGCAGCTTCTCACAAAGAGGCAAAGGTCGTTGGCATCGACATCTCAAGCCACCAAGTAAAAGAGGGCAACAAGATCGCAAAGAAGATGGGTTTAAAAAATTTCACCCTTCTTGAGCGTGACTTTTTGCACATGAATGAGCACGATATCAAGGAGCTTGGCGAGTTTGACTACATCATCGCCCACGGCGTTTATAGCTGGGTGAGCCCAAACGTAAGAGACGCGCTACTTGCAACGATAAAGGCGCTACTTAGCAAAGATGGCATCTCCTACGTCTCTTATAACACCTACCCAGGTTGGAAGAGTCTTGATATCTTAAGGGACTTCATGCTCTTTGCGAGCGCAAACAGGGGCGATAAAGACTCACTTCCTCATGTCAAGGAAGAGTTAAATTTCTTGCAGGATTATTTGAAATTTAGCCTGCAAAACCAAAGCGATGTCGTCTATAAAGACAGCATGAAGCTACTTTTGACGCAGCTAAATTTCTTGCAAGGCATCATCGCAAAGGGTAGTGATTATTACATTTTGCACGACTTTTTGGAGGCAAGCAACGAGCCAACTTATTTTCATAAATTTGCTAAACATATCGACAAACACGGGCTTTGCTACGTCATAGACGCCTCGCTAAACGATATCTTTGCAAGCTCAACCGGGATATATCGCTTTGACGCGCACATCGAGCAAAGCTACAACACTCGCATCAAAAAAGAGCAGCTAAACGACTTTTTGTTTAATAGATCCTTTAGAAAAAGCCTCATCGCGCACAAAGAAAGGCTTGAAGGCGCTGAGGACTTTGACGCGGTGCTTGGCGAGAGCGAGCTAAATAGCCTAAATTTTGCCTACTTTAGCGAGCAACCAAGGACAAAAACGCAAGAAATTTTAAGCAAAGCCTATCCGCAAAGCTTAAATTTAAGCGAAGTAAAGGCCGCACTTGGCGAAAACGAGAGCGAGGGCTTTATGGGGCTACTTGAAATTTTAAATGATCAAAATACTAAAATTTCATCATCAAAACTTATTGCGCTTGATTATGAGCCTAAAAAAACTAGGCTAAAGCCTAGAGCTGCGGCCTATCTTGGGTATTTTCTGGAGGCTAGCTCGCCAGTCATATCTTTGGCAAATGAGCTAAATGGCAAGCTTAGTTTAAGCGTTGAGGAGATCAAAGCAGCATTGAAATTTGACGGCAAGGCTAGCTTTAAAGAGATCGCAAAGGGTGTAAATTTAAGCGAAAATGAGCTAAAAGAGCTTGCTTTTAAACTAAGTGATGCTTACTTTTTTGAAGAAATTTAAAAAGAGCGTGGCAAATTTAGCCATGCTCTTACTCAAAAAACATATCTTTTAATATCAAACATATCATCGCTATGTAAAAGAGTAAAAACCATTTTTTAAGTGTTTTTTTGTCGGTATGTTGCGTCTTTTTGGTGCCAAAGTATGCGCCTATTAGCGAGCCAAGACCTAAAAATGTGCCCTCAGCGTATGAGATGTGACCATTTAGTGAGAGTGAGATGAAGCCAGCAATGGCTGCAAACATAACGAAAAACACGCCCATAGAAACGGCTTTTTTCAGCTCATAACGTAAAAAGCCAACCAAGATAGGAGCGATAAATACGCCTCCACCGATGCCGATGCTAATGGCAAAAACGCCAACAAAAACGCCAACTAAAAATAGCAAAAAGAGCGAATTATTCGCATTTGAGCCGTCGCTGTTTGGTGAAAAGTATAGTTTTATAAGCGAAAAGACAAATGTCGCAAGTAGCATAGACTCAAGCAAGAGTGCAGGCGCGTGCGACACGATGATGCCACTAAAGCTAGCTCCAACCAAGCCTCCAAGCCCCAAAAAGACGCCACGATTTAGCTTTAAAAGGCCGGCTTTGTAGTTTAGATACGAGCCAAATGTCGCGCTAAAGATCATCTGCATGACACTTATGCCAATGGCCGTTTTCACGTCGTATCCGAAGGCGACCATTATAGGAACGACGACCGTGCCGCCACCGATGCCAAAAAAACCAGCTATGTAGCCAACGCCGATACCTAATATAAAAAGTTCTACAAAAAGCATTTTTTCTCCCTTGACCGGTGCAAATTTTAGCCAAGGGGCTCTTAAAAAAATAGTAAAAAAGGCGTAAATTTATAAATTTAGCCAAAATTCTAAAAAGTAAAAGCGAAAATTTTTTATAATCAATAAAAATTTAAAAGGAAAAATATGCTCTTAGAACAACCACTTTTTTATTATGAAGCGATAAGAGAGAAATTTAAAAATAGCTACCTTGCTGAAGACAAGACACAGACGATAATCGGCATCGACTGCGAATATATCGATGAAAAGGATATGGACTTTTACGGGCTTAGAAGCTACTTTGATACTAATCGTAACAGAACGCTCTCACCTTTTGCTGGACTTTTTGGCGTTTTTGCATATGATGGCGTGAGATACTTTGAGTGTATCGGCGAAGAGAAGGCTAAAAAGTATGAATTTCCAAAATTTATCTACGCCGATGCTAAAGCATATCTGCACTTTGATAAGATGAGTAAAATTTACACTTTTTATGGTGATAAAGAGAGGTATTATGACTTCTTACTAAATTTAAAGGCAGAGCATAAGGGCGAAAAAGAGTGTGAATTTAGCATAAAAACTGATCTTAGTAGCGAAAAGAAACACTTTGAAGATATGGTTGAAGTAGCAAAAGAATACATAAGAAGCGGCGACGTCTTTCAGGTGGTGCTTGGTGAGCTACTTGAAATTTCGACAAATATGAGTAGCTTGGACTTTTACAAAAAGCTTGCCATAGCAAATCCTAGCCCATATATGTTTCATTTTCCTACGCCTTATGGCGATGTGGTTGGCTCGTCGCCTGAGCTTGTTTTTGAGATGAAAAGTGAGCAAATTTTTGTAGCACCGATCGCTGGCACAAGACCAAGAGGAGGCGATGCAAATGCTGATGTGGCACTTGAAAGAGAGCTTTTAGGCGATGAAAAGGAGCTGGCTGAACATAAGATGCTAATCGATCTTGCTAGAAATGACATCGGTAGGGTCTCAGAGCCAAAGAGCGTGGTCGTGAAAAATGCGATGCATATCCAGAAATTTGAAAAAGTGATGCACATCGTGAGCGACGTCTATGGCAAGTGCGCTAGGGAGCTTAACCTTTTTGACGTGCTAGCTAGCATCTTCCCAGCTGGCACGCTAAGCGGTGCGCCAAAGATCAGAGCGATGCAGATAATCAATGAGCTTGAAATTTTTGAGCGAAATATCTATGGCGGGGGCATTGGATTTTTGCATTTTAATGGTGACGCTCAGGTGGCGATCCTCATCCGCTCAGCCATTTTTGTGCCAGCTAAAAACGGCTTTAGCGATGTCTTTGTCGGAGCTGGAGCTGGCATAGTCTATGACTCAAAAAGCGAAAAAGAGTATGCTGAAATTTGCCACAAACGAGCCAGCGTGGTAAATGTCTTTAAAAACAGCGCAAAAGAGGTTTAAATTTACAAAGTAGGAGGCTTTCATGCCAGGGCAAAATTTAATCCTAGCCATAACAATTTTTGTTTTTATATGTGCATGCTTTATGGCGCATAGGGATAATAAAAAGAATTTGCAAAAAGATAAATAATTAAATTTGCAAGGTGGCAAATCAACCTGCAAAAGCAAATTTGTATTATTTGGCTTTAAAAAGAATAACTAATGCCAAGATAAATTTAATCCTAGCCATAACGATCCTATTTTTCGTGGGTGCGCTAAACGTTGGCAAGATGAAATTTAGCTTTGATGAGCGCATTCAAACAAATGCTATGGCAAATTTTACGCAAATTTATGAGTATAAAAATTTACATATCAAAAATGGCGAGCGTCTAGGAATTTCGAGCTTGGCTCAAACATTGTCATACTTGGCGAGAAATGCAACCAAGTATAATCTCTTTGAAAATAAAGAGCTAAAATTTACTGAGGCGATCAGGCTTATAAAATAAATACGCTAAGCATATGAGTAAATTTTTATATATTCATTACAATTTATTTTATCTATCGAAATTTCTCTAGGATTAAGATTTAATTGGCTTATCTATTATAAAGCTCGTATTTGTTTTACTAAGTCGATAGCTTTTACATCATTTAAATATATTAATAAGATATAAGATTATGAGTTGATATATTTTTTAAAAGAATTTTATTAACTTGTTATAAAAAATTTAAATTTGCCTTGCAACCCAAGGCTTGAATATTTTATGTATAAATTTTAGCTATTTAGCCCAAAAAGGGCTAAATTTAGACATTAAACCTAAAGTGCATCACGTCGCCATCTTGAACGATGTAGTCTTTGCCCTCAAGTCTCATCTTGCCAGCCTCTTTGGCTCCGTTTTCGCCGCCATGTGTGATGTAGTCCTCGTAGCTTATCACTTCAGCTCTGATAAAGCCCCTCTCAAAGTCGTTGTGGATGACGCTTGCTGCTTTTGGCGCTTTCCAGCCATTTGTGATCGTCCAAGCCCTTACTTCTACTACGCCAGCAGTGAAATAGCTTATCAAATTTAGCTTAGCAAAAGACGTTTTGATGATCTTTTCAAGGCCGCTTTCGCTCGTGCCAAGAGATGCCAAAAACTCGTGAGCCTCCTCATCGTTTAGGCCTATTAGCTCCTCTTCGACCTTGGCGCAAAGCTTGATCACCTCGTAGTCTGAGGCCTTAGCATACTCTTTTAGCGCTTTTACAAATTTATTATCTTCGCTAAGTCCATCTTCATCGACATTTGCACCATAAACTACCTCTTTTGCGCTTAGAAGTCTTAGCTCTTTGTTGAGTGCCAAAAACGCCTCGCTATCTCTTTGCTCAAAGCTGCTAGCACTTTTGCCATCGTTTAGGTGAGCAAGAAGCAAATTTGCTATCTCAAGCGCCTCTTTTGCGCCTTTTGCATTTGCTTTTGCCTCTCTTGTGAGCTTTTCTATCTTTTTATTTAGCTGCTCGATGTCAGCTAGTATCAGCTCGGTTTGGATGATCTCGATGTCTCTTACTGGATCGACGCTACCCTCGACGTGAGTGATATTTTCGTCCTCAAAGCAGCGAACTATGTGCAAAATAAGCTCGGTTTCTCTGATGTTTGATAAAAATTTATTGCCAAGACCCTCGCCAGAGCTAGCCCCTTTTACAAGGCCTGCGATATCGACAAATTCGATGGTTGAATATTGAATTTTATTAGGACTAACTATCTTTGCAAGCTCATTTAGGCGCTTGTCAGGCACTGGCACGATGGCTTTGTTTGGCTCGATCGTACAAAACGGATAGTTTGCACTCTCGGCGTTTTGCGCCTTTGTAAGTGCGTTAAATGTCGTTGATTTACCCACATTTGGTAGGCCTACGATTCCAACTGAAAGTCCCATCAATTCTCCTTGCTAAGTGCTTGTAAAAAGTATAAATTCATCCTAACGCCAGCCCCGCTCGCACCTGCTTGGTTGTATCCCCAAGCCTTTTCGCGGTATGCTGGACCAGCGATATCAAGGTGTAGCCACTTATCTTTATACTCATCTTTGATAAATTTGGCTAGAAACATGCCAGCTGTGATCGCGCCGCCATATCTGCTTGAGGCGCAGTTGCTAACGTCTGCGATCTGGCTTTTGATAAGCTCGCTAAGATAAGGGTTAAAATCAAGTGTAGTCGCTAGCTCGCCGCTATCTTTTATCTTGTTTTTAAACTCGTTTTTTAGGCTCTCGCTGTTGCCCATGATGCCTGTTGTGTATTCTCCAAGCCCCACGACGCAAGCGCCAGTTAAGGTTGCCATGTCGATTAAGATGTCTGGCTTAAAGTCTTGTGCATAGCTTAGGCAATCAGCCAAGACCAAACGTCCCTCTGCGTCGGTGTTTCTAACCTCTATGCTAATTCCACTTCTTGAAATAAGCACATCATCTGGCTTATAGGCGTTGCCACCGATCATATTTTCGGTTGCGCCTAAAATGGCGTGAATTTCAAATGGTAAATTTAGCTCCGCTGCACCTTTTATGATGCCAAGAGCTGCTGCTGCGCCGCTTTTGTCTGATTTCATAGTGAGCATATAATCAGCAGGCTTTAAGCTAAGGCCACCGCTATCGTATGTTAGCCCTTTGCCGACAAAAATGATGCGTTTTTTAGACTTTTTAGGCTTATAGGTTAGGTGGATGAGCCTTGGTTTATGCACGCTTGCGCGATTTACCGCCAAAAATGCGTTCATATTCTCTTTAGCTAGAAATTTCTCGTCATAGACCTCGCACTTTATGCTGGCGATGTTTTTGGCTAAATTTAAAGCGTCTTGCGCCATCTTTTGCGGTGTGTAAATTTCTGGGATTTCATTTACGATATCTTTTGTGAAATTTGTAGCACTTGCTATTATCTCCGCCTCTTTAAAGCCCTCATTTGCAGCTTTTAGATCGATCTTTTTGCCAGCAAATTCTTCAGTTGAAAAGATGATCTCTTTTAGGGTGTATTTATCTTTTTTCTCTTTATATTTGTTAAATTCGTAGCTTCCAAGTAAAAAGCCCTCAGCTAGCGCTTCAAAGCTTAGTTTTTGGCACTCTGCGACGTAAGAAGCTAGCTTTATGCTCTTAATGTTTAGTGACTTTAGTGCGTTATAAGCTTTAGCGGCTGCAACCCTAAGCTCGTCAAGATCAAGCTTAGAAAGTGGCACGTAAGCCCTTTTTGCCTCACTTAGGACAAGGACGCTATCGCCTTTGTAATTGTTAAATTTAATAGCCTCTTTATCGCCTATAAATTTATGTTTTAAGTCCTTATCTACTACGAAAATTAGTTCAATATCAGCTTTTATATCTTTTAATTTTTTATCAACTATTTGAAACTGCATGTCTTCTATCTCTCCTTTCGTTTAAAATTTTATTTTCGATGCGCTTAAATGTATAGATCAAAAGCCCCATAAATATGGCAACCACTGGGATAGCGACATACCAGTGCTCTTTTGCCTTTTGAAGCAGCACCAATATATGCTTGCCAAGTATCCAAGCAGGTATGGTGGTGATCGCCGCCCAGCACCAAGCGCTGATCAAATTTATAAAGGCATATTTTTTGGCGTCATAGCCGGTAAGTCCTATGCAAAGCGGTATGATGACACGAAAACCATACATATAGCGTTGCAAAAAGATGATCGGCCAGCCGTATTTTTTCAGCATTATGTGCGCCACTGCAAATTTTCTCCGCTGCGTGTGAAGCCTTTTTGCGATGTATTTTTTATTGTAACGGCCAAGGTAGAAGTAAATTTGATCTCCCACAAAGCCTCCAAGTCCAGCCACAAAGATAGCAAGTGCGATGTGCATGTGCGTGGTGTGAGCGAGAATTCCAGCCATTATTAAGGCCATCTCGCCCTCCATGATACACCAGACAAAAAGTATGATGTAGCCGTACTCTTTAAGCAGTTCTATAAAAAACTCTTCCATTCTAAACCTCTAAAACGCTGTAAATTTTAGTAAGCGACTTTAGCTTTTCGCTACCTTTTAGATCGACTAGATCTATGAGAAAGCACGCTTCTACGCAGGTTGCGTTAGTTTGATTGATAAGCTCAACTGAGGCCTTTGCAGTGCCTCCAGTGGCTATGAGATCGTCCATCAAAAGCACTCTAGCGCCCGCTTTTTCTCCAAAAGCATCGATGTGAATTTGCACTTCATCGACGCCGTATTCTAGGCTATATTTTTGAGAAAGCGTGATAAAAGGCAGTTTTTTTGGCTTGCGAATAGGCACAAAAGGCAGCCTTAGCCTTGCCGCAAGCGCCGCGCCAAAGATGAAGCCACGTGACTCAATGCCAGCGATGTAATCAATCTTTGCGTCCTCATATCTAGCCACCAAATGATCTATCAAAAAGTTAAATGCCTCTTTGTTATTTAGCAGCGTCGTGATGTCGCGAAAGACTATGCCAGGCTTTGGAAAGTCGTTTATGCAGCGAATAGAGTTTAGTAAAAATTCTTTGCCTTTTTGATCTAAAATTTTCATAAATTTCCTTAAATTTGATGTTAAAGTAGCGCTTCGATCTTGCCTTCAAGCTCACGTATGCGTTGTCTTAGCTTGTCATTTTCTAAGCGGTACTGGGAATTTCTTGTGCGAAGTGAGGTTACGTCGTTTTTAGTTTTGTTTAGCTCATCTGTCAAGATGTCGATGTTGCCTAGACTTCGTTGGAGTTGGATTTGAAATTTTCTTATGACGACCTCGGTATCTTGGAGGTTATTTTTCATAAAATCTTTTGTCGCACGCTCTTTTTTTAGAAGCGTTTTGAAGTAAAAAACCATGACGGTTAGGTAGATCGCAGCACAAACAAGAGCGGTAAAAACGATCCACTCGCCTATCATTTGCCAGCCTCAAGCTCTATTTTTTTAACTCTTCTTTCGTGTCTGCCGCCTGCAAACTCAGTCTTTAAAAAGGCTTCAACAGCCGAGATAGCCACGCCTGCGCCGATAACCCTTGCGCCAAAAGCGATCACGTTTGCGTCGTTGTGCTCTCTGGCAAGTCTAGCGGTAAATTCGTCATGGCAAAGGGCACATCTTACGTTTTCGTGCCTGTTTGCGGCTATCGAGATACCTATGCCTGTGCCACAAACTAGCACGCCGTAGCAGTTAGGCTCAAGCTTGCTCGCTAGCAAATGCGCATAATCAGGGTAATCAACGCTATTTTTATCGTTTGTGCCAAGATCAACCACTTCGTATCCAAGCCCTTTAATAGCCTCTTTAAGCTCGTTTTTTAGCTCAAAACCAGCGTGATCGCTAGCTAAGAAAACTTTATCTATCTTCATGAAAAGTCCGTTAAATTTTTTGTTGATTATAGTCAAAGTTGCATTAAAATAAAATTTTACTCTCAGCCAAAATGAAGCTATAATTTACCAAAAATTTAAAGGAGAAAATGTGAAAAAAGCACTCTTTTTAGTGGCTTCTACGCTAGCCTTTGCAAATGAAAATCTAATAGAGATCTACACAGATCAAACCATCATCACTCAAAAATTTAGCGACGCAAATAGCTCTTTTAGCGCCTTTGTGCCAGAGGGTGTGCAGAGTGAGAACATCACGATAAATGGGGATTGTGACGCGAATGCTTACCTAAAAAAGATCAGCGAAGAAAATAGCCCAAGTTACATAAAATGGAAGCAAGAAGTTGCAAATTTAAATAATAAGCTTGAAGCGCTAAATGCAAGAGGTAGGTTTATAGAACAAGCTTTAGTAGAAGAAAACAAAAGTAACGATGTGACAAAAAGGGCTGATGAGTTTTATAAATTTAGCCTAGAAAATATCGAGAAAATTTCAGCTGCTAAAAGTGAGCTTGAAGCGCTTAAAGAAAATGAGCCAAAGAGCGAGATGGTTGGATTTTTGCAGCTTGATATGAAATTTGCTTGCGACCCAAAAGAGGCGACGCTCTCATATATAGATGATGAGGTCCCAAAGACGCTAAATGAAATTTATGCAGACACAAAAAACAAAAATATCTTGATAAAACAAGAAATTTTACTCACCAACCCATTTGCCAGCGATGTTAAAAATTTAAAGCTCGCCATCTATCCGACCAGATACCAAAAGGCGCTTGCTCCAAGCAAGTTTTACCCTTGGTACGAGGAGAGTGAGGCGGAGGCTGATGGTTACGGCGCTTCAAAAAATATGCTAAGAGCTGCGAAAGTCGCCGCTGAGGTCGCTGATATGCGTGTGCAAAGAGATGAGAATGAGTTTGCCAAAATTTGGAAGATAGATGGGATAAATTTAGCAAAAGGCGAGAGCAAATATATAACTTATGATACGCAAAAAATGGATGCAAATTTTAGCGTTTTTGCTGATTTTTACGGCTCGCTAAAGGCATATAACGTAGCTAGCTTTAAGCTAAATGATGATCTAACGCCAGCTAAAACGCAGTTTTATGTTAATGGCGTGAGTGTTGGCAGTCCAAGCGAGTTTGAGATGAAAGCTAAAGATGAGCCAGCGCAGTTATTTTTAGGACAAAACGAGCTAATCGAGCTTAAAAAAGAGCGCTTAAATAAATTTAAAAAGAGCTCGTTTCTTGGCAAAGAGCGAATAAGCGAAGAGGGCTATGAGATAAGTGTCAAAAACAACTCAAGCAAAAGTGTCGATGTCACTTTGGTTGATCGCGTGCCAGTTTCTGCTGATGAGGCGGTAAAGGTCGAGATAAAGGGCTTTGATAAAAAAGATATCAGCAAAGATGGCAAGGTGGAGCTTAAATTTAGTCTTGCATCAAAAGAGGAATTTAAAAAAGAGTACTCTTATAAGATCACAAAGCCAAAAATTTAGAGCAAATTTGCTCTAAATTTAGCCATTTATAAAGGCGCTTGCGATATCTAAAACGTATCTTGTTGGATAAAAGATAGTATCTTTTAAAGGCGAGACGAGGATGATGATAAGGATGACAAAGCCGTATCTTGAGATGCTCTCAAGCTTCTCTGCCAGTGCGTGAAAGCCAAAATTTCTAAGCGCGTACTCGAGCGCGTGAAAGCCATCAAGTGGCGGGATCGGATAGAGGTTAAAGATAGCTAACATCAAATTTAAAAGCGCAAGCGTAAATAAAAACTGAAGTAAAATTTCAAAGGTTTCTATATTTAATAGAGCCTTTAGCACAAAAAGCGATAAGATGCCTAAGATGACGTTGTAGCAGATGCCAGCTAGACTTACGTAGATAGCTGCCTTGTAGCCGCCATTTCGCACAACTGTGTAGGTATTTACAGGCACTGGTTTTGCCCAGCCAAACATCATACCAGTGCTTAGATAAAGCACCAGTGGCACGATGATAGTGCCAAC
This sequence comes from Campylobacter concisus, assembly GCA_018371535.1. Lineage (GTDB taxonomy): Bacteria > Campylobacterota > Campylobacteria > Campylobacterales > Campylobacteraceae > Campylobacter_A > Campylobacter_A concisus_BO. The sequence goes on from JAHAKU010000004.1 coordinate 135,461, forward strand.
AAGATCGATGTGTTTTATAGGATTTATACTAAGCCTGCCAAGGCTTTTTGCGGTGTTGTCGCCAAATTTATAAGCGACATATCCGTGAGCGATCTCGTGACCGACTATGGCGATCACTAAAGAGATGACGATAGTGGCGACTTTTATGGGGTCAAAATTAGTGAAGTCCATCAACTTCTCCCTCTTTTAGAGCTTGTTTTGTGAAAAACTCATCGTTTTCTATCGTATCTACAAAGCGTCCGATACGCTCCCAGCGCACATTGTAGTTATTGTCCCAGCTAAAATATATAAACCAAGGCTGTCCAACTATATCTTTGTAAGCCACGCTTCCCCAAAAACGGCTATCGTTTGAGTGGTCGCGGTTGTCGCCTATCATAAAGTACTCATCTTTTGGCACTTTGACATAAAAAGCGTTAAAGTTAAAATTTGGATTTTGCGGTAGTGAGCTAATGAGCGCTGGCTTCATAAAAACGTTTGATTTGTTTGTATTTAGCATGAAAACCATCTGCTCAAATAAATTTACATTTTCATCGTAGTGGATGCCGCTAAATCTATACGGCTCTTTTATGAAAAGCTTGCCATCAAGCTCGACAACGTCCTTGCATGAGTAGCCAAATTTACTCTCTTTGCCGTTTAAATTCTCTCGGCAGTTTGCCTTTATGAAGCTATCTCCCTCTTTTGGGCGTAGATAGAGGGCTTTTTCAGTAAAGACGATCTCGTCCTCGCTAGTTGCAAAGCAGCGCTTTACAAAGTGAGTTTTTTCATCGTTTGGATAGCGAAATACGACTATATCGCCCCTTGTAGGACCATCGCCTGTGATGAGATGGCCATTGTCATTTAGCTCAGGTAAAATTTTCATCTCAAGCCATGGAATTCTTGGTGTTGGTATGCCATAAACATACTTTTTAGCAAATAAAAAATCCCCAACCAAAAGCGTGTTTTTCATCGAACCAGACGGGATCACAAAGGCTTGAGCTATAAAGAAAATGACAAGCAAAACGATGATAACCGTACCTGTCCAGCTCGAGCAAAAGTCATAAAATTTAGTAAAAGCTCTCTTCATTATCTTACTCTTTAATTTTTAGCTATCTTTGCTTGTGCAGCAAGGATTGTGTTGTTTAAAAGCATGGCTATGGTCATCGGACCAACGCCGCCAGGAACAGGCGTGATATATGAGCATTTTGGTGCGACCTCGTCAAAATCCACATCGCCCACAAGCCTGCCATCATCAAGTCTGTTTATGCCCACATCAACGACTACTGCGCCATCTTTTACCATGTCAGCCTTTAAGAAAAATGGCTTGCCAATTGCTGCAACGATGAGGTCAGCATTTTTGCAAATTTCTTTTAAATTTTTAGTCTTGCTGTGTGTCACCGTAACCGTTGCAGAGGCATTTAGGAGTAAATTTGCCATAGGCTTGCCAACGATGTTGCTTCTGCCGATCACCACCGCATTTAGCCCAGCTACTTCTATGCCATACTCTTTTAAAATCTCCATCACGCCAAGCGGTGTGCAAGGCACGAAGCCATCAAGGCCGCTAACAAGTTTGCCAACATTTACAGCGTGAAAGCCATCTACATCTTTTCGTGGATCGATCGCTGCGAGCACGACGTTTGTATCGATGTGCCTTGGTAGTGGTAGCTGAACCAAGATGCCATGGATGCTATCGTCTAAATTTAGCACGTTTATAAGGGCAAGTAGCTCATTTTGGGTTGTATTTTCACTTAGACGGTGAGCTACGCTTTTTATGCCGTATTCGTTGCAGGCTTTCTCTTTGGCTCTAACGTATGTTTGAGATGCCTTATCTTCACCGACCAAGACGACGGCCAAGGTTGGCTCGACACCAAATTTCTTTAGCTCATCAGCTCTTACTTTTACGCTTTCTTTGACCTTTAAAGATACGGCTTTTCCGTCTAAAATTTTCATATTCGATCCTTACTTAAAAGCTTTTTTAATCACAAGGGTGGTATCATACCTAAAAATAAATTAAATTTTTAAAAGAGAGGTTTATGAGGTCTGTTTTTTTGATTTTGCTATTTTGCGTGGCGATTTTTGGAGCTGATTTTATCACAAAGACCGAGTACGCCAAGATGCTCTACCTAAATCCGCGTGGCATAGGCTGTGATAAATGTCACGGCGCAAAGGGCGAGGGCAGCCTAATCTCTAAATACAAGCACTTTGACAAAAAGGCAAACAAAACGGTCGATGATGAGCTTAGAGCGCCAAAGATAAATGATATAGATTTTGAAAGCTTTAAAGCAGCTCTTACAAAGCCAAAAGGCGTCATGCCAAGCTACTTTTTGACAGACGAGGAGACGACCATCCTTTATGAATACATCACAAATCAGATGAAACCTCCTGCAAAAGCGGCAAAAGTAGCACCAAAAAATTTAGCTAAGCCAGCCACGCCTGCTACTATGCAAAAACAGCCAGAGCAACCTGCTAAAGCTGCCCCAAACGCACAAACTGCAGAGCCAGCCAAGAGCGCTCCTGTAAAGCCAGCTGATCCTGCAAAGCCAGCTAACACCCAGACACCAAAGTCACCAGCAAAACCAGTAACAAATCAAAAAGATAATCAAAAGACAAATTTAAAAACACAAAATCAAAAGGATAAAAAATGACAAATAAAGAGGCATTTAGTGAAGCTAAAAAATATATCCCAGGCGGCGTAAATTCACCTGTTCGTGCATTTGGCAGCGTTGGAGGCGAGCCTGTGATGATAGATCATGCTAAGGGAGCTTATCTATACGACGTCGAGGGCAAAAAATACCTTGACTTCATCCAAAGCTGGGGTCCGCTCATCTTTGGTCACTGCGACAAAGATATCGAAGAAGCGATCATCTCTGCTGTAAAACAAGGTGTCTCTTACGGCGCTCCCTCTCCAAAAGAGACCGCTCTAGCAAAGCTAATATGTGATGAGTTTAAACAAATAGATAAAATTCGCTTCGTTAGCTCTGGCACAGAGGCTACCATGAGCGCTATCAGAGTGGCTAGAGGATATGCCAAAAAAGACGGACTTATCAAATTTGAAGGCTGCTACCACGGACACAGCGACGCACTTCTTATCAAAGCAGGAAGTGGCGCTACGACTTATGGCAACGCTTCAAGCGGCGGCGTGCCACAAGATGTTGTGAAAAATACATTTTTAGCTATCTACAACGATATAGAGAGCGTAAAAGCCATCTTTGAAAACAATAAAGAGAAGATAGGCGTAGTCATCATCGAGCCAATCGCTGGAAATATGGGGCTTGTGCCAGCTGATAAGAAATTTTTACGTGAGCTTAGAGCGCTTTGCGATAAATTTGGCGCAGTGCTTATACTTGATGAGGTTATGAGCGGTTTTAGAGCTTCTCGCCTTGGCTCATATCCATTTCACGAAGTAGATGCCGATCTTGTCACATTTGGCAAGGTTATAGGCGGAGGCATGAACGTCGCTGCATTTGGCGGTAAGGCTAAGATCATGGACTGCTTAAGCCCTGATGGCGCTGTATATCAAGCAGGCACGCTAAGTGGCAATCCAGTGGCGATGAGCGCTGGCATAGCGGCAATTTCAAAGATAAATAGCGACGTAAATTTATATGCTAGACTTGAAAAACTAGCTAAAAAACTAATGGAGGGCTTCAAAGAGGCAGCAAAAAGCGCTGGTATCACCATTCAAACCGAGGTTCGTGGCTCTATGTTTGGCTACTTTTTTACAGATCACGTGGTAAAAAACTACGACGATGCGCTAAAAAGCGACACAAAACTCTTTGCTAAATTTCACCAAGCGATGCTTAGGCGCGGAATTTATCTAGCGCCAAGCCAGTTTGAGACGGGATTTATCTGCGATGCGATGAGCGAAGCGGATATCGATCTAGCGGTAAATGCAGCTAAAGAGGCATTTTTGGAGATAAAAGCTTAATGGCAAAATTTAAGATAAAAGATATCGTTGCTGGTGCTGAGCAACTAAGCCTTGGCATATCGATGGTCGTGGCTGTGGTGATCGGCACTGGGCTGGGGTATCTTGTAAAAAAGGCTACAAATTTCACGCCAGCGCTTTGGATAGGGCTTGCCTTTGGCATTGCAGCTGCCATTTTAAATGTTTATAAGGCCTACAAAGCTCAGGTTAAAAGCCTAGATGAGCTAAAAGACGAGGCTAGATATAAAGGCTATAAAAAAGACGATGATGACGAGGACGATTAGCAGGCTTTTTCTTTGCTACTTTGCGCTTTGGCTCGCCCTTAGCGCGGTTGGCAAATTTATATCAAATCAATTTTTTATAAGCTCGCAAATTTCATTTTTTGCTTCGCTTATCATCCTAACGGCTAGCTTTTTTGCCTATAAAAACCGCATAAACTCAAGGCTAGAAAATGCAAGAGATGAAATTTTAGCCAAGATAGACGAAGAGGACGAAGAGGATGAAGAAATTTTGCCCCAAAATGAGGCAAAAGAGCTTAGCCTAAAAGATGAAAAAGCAAGGCAAAAAAAGCAGAAATTTTCATTTAAAGATAAAAGCTTTGTGGCAGCATTTATGCCTTATCGCTTGGTTGCATATGCGATACTTTTTTTTGGATTTATATTTTTAAAAAATGAAAATTTACTAAACGTGCCTGGCTTTTTAGTGGGGCTTGCTCCGATGCCCATTGGGGCATTTGTTTTTGGGATAATGGAGAATAAATTTAGTTTGAGAAAGGACGCAGATGGCAAGTAGTTTTAGGATCATTCGCTCGATGGGACCGCTATTTTTAGGCATGAGTCTACTTTTTATAGGCAATGGCCTAGTCATCGCATCTTGTAGTGCGCTTCTTAAGCAAAATGGCGTAGGCGAGCTTGCGATTGGACTAATTAACACTGGATTTTTCATAGGAGCGTTAATTAGCACGATCACAGCGCACAGGGTCATCTCAACCACCGGCCATATCAGAGCTTTTGCTATCTTTTCAGCTATATTTGCAGTCTCAGCCATGCTTCATGCCATAAGTGAAAATTTGATATTTTGGGCGATTTTGCGAGCCTTTTTGGGATATTGCTACTATGCACTTTTGATGGTTATAGAAAGCTGGCTAAACGCTAAGATCCCAAACAAGATAAGATCGCGCGTCATCGCCTTTTACGAGTGCGTTTTCTACACGAGCTTTGGACTTGGAATTTTGATCTTAGCGCTTGATCTTAGTGCATTTGAAATTTTCATCATCAGTGCAGCCTTTATCATGCTCTCAAGCATACCTTTAAATTTAATCCGCATAAACCAGCCTCAAATCCCGCAGCGCCAACCCATAAACATCCCTAAAATTTTTGGCATCGTCCCACTAGCCCTTGTTGGCGCGCTCATTGCAGGACTTGCGATAAATGGATTTTTCTCGATGGCAAGTCTCTTTGTCTTGCTTCAAGGATATAGCGCAAAAGAGGCGTCATTTTTCATGACCATAGCGATGGCTGGGGGCTTTTTGGCTCAAACATTTATCGGAGGCTTTTCAGATAAATATGGCAGACGCCCAGCGCTCTTGCTTTGTAGTGTTGTATCTTTAATTAGTGCGGTTTTATTTTTGCTAAATGGCTCAAATTTGATCGTTCAATACATACTTTCGTTTTTCTTTGGCGGCGGCATTTTTTGCACATACGGACTTTCGCTTGCTAGGGCAAACGACGAGATCACAGACAAGACAAAGAGCGTCCAAGTGGCACGCGCACTGCTTTTTAGCTACTCTTTTGCCTCGCTTTTCTCGCCACTTCTTATGAGCTACGCGATGAAAATTTTTGGCGCATTTGGCTTTATCTATGTCTATTTGGTGCTTTATGTTGGGCTCATTTTATTTGCGCTAACGCAAAAGACCATACCACAGCACATGAGAAAAGACTACAACGACAGGCTCGTTGCAAGGACGGCTGGCATCGCGACTATTCAGCAAAATGGCAATTTTGCCGATAGAGAAAATAAAAAGTAGAAAATGGACGTAGCAAATTCTCTAAACATATCAAACACCTCGGTTCAAACTGGGCAAAACGCCACCCAAAACGCGCCTGTCCGTAAAAACGAGGGTTCGCTTTTTAAAAATCAGCCAGCTGGGACGCCAAGCGAACAGAGCGTCTCAAACGCCCTTGATAACGTTGGCAAGCTAGTTGCAAGGGTGCTTGATGATCTAAAAAGCGCTTCAAGCCTTAGCAAAGCTGAGCAAATTTTATCTCAGGCAAAAGATACCAAGATCGCTCCAAATTTAGCTAGCGAGCTCTCTGACCTTGCCAAAAGCCTAGAGGCAGAAGCTGTGCAAAATGAAAGCCCTGAGATAAAGAGCCTTGCTCTAAAACTAAAAGAATTTCTAAAGCCAATAGCTGACCTTAAAGCTGGCTCGCTAAATGATCAGATCAAAAACTCAGGTGTCATGCTTGAAGCAAATTTAAAAGATGCACTTACCCCAGAGAAGCTGCCAAGCTCGATACAAAAGCTACTAAGCGATATAAAAAATCTCTCAAATCAAAATTTACTTAGTCAAATTTTAACCCTAAATGATGAGAGCTTGGATAATCAAAACTCATTTATGAAGCTTACTTCTATGCTTGAAAAAGCGAGCGGTGACGCTAAAAATATCCTTGATAACTCAAGTATAAAAACGCTTTTAAAAGATGTGGATAAGCTTGATAATGTGGCTAAATTTCTAGATAAAAACTTCTCAAAAGAGCAAAGCGCAGACGCTGTTAAAAATCAGACCAGTAAGATGGATAATTTCATCTCAAATTTAAGCGAAAAGGTGGCAAATTTAGCTAGCGAAAAACTAAATCAAAACTTTGGCTTTACACAAAATCACAAAGAGCTAAAAGCTATCCTTGAGAGCCTAAAAAACGATCTAAAAATGCTAAATAACATAGGCGATGAGGCTGGACTTGTAAAGGCGTTTAATGAGGTTAGCGACGTCTCAAAAGAGGGCAGCTTGCAAGATAAGCTCCAAAGTGCTGCAAGACGCCTAGCTCACAGCCTTAGCTTAGCAGACCCAGAAGCAAGCACAGCTAAAAGCGATCTAGCCGAAAGTAAGGCGCTTTTAAAGCAGCTAAAACTAGCCACTAATGATATAAATAACATCACGACAAAGAGCCAGAGTGAAATTTCAAAGGTGCTAAATCAAGATGTAAAAAGCACGCTTTTAAACATAAGCGAAAAGAGCCAAAACGCCCAGAGCGTAAATGCTGCAAACAAGATGATCTCGCAGATCGAGATGCACCAGATGGTCTCAAGCTTGCAAGGAGGCATACAAACTTATATGCCTTATATCTGGGACGGCGTGGAGGGCGGAAATGTCGCATTTAAGCAGGGCAAAAAGGATAAATTTTATGCCCAGATCGATCTAAATTTTAAGAAATTTGGCCAGATAAATGTGATGGTTGGGCTTGTGGATAAACGCTATATCGATCTATCGGTGGCAACGCAGACAAATGAGTTTAAAGAGCTTATCTTAGGAAATTCAAGCGAGCTAAAGCAGGCTATCTCAAAGCTTGGACTAATCGTTTCAAATTTTAACATCAAAACCTTGCCAAAGGTGAAGCTAAACGATAGATTTAAAAATTTTGGCGGCCTTGATGTGGGCTTTGATAAGAAAATTTGATGCAAGTAAATAAGAAAAAAGCCGTCGCTCTTGGCTACAATAGATCGCAAGATAACGCTCCAAAGGTGCTTGCAAGCGGTGCTGGCGAGATAGCAAATAAGATAATAAGCCTAGCAAAAGAGCACGATATACCGATCAAAGAGGATCCTGATCTCATTGAAATTTTAAGCAAGGTCGAGGTCGATCAAGAGATACCGCCAAATTTATATAAAGCGGTGGCCGAGATATTTAGCTTTTTGTATAAGATCACAAATAAAAAGTAAATATTTCACTTTAATAGTGCTATAATCTCAAAATTAAGGAAATTTAAACATTAAAAAGGAGTTATTATGAAAATTTCATCAAAAGTGACGATGATGATCGTCTCGTCCCTACTGGTGCTTGGAGCCATCTTAGTCTTTCTAAACATTTACGAACAAAACAAAGCGATAGAATTTTCTACCAAAGAGCTGACCGAAACGGTCTTGGCCGATAAAAGAGCAGCTTTAAGTGAAGAGATGGATATCGTTTCAAACATTTTGCTAAAAATTCAAGAGGTCTATGACGACGCAAACGAGACTATAGAAGATCAAAAAGAAGATATCATTGACTACCTCTCAAAGGCTAGATTTGGTGATGGTAAGCTTGGTTACTTTAGTCTCTCAACAATAGATGGTGTGGTTATTGCAAACCCTGGTATACCTGAATTTAACGGACAAAATAGGCTTGATGCAACTGACGCAAATGGCTATAAATATGTAAAAGAGCTTATCGAAAAGGCTAAGCAAAATAGTAATGGAGACTTTGTAAATTTTGTTGCGAAGTCAAAGGATGGCAATACTATAAGAAAGATAGCACGTGGACAAAAGCTAAATTTATTTCATGAGGATGTGCTTTTGATGTCTGTTGTTGATCTTGAGGGCATGTATAAAGAGATAGATAAAATTTCAGCTACCATGCAAAATGATGCCAATGCAAACACTACAAATTTTATCGTCATAGCCGTCGTAGTTTTAATCATCTCACTAATAGTTGCCATGCTCTACTCTAAATTTTCTATCACAAAACCGCTAAATGAGCTAATCTTGCGAGCTACAAACCTCTCAAGCGGCGATGGCGATCTAACAAGAAAACTAGAAGTTGTAGGCAAAGATGAGATAGCAAAAGCCAGCGAGGCTATAAATAAATTTATAGAAAAAGTAAGGGTTTTAATCTCGGAGGCAAAAGATATCTCAAATGAAAACAGCTCCATCGCAAATGAGCTTAGCTCAACCTCAGTCCAAACTGGTCGCGGGGTAGAAAACTCAAGCAAGATAGTTGAGGATGCTGGGAAGGATTGCACTGAGATACAATCATATATGAAAGATTCAATCGAAGTTGCAAAAGGCGGCAAAGATGATCTTCAAAAGGCGCTAAGCTACGTTGATGAGACCTTAAATACCATCTCAAATTTATCTTCAGAGATCGCTCAGACATCAGATATAGAAAATCAAATGGCTGGCAAGATCGAGCAGCTTAGCCGTGATGCCGAGCAGGTAAAATCAGTCCTTGTGGTTATCAATGACATCGCTGATCAAACAAATTTACTAGCCCTTAATGCAGCCATCGAAGCAGCACGTGCAGGCGAGCATGGACGTGGCTTTGCAGTCGTTGCAGATGAGGTTAGAAAGCTAGCTGAGCGCACTCAAAAGAGCCTTACTGAGATAAACGCAACTATCAACGTCATCGTTCAAGCGATAAATGAAAGTAGCGAGCAAATGAGTATAAACTCAAGGCAAATAAGCGAGCTAACAGGCGTGGCAAACAACGCGCAAAACACCATAAGAGATATGAGTGGTATCATGAGATCAGCCATAGGACTATCTGATAAAACTATCGAGGACTATATAAAGACTGGCAAGGATATTGACGATATAGTAAAAAACATGAAGGGCATAAGTCAAATTTCATCTCAAAGTGCAAGAAGCGTAGAAGAGATAGCTTCAGCTGCTGAGCATCTAAACAAGATGACAGATACGCTAAATGCAAAACTTGGCGAATTTAGAACTTGATTTGTGTGGTAAATTTTAAATTTAAAGGCAATTAGTGGCTCAAAAACTGGTCTTAATAGGGGCTTCTACAGGAGGCCCAGGTCATATAAAAAAACTATTAAAAGATATAAATTTAAATGGTGCGATGGTCGTTATAGCTCAGCATATGAACAAGATGTTTATAAACTCATTTGTCACGCAAATGGGCAGGGAGTGCAATATAAATGTTGAAATTCTAAGCGAAAAGACAAATTTAAGAGAAAATATCGTCTATATCTGTGATCAAAATTTCGAAATTTCAGCGACTTTGCCAGTTAGTGCAAAGCCACAACCTGAGATAAAAACGATATATACGCCAAATGTTGATGTGCTTTTTAACTCAGGCACGCAGATCTCAAAAAATGTAAATTTACTTGCGATCTTGCTAACTGGCATCGGCGATGATGGCGCAGCTGGACTTGATAAGCTCTATAAAGCAGGTGCAAAATGCATAGCTGAAAATGAAGAGAGCGCGATAGTTTATGGCATGCCAAAGCGTGCTAAAGAGCTAAATCAAAATTTAAAATCGTTAAATTTAATGATGATAAGAAAAGAGCTTGAGGAGTTTTTAAATGCTTTTTAACAAAGTGGATAAGCAAAGCGAAGTTTTAGAGGCAAAAGCACCAAGCGATATGGATGGATTTAACGAATTTATGAGCACTATAAAGACGCTTTGCGGGGTTGATTTGGAGCCAAAGAGAGACATCACTCTGCAAAGAGTTAGTATATTTGCCAAAAATCGCCAGATAAAAAGCTTCAAAGATCTAGTTTCGATGATAAGATTTGACACGCTGCTTAGGCAAGATCTTTTAAATTTAGTCACCGTAAATGAGACATATTTTTATAGAGAGCTAGCACAGCTAAAAGACGTGATCTACTACGCAAAAGAGCTTGGGGAGGCTAGAATTTTATGCGCGCCTTGCTCAACTGGCGATGAGACCTATTCGCTTGCTATGCTTGCTTATGAATTTGGTCTTAGACAAAGTGATATCCAGCTAACTGGCATCGACATAAACTCAGAAGCCATACAGGCTTGTAGCGTCGGAAGCTATGGCGAGAGGAGCTTACATAGGCTAAGCGAGTTTCAAAAGGAGAGATTTTTTACAAAAAAAGATGACAAATTTTTCATCAAAAAAGAAATTTTACCAAGGTGTGAGTTTAAAATTTTAAATGTCTTTGACGATGCGATGTTTAATCTTGGTAAATTTGACATCGTCCTTTCAAGAAATATGATGATATATTTTGACGATGCGTTTAGGCTAAAGTGCGTAGAAAGGCTGCACAAGCTACTTAAACCAGAGGGCAGGCTCTACGCAGGACACGCTGATCTTGTGCCATACACCCCGCTTTACACAAAGCGTTTTTCAAACGGAGCTACATATTACGAGCGTGCTTAAGGGTTAAATTTAACCCAGGCCGCTTTGCCCTTAGCAAGTTTTTATCAATTTTTGGCTAAAATCCCACAAGCTAAATTTAAGGATAAAAATGAAAGACAATCTACTTGAATTAACTCAAGATATCGCTTCAGTTGATATCGAAGATTCTATAAAAAATAGCTATCTTGACTACTCTATGAGCGTCATCGTCGGACGTGCTTTGCCTGACGCTAGAGACGGACTAAAGCCAGTTCATAGAAGAATTTTATACGCTATGGATAACCTAGGCGTTGGCAGCAGAAGTGCCTATATGAAGTCAGCTCGTATCGTCGGTGAAGTCATCGGTAAGTACCACCCACACGGCGACATAGCGGTTTATGACGCACTTGTTCGTATGGCTCAGAAATTTTCTATGCGTTATCCAGTCGTTGATGGACAAGGAAACTTTGGCTCGATTGATGGCGACAGCGCAGCTGCGATGCGTTATACCGAAGCTAGAATGACCATGCTTACTGAAGAGCTTTTAAAAGATATCGACAAAGATACAGTTGATTTTGTGCCAAACTACGACGATAGAGAGGTTGAGCCAGATGTTTTGCCTAGCCGTGTGCCAAATTTATTATTAAATGGCTCAAGCGGTATTGCGGTCGGTATGGCGACAAATATCCCACCACACAGCCTTGATGAGCTAATAGACGGTCTTTTGCTACTTCTTGAAAACAAAGAGGCGACACTTGAAGAGGTGATGGAATTTATAAAAGGTCCAGACTTCCCAACTGGCGGTATCATCTTTGGCAAAAAAGGTATCATAGAGGCCTACCGCACAGGTCGTGGCAGGGTCAAACTAAGAGCCAAAACTCACATAGAAAAAAAGCCAAACAAAGACGTCATCGTTATCGACGAGCTACCATATCAAACAAACAAAGCTAGACTTATCGAGCAGATCGCTGAGCTTGTAAAAGATAAGCAGATAGAGGGCATTAGCGAGGTTAGAGATGAGTCTGACAAGGACGGTATCCGTGTAGTCATCGAGCTAAAACGCGACGCTATGAGCGACATCGTGCTAAATAACCTATTTAAATCAACCACGATGGAGAGCACTTTTGGCGTTATTATGCTTGCTATTAATAACAAAGAGCCAAAGGTATTTAACCTTATCGAGCTACTTAAGCTATTTTTAAATCACAGAAAAACCGTTATCATTAGAAGAACGATATTTGAGCTTGAAAAAGCGCGCGCAAGAGCCCACATCTTAGAGGGTCTAAAGATCGCACTTGATAACATCGACGAGGTGATCGAGCTTATTAGAAATAGCGCTGATACAGCCGTTGCTAGAGAGGGCTTGATGAGTAAATTTAATCTCTCAGAGCTTCAAGCAAACGCTATCCTTGATATGCGTCTAAGCAAGCTTACAGGCCTAGAGAGAGAAAAACTAGAGGCTGAGCTAGCCGAGCTTATGGCTGAGATCGCAAGACTTGATGAAATTTTAAAGAGCGAGACATTGCTTGAAAATTTGATCAAAGAAGAGCTTCTTGAGATCAAAAATAAATTTAAAGTACCAAGAGTTACTGAGATCGTTGATGACTACGATGATATCGACATCGAAGACCTCATACCAAATGAAAATATGGTCGTAACCATAACTCACCGCGGCTACATCAAGCGTGTGCCAAGCAAGCAGTATGAGAAGCAAAAACGTGGCGGCAAGGGCAAAGTAGCGGTCACGACATATGATGATGACTTTATCGAGAGCTTCTTTACTTCAAATACTCACGATACGCTTATGTTTGTGACAGACCGCGGACAGCTATACTGGCTAAAAGTCTATAAAATTCCAGAGGGAAGCCGCACAGCAAAGGGCAAAGCAGTTGTAAATTTGATCCAGTTGCAGCCTGATGAGAAGATCAAAGCGATCATCCCAACGACTGACTTTGACGAGAGCAAATCGCTAGCGTTTTTCACTAAAAACGGCATCGTAAAACGCACAAATTTAAGTGAGTTTAAAAACATCCGCTCAGTTGGCGTAAGAGCTATAAGCCTTGATGAGAACGACGAGCTTGTAACTGCGCTCATCGCTCAAACATACGATGATATACCAGTAACTGACCCTGAAAATGAGCTAAGTGTTGAGACAGAGGTGCTTGAAGTTGAAGAGCTTCAAAATGAGATCGACGAAGATAGTGCAAATGCTGAAGAGGACGCAAACTCAGGCGATGAGACAATGCTATTTGTAGTTACTAAAAAGGGTATGTGTCTTAAATTTAAGATCAGCAAGGTTCGCCAAATGGGAAGAACGGCACGCGGCGTAACTGGTATCAAATTTAAAGAGCCAGGCGATGAGGTCGTGGGTGCTGCAGTCATCGAAAGCAATGATCAAGAAATTTTAAGCATATCTCAAAAAGGTATCGGCAAGCGCACAACCGCTGATGAGTACCGCTTAACAAATCGCGGTGGCAAAGGCGTCATCTGCATGAAGCTAACAAACAGAACAGGCGATCTAGTGGGCGTTGTGATGGTTGATGAAGAGCAAGACCTTATGGCTCTAACATCAAGCGGCAAGATGATAAGAGTTGATATGCAAAGCATCCGCAAAGCAGGACGTAACACAAGCGGCGTGATCGTCGTAAATGTTGATGGCGATGATGTTGTAAGTATCGCAAGATGCCCTAAGGCAGATGATGGCGAGGACGAGGATGAAGCACCAAGCGAAGATATGGGGCTTTTGGAATAAAATTTGCTGTTAAATTTTAAATAAAAGCATAAAAAAGGTTGTTTATGAAGGTTAAAATTTTATCTTTTGCTTTGATGGTTGCTATTTTTGGCGGTTGCTCATTTAACGGCTTTATGGGCGAGCCAACTAGCACATCAAACCGCAACGTAGTCATCCAAAAGGTCGATAAAGACGATCTTAGAGAGGTGATGAAAAAAGAGAAGATGATATATGATAGCGCTCCAAGAGAGACCACTTTTAGAGCCACAGGCGAGGGCATAGCTCCGCTAAATTCGCTCTCATACGCTCAGTCAGTCACTCTTGCAAAAAGAGCGGCGATGGCTGATGCTTATTCGCAGCTTGCTGGTAAGCTTTATGGCGTAAAGATCAACGCTGAAGATACCGTAAGAGATGCGATGCTAAACGACTCATCTATCACTTCAAAGGTTCAAGGTCTTGTCAAAAACGCAAGGATCGTGAATGAAAATTTCAAAGACGGGCTTTATAAGGTAAATATGGAGCTTAAGATAGACGAAGATAAGTGGCGAGAAGTCTTTTCTTACTAACGATACTTTTAAATTTCGCCTTTTGCCTGGAGGAGTTTATCTTCTGGGCGAAGGTCGATACGAAAAATCAAATAGTTGCCTTTGAAGAAATTTCATTTTCAAAGGCGATGACTCTAACACCCAATCCAAAACCAAAATTCCTTTGCCAGATAGACGCTTTTAAAGATGAAAATACCACAACTCTTGGCTTTTTAAATTTACACAAAGATGAAATTTTTGACTGCTTTGTCTTAAAAAAAGTGATGATAAAAAATGAGCTAAATGTCAAAAATGCGCAGGTCACAAATGCTTCAAATTTGAAAATTTTGCCAGTTAGATTTATGGTGGAATTTAAGCCAAAATCCGCTATCATCGGCACACTTCAATAAAAAAGAGATCAAATGAATATCGTCATAGTAGAAGATGACATCAATATGCGAAAGTCGCTTGAGATCGCACTTGGTGAGTACGACGAGCTAAACATCAAGAGTTACAAGAGCGCAGTTGAAGCTCTAAAAAAGCTAAGCGACGACACTGATCTAATAATCACCGATATAAACATGCCAAAGATGGACGGACTTGAGTTCATTAAAGAGCTAAACGGCAAATTTGATGTCATCATAATGACTGGAAACGCCACACTTAACAAGGCGATCGAGAGCGTTAGGCTTGGCGTGAAGGACTTTTTAACCAAGCCATTTGACGTCTCAACTCTTTATGAGGCGATAAAAAGGGTAGAGGTGCTAAAACAAAAAACTCCAAAAAGCATAAAAAAAATTGAAAGCAAAAGCGAAAATAACGGCTTTTTAGCCAGCTCAAAGGCGCTTGAAGCCACGCTAAATATCGCTCTAAAAGCCGCAAGAACCGATGCCTCAGTCATACTTAGTGGCGAAAGCGGCGTTGGCAAGGAGGTCTTTGCCAAATTTATCCACGCAAACTCACCAAGAAAAGATGCAGCATTTATCGCTCTAAATATGGCTGCGATACCTGAAAATTTGATAGAAAGTGAGCTTTTTGGCTTTGAAAAAGGCGCATTTACCGACGCTGCGGCTACCAAAAAAGGGTATTTTGAGCTGGCAAATGGCGGAACGCTATTTTTAGATGAGATCGGCGAGATGCCTATAAATTTACAGCCAAAGTTGCTTCGCGCCTTGCAGGAGCGCGAGATAACAAGACTTGGCGCTACAAAGAGTGAAAAGATAGACGTTCGCATCATCTGCGCTACAAATGCAAATTTAGAGC
Organism: Campylobacter concisus; assembly: GCA_018371535.1. Taxonomy (GTDB): domain Bacteria; phylum Campylobacterota; class Campylobacteria; order Campylobacterales; family Campylobacteraceae; genus Campylobacter_A; species Campylobacter_A concisus_BO. Next base: position 150,956 of record JAHAKU010000004.1, read on the forward strand.
TTGCTATGAAAGAGGGCAGGTTTAGAGAGGACCTTTTCTACCGCCTAAACACGATCCCGCTTTTCATCCCGCCACTTCGCGAGCGAAAGGATGAAATTTTACCTATCGCGCAGGATGCTTTAGACAAATGCTGCAAAGAGTATGGCTTTGAGGCTAAAAATTTCTCAAAAGCAGCCAAAGAGGAGCTTTTAGGCTATGACTATCCAGGCAACATAAGGGAGCTCATCTCAGTCGTGCAGCGTGCAGCGATACTAAGCGAGGGTGATGAAATTTTGCCAAAAGATCTATTTTTGCAAGCAAGAAGTAAAAAATAGGTAAAAATTTAAGTTTTTGGCTAGTAAAATTATGCAAATTAAGAAAATTAAAAGAAACCAAGGAGAGCAGATGAGAAAATTTAACGTAGCGGTCGTTGGTGCTACTGGAGCGGTCGGCGAAGAGCTTTTTAGAGTTATGGAAGAGGTTGATTTCCCAGTTGGTGAGCTTTTGCCACTTGCAAGTGCAAAGAGCGTTGGCATGGAGATCGAATTTAAGGGCAAACATTACAAAGTAAAAGAGCTAACCGAGAAAGTTTTTAGCGAGCACGAGATCGATATCGCATTTTTTAGTGCAGGTGGCTCAGTTTCAGAGAAATTTGCCAAATTTGCAGCTGACAGCGGCGCGGTAGTTATCGACAATACTAGCCATTTTAGGATGGATAAAGATATCCCGCTAGTCGTGCCTGAGTGCAATCCAAGTGACATCGCCATGTGGAAAAACCGCGGCATTATCGCTAATCCAAACTGCTCAACTATCCAAATGGTTCAAATTTTAAAACCACTAAATGACGCTTTTGGCATCAATAGGGTCGATGTTTCTACCTATCAAGCAGCAAGCGGCGCTGGCAAAGAGGGCATGGAGGAGCTTGTTGTTCAGATGCAAAAGTTTTTTGAATTTAAGCTTGATGAGTGCGAGCCAAAGGTCTTTGCGCACCGCCTAGCGCTAAATGTGATCCCTCACATCGACGTCTTTTTGGATAATGACTACACAAAAGAAGAGATGAAAATGGTCAATGAAACGCAAAAAATTCTTCACAAAGATATCGAAGTGAGCGCGACATGTGTGCGTGTGCCAGTGCTTAGAAGCCACTCTGAGGCGATCACCATCCACTTTGACAAAGACGTGAGCGCAGATGCAGCAAGAGAGGTTTTAAGCAAAGCTCCAAGTGTCGTCGTAGTCGATAATCCAGCTAAAAAAGAGTATCCGATGCCTACTATCTCAAGCGATACAAACGAGACTTATGTTGGCAGGATCAGGGTTGATAACTTTAGATCAAATGTGCTTCACCTTTGGTGCAGTGCCGATCAGATCCGCGTGGGAGCTGCGACAAATGCCGTCAGGATCGCACAAAAATGGATCACGATGCAAGAGTAGTTTGTAAATTTATTTTAGGCTAGAAAGGATCATATTCTAGCCTAAATTTATCTTGCAAGCTCGTCTAGTAAGTCTTGCAAAGTAACGTTTTTTAGCTCATTTTCTAGAGCAGTTTGCGCCTTTAAAAAGTGCCCGCTCAAAAGCTCTTCTATCCTACCGCCAACTGGGCAGGCTTTTGGTGAGTCAGAGTGAATTTTAAAAAGTTTTTCTTTCTCATTTACTGCGTTAAAAATTTCAAGCAAATTTATATCTTTTGGCTCTTTTGCAAGGCTCACTCCACCAACTCCAGCTGCGACATTTACGAGCCCTGCAGCCTTTAGAGCGCCAAGCAGACGTCTAACGATAACTGGGTTTGTGTTTATGCTGCCAGCTATAAATTCGCTTGTAACCTTCTCATTTTCAAAAAATTTAGCACACAAAAGCGCGTGTATCGCAGTTGAAAATTTAATGCCAACTTGCATGATCGTCCTTAAATTTTTCGTGATTATACTTAAATTTTCTGCCAAAGACAGCCAGCTAAATTTGACTTACGAGCCTTCGCCAGCTGTCAAATTTATAAACTCACGCTCTCTCGCAGACCGCAGTGAAGCGCTTTTGGATAAATTTCTTATTTTTTAGCTCGTCAATGATCGCAAGCGCAAGGTCTGCGTAGCTTATGTAGCTCTCATTTTTTGAGTTTAGTATGAGATCATCTCCGCCAAGAACGTATTTGCCAGTGCGAGCGCCGTTTGCGTCGTAGTCGCCTGCTGGACTTACATACGTCCAAAGCACATTTGTGCTACCTTTTAGCTCAAAATATGACTCCGCCGTAGCCTTTACCACGCCCATATATGCCGCTGGGAAGTCTGGGGTATCCATTAGCATAGTGCCTTTGCTATCAACAAATAACGTACCAGCGCCACCAACTACGATGAGCCTTGTGCTAGTGCCTTCTAGTAAATTTACTAGGTGAGCTGCCACTTTTTTGTGAAGCGGGAAGGTTTCTTCGCTCCATGCTGCAAATGCGCTGATAACAGCGTCAAAGCCTGCTAGATCAGCCTTTGTAAGCTCGAAAATATCTTTATAAATGACCTTTACGCTTTCGTTTTTATACTCTTTGTTTCTAACGATCGCTGTGACGTCGTAGTCTTATTTTATCGCCTCATTTACTAAATTTGCATCGCTTTTGCCGTTTGCACCTATGATTGCTATTTTCATTGTTTCTCCTTTAAATTTACAGCCAGCTTGGCTTTACGTCATCAACTATCACGCCGTCACTCATTGTGTATTGCTCTAGGCTACCGCGTTTTGTCTGGATGCAGATCATTTTGATGCCGTTTTTGCCAGCTTTAAAGCACCTTTTACCATCTGGATCTATGCGTACCGCGTCGCCTTTACTTACTTTTATCACTTCGCCGTCGATGAAAAGCTCGCCTTCACCTTCTAGGATGATGTAAAGCTCCTCGTTTTGCTTATGCGCATGGACAAATGGCACGCTTGTGCTTGCTGGAAGCTCGTTTATAGATACCTCACAGCCAGTTAAATTTAAAGCCTCTTTTAGCTCAACTCTTGGTTCGTTTGTGATCTTTGCAATCTGATAATTTTTCATTTTGTTCTCCTTGTTTTTTGTGTTGTAATCTTTTTATTTACAACCGATGAGCGAAGTATAGTGATTTTTTGTTGTAATATCAAGAGTTACAACAAAAATTTATCAAAATTTGTAAATTTAGGCTAAAATTTAAAAAAAATTTATGATAATAAAAAGAGCTCATACTCAAAAAAAGGACAATGATGCACAACAAGAGCGTTCTTAGAAATTCGTTTTTTCTAATTTTCACGTTTATGATAGTTGAGGCCGTTTTTGGCTTCGTTTCAAACTCGCTTGCGCTTATTAGCGACGCATTTCACATGCTCTCAGACGCCGCGGCTCTCTTTTTGTCGCTGGTTGCTTTTAAGATCGCAGAAAAAAGGGCAAATTTGCAAAAGACCTTTGGTTACAAAAGGGTCGAGATCGTCGCTGCTTTCATAAACGCTATCGCTCTTATCGCGCTTGCTATCTTTGTCATAGTTGAAGCGATCATTAGGCTTTTTAACGAGCCAGAGATCAAAGCTGAGACGATGCTTTTTGTTAGTATTTTGGGGCTTGTGGTAAATTTAGTCGTAGCTATTTATATGCATAAAAGTGCTGATACAAAAGAGAATTTAAACATGAAAGGTGCTTATCTGCACGTGCTTGGTGACACGCTTGGATCGGTTGGTGCTATCGTTGCAGCGCTTCTTGTGATGAAATTTGACTTCACGCAGGCCGATAGCATCGCAAGTATCTTTGTCTCGCTGCTTATCATAAAAAGTGGCGCTAGCTTGCTAAAAGATAGCTTTAACATCCTGATCGAAGCCGTGCCGCTTAAGCTTGATACGGATGAAATTTTAGGCGTTATAAAGGGCGTAGATGGCGTTAAAATCGTGCATGACCTGCATATCTGGGCGATAAATGCCGGTACAAATGCGCTCATAGCCCACGTGGTGGTGGATGATATGCTAAGTGTGGCTGAAATTTCAAAGATGATAAAACACATCGAACACGAGCTTTCTCACGTTGGCATCGGCCATGTCACGCTTCAGTTTGAGAGTGAGAGCCTTGGACATAAAGCTGGTCTCATCTGCGAGCTAAAAAGCGCGCATAAAGACGAGCATTTTGGGCATCATCACTAAAATTTGACGCAAAAGGCTTAAATTTAATGTTTCGCATAAAAAATGAATATCTAGTAGTCGTGGCTATTGGTTTGCTTGGTATTTTTATGGATATGGCTCCTCTTATCGCAGTAAATTTTGTAGTAGCCTTGATCTGCGCTCTATTTTGTATGAAAAAGGGCTATATATTTTGTTTTGTTGCTGGCGTTAAATTTTGCTCTATATTTTAATGTCATTGATGCTCCGTTTGATCAACCAGAGCTTTGGACTTATCACGTGCCAGCGCTGGCAACTGCGACATACGGGCTTAGTGCTTTAGTTTATGCTTCAGCTTTTCTTGCTTTCTTGCCGTTTCTTGCTTATCTTTATTTTTTATATTCACTTTGCGTTGTGCTCTGCGCTTTGCGTAAAAGTTTAAGAGCTAAATTTGAGCTTTAAATTTAAGCCTTGCTAGCCTAGCAAACTCATTTTTACTCAACTTTAACGATTTTTTTTATAAAATCGCCTAAAATTTAACTAGGGATTTCATGAAAAACATTAGAAACTTTAGCATCATCGCTCACATTGACCACGGCAAAAGCACGCTTGCTGACCGCCTCATTCAGGAGTGTGGCGCCGTAAGCGACCGTGAGATGAGCTCACAGATCATGGACACGATGGATATAGAAAAAGAGCGTGGCATCACGATCAAGGCCCAGTCTGTCCGCCTAAACTACGCACTAAATGGGCAAAATTTTGTTCTAAATTTGATAGACACCCCAGGACACGTCGATTTTAGCTACGAGGTAAGCCGTAGCCTAGCTAGTTGCGAGGGCGCACTGCTTGTCGTGGATGCCAGTCAGGGCGTGGAGGCGCAAACCATCGCAAACGTCTATATCGCGCTTGAAAACAACCTAGAGATCATCCCAGTCATCAACAAGATCGACCTACCAGCGGCTGACCCTGCTAGGGTAAAAGACGAGATCGAGCACATCATCGGTCTTGACTGCTCAGGAGCGATCGAAGTGAGCGCAAAAACAGGCGTTGGCATAAAAGAGCTGCTTGAAGCGATCATCACGAGGATCCCTGCGCCAAATGGCGACGCAAACAAGCCTACAAAGGCGCTCATTTATGATAGTTGGTTTGACAACTACCTTGGCGCGCTTGCTCTTGTGCGTGTTTATGATGGTGAAATTTCAAAAAATGATGAAATTTTGGTCATGGGCACAGGTAAAAAACACATCGTGCTAGACCTCATGTATCCAAATCCTATAGCTCCGATCAAGACCAAAACGCTTGGCGCTGGCGAGGTTGGCATCGTTGTTTTGGGGCTTAAAAACGTTAGCGACGTGCAGGTGGGCGATACGGTGACGCAGGCTAGAAACCCGCTAAAAGAGCCAGTTGGCGGCTTTGAGAGGGCTAAGCCGTTTGTATTTGCGGGGCTTTATCCAATAGAAACTGATAAATTTGAAGATCTGCGTGACGCGCTGGATAAGCTAAAGCTAAATGACAGCTCTATAAGCTATGAGCCAGAGACCTCGGTCGCACTTGGATTTGGCTTTAGGGTTGGCTTTTTAGGTCTTCTTCACATGGAGGTGGTTAAAGAGAGGTTGGAGCGTGAATTTGATCTTGATCTCATCGCTACAGCGCCGACCGTGACTTATGAAGTCATCCAAACTGATGGGCTAAATTTAAAGATCCAAAACCCAAGCCAGCTGCCACCAGTCAATAAAATAGACTCAATCCTTGAGCCGTACGTGAAAGCGACTATCATCACGCCAAGCGAGTTTTTGGGCAATATAATCACACTCTTAAACAACCGCCGCGGCATACAAACAAAGATGGACTACATCACGACTGACCGCGTTTTACTCGAGTATGACATACCGATGAACGAGATCGTGATGGACTTTTACGACAAGCTAAAGTCAAGCACCAAAGGCTATGCGAGCTTTGACTACGAGCCAAGCGACTACCGCGTGGGCGATCTAGTAAAGCTTGATGTCAAAGTGGCTGGCGAGACGGTCGATGCGCTCTCTATAATCGTGCCTGAGAGCAAGGCGCAGACAAAGGGCAGGGACTTCGTAAAGGCGATGAAAGAGATCGTGCCTCGTCAGCTCTTTGAAGTGGCGATACAAGCTAGTATCGGCAATAAAATAATCGCTCGTGAGACCGTGAAATCAATGGGTAAAAACGTCACAGCCAAGTGTTATGGCGGCGATATCACGCGTAAGAGAAAGTTGCTTGAAAAGCAAAAAGAGGGCAAAAAGCGTATGAAGGCGATAGGTAAGGTGAATTTGCCGCAGGAGGCATTCCTTTCAGTCCTAAAAATAGACTAGTGGCTTATCTTTTGTGTCCTTTTGAAAGAGTTAGTGAAATTTTGGCTTGATGAACTATATGTTCTATCCGCACCAAAATTTCACGTCACAGCTTTCAAAATCATCACAAAATATCTCGCCTTGTTTCGAGGTGACGATATATCTGCATTTGGGAGCTCGTTTGGTGGATGGGTTTTGATTAAAATTTAAGTGCTAAATTTCTAAAAAGGAGTGCTATGCCGTTTGTGAAAATTTGCGTGACAAAAGAGGGTGATAGCCCAAGTGTGGAGCAAAAAGAGAAGATGATAAGCGGAGTTACAAAGCTAATAAGCGAAATTTTAGGTAGAAGCGCTCAAAATACCGTTGTCATTATCGATGAGATCGATACGAACAACTATGGCATCGCAGGCGAGAGCGTGAAAAATCTACGCAAAAAACAAAAAGAGCAAAAGGAAGTGAAATGCTAAGAGCGACATTATTAGCAATTTTTGCAGCCGTCTTTCTAACTGGCTGCGTGGCAAAAGCTAGTCTTTGTCTATCGTGCGAGGGCATAGACGGCGTGCAAAGTGCAAGTATAAGTAGCGAAGATAAGACCTATTTTGAAGAGGTTATGAGGATACCAGCTGACTGCAGTGCTTGCAGAGGCAGGGGCGATGGCGTCTTTATAAATGGCGTCAAGTATAGAAGCGACGTGGCGATAAACTGCTGCTTAGAAAAAAATATGATCGACATAAATGTCGGGCTAAAGAAGGTCTATTTTCATAGGATCATGGATGCTAGAAGCAGCGCAAGGTCGATTTATTACACAAGAGAAGATGGTAGTGGCATAGTCTTTAACTCAAATCCACGTCTTGAAGTGCTCTTTTATATGTTTTTAAAACGTGAGCTAAATTCGCGTGGCATCGTTGTCGTGGATACGCAAACATCGCCTTATACATATAGGCTTGATTTTAGATTTGACGAGCTTAGAGGCGCTTACTCAAGAAGCTCTGAAATTTTAAACGGACATCTATATGGTGAGCTTGTGCTTTCAGATATAAATTTCAAAAAACGAATTCCTATCTCGACTAGACACCACGTGGAGGAGCTTGAGGCGTCAAAAAGCGGTCAGTTTGACTTCTTTATCGCACTTTTAGTCAAGCAAGCTGCCATAAAAGTGGCTGATGAGATCACTAAACTTTGAAAGGAAAAATATGAGTAAATTTAAATTTCTAGCTATCTTTGGACTTTTTGTCCTATTTTTGAGCGGTTGTGCGCCTACTCAGACGGTGCTTGCGTTTGATCCTTATAAGGCTATCGTTTCAAATCAACAAAGCAGTGGTTTTGAGGTCTATATAAGTGCAGTGCATGATAGTCGCAAAAACAAAAGCACTATAGCAACTATAACAGATGGCAAGGGCACCGTGGATGAGTACGTCGTGCTTCAAAACGATCTCACGACCTATTTTGGCGATTCTCTTAAAAAAGAGCTCATAGCTCATGGCGCAAATGTAAATGGCATGGGTGGCGTCGTGGTTGAAGTTTTCATAAACGAATTTGAAGCAAATATGAGCGGATATGGCAGCGACAACACAAAGGGCAAGATAAAGATCACTCTTAAAATCCAAAAAGGCGATCAAAGTATCATCAAAAATATCTCAAACAACCAAACCAAATTTGAGCTAGTTCGCACTGGCGGAGCATTTAAGCCATTCTTAACAGATATCATCAACGACGCTGTTAAACGCTCTGCGATCGCTATCTTAAATAGCTGATGTTTTGTGCGTTTTGCAAGAGCTTTACGCTAAAGACATTTTGTAAAACCTGCTCGCAAATTTTAAGTGAGCCAAGCCCTTTGGTAAGAGAGCTAGAGGGCTTTAAAATTTATAGCTTCTACGGCTACTCTGAGATCAAAGAGCTCATCCACTCAAAGCACCAAATGCACGGACTTTTTATCTATAAAAATTTAGCCAAATTTGCATTTAAGAAATTTGCTAAAAGCTTTAGCTTCCCAGAGCAAATTTATGCTCTGCCGATAGATGATAGAGTGCATCACGGCTACTCGCACACGGCTATTTTGGCAAATGAACTTCGTGCTAAAAACCTTAAGCCAGTTTTTCACGCTCTGCATGCGACAAGCAGTGTTAGTTACAGTGGCAAGGAGCTTAAATTTAGACAAAACAATCCAAGAAATTTTAAAATTTTAAAAAAGATCACCGCACCAGTTATCTTAGTCGATGACATCGTAACCACTGGCACAACGATACTAGAAGCTAGAGATACACTTCAAAAAGCAGGCATTGATGTGCTTTTTGCGCTTGTTTTAGCAGATGCTAGAAACTAAGCTTTATATGAAATTTAGCTTGAAATTTCACACCTAAAAATTGTAAATAGCTATTAATCATAAAAATTTTTTGCCGATATAAAGATAAAATTTACACAAAAGGATTTTGTTTATGAAAAAAGCAGCAAACAAGATAGCACTCATCATCGTAGTGCTTTTAGTTGTCTCGCTTGGCGTGTTTTCAACGGTGAATTACACAAATACCAAGGAGAGGATTTATGATCTAGCAAAGGAGTCTAAGACTTCATCTTCAAAAGTTTTGCAGTTTTATATGAATGCATTTTTTGAAGATAAGCTTGCAGCCGTTCAAAATTTTGCTAGTTACATCGAGGCGCATCCGCAAATTTTAGATGACAAAGAGGCTTTAGAAAAAGTGCTGATGAACGCAGCACAGGTTACTGATTTTTCTGAGTTTTACTTTGGCTATGCAACTGATGGTGCTGTTTATAACGCTGTGCTTGATGGCAAAGAGCGTAAATTTATGGTTTTTGATCAGAGAAAAAACTATGATGCGAGGGTTAAAGGCTGGTACAAGGACGCTATTGCAAAAGAGGGCATCATCTTTTCAGCTCCATACACAAGCTCAGCTGGTGGCTTAAATTTAACTATCGCTAAAAAGATAGTTGTTGATGGCAAGGTTGTTGGCGTCTTTGGCGTGGATATGGGCATAGATAAGCTTGATAATGAGCTTAATAAGATAAAACCAACTCCAAGTAGCGCGATAGCTTTATTTGATCTAGAGCATAAAAAGATAATTCATTTTGTTCATAAGGATCTTGTTTTATCTGATGCTAGTGAAGCTATGAAGATCATTGACGACTACTCAAACGAGTATAAGAAAAATGGCGATAAAACATTTACTTACAATCTTAGAGGCACAGAAAGACTTCTTGCTTGCGAGCTTTACGATCAAGCAAACTGGCTTGTATGCTCTGCAAACTCTTGGAGCGATTATGACGCAAGCCTTAGCAAAACACTTGTCTCACAAGTCATCTCATCAGTTATATTTATAATAGTCATCGTAGCACTTCTTATATTTATCGTTAGCAGATCACTTAAGCCACTTTCAAAGATATCTGATTCGCTTATTTCGTTCTTTAAATTTCTAAACTACGAGATCAAAGAGCCAGTTAAGTCAAATATCGTTTCTAAAGATGAATTTGGCGTTATGTCTTCTCTTATAAATGAAAACATCCAAAAGATCCAAACATCTAAAGAAAAAGAGAACACCTTCATCCAAAAAGCCAACACCTTTGTAAATGAGATAAAAGATGGCAACTATGAAGCAAGCTTAGAAGCTGATACTAATAACCCAGCTCTAAATCAACTAAAAAGCACATTTAAAGATCTACAACTTGCTCTTAAAAATGCAATCTCAAGTAATGGCAAAGATGTACTTGATCTACTAAACACTTATAAAAAC